>DGBP01000010.1:0-2769 GCA_002384855.1 Nocardioidaceae bacterium UBA4001 | reverse complement strand
TCCGCGGCGAGCAGCGCGAGGTTGCCGCCGACCAGGACACCCTCGGCGCGCCCACCGACCAGCGTCTCCCCGGGTCGCGGGGTGAGCGCGAGGGCGGTCTCGGGCGCGAAGAGCATCCGCCTGAGGTGCTCGCGCGCGTCGTCGTCGGCGCCACCCAGGCTGGTCACGACCGGCCCGTGCAGGGTGGAGAGCCCGAGACGGCCGGCCACCGCCTGGTGCAGCGCGGTCACGTCGGAGAAGCCGAGCAGCACCTTCGGGCCCGCCTCCGCCATCGCCGGCCAGTCGAGCAGGTCGACGAGGCGCTGGGAGCCGTACCCACCACGGCCGGCGACCACCATCGCGACCTCCGGGTCCGTCCAGGCCGCCATCAGGTCCGCGGCCCGCTCGGCGTCGGACGCGGCGAGGTGGGGCAACGACGCCAGCCGTCCCCTGAGATGCGGCATCTCCCGGACCTCGAGCCCCCACGACCGCAGCACGGAGAGGCCGGCGTCGAGCCGTTCGGGCGGCACGGGACCCGCGGGTGCCACGACCGCGACGGTGTCGCCCGGCACGAGCCGTCGGGACCGCACCAGCGACCGGCCCGGACGCCGCGGCCCGAGCGCCTCCGCCTTGCGCCGACGAAGCCCCGCCGCCTGCAGACGCCGGATCAGCTCGCGGCTGCCGACGGGTACGGCGCCCGCGGCGACCACCTGCTCGTAGCGCTCCGCGGGGATGTCGTAGTGGTCCCGGTCGAAGCCGCGTCGCGGGATGCCGAGGGTCGCCGCGAACCGGTGCAGCTCCTCGAAGGACTCGTCACTGGCAAGGTGCGACCACAGCCGCCCGTGACCGGCGGAGTTGGGCGGGTCGATCAGCAGGGTCACCCGGCGGATCCACCGGTCTGCCGGTGCAGCGACTCGGCGTGGGCCACCGCGTCGTCGACCAGCATCCGCCAGGAGCGCACGTGCGCCGGGTCGACGTACGACTTGCTCCAGGAGCCGCCCGGCCGGGCGGTCGAGCCGACGTGGAACTGCCGCACCCCGGCCCGGGAGAGCCACGGCACGTGCTCGCCGCGCAGTCCTCCCCCGGCCATCACCAGCCGGGCGACGGAGGGGTGCGCGGCCGCCCGGTCGACGAGCTCGTCCACCCCGGCGTCCAGCCCCCGCGGGGAGCCTGCGGACAGCACCGTGTCGAGGCCGGGCAGCTGCAGCAGCTGCCGCCANNCCGGCAGCCGGTCGGCGAGGTAGGAGCAGACCTCGACGTCGACCTCGAGGTCGGAGGTGAGGAACCCGAACGCGACGCCGGCCGCGCCGACCGACAGGTAGTCCTCCGCCAGGCCGACCAGCCGGGTCAGCTCGCCTCCGGTCGTGGTCAGGCCGTCGTTGAGCCGTAGCATCACCCGGACCGGGACCTCGGTGCCGCGGCAGATCGCCGACACCGTCGCGGGCTCGGGGGAGAGCCCGCCCGCCTCGATGCCGGCCACGACGAAGAGGCGGTCCGCACCGCCCTCGTCGGCGCCGGGCACGTCGCGAGGATGCAGCACGACCACCTCGAGGAGGGCGGTCGCCGCCCGGTCCTCACCGTCGGTGTCCACAATGGACATCGTGACATCCGACGACGCCCTGATGACGGCACGCGCCCTCGTGTTGCGCGACCTGCAGACCACGCAGGCCGCCGACGCCGACTCGGTCTCCGCGCTCGAGGAGGCGGTCACGACGCGACGGTGGTGGGCCTCCCAGTGGGAGGAGGGCAAGGAGTACGTCGCCGGGCTGGTCGCCCAGGACGTGCAGGACGCCCTGCTCTCGACGGTCGGCCGCTGGCCGCTGTGCCGGGTCTGCGACCACGACGAGCCGCACGCGCTCTACATCCACCCCGAGCTCGGTGGGCCGGACCCGACCTGGGTGTGCGAGGCGTCGGGCATCGCGGTGGCCGCCCTCGGCGAGCTCTCCGCGCCGCAGATCGGCTAGGTGCGTCCCCGCACGGGGTTGCTGGGCCGGCAGATCGGCACCCACAGGGTGTACCGGTCGGCGCGGTAGGTCGAGCGGGACACCTCGACCGCGATGTTGCCGGCGAAGGCCCGGCGGGCGATCCGGAGCACCGGCGAGCCGGGCTCGACGCAGAGCAGGTCGGCCTCCTCGGGTCGCGCCAGGTCGGCGTCGACCGAGTCCTCGCCCCAGGTGGGCATCAGGTCGCGCCGCTTGAACTCGGCGTACAGGCTCTCCGGCAGCGGTGACTCGAGGAACTCGGGGACGGTGCTGTCGGCCATGTAGGCGTCCTCGATGCACATGGGCGTGCCGTCGGCGGAACGGATCCGCTGCCAGTGGACGACCTTGTCGCCCTCCTGGATCTCCAGCGCCCGCGCCACGCCGGGGCCGGCCGACTCGACCCGTGCGAGCAGGGTGCGCGAGGACGACGTCATCCCGCGCCGGGCCATCTCCTCGGTGTAGCTCGACAGCCGGACCTGTACGTCGATCTTCGCCCGCGACACGAACGTGCCACGGCCGGGCACCCGCTCGAGCAGACCTTCGGACACGAGGGCGTCGAGCGCCTGTCGCACGGTCATCCGAGCCACGCCGAAGCGCTGCACCAGCTCGCGCTCCGACGGCGCCGGACTGCCCGGTTCCGCCCCCTCGATCAGCCCGCGGACGTACTCTCGCACCTGCACGTGCTTGAGCACGGGTTGGCGGGACCGATCAGGTGTGATGACGTCTCCCATCACCCTCTCCCCATCTCCCCCTTGTATTCACCATAGCCCCGGGGGGACGGGCGTGGGCTGCGGTCGCGCCATTCGCC
>DGBP01000020.1:31061-130942 GCA_002384855.1 Nocardioidaceae bacterium UBA4001 | reverse complement strand
CTCCTCGACTGGCTCGGTGTGCCCCGCCGCCACCAGGTGGCCCGCAACAGCATGCTCGACGGGCCGGTCTCCGACGACAAGGAGCTCCAGGGCCTGGTGCTTCTCGACCTGCCCGACCACGACTCGACCGAGGTCGCGCACCACGTCGAGGTGGACCGGCTGGTGAAGCTCACCGACGTCCTCGTGTGGGTGATAGACCCGCAGAAGTACGCCGACGCGGCGATCCACGACCGCTACCTCCGGCCGCTGTCGACCCACAAGGACGTCATGCTCGTGGTGCTCAACCACATCGACGAGGTCCCGGAGGAGCGCCGCGCCTCGATGGTCGCCGACCTCGAGCGTCTGCTGAAGGCCGACGGCCTCGACGGCGTCCCGGTGTTCACCGCCTCGGCGCGCCACGGCGACGGGATCCCGACGCTCAAGAAGGAGCTCGCCAAGCGGGTCGCGGCGAAGAAGGCGACCCGCACGCGCCTGCTCGCCGACATCAAGGACGCGGCGGCGCGGATGCAGGAGCAGAACGGCACCGCCAAGCCCTCTGACGTGGCGCGTGCCCGCAAGTCCGAGCTCGTCGACGCCTTCGCGGACGCCGCGGGGGTTCCCACCGTCGTCAACGCGGTCGACAAGGCCACCCGGGTCCGCGCACGTCAGGCCACCGGCTGGCCGGTCACGAAGTGGCTCGCCCGGCTACGCCCCGACCCGCTCAAGCGGCTCCACCTCGACCTCGGCCCACGCGGCAAGGAGCTGACCGGGGGAGCGCGGGCGTCGGTGCCCGAGGCCACCCAGGTGCAGCGGGCCCGCGTCGACACCGCCGTCCGCGCCGTGGCCGACGACGCCGCGGCCGAGCTCACCACGCCGTGGGCGGCGGCCGTCCGGCACGCCTCGGTCTCCCGGTTCGACGACCTGAACGACGCCCTTGACAAGGCCGTGGGGACCACGGACCTCGGTGTCGGCCGCACGCCGGTCTGGTGGCACCTCGTCCGGATCGTGCAGTGGCTCGTGTTCCTCGTGGCGGTCGCCGGCGGGCTGTGGCTGGCCGGGCTCGCGGTCATGGGCTACCTGCAGATGCCGGCCCCGGAGACACCGGAGTACCGCGGATTCCCGATCCCGACGCTGATGCTGCTCGGCGGGATCGTGGTCGGTGTGGCGCTCGCCCTGCTGTCGCGGGTCTTCGCCTCGCTGGCCGCGCGCCGCAAGGCACGCTCGGCCGACCGGCGGCTGCGCGCGGCGATCGCCGAGGTCACCGAGGAGCTGGTGATCGAGCCCATCGAGGGTGAGATCGAGGCCTACCGGCGCACCCGCGACGGTCTCGCCGCCGCGCTGCGCTGACCCGGCCGGGCAAGCTGGACCTGCCCTGGACGTGACCGCGGGGCCGTAGTCGTCCGTGCGGATGGTTGCGGCCCCGGTTTCAGCTGTTTCTGGGGCCGCAACGGTCCGCACGGATGGTTGCGGCCCTGTCGTGCTGGCCGACCGGACCCGCCGGCGCCGCCCGTGCCAGGAGCCGCCCACAGACCGCCGCCGAGGCGCTCGCGTCCACAGGTTCCCGGCCGGCCCGCGCGGTACGACGGTGCACCCGGGCAGCCTTGCGTCGAGAAGCACAGGAAACTCGACATGAGGAGCAGCGACATGGGCGACACCTACGTCACCTTCCACGGCTGGGTCGGCAGCGACGTCACGCACCGCACGGTCAACGGAGTCAACGTGGCCAACCTCCGGGTGGCCTCGACGCCGAGGATCAAGCGCAAGGGGGAGTGGATGGACGGCGCGACGACCTGGTACTCCGTCTCGGCGTGGAGGGCCCTCGCCGACAACGTGGCCGGGTCGGTGAAGAAGGGCGACGCGGTGATCGTCCATGGTCGGCTGCGCAGCGACGCCTGGGAGCGTGAGGACGGTCAGATCTCGAGCACCCTGGTCGTGGAGGCGAGCTTCGTGGGCCACGACCTCTGCCGCGGGACGAGCACGTTCACCCGCTCCCAGAAGCAGGAGCGCAACGAGTCGGACATGCAGGACGAGCTGACCGAGATCATCCACCAGGACGCGGACGTCAACACCCAGCTCGACAGCTGGGGCAACCCGATCCATCCGCCGGCCGGCGAAGGGCTGGAGCGGCGGGACGAGCCGGCTGCCTGAGGGGCCACCGCGGGGTGGGGCCCTCGGCGGCCGATTGGAGCGGGTGGGGCCACGGGCCGTAGGCTGGTCGGACTATGGCTGAGTATGTGTACACGCTGCGCAACGTGCGCAAGGCCCACGGCGACAAGGTGGTCCTCGACAACGTCACCCTGTCCTTCCTCCATGGGGCGAAGATCGGTGTCGTCGGCCCCAACGGTGCCGGCAAGTCGAGCCTGCTGAAGATCATGGCGGGCCTCGACCACGCCTCCAACGGCGACGCGACCCTCGACCCCGAGGCGACCGTCGGGATGCTCCAGCAGGAGCCGCCGCTGTCCGAGGGCAAGACCGTCCTGGAGAACGTCGAGGAGGCCGTCCACGAGATCAAGGCGAAGCTCGACCGCTACAACCAGATCTCCGAGGAGCTCGGCGACCCCGACGCCGACTACGACAAGCTCCTCGCTGAGATGGGCGACCTCCAGACCGACCTGGACCATGCCAACGCGTGGGACCTCGACAGCCGGCTGGAACAGGCGATGGACGCCCTGCGGACCCCGCCCCCGGACACCATCGTGGACAACCTGTCCGGTGGCGAGCGGCGTCGCGTGGCCCTGTGCAAGCTGCTGCTCCAGCAGCCCGACCTGCTGCTGCTCGACGAGCCCACCAACCACCTCGACGCCGAGTCGGTCCAGTGGCTCGAGGGTCACCTGGCCTCGTACCCCGGCGCGGTTCTGGCCGTGACCCACGACCGCTACTTCCTCGACAACGTCGCGTCCTGGATCCTCGAGATCGACCGCGGCCGGCTGCACCCCTACGAGGGCAACTACTCGACCTATCTCGAGACCAAGAAGGCCCGCCTGCAGATCGAGGGCCAGAAGGACGCCAAGCGCGCCAAGATGCTCGAGCGCGAGCTCGAGTGGGTGCGGTCGAACCCGAAGGCCCGCCAGGCCAAGAGCAAGTCACGTCTGGCCCGCTACGAGGAGCTCGCCGCCGAGGCGGAGCGCAACCGCAAGGTCGACCTCGCCGAGATCAACATCCCGGCGGGCCCCCGCCTGGGCGACATCGTGCTCGAGGCCAAGGACGTCACGAAGGGCTTCGACGAGCGCGTGCTCATGCACGACCTCGACTTCACGCTGCCCCGTGCGGGCATCGTCGGCGTCATCGGCCCCAACGGCGTCGGCAAGACCACGCTGTTCCGGATGATCGTGGGGGAGGAGAAGCCCGAGGAGGGCGAGCTCGTCGTCGGCCAGACGGTCAAGATCTCGTACGTCGACCAGAGCCGTGGCGGGATCGACCCGAACAAGAACGTGTGGGAGGTCGTCTCCGACGGGCTCGACCACATCAAGGTCGCGAACTTCGAGATGCCGAGCCGCGCCTACATCGCCTCGTTCGGCTTCAAGGGTCCGGACCAGCAGAAGAAGGCGGGCGTGCTCTCCGGCGGTGAGCGCAACCGCCTGAACCTCGCGCTCACGCTGAAGATGGGCGGCAACCTACTGCTGCTCGACGAGCCGACCAACGACCTCGACGTCGAGACCCTGCAGTCGCTCGAGGACGCCTTGCTGGAGTTCCCCGGCTGTGTCGTCGTGACCTCCCACGACCGGTGGTTCCTCGACCGTGTCGCCACCCACATCCTGGCCTGGGAGGGCGACGAGGAGGACCCGTCGCGGTGGTTCTGGTTCGAGGGGAACTTCGCCGCCTACGAGGCGAACAAGATCGAGCGGCTCGGCGCCGAGGCAGCCCGCCCGCACCGGGTGACCCACCGTCGGCTCACCCGCGACTGAGCGTCGTGCCGTGACGAGGGCCCCCGGCGGACTGGCGGGGGCCCTCGTGTGTCTTGGGGCCAGGCTCAGCGCTTGTTCTTGCGGCTCGCCTGGAACTTCGCGTAGGCCTCACGGGCCTTCTGCTGGTTGTGCGGCTTGCGGGCCTCGTCGTAGATCTTCTTCGCGATGCCCAGCTTGACGACTTTGCTCATGATTCCCATGCCGTCAAAGTACCCCGCTCCGGCACACCGTATTCCGAGGCCGGCGTCAGGGTGGGACGGTCAGCGCAGGTCGGCGGCCGGGTTGGTCGCGATCAGCACGTCGGCCACGGCGTCGAAGACCCGGCCGACCGCGGCGAAGTCGTCGTCGGCGGCGAGGTCGACCAGGAAGCGGCGTACCCCCTCCACGTGGGTCGGTGCCGCGGCCACGAGCCGGTCGTAGCCGGCGTCGGTCAGGGCCGCCTCGACCCCCCGACCGTCGGAGGCGCAGGTCAGCCGCTCTACGAGGCCGTCGCGCTCGAGCCGGGCAACGGTGTGCGTCACACGGCTGCGCGAGTGGCTGATCGCGTCCGCCAGCTCGGCCATCCGCATCCGCCGCGACGGTGCCTCCGAGAGGCGGACGAGGATCTCGTACTCCGGCATGGAGAGGTCGTGGTGCTCGCGGAGCTCGCGGTCGAGCCGGTCCATGAGGAGAGTGGTGCCGACCAGGTAGGAGCGCCACGAGCGCTGCTGGTCCTGGGTGAGCCACCGCGTCCCGGTGGCCTCGTCGGTGGCCTTCGCTGTCATGACGGAAGTCTAGCGGATCCAAGTTGAACATTCAACAATAATGCCCGCTTCCCGGAAGCCAGTGTCGCGCCTGCCGGGCGACCGGGGATGATGGGCCGCCCGTCGTCCACCGGGAAGACAGGGAGAAAGCAGGGAGGAGCCCGAGGTGGACCCGCGCGAGAGTGCGCTGCGGCTGCGACCGTTGACCGACGCCGACCGGGAGCAGGCGCTGTGCGCGCACGAGGAGCTGGCCGCAGACGGCTTCGAGTTCCTGCTCGACCTGCGGGAGGGCGAGCCGTGGGAGGAGCACGTTCGGCGTCACGAGGGCTACCGCCACGGGATCGGCCTCCCCGAGGGCTACGTGCCCGCCACCTTCCTGGTCGCCGAGGTCGCCGGCGAGCTGGTCGGGCGCTCGTCGATCCGGCACGAGCTCAACGACCACCTCCGGCAGGTCGGCGGTCACATCGGGTACGGCGTCCGTCCCGCGTTCCGCCGGCGCGGTCACGCCACGGAGATCCTCCGCCGGTCGCTGGAGGTGCTTCGGCCGCTGGGTGTTCCGCGTGCCCTCGTCACCTGCGACGACGACAACACCGGGTCCGCGACCGTGATCGAGCGCTGCGGCGGCCGCCTGGAGAACGTCGTGCCGGTGGCGGGCGGAGCGCCGAAGCGGCGCTACTGGATCGACCTCGCCTGACACGACAGGACCCCCGGCCGTGGCCAGGGGTCCCGCGGTCGTCGTACGACGAGAGGTCAGCTCATCCGCTCGAGGACGAGCGCCATGCCCTGGCCACCGCCGACGCACATCGTGATCAGGCCGGTCTGCTTGTCGTGGGTCTGCAGCGAGTTGATCATCGTCGCCTGCAGCCGCGCCCCGGTCATGCCGAACGGGTGGCCCACGGCGATCGCGCCACCGTTGACGTTGAGCTTGTCGAGGTCGATGCCGAGGTCCTGGTACGACGGCACCACCTGCGCGGCGAACGCCTCGTTGATCTCGACGAGGTCGATGTCGTCGATGGTCATGTTCGCCCGGGCGAGAGCCTGCCGGGTCGACTCGACCGGGCCGAGGCCCATGATCTCGGGGGAGAGCGCCGAGACGCCGGTGGAGACCACGCGGGCCAGCGGGGTGAGGCCGAGCTCCTTGGCCTTCGTGTCGGACATGACCACCAGGGCGGCCGCACCGTCGTTGAGCGCGGTGCAGTTGCCGGCGGTCACGACGCCGTCGGGGCGGAACACCGGCTTCAGGCCGGAGACGGCATCCAGCGTCACGCCTGCCCGGGGGCCGTCGTCCTGGTTCACGACGGTGCCGTCGGGGAGCGTGACGGGCGTGATCTCCCGCGCCCAGAAGCCGTCGGCGATGGCTTTCTCCGCGAGGTTCTGGCTGCGGACGCCGAACTCGTCGAGCTCCTGGCGGGTCAGACCACGAAGGTTCGCGACGTTCTCGGCCGTCTGCCCCATGGCGATGTACGCGTCGGGGACCTTGCCGTCCTCACGCGGGTCGTGCCAGTCCTGGCCACCCTCGGCCATCGCGGCAGTGCGGGCCTTGGCCTCGTCGAAGAGAGGGTTCTCGGTGTCGGGCAGGTGGTCCGAGGTGCCCTTGCGGAAGCGGGAGACCGTCTCGACGCCCGCGGAGATGAACACGTCGCCCTCCCCGGCCTTGATCGCGTGCATCGCCATCCGGGTCGTCTGCACGCTGGAGGAGCAGTAGCGCGTGATCGTCGCTCCGGGCAGGTGGTCGTAGCCGAGTTCCACGGCCACGATCCGGCCCATGTTGAAGCCGCTCTCACCGCCGGGCAGGCCGCAGCCGAGGTACAGGTCGTCGATGTCCTTCGGGTCGAGCGCGGGGACCTTCTCGAGGGCCGCACGCACCATCTGGGCCGTCAGGTCGTCGGGACGCATGTCCTTGAGCGAACCCTTGTTGGCGCGTCCGATGGGGGAGCGTGTGGCGGAAACGATCACTGCCTCGGGCATGGAGGTGACTCCGATCTGGTCGAGTGCACAGGAGGCCGGCCGCCGCGGGCGCGGGGTGCGGCATCCGGACAGCCTAGGACGGATCGCGTGCGCGGGACATGTGGTCAGCGCCACACGCGGCGCCGGCCGTAAGACGGCCGCGCGGACGCCGTACGACGGACTCCCGGACGCCGTACGACGGACTCCCGGACGCCGTACGACGGACACCCGGACCGAGGCGAGACCGGTCTCTGGCAGGATCGACGCCGTGCGCCACGTCTACGACTGCCCCCTCCGCTGGGCCGACATGGACTCCCTCGGGCACGTGAACAACGTGACGTACGTGGACTACCTCCAGGAGGCGCGCGTCGACATGTTCGCCGTGCACGCCCCGGTCTCGGGGGGTGAGGAGCTTGCGGAGGGCGTCGTCGTGGTCCGCCACGAGGTGGAGTTCGCGGCGCCCCTGGTCTTCCGGTTCGAGCCGGTGAGGATCGAGACCTGGATCACCCAGGTGCGGGGGGCGTCGTTCACGATGGCCTACGAGATCCTCGACGTGCTGCCGGACGGGTCCCGCAAGGTCTACGTCCGTGCGACCTCGCTGCTGACGCCGTACGTCTTCTCCAGCGAACGCCCGCGGCGGCTGAGGCCGGAGGAGCGGGAGGTGCTCGAGCGGTTCCTCGAGCCCGCGACGACCGGGGGCCGCGCATGAGCCGTCACGTGTACTCCTGCCGGGTGCGCTTCTCCGACGTCGACGTCTACGGCCACGTCAACAACGTGAAGTACTTCGAGTACTACCAGGAGGCGCGCCTCGCCCTCATGAGCTCCCTCGGACGAGAGGAGGGCGACGGCAGGTTCTCGATCGTGCTGGCCAGGATCGACGTCGACTACCGGCGCCCGATCCTGTTCCGGACCCAGCCCTACGCGGTGGAGTCGTGGATCAGCCGCGTCGGCCGCTCGTCGTTCGACATGTCCGCCGAGATCAAGGACGGCGACACCGTGCTGTCACGTGCCGACGCGGTGCTCGTGAGCTTCGACCTCGCGACGCAGGCCGCACGCCGGCTCACCGACGTGGAGCGCGACCTGCTCACGGGCGCGCTCGAGACCGGGGCGGGCTGACCGTGGACGCGGTGGACCTGCGCGAGGTCGGACCGGACGACTGGCGGGTGTGGCGGGAGCTGCGGCTGGCGGCGCTCGCCGAGGCGCCGTACGCCTTCGGCTCGGTGCTCGCGGACTGGCAGGGCGAGGGCGACCGGGAGGACCGCTGGCGGTCGCGCCTGGGGCTGCCCGGCTCGCACAACGTGGTCGCGCTGCGGGACGGCACCCCCGTCGGAATGGCGACCGGCGCGCCGGACGAGGACGGCAGCGGAGCAGAGCTGATCTCGATGTGGGTCGCTCCGTCGGCCCGAGGCACCGGCGTCGCCGACGCGCTGGTCGAGCGGGTGGAGCGGTGGGCTGCCTCGGCAGGTGCCCCGGTGCTCCGGCTCGCGGTCGCGGAGGACAACCCAGCTGCAGTGCGCCTCTACGACCGGCACGGTTTCGCCGACACCGGCCGCACCGAACCGATGCCCGACGGTCGGCGGCGAGAGCGGCTGCTGGAGAAGCGCCTGGAGACCTCGAGCCCCGCCGACGTCGTCGCGGACCCTGCCGCGGGCAGGGTCGTGGGCCTCGCGGTGGACGGCGAGCACCGGTTCAGCAAGGTGCCGCAGCAGCGGATCGAGCTCGTCGAGGGGTACGGCGTCGAGGGCGACGCGCACGCCGGCACGACGGTGCAGCACCGTTCCCACGTCCGGCGCAACCCCGGCGGGCCGAACCTGCGCCAGGTTCACCTGATGCCACGAGAGTTCTTCGACCTCGTGCGCGAGCACGGCTACGAGGTCGAGGGCGGCGACCTCGGGGAGAACGTCCTCACCGAGGGCATCGACCTCGTCCACCTGCCGCGGGACACCGTCCTGCGGATCGGTCCCGAGGCGGTGGTGCGGGTCACCGGCCTGCGCAACCCCTGCTGGCAGATCGACAGCTTCCGCGACGGCCTCCTGAAGCTCTCCGTCACGGTCGGCGAGGACGGGCAGGTCCAGCGGCGCACCGGCATCATGGGCGTCGTCGAGCGCAGCGGTCTCGTGCACGTGGGCGACGCCGTCGTCGTGGTGCTGCCCCCCGAGCCCCACGTGGCGCTCGAACGGGTCTGACCGCAGGGCGGGATCCTGGCAGGCCGGGCCTACGTGTCGCCGCCGATGTCGAACTCGTAGGCCTCGTAGACCAGGTCGGCGCCGCGCTGGCGGTGTCGGATCAGGCTGCCGAGCAGGTCGGTACCGAGGTCGCGCACGACGGTGACGTGCTCGAGGTCGCCCGCAGTGTCGACCCGGGCGAGCAGGTCGTCGATCTGCTTCCGGATCGCGGAGTGCTCCGCGGTCAGCCGGGAGACCGCCTCGGACAGCCGAGGAGAGGCGGCGAGCAGCTCCTGGTAGAGCCCGTCCGCGCCCTCGGTGAGGTCGATGTGGTGCTCGAAGTCGTGGGCGAGACCACCGAGGCCGTCGTGCACCCGACGTACCCAACCGGCCCGGTCGGCGGCCGCGGGGGCGGACAGGGAGAGCTCGAGAGCGTCGAGCGACTCCCGCAGCTCGCCTCGTCGGCGCCGCAGCTCCTCGAGGAACGTGTGGTTGGTCTGGCTCGAGGTCGTGGGTTCCATCGCCACCTCCGTCGTCGACGCCCCTCACAGGCCATGGTCGGCCCGGGCACAGGACCCCGCAAGAGGCGAAGGGCCCCCGGGTCAGCCCTCCTCGAAGGTGTTCACCATGAACTGCGCGGCGTGCTCGGCGTAGGCCCAGAACGTGGCGTCCTGCTCGGGCGTGAGGTTCGCGGCGTCCAGGCCCGCGCGGAAGTGGTGCAGCCACCGGTCCTTGGCGGCGGGGGAGACCGCGAACGGGGCGTGTCGCATACGCAGCCGGGGGTGGCCCCGGTTGTCGGAGTACGTCGTCGGGCCGCCCCAGTACTGCGCGAGGAACAGCGTGAGCCGCTCGGCGGCCGGACCGAGGTCCTCCTCGGGGTACATCGGCCGGATCAGCTCGTCCGTGGCGATGCCCTTGTAGAACCGGTCGACGATCTTGCGGATGGTCGGCATGCCGCCGATCTCGTCGTAGAAGGTTGCAGCAGGCTGGTCGTGGGTGCTCACTTGCCTATTGTCCCCGGTGGCACAAGAGTCGTGTCATCGAGCACGCCCGTGCTCGTCGTACGACGTCGACCGAAGGAGCTTGCATGGCCACCACGCGCACCGCCACCACCCGCTGGGAAGGCTCGCTGATGGAGGGGGCCGGCACCGTGTCCCTGGACTCGTCGGGCATCGGGAGCTACGACGTCTCCTGGCCCGCCCGCGCCGAGGAGCCCGGTGGGAAGACCAGCCCTGAGGAGCTGATCGCGGCCGCCCACTCCTCGTGCTTCTCCATGGCGCTGTCCGGGGCGCTCGCCAAGCAGGGCACACCGCCCACCGCGCTCGACACCAAGGCGGACGTCACGTTCCAGCCCGGTGAGGGCATCACGGGCATCCACCTCACCGTGGTGGGCACCGTCGAGGGCATGGACGCGGAAGCGTTCCAGACGGCCGCCGAGGGAGCGAAGGAGAACTGCCCGGTCTCCCAGGCGCTGAAGGGCACGACCATCACGCTCGACGCCTCCCTGGCCTGAGCACGGCCCCGGACGCGACGTGGCCGGCCTCATGACGGGGCCGGCCGCGTCGCTGTCCCGGGGACGGGGAGTGCTCAGCCCGCCGCGGAGCCCTGCCTGCCGGTGTCCTTCTCCCCGGCGCCCGGCTCCTCGACGCCCGGCTCCCCGGCGCCCGGCTCCTCGACGCCCTGCTCGTCGGTCCGGCCCTGCCTGGCGTCACGGTGCCACACGACGCGCTGCGGGAACGGGATCTCGATGCCCTCGTAGTCGAAGCGGGCCTTGATCCGCTCCCGCATCTCGCGGGCCACCGTCCACTGCTCGAGCGGGGCGGTCTTGAGGACGACGCGGATGGTCACCCCGTCGGGGTCGAGCGACTGGATGCCCCACACCTCGGGCTCCTCGATGATCTTCCCGGTGTAGTCCTCGTCACCCCACATGTCGTGGGCGACGTCGGCGAGGATCTGGCGCACCCGCTGCAGGTCCTCGCTGTAGGCGACCTGGATGTCGAGCACCGTCTGCGCCCAGTTCTGGCTCATGTTCCCGATACGCAGGATCTCGCCGTTGCGGACGTACCAGACCGTCCCGTTGATGTCGCGGATGCGCGTGACCCTCAGGCTGACGGCCTCGACGGTGCCCACCGCCTCGCCCGCGTCGATCACGTCGCCGACGCCGTACTGGTCCTCGAAGATCATGAAGATGCCGGACAGGAAGTCCTTCACGAGGGTCTGGGCCCCGAAGCCGATGGCCAGACCGAGGATTCCGGCGCTTGCGAGCAGCGGCGCGATGTTCACGCCGATCTCTGCCAGCGCCATCACCCCGGCGATGGCGAAGATCACGCCGGTGGCCACGCTCTTGAGCAGCGACCCCATGGCCTTGGCGCGCTGCTCGTGGCGGGCGGCCGCGAGGTGAGTGCTGTCGGCGCGCCGCTCTGCGCTGCGCCCCAGCTTGCCGAGACCGAACGAGCTCGGCAGCATCCCGTCGGCCGCCCGGCTGGTGAGCCTGTCGATGAGCTTGTGCACCAGCCAGCGCGTGACCACCGCCATCAGCAGGATCCCGATCACGGCCAACGGCTTGGAGATCGCCCAGTCGGCGTTGCGGGCGAGGGTCTCGTTGTTGGTGATCTTGTAGACCAGGTCGCAGGCGTCGCTGTCGGTGTTCGCGCACACCTCGGCGTTCTGGAACAGGTTCATGTCGCGCCAGGCTACGAGATGGTCATGAGAGTGCAAAAACGAGGTTCGGTAGGCTTGTCGGCGTGATGCCTGACCTCAACGCGCGTCCCTCGCGGCGCGCGCTCCGCGCCCTCGTCCTGACCCCGGCTGTCGTGCTGCCGCTCCTGTCCGCGCCCGCCCTCGCCGCGCCCCCCGAGACATGGACGGACCCGGAGCAGGTGGGTGGTCTGGACTTCCTGCTGCTGCTCGTCCTGATCCCGCTGGGCCTGGCCCTGGTGATCACGCTCCTGGTCTACGTGCCGTCGATGGCCCGTGGCCAGAAGTACACCCCCGGCCGGGCCTGGCGGAGCGAGAGCGAGTGGTTCGGCGGTCCCAAGGACGGCCTCGAGGCGGCGGACAAGGTCGACCTCCACGCCGAGGGTGCCCAGACCGATCGAGGTGGGGCAAGTGCCCGCTGGTGACGCGTTCGGTCCGCATGACCGCTACGAGGTCGACAGGGCCATCCGTGACGCGGAGACCGTGTCGCGTTACGAGTTCTCGGTCTTCGTCGGTGCGGCGGAGGAGGAGGCCAGGCCGTTCGCGGAGCGTCTCCACGCGACCTTGACGGCGCCCGAGCGGTCGGTGCTCGTCGTCGTCGACCCGTCGGCGCGGATCCTCGAGATCGTGACGGGCGCGGAGGTCCGTCGTGACCTCGACGACCACGAGGTCCACCTCGCCGCCCTGGCGATGCAGTCTGCGTTCGCGGCCGGTGACCTCGTCGGCGGCATCAAGAACGGGGTCATGATGCTCGCCGAGCACGCGCGCAAGCCGAGGATGCTGCACGCCGAGAGCTGAGCAGCCTCCAGCAACGACGAAGGGCCGCCACCCGGACGGGTGGCGGCCCTTCGTCATCAGCGCTGATCGAGCCTCTCCCGCTGATCGAGCCGTCTCCGTTGGTCGAGCCTCTCCCGCTGATCGAGCTTGTCGAGATCCGCTGATCGAGCCGTCTCCGCTGATCGAGCCGTCTCCGTTGATCGAGCCGTCTCCGTTGATCGAGCCTCTCCCGCTGGTCGAGCCTCTCCCGCTGATCGAGCTTGTCGAGATCCGCTGATCGAGCCTCTCCCGCTGATCGAGCTTGTCGAGATCCGGCCTCGACGGGCCCCGAGCGCCGGGCCCGCGGATCAGCCGGCGTCCTTGGCCTGGGCGGCGAGCGCGCGGGCGATGTCGGCCCGGCCCTCGCGGACGTACCGCTTCGCGGCGGGGTTGGCCTTCGAGGACTCCAGCCAGCCGTCCACCGTGTCGAGGGTCTCGGCGCCGATCAGCGTCCGGGGGAACATGTACTCCAGGACGGTGGAGGCCCGCTGGGTGCCCTTCTCCTCCCAGATCCTCGCCGCGACATCGAGGTAGCGCGCGAGGTAGGGACGCAACACCTCCTCCTGCCCCGGTGCGTTGAAGGCCAGGGCGACGCTGCGCTGCGTCTCGTTCGGCACGTCGTCACGGACGACCGCGTCGGTCCACGCCTGCTCCTTCGCCTCCGCGTCGGGGCGGACGGCGCGTGCGGCGGCCGCCCGCTCCTGTCCGGCGATGGTGTTGTCGCGGGCCAGCTCCTGCTCGATCCGCGCCTCGTCGGCACGGCCGTTCGCGGCCAGTGCCCTCAGCAGGGTCCAGCGCAGGTCGGTGTCCACGGCGAGCCCGTCGAGGCTGGTCGTGCCGTCGAGCAGGGCGGCGATCCGGTCGAGCGCCTCGTCGCTGCGGGCCGCCGAGGCGTACGCGCGGACGAACGCGAGCTGGTGGTCGCTGCCGGCCTCGGCCTGCTCGAGGAGGGCGAGCAGCCCCTGCTCCCAGGTCGCGGTGAGCCGGCCGCGCCCGGCGGGGTCGGAGTAGTAGTCGACCGCCTGCTGGGCCGACAGGGGCAGCCGGCTGACCGCCATCACGTCGGACTCGCTGCCGATGCCGCTGAGGACCAGCCGGACGAAGTCGGTCGCCGACATCTCCGCGTCGCGGGTCATGTCCCACGCCGCGCCCCAGCACAGCGCGCGCGCGAGCGAGTCGTCGAGGGTGGCGATCTTCTCGACCAGGGTCGCGAGCGAGCGCTCGTCGAGGCGGATCTTGGCGTAGGTCAGGTCGCCCTCGTTGAGCAGGACCAGATCCGGCTGCGCCTCGCCGACGAGCTCGGAGATCTCGGTGCGCTCACCCGCGACGTCGGTCTCGAACGACGTACGACGGACGAGGCCGGCCGCTTGCCCTGAGCCCGTCGATGGGTCGACCTCGTCGTAGAGGCCGATGCCGATGCGGTGACGGCGCAGCGTCGGGAAGTCCGGGTGGGCCGTCTGGACCACGGCGAAGGAGGTGAACCGGCCCTCGTCGTCGACCTCGAAGTCGGGGGCCAGGGTGTTCACACCGGAGGTCTGCAGCCACTCCTCGGCCCAGGCGTGCAGGTCACGGCCGGAGGCCTTCTCCAGCGCCCCGAGCAGGTCGGACAGCTCGCTGTTGCCGAACGCGTGAGCCTTGAAGTAGGCGCGCAGGCCCGTGAGGAACTCCTCCTCGCCGACCCAGGCCACCAGCTGCTTGAGCGACGATGCGCCCTTGGCGTAGGTGATGCCGTCGAAGTTCACCTCGACCGCCTCGAGGTCGTAGTTGTCCGCGGCGATCGGGTGGGTGGAGGGCAGCTGGTCCTGGCGGTAGGCCCAGTTCTTGCGGGCGTTGGTGAAGCCGGTCCACGCCTCGGCGTACTTCGTGGCCTTGACCGACGCGTGGTGGGAGGCCCACTCGGCGAAGGACTCGTTGAGCCACAGGTCGTCCCACCACTTCATGGTCACGAGGTCGCCGAACCACATGTGCGCCATCTCGTGGAGGATCGTGTTGGCGCGCTGCTCGTAGAACGAGCGGACCTGGCGGCTGCGGGGGAGGTACTCGTCGCGGAAGGTCACGCAGCCGGCGTTCTCCATCGCGCCCATGTTGTACTCCGGCACGTAGAGTTGGTCGTACTTGCCGAACGGGTAGGGGTAGTCGAAGGCGTCCTCGAAGAACGCGAATCCCTGCTTGGTGACCTCGAGCAGCTCGTCGAGGTCGAGGTGCTCCTTCATCGACTGGCGGCAGTAGTGACCGAGCGGGATCTCGCCGTGCTTGCCCTGGTAGCTGTCGAGGACCTCGTGGTACTCACCGGCGACGATCGCGGTGATGTAGGTCGACATCTGCTCGGTGGCCGGGAAGCTCCAGGTGGCCTTGCCGTCGCCCGCGGGGGTGGGCGTCGGCGTGGCGGCGTTGGAGACGACCTTCCAGGCCTCGGGCGCGGTCACGGTGAAGGTGAACGTCGCCTTGAGGTCGGGCTGCTCGAAGGTGGTGTAGACGCGGCGGGCGTCGGGGACCTCGAACTGCGTGTAGGTGTAGACGCGCCTGTCGGCGGGGTCGACGAAGCGGTGCAGGCCCTCGCCGGTGCGGCTGTAGGTGCAGTCTGCGACCACGCGGAGCTCGTTCTCGGCCTGCAGGCCCTCGAGCGCGATCCGGTTGTCGTGGTAGGCGGTCGTGGGGTCGATCCGCTCGCCGTTCAGCGTCAGCTCGTGGATCGTCGCGCCGACCAGGTCGGCGAAGGTGGAGGCACCCGGCTGTGAGCACGAGAACCGGATGACGGTCGTGGAGCCGAAGGTGGTGTCGGACGTCGTGAGGTCGAGATCCACGCTGTAGGACTCGACGTCGAGGACCTCGGCGCGGGCGCGCGCCTCGTCCCGGGTCAGGTTGGTTCCAGGCATGCCCGCATCTTGTCACCCGCTCCGGGGAACAAGGCAATCGAATAGGGCGTTGCTCAAGTAGAGGAACGTTCAACCATCTTGCGAGGAGAGCCCGTGCCTGCGGAGAACACCGAGACCCCAGCGACGATCGACCGCACTCCCGTCGACTTCTGGTTCGACCCGCTGTGCCCCTGGGCCTGGCTGACCTCGCGCTGGGTGCTCGAGGTGCAGAGGGTACGACGGATCAACCCCACCTTCCGCGTGATGAGCCTGGCCTACCTCAACCAGGACAAGGACATCCCCGACGAGTACCGCGAGCTGCTGAGGCCCGCCTGGGGCCCGGTGCGTGTGATCATCGCCGCCGAGGAGGCCGAGGGTCAGGACGTCGTGCTTCCGCTGTACACCGCGATGGGCAACCGCATCCACCTCGAGGGCCGGCCGATCGACCGCTCCCTGGTCGAGGATTCGCTCGCCGAGGTGGGGCTGCCCGTGGCCCTTGCCGACGCGATGGACGACACGGCGTACGACGAGGCGGTCATCAAGTCCCACCACGCCGGGATGGACCAAGTCGGTGACGAGGTCGGCACCCCGGTCATCAGCGTGGAGGGCGTGGCCTTCTTCGGCCCGGTCGTGACGCCGACACCCAAGGGGGAGGCCGCCGGGAGGCTGTGGGACGGCGTCGTGCTGGTCGCCGCGACCCCCGGGTTCTACGAGCTCAAGCGGTCCCGCCTGAAGGGCCCCGACTTCGGCTGACCCGGCTCTTGTGCAGCGCAGAACGGGTTGCTCGAGGTCCCCACGACTGCCTGCGTTCTCGACCAGCTGCCACTCACGGGTCGATCCCCTTGTGCAGGCGCCGGACCTCGGTCTCGGCCAGCCCGGTGGCGACCCGGCGAACGTCGGGTCGGCGGGTTCTGGTCTGCACACGCGCCGGGTCGGCGGAGGCGCGCGGCGCGACGTTGCGAGGGATCAATAGGATCGGGCCCATGAGCAAAGTTCTGTCCGCAGTCGCCTGGCCGTACGCCAACGGCCCGCGCCACATCGGCCACGTGGCCGGTTTCGGCGTGCCCTCCGACGTCTTCAGCCGCTACATGCGGATGGCGGGACACGACGTGCTCATGGTGTCGGGCACCGACGAGCACGGCACCCCGATCCTCGTCGCCGCCGACGAGCAGGGGATGACCCCCCGCGAGCTCGCCGACCGCAACAACCGCCTCATCGTCGAGGACCTCGTGGGCCTCGGCCTCTCCTACGACCTGTTCACCCGCACCACGACGGTGAACCACTACACGGTCGCCCAGGAGATGTTCGCGACCGTGCACCGCAACGGGTACATGATCGAGCAGACCACCAAGGGTGCGATCTCACCGTCGACCGGGCGCACCCTCCCGGACCGCTACATCGAGGGCACCTGCCCGATCTGCGGGGCCGACGGCGCCCGCGGCGACCAGTGCGACACCTGCGGGAACCAGCTCGACCCCACCGACCTGATCAACCCGGTCAGCAAGATCAACGGCGAGGTGCCGCAGTTCGTCGAGACCCAGCACTTCTTCCTCGACCTGCCGGCGCTCGCCGACGCGCTGTCCGCGTGGCTCGACGAGCGGGAGGCGTCGGGCACCTGGCGGCCGAACGTCATCCGGTTCAGCAAGAACATCCTCGACGACATCCGCCCGCGCGCGATGACCCGCGACATCGACTGGGGCATCCCGGTCCCGCTCGAGGGCTGGCGCGAGCAGTCGAGCAAGCGGCTCTACGTGTGGTTCGACGCGGTCATCGGCTACCTGTCCGCCTCGATCGAGTGGGCCCGCCGCCTCGGCGAGCCCGACCGCTGGCGCGACTGGTGGAACGACCCCGAGGCCCTCTCCTACTACTTCATGGGCAAGGACAACATCACCTTCCACAGCCAGATCTGGCCCGCCGAGCTGCTGGCGTACGACGGCCTGGGCAGCAGGGGTGGCGAGCCGGGGGAGTACGGCGTCCTCAACCTCCCCACCGAGGTGGTCTCCAGCGAGTTCCTGACCATGGAGGGCCGGAAGTTCTCCTCGTCGAAGAAGGTCGTGATCTACGTCCGCGACGTGCTCGAGCGCTACCAGCCCGACGCGCTGCGCTACTTCATCTGCGCGGCCGGTCCGGAGAACCAGGACAGCGACTTCACGTGGGCGGAGTTCGTACGACGCACCAACGACGAGCTCGTCGCGGGCTGGGGCAACCTGGTCAACCGCACCGCGAACATGATCGCGAAGAGCTTCGGGGAGGTCCCCGAGGCCGGCGAGCTGACCGCTGATGACACCGCGCTCCTCGACACCGTGGAGGCGGCCTTCGGGACGGTCGGTGACCTGGTCGGCCGCCACCGCTTCAAGCAGGGCATCGGCGAGGCCATGCGTGTCGTCGGCGAGGTCAACAAGTACGTCTCCGACATGGCGCCCTGGAAGCTCAAGGCCGAGGAGGAGCGTGAGCGCCTCGCGACGATCCTGCACGTGACGGCCCAGGCGGTGACGGACTGCAACCTGATCCTCGCGCCGTTCCTCCCCCACAGCGCCAACGCCGTCGACCGTGTCCTCGGCGGTGCCGGCGACGTCGCCCCGATGCCCCGGATCGACGAGGTGGAGGACCTCGACGGCGGACCGTCGTACCCGGTGATCACGGGGGAGTACTCCGGCACGCCGCGATGGGAGCGCCGCCCGGTCAAGGCGGGGACCCGGGTCGAGAAGCCGGCCCCGGTGTTCACGAAGCTCGACACCGCGGTCGTCGACGACGAGCTCGCGCGGCTCGGGGTCTGACCGTGGTGCTGCACCCTCAGGCCGAGGCGGCGATGGCGCAGTGGGCCCGGGGGCCGCGCGTCACGGATCCCGACTTCGACATAGCGGAGCAGCGCCGCCTCGCCCGGGAGGAGTCGACGACGGAGCCTCGTGAGGAGGTCGGCCACGTCGAGGACGTCGACGCCGCCGGAGTGCCCTGCCGCCTCTTCCTCCCGGCCGACCCGAGAGCTGCCGGACCTGCCGCGGGCGGGGCGATCCTCTTCCTCCACGGTGGCGGGTTCGTCTTCGGCGACCTCGACACCCACGACGCACAGGCCCGCCGGCTCGCGAACCGGACCGGGCTGGCGGTGCTGGCCGTGGACTACCGGAGGCCGCCGGAGCACCGGTTCCCCGCTGCCGTCGAGGACACCGACACCGCGCTGGCGTGGCTGGTCGGTGCCGCGCCCGCGCTCGGCCTCGACGTGTCCCGCCTCGTCGCCCTCGGGGACAGCGCCGGTGGCAACCTCGCGCTGGTCGCCGCGCTGCACAACCCGAACGTGTTCGCGGCGACCGTGCTGGTCTACCCCTTCGTCGACCCACGCCAGCGGTACGCCTCCTACCGGACCGAGGCCGGCGGGCTCGGCGCGGGCGAGGCCGCGTGGTACTGGCAGCAGTACGCCGCCGGTCCGGCCGACCTCGAGCACCCCGACCTCGCGCCGATCGACTCAGAGTCCCTGCACACCCTCCCGCCGTCGCTGGTGGTCGCCGCGGAGCACGACCCGCTCGTGGACGAGGACGTCGACCTGGCTCGGCGCATGGAGGCCGCGGGGGTGCCGACCCGGCTGACGACGTACCCCGGGATGATCCACGGTTTCTGGCGCCGGCCCGAGCAGTTCGACGCGGCCGAGGAGTCGCTGGCGGAGATCGCCGTCTTCCTCCGCAGCACGCTCTGACACACTTTCCCCATGCGCGTTCACCTTGGATCCGACCACGCCGGCCTCGAGCTCAAGGAGCACCTCATCGAGTGGCTGGCGAAGAAGGGGCACGAAGCCGTCGACCACGGCCCCTTCGTCTACGACGCCGTCGACGACTACCCGCCGTTCTGCCTGCGGGCCGCGGAGGGCGTCGTTGCCGACCGCGAGGAGGGCCTCGGGTCCTTCGGCATCGTGATCGGCGGTTCCGGCAACGGCGAGCAGATCGCCGCCAACAAGGTCAAGGGCATCCGGGCCGCCCTGGTCTGGAGCGAGGAGACCGCGGTGCTCGCGCGGGACCACAACGACGCGAACGTGATCTCCGTCGGTGGCCGGCTGCACACGCTCGAGGAGCTGATCCGCTTCATCGACGTGTTCCTGCACACGCCCTACAGCAACGGTGACCGCCACGACCGCCGCCTCGGCCAGATCGCGGGCTACGAGAAGACCGGCAATCTGCCGCCGCTCCCGGAGTCCGCGCTCAGGTCGCAGCCGTGACGGCGGGCGCGGATGCCTGAGGGCCACACCCTCCACCGCCTCGCGCACACCCTCACCGACCGCTTCGCCGGCAGGCACGTCGAGGTCTCCAGCCCCCAGGGCCGTTTCGCCGAGGAGGCCGCTGCCCTCGACGGCGCGCTGATCGAGGACGCAGAGGCCTGGGGCAAGCACCTGTTCGTCGGCTTCGAGGGCGAGCGGTTCGTCCATGTCCACCTCGGGCTGTACGGCAAGCTCGCCGTGCACGAAGGCGCTCCGCCTGCCCCTGTCGGGCAGGTGCGGATGCGCCTCGTGTCCGTGCCCCGGCCCGAGGGCGGGCAGACGTCGTACGCCGACCTCCGGGGCGCGACCGCCTGCGAGCTCGTCACGGCCACGCGGCGGGACGCGATCGCGGACCGGCTGGGCCCCGACCCGCTGCGTCCCGACGCGGACCCCGAGCGGGCCTGGGACAGGATCCGGCGCAGCCGCACCCCGATCGGCACCCTGCTGATGGACCAGTCGGTCGTGGCAGGGGTCGGGAACGTCTATCGCGCCGAGGTGCTCTTCCGGCATCGCCTGCACCCGCTGCGGCCCGGGAACACGCTGCGCCGCGGCCAGTTCGAGGCGGTCTGGGCGGACCTCGTCGCCCTGATGGCCGAGGGCGTGCGCAGCGGACGGATCGACACGGTCCGGCCCGAGCACACGCCGGAGGCGATGGGGCGCGCGCCACGTCGTGACGACCACGGCGGTGAGGTCTACGTCTACCGGCGCCACGACCAGCCCTGCCACGTCTGCGGTGCCGGCGTACGCACCGAGGTGCTCGCCGCCCGCAACTCGTTCTGGTGCCCCCGCTGCCAGCCGACCTTCCGCTCCCGAGCCGGCCACCGGGTGTGAGCTCGCGCTTGCGTTCACCAATCCGTGTCCCCCGGGGCCCCTCCGACACTAAGGTGCGTCCTGTGGCCGCTGCTCCCCATCTCGAGAGGCTGGCCCGCGTCCCCGCGGGCCACCTGAGCCGTCGTTGGGGACGCGGACTGCGACGCCTGCGCTACTCGGAGGCCTCGTGGGCGGCCCTGCTGGTCGTCCTCGCGGTCCTGGCGGGGATGGGGATCGTCCTGTGGGGCAGCGCGGTGCCTCTTCCCGCGGTCCTGGTCCCGATGGTGCTCGGCAACCAGGTGCTCGGTCCACGAACCCTGCCCTGGGTGGTCGTCTTCTGCCTGGGCGTCCTGGTGGTGGCGACCGCGGCCACGGAGAGCATGCTGGACGGTCGGCGGATCGGAGCCATCGTCGTCACGTTCCTGGTCGGGCTGATCATCTTGATCTCCTCCTTCAGGCGGTCCCGGCTGGGCGTGGCCGGCTCCCGGGGGGAGTCGATGCTCGTGGACCTGCGGGAGCGGATCGCCCGGCAGAGCCAGATCCCGGTGCTGCCGCGTCAGTGGTACGCCGAGGCGGTCATGCGCTCCGCGGGCGGTTCGTCGTTCGCGGGGGACTTCATCGTGGCCGCCACCTCGTCGGACCGCCGCAGCCTCGAGGTCGCGGTCGTCGACGTGTCGGGCAAGGGCGAGCAGGCGGGGACCCGCTCCCTGCTGCTCTCGGGCGCCTTCGGCGGACTCCTCGGGGCCCTTCCGCCCGAGCAGTTCCTGCCGGCGGCCAACGACTACCTCCTGCGTCAGGACTGGAGCGAGGGGTTCGCCACCGCCGTCCACCTCTCGCTGGACCTCGAGACCGGCGAGTTCGAGCTGCGGTCGGCCGGGCACCCGCCCGCGGTGCAGCTGCTCGCGGGCTCGGGACGGTGGGCGATCCACGAGACGGAGGGCCCCGTGCTGGGCCTGGTCGACAACGCCACGTTCACGGTGAGCACCGGCACGCTGGGGACCGGGGACGCGCTGCTGATGTACACCGACGGACTCGTCGAGACGCCGCAGCGCGACATCTCCCTCGGCATCGACAAGATGCTCGGCCAGGGGGAGCGGCTGCTGCGGGCCGGTTTCGAGAACGGCGCCTATCGCCTCATCGACCAGCTCGAGTCGATGAACGACGACCGGGCCCTGTTCATGCTGCACCGGCGCTGACGCCGTACGCCGGTCGTCGCCCGGACGTGCGCGACGCCCCGCGGCGTGGGCCGAGGGGCGTCGGGGGGAGCGGATGACGGGAATCGAACCCGCGTAGCCAGTTTGGAAGACTGGGGCTCTACCATTGAGCTACATCCGCGTGCAGCGGTCGTCGGCGGAAAGCCGGACCGGTCAGCGGGTCAATCGTGCCACAGGGACTCAGCCCCGTCCCAATCGGCTCACCCGCCCCGCAGGACGGGCGCGATTACGGCGGGGGAGGGGTCGTCCACTAGACTCCCGTGGGTTCGCCCCCGGGGCGTAGCGTAGTGGCTAGCGCGCCTGCTTTGGGAGCAGGAGATCGCAGGTTCGAGTCCTGTCGCCCCGACCATGTCCAGCGCCCTGATCCGCTGGGCGTGTCCGCCACCTGGCACCTGTAGTCCGAGAACTGAGGAGAAACACCTGTGAAGAGCGCCGTCGAGACTCTGAGCCCGACCCGGGCGAAGCTTACCGTCGAGGTGCCCTTCGAGGAGCTCAAGCCGAGCCTCGACGCGGCGTACAAGAAGATCGCCCAGCAGATCAACGTGCCGGGCTTCCGCAAGGGCAAGGTGCCGCCGGCGGTGATCGACCGCCAGGTCGGCCGCGGTCCCGTGCTGGACGAGGCGATCAACGAGGCGCTGCCGAAGATGTACGTCCAGGCGCTCCAGGACAACGACATCCAGCCGCTGGCCCAGCCGGAGATCGACATCACGAAGTTCGAGGACAACGAGTCCCTCGAGTTCACCGCCGAGGTCGACGTCCGCCCCGAGATCACCCTGCCCGAGCTCGAGGGCCTCGAGGTGACCGTGGACGACGTGACCGTCTCCGACGACGACGTCGACGAGCAGGTCACGGCGCTGCGTGAGCGGTTCGCCACCCTCAACGACGTCGACCGCGAGGCGGCCGAGGGCGACTTCGTGACCGTCGACCTCAAGGCGATGCGCGACGGCGAGGTCGTCGAGGGCGCCGAGGTCAGCGGCATGAGCTACCAGGTGGGCCGGGGCGGGATGCTCGACGGTCTCGACGAGGCGCTGACGGGCATGAAGGCCGGCGACGAGAAGACCTTCTCCTCCAACCTCGTGGGCGGTGACCAGGAGGGCCTCGACGTGGAGGTCGAGGTCAAGGTCGGCGCCGTCAAGGAGCAGGAGCTGCCCGAGCTCGACGAGGAGTTCGCCCAGACCGCCTCCGAGTTCGACACCGTCGACGAGCTCGTCGCCGACGTCCGCACCCGCCTCGAGCGCGGCAAGCGCCTCGAGCAGGCCGCTGCGGCCCGTGACGCGATCCTCGAGAAGGTCCTCGACATGGTCGAGGTGCCGCTGCCCGACAGCGTCGTGGACTCCGAGCTCAACGCCCGCCGCGAGAACGTCGAGCAGCAGCTGGTGTACGCCGGCATGACCCTCGAGCAGTACCTCGAGTCCGAGGGCCAGACCGCCGAGGAGTTCGAGACCGACCTCGCGCAGCGCACCCGCGACGCCGTCGCCGCGCAGTTCGTCCTCGACGAGGTGGCGAAGAAGGAGGAGATCGGGGTCGACCAGCAGGAGCTGTCCGACCACATCTTCCGTCGCGCCCAGCAGTCCGGCCAGGACCCGAACGAGTTCGCCAAGCACATGGTCGAGCACAACCACATCCCCGAGATGGTCTCCGAGGTCGTGCGCGGCAAGGCCCTCGCGATCCTGGTCGAGAACGCCAAGGTCGTCGACGAGTCCGGCAACCACGTCGAGCTGAAGAACCTCCGCCCCGACGGCTCGATCGGCGAGCCGGAGGCCCAGGACGCCGAGTCGGCCGAGGGCACCGAGCCCGCCGCCGAGGAGGAGCGGCCCGCCGAGGCCTGATCCCTGCCGGCCGCTCCGTCGGTTTCCCAGGTGAACGTGGGAAAGCGCCGCCTACCTCGAGAAATATCTCGAGGTAGGCGGCGCTTTGTCGCGGTAAGACCTCGCCGCGCGGCACGGTGATGGCCGACCAGGCCGTCGACCGTCCACGTGTACGACGCCCGCCGGACCTGGCTGGGCTGAACGCCCGCCCCGACCCCCCACCCATTTCAGGAAGGTCCCGCATGAACCAGCCCCTGCCCGTCACCGCCTCCGTCGACGTCGCCGCTCCCGCCGAGGAGGTCTGGGCCGCCGTCTCCGACGTGACCCGGATGAGCCTGTGGAGCCCCGAGCTGCGCAGGGTCGTGGTCCTCGGCTCACAGAAGCAGGGGCTGGGGACGACGTTCCTCGGGTTCAACCGGCGCGGGTGGGCCGCCTGGCCGACCACGTCGAGAGTGGTCCGCTTCGAGCCCGGCCGTGCCATCGCCTGGAGGACCCGCGAGAGCGGTGCGACGTGGACCTACGAGCTGTCCCACGAGGGTGCGGGGACCCGGCTGGTCGGCCGTCGCGACCTCCCGTCGTACTCCCTGGGCACGAAGGTGATGGCACCGCTGATCGGGGGTGCGCAGGGCCACGACCGCGAGCTCGCCGACGGGATCCGGACCACCCTGGAGCGGATCAGGGCGACCGTCGAGCAGGGCTGACCCGGGCAGGGTCCCGCCGGGGGAGTCCGCTGTGGGCGAACACCGGGGGTTTCCTCGTGGAACTGTCGAGGGCACGGGCTAGGGTCGGGGGCGTGAACGAGACTCCCAGCCTGACTCCAGGTCCCCAGATGAACGGTGGCGCCGCGTCGTACGGGCTCGACGACCACATCTACCAGCGTCTGCTCCGTGAGCGGATCGTCTTCCTCGGGTCGGAGGTGCGCGACCAGAACGCCAACGCGATCTGCGCGCAGATGCTCCTGCTCAACGCCGAGGACCCCGAGGCCGACATCTTCCTCTACATCAACAGCCCTGGTGGCTCGGTGGACGCCGGCATGGCGATCTACGACACGATGAACTACATCTCCAACGACGTGGCCACGGTCGGGATGGGCCTCGCCGCGTCGATGGGCCAGTTCCTGCTCTGCGCCGGAGCGAAGGGCAAGCGCTACGCCCTGCCCCACGCGCGGATCATGATGCACCAGCCCTCCGGAGGCATGGGCGGCTCGGCGTCGGACATCAAGATCCAGGCCCAGCAGTCGCTGCACATCAAGAAGGTCATGTTCGAGCTGATCAGCCAGCACACCGGGCAGTCGGTGGAGCAGGTCGAGAAGGACGCCGACCGCGACCGCTGGTTCACCGCCGACCAGGCGCTCGAGTACGGCTTCATCGACAAGGTCGTCGCCAGCGCCGGCCAGGTCGCCGACCAGGGCCGCCCCGCGGCCAAGAACTGACGAGGACGGGAGAGAAGACATGAGCAGCAGCCACATCCCGGGCCTCGCCGAGCACGCCGCGACCGGCAGGGCGAGTGACCTGGCCTCACCGAGCATGAACTACTACATCCCGCAGTGGGAGGAGCGGACGTCGTACGGCGTCCGCCGGATCGACCCCTACACCAAGCTGTTCGAGGACCGCATCATCTTCCTCGGGGTGCCGATCTCCGACGACATCGCCAACGCGGTGATGTCGCAGCTGCTGGTGCTGGAGTCGATGGACCCCGACCGCGACATCCAGATCTACATCAACTCGCCCGGCGGCTCGTTCACGGCGCTCACGGCGATCTACGACACGATGCGCTTCGTCAAGCCCGACATCCAGACCGTGTGCCTGGGTCAGGCCGCCTCCGCCGCGGCGATCCTGCTCGCCGCCGGTGCGCCGGGCAAGCGGCTCGCGCTGCCGAACAGCCGCATCCTGATCCACCAGCCCTACACCGAGGGGACCTACGGTCAGACCTCGGACATCGAGATCCAGGCCAACGAGATCCTGCGCATGCGGGACCTGCTGGAGACGATGATCGCCGAGCACACCGGCAAGGACAAGGAGACGGTCAGCCGCGACATCGACCGTGACAAGATCCTGACCGCCGAGGGCGCCATCGAGTACGGCCTCGTGGACTCGATCCTCGAGTCCCGCAAGGCCACGCTCGGTGTCGGTCACGGGGCAGGCCGCTAGACGTGGTGTTCCGGGCGGCACCTCCCGTGAGGAGCCGCCCGGGCCGCGAAGGAACCTCGTGTCCCGGTCCCATTCGGGGGTGGGCTCAGGTACCGTCGAGGAAGTAGCAAGTGGTGGACAACCAGCCGCGCAGCACGACCAGCCGGCCAGAATCGTGAGGAGACGTCGCCTGTGGCACGCATCGGTGACGGAGGCGACCTGCTGAAGTGCTCTTTCTGCGGGAAGAGCCAGAAGCAGGTCAAGAAGCTGATCGCAGGACCTGGCGTCTACATCTGCGACGAGTGCATCGATCTCTGCAACGAGATCATCGAGGAGGAGCTCAGCGAGGGCACCGAGGTCGGCCTCGACGAGCTGCCCAAGCCGCGCGAGATCGTCGACTTCCTCAACTCCTACGTGATCGGCCAGGAGAACGCCAAGAAGGCGCTCGCCGTGGCCGTCTACAACCACTACAAGCGCGTCCAGGCCGGCGTGAACACGGGTCGCCACGCCAAGGAGGACGCCGTCGAGCTGGCGAAGTCCAACATCTTGGTGATCGGTCCCACCGGCTGCGGCAAGACCTACCTCGCCCAGACGCTCGCACGGATGCTCAACGTGCCGTTCGCGATCGCGGACGCCACCGCGCTCACCGAGGCCGGCTACGTCGGTGAGGACGTCGAGAACATCCTGCTCAAGCTGATCCAGGCCGCCGACTATGACGTCAAGAAGGCCGAGACCGGGATCATCTACATCGACGAGATCGACAAGGTCGCACGCAAGGCCGAGAATCCCTCCATCACCCGCGACGTGTCCGGCGAGGGCGTGCAGCAGGCGCTGCTGAAGATCCTCGAGGGCACCACCGCCTCGGTCCCGCCGCAGGGCGGCCGCAAGCACCCGCACCAGGAGTTCNNAACATCCTGTTCATCGTGGGTGGTGCGTTCGCAGGCCTCGAGCACATCGTCGAGCAGCGGATCGGCAGGAAGACCCTCGGCTTCGGCGCGGAGCTCCCCACCAAGGAGGAGCGCGACATGGAGAAGATCTTCGCCGAGGTCATGCCCGAGGACCTGATGAAGTTCGGCCTGATCCCCGAGTTCATCGGCCGCCTGCCGGTCATCGCCACCGTCGACAAGCTCAACCGCGAGGCCCTCGTCTCGATCCTGACCGAGCCACGCAACGCCCTGGTCAAGCAGTACCAGAAGCTCTTCGAGCTCGACGGTGTGGAGCTGGAGTTCACCGCCGACGCCGTCGATGCGGTCGCGGACCTCGCCATGGTCCGCGGCACCGGTGCCCGCGGCCTCCGCGCCATCATCGAGGAAGTCCTCCTCCACGTGATGTACGACGTGCCCTCCCGCGAGGACGTCGCGAAGGTCGTCGTTACCGGCGAGGTGGTCAGCGACAACGTGAACCCGACGCTGGTGCCGCGCGAGCCGGAGACCAAGAAGAAGAAGTCCGCCTGACCTCCGGCCGCCGCACCCCACCCGGCCGCACGCCGGGGCGCAGGCCGGCCGCAGCCGGGGTGCACGGTCCGGGAAGGCGTTGACGCCGAGCGCGACCTCCACACGTCAATCGTCGGTGAAGGCCGGTGCGTCTGCTCCGCGTGATGCCCGAGTTTTCCGGTTCTCGGGACGCAGGGCGCACGCCCGGGGAGGATGGGAGCCGTCCTCGGGGTGAGTGCGCGATCCCCCGCCGCCCTACCGGAGAGCGTCGTGATGAGCGCTGAGCACCGCAGGCCCGCGGCCGCCTTCGTCGTCCTCGCGCTCGTGGCCGCGGCGGTCGTGGGCATCCATCGCGCCGAAGCGCAGGGCGGTCGGCTGCTCGCCGCCGTGATCGGCGCCGGGGTCTCCGTCCATGGCACGCTGCCGCAGGCAGAGCCGCTCCCGGCGTCGGTGCTCGGCGACGCCGGGCCGTTCGCGGGAGGGTCGTTCCTCGTCACGTCGGACGCGATCGAGGCAGAGGTGGAGGCGGCGTGGCCTGGTGACCGTCCCGTGGTCGGCGCAGGTGCGGTGGCACGAGCCGCCCAGCGGTCCGACCGTACGGCGTCCGGACCTATCCGGCGGGACGAGGCGGACCGCGGCAGGACGGCCCACAAGCGTGACGACGGGAAGCGTCAGGTCGCCGCGGCCGTGCAGAAGGCGCGGTCCACGGAGTGTGGGGCCCCGGCGCGGGTAGTGCCGGCGCACGCCGCGGCCGCGCCCTCTCACGTGGCGAGCGCAGACTCGGCCACGTCGACCCGGTCGCGCCGTCCGGCGTCCGCGCCGAGCACGGGCGCTCAGCCACGTGTCGGACACCATGACCGCGCGAGGCGCACGGCGGATCGTGCGCTTCACGCGAAGGCTCACCCGAAGACACGCCGAGCGGCCCAGCGAGCCGCCTCTCGGAAGGCGTTCCGGCGCTGACCCTCCGAGACGTTCCCGCCTCGCTTCGGGTCGTGGATCGTTAGAGTCGCGTGCGTGACCACTGCACCGCACCCGCTGTCCCTGCCCGCCCGCGACACCGACTGGGTCGGCTGGGTCGCGGACCGTTGTGACGGTGAGCTGGCCCGCGCTCGTCAGGGCGTCGACCGCCTGAAGCAGGACACCCGGCTCGGCGCCGAGGTTCTCGAAGGCTGGAACGACGTCAACCTCGCTCTGAAGAACGCGTTCGCTGTCGCCTCGCTGATGTCCCAGGTGCACCCCGACGAGGCGGTGCGCACCCGCGCCGAGACAGCGGAGCAGGAGGCGCACCGCCTGCTCACCGAGATCGGCCTGGACCGGGACCTGTTCGAGGTGCTCGCCGCGGTCGACGGCTCGTCGCTGGGGCAGGACGCGGGCCGGGTCCTCGAGCTGTCCCTGCGCGACTTCCGGCGGGCCGGCGTCGACCGGGACGAGCACGTCCGGGAGCGACTCCGGGCCCTCGCCGAGCGGGAGACCGAGCTGTCCCAGCAGTTCTCCAAGAACATCCGCGACGACGTGCGGACCGTCGTACTCGACCCGGAGCGACTCGCAGGGCTCCCCGTCGACTACGTCGAGCGGCACCCGGTCGGTGAGGACGGCAGGGTCACGATCACCACCGACTATCCCGACTACGTGCCGTTCATGACCTTCGCGCACGACCGGGAGGCGAGGGCCGACCTGCTGCGTGCCTTCCTGAACCGGGCCTGGCCGCAGAACGACCCGGTCCTCGTCGAGCTGCTGCGCCTGCGCGAGGAACACGCCCGCCTGCTGGGGTACGCCGACTGGCCCAGCTTCGACGCCGAGGTGAAGATGATCGGCAAGGGGGAGGCGATCGCGGAGTTCATCGACAGGATCGCCGAGGTCGCCGAGGAGTCCGGGCGGCGCGACTACGACGTACTCCTCCAGCGGCTCCGTCGTGACCATCCCGAGGCCACCGGGATCGACAGCACGGACAAGGGGTACTACGGCGAGGTCATCCGCAAGGAGCAGTTCGACGTGGACGCCCAGCGGGTGCGGGAGTACTTCGACTTCTCCAAGGTCCGCGCCGGCCTGCTCGCGGTCACCGGTCGCCTCTTCGACCTCCGGTACGACGAGGTGCCCGACGCGCCGCGCTGGCACGAGGAGGTCGCGGTGTACGACGTCAGCACCCGCGGCGCGCGACTCGGGCGGATCTACCTCGACCTGCACCCGCGCGAGGGTAAGTACAAGCACGCCGCGCAGTTCGACCTCGTCCCCGGCATCCGCGCCCGGCAGCTCGCCGAGGGCGTCCTCGTGTGCAACTTCCCCCGCGGACTGATGGAGCACGACGACGTCGTGACGTTGTTCCACGAGTTCGGCCACCTCGTCCACCACATCCTGGCCGGCCGGCACCGCTGGGCGAGGTTCTCCGGGGTGGCCACCGAGTGGGACTTCGTGGAGGCGCCCTCCCAGATGTTGGAGGAGTGGGCCTGGGACGCCGAGGTGCTGCGCTCCTTCGCGACGGACGCCGCGGGTGAGCCGATCCCGAGCGAGCTCGTCGCGAAGATGCGGCGGGCAGAGGAGTTCGGGAAGGGCTTCCACGCCCTGACCCAGATGTTCTACGCCGCCCTGTCCTACCGGATCCACCACTCGGTGCCGGAGGACACCACCGACCTGGTGCAGGCGCTGCAGCGGAGGTACGACCTGTTCGGCTACGTCCCGGGCACGCACTTCCAGGCGTCCTTCGGCCACCTCGAGGGCTACACCTCGGGCTACTACACCTACATGTGGAGCCTGGTGATCGCCAAGGACCTCTTCTCGGCCTTCGACGAGGAGGACCTCTTCGACCAGGAGGTCGCCCACCGCTACCGCGACCGGATCCTGGCCGCCGGAGGCTCCAAGGACGCCGCCGACCTGGTGGAGGACTTCCTCGGCCGCGCGTACACCTTCGACGCCTTCGAGGCCTGGCTCAACCGGGCATAGCGCCGCCGGTCGCGGGCCGTCGCGTGCGGTCGTCGCCGGTCGCGGGCCGGGACCACTTACCGCGAGAAACCGGTTCTCACCGCGAGAAATGCTTCGAGGTAGGAACCGGTTTCCCAGGTGAACGTGGGAAAGCGAGGCCCCCGGATCAGGCCGGGGGAGCCTCGGCGACCTTCGCGTCGACGGAGACCGCCGAGCCGTCGCCCTCGATGAAGGTCAGCTCGCCGGTGACGTTCCCGGAGGCCCGGATGTCCTCGGCGGCCTCTCGGGCCAGCGCGATCGCCTCGGCAGGACCGGTCACCGTCACCGAAGACAGCTCGGTGCGCATCTTCACCTTCGCCTGGGACTTCGCGCCCCGGATGCCGGTGAGGACCGCAGCGACGGCGTCGAGCATGGCCGGGCTGCTCGCCGAGGCCGAGCCGAGGTCACCCGCCGTCGGCCAGGGGGCGCGGTGGATCGACCCGTCGCGCCACCACGACCAGACCTCCTCGGTGACGTAGGGCAGGAACGGCGCGAGCAGACGCAGCTGCACATCGAGGGCGATCGCCAGCGCAGCCTTCGCCGAGGAGGCGGCGTCCTCGCCGCGCCCGCCGTAGGCCCGCTCCTTGACCAGCTCGAGGTAGTCGTCGCAGAACTCCCAGAAGAACTTCTCGCTGACCTCGAGGGCGGTGGTGTAGTCGTAGGCCTCGAACGCCTCCGTCGCCCTCGCCACGACGTTCGCCAGCCCGCCGAGCATCGCCGCGTCGACCAGGTGCACCACGGCAGCGGGGGAGACCTCCACCGCACCGAGGCTCAGCACGAACTTCGAGGCGTTGAGGACCTTCATCGCCAGCCGCCGGCCGACCTTCATCTGGGTCTCGTCGAAGGGCGAGTCGGCCCCGGGACGCGCCAGGGCGGCACGCCAGCGCACCGCGTCGGCGCCGTACCTCTCGAGGATGTCGGTGGGCACGACCACGTTGCCCTTGGACTTGCTCATCTTCTTGCGGTCGGGGTCGACCACGAAGCCGGAGATAGCTGCGTGCGACCACGGGGCCACACCGTTCTCGTGGTGTGCCCGGACGACCGTGGCGAACAGCCAGGTCCGGATGATGTCGTGGGCCTGGGGGCGCAGGTCCATCGGGAAGGTCCGCTCGAAGAGGTCCTGGTCGCGCTCCCAGCCGGTCACGATCTGCGGGGTGAGCGACGAGGTGGCCCAGGTGTCCATGACGTCAGGGTCGCCGACGAATCCGCCCGGCTTGCCCCGCTGGTCCTCGTCGTAGCCCTGCGGGGCGTCCGAGGACGGGTCGACCGGCAGCTCGGCCTCCGCGGGCATCAGCGGGTGGTCGTAGTCGGGCTCGCCGTCGCCGTCGAGGGGGTACCAGACCGGGAACGGGATGCCGAAGAACCGCTGCCGCGAGACCAGCCAGTCGCCGTTGAGGCCCTCGACCCAGTTCGTGTAGCGGTGCTTCATGTAGTCGGGGTGCCAGGTGATCTCACCGGCCCGCTCGACCAGCTCGGCGCGCAGCTCGAGGTCGCGACCGCCGTTCTTGAGGTACCACTGGCGCGTGGAGACGATCTCGAGCGGCTTCTCGCCCTTCTCGTAGAAGTTCGCCATGCGCTGGGTGGGCTTGGGGTCGCCGTCCAGGTCGCCGGACTCGCGCAGCTTCTCCACCATCGCCTCGCGGGCGCTGAACGTGGTCTTGCCGGCCAGGTCGGAGTACGCCGCCGCGGCGGCGTCGTGGGAGAGCCACTCGGGGGTCTCGCGGTGCAGCCGGCCGTCGCGGCCGATGACCGTGCGCACCGGCAGCTGCAGCTCGCGCCACCACATGACGTCGGTGAGGTCGCCGAAGGTGCAGCACATCGCGATGCCGGCGCCCTTGTCCGGCTCGGCGGCGGCGTGGGCCAGCACGGGCAGCTCCACGCCGAAGACGGGGGAGGTCACCGTCGTCCCGAACAGGTGCTGGTAGCGCTCGTCGTCGGGGTGCGCGATGAGTGCGACGCAGGCGGGGATCAGCTCGGGGCGGGTCGTCTCGATGTGGACCGGCTCGCCGTCGGGCCTGTGGAAGGAGACCCGGTGGTAGGCGCCGGGGTACTCCCGTGCCTCGAGCTCGGCCTGCGCGACCGCGGTCTGGAAGGTCACGTCCCACAGCGTCGGTGCGTCGGTGGAGTAGGCCTCGCCGCGGGCGAAGTTGCGCAGGAACGCCCGCTGGCTGGCTACCCGCGACTCCTTGCCGATCGTCGTGTAGGTCTGGGTCCAGTCGACCGACAGGCCGACCTTGCGCCACAGCGACTCGTAGACCTGCTCGTCCTCCTCCACGAGCCGCTCGCACAGGTCGATGAAGTTCTGGCGGCTCACCGGGAGCTGGCGCTTGGCGTCGGGCTTCTCCGGCGGGGTGAAGTCGTCGTCGTGAGGAAGCGAGGGGTCGCAGCGCACGCCGAAGTAGTTCTGGACCCGGCGCTCGGTGGGCAGGCCGTTGTCGTCCCAGCCCATCGGGTAGTAGACCTCCTTGCCGCGCATCCGCTGGAAGCGCGCGATGAGGTCGGTGTGGGTGTAGGAGAAGACGTGCCCGACGTGCAGCGACCCCGAGACCGTCGGGGGCGGCGTGTCGATCGAGTAGATCTCCTCGCGGGTCTTGGACCGGTCGAAACGGTAGGTGCCGTCCTCGTCCCAGCGCTGGACCCACTTGTCCTCCAGGCCCTCCAGGGCAGGCCGGTCGGGTACGACTACCGAGCGCCGGGGGGTCGGCTCGGTGGTCTCTCCGGTCTGCGGGGGGGTGGGGTTGGTGTCCATGGTCCGGAATCTTACGGGTGGCGCTCGGGGTCGAGCGACTCAGTTGGCACGGGGACGGCGCGCTCCCCGTGGGCTGGGACGGGTCGCCGTCCGACGTACCCCCGTAGACTCGAGGACGCGATGTCTGACACCCCATCTTCCGCGCCCGACGTACCCACGACCTACGCCGAGGTGGAGCACGCGCTGCTCGCCCGCTGGCCCGAGACCAAGCTCGACCCCACGCTCGAACGGGTCGAGGCGTTCGCGCACCTGCTCGGCGACCCCCAGCACGCCTACCCGGTCGTGCACCTGACCGGCACGAACGGCAAGACCAGCACGTCCCGGATGATCGACACCCTGATCCGCGCGATGGGGCTGCGCACAGGCCGGTTCACCAGCCCGCACGTGGAGTCGATGACCGAGCGGATCTCCATCGACGGCGAGCCGGTCTCGGAGGAGGCGTTCGTCGAGGCGTACCACGACGTGGCCGCCTTCGCCGCGCTGGTCGACGACCAGAGCGAGCACCCGTTGTCGTTCTTCGAGACCGTGGTCGGGATGGCCTACGCCGCCTTCGCCGACGCCCCCGTGGACGCCGCGATCGTCGAGGTGGGCATGGGCGGCTCGTGGGACGCCACCAACGTGGTGCACGCGAAGGTCGCGGTGGTCACGCCGATCAGCGTCGACCACGCGAAGTACCTCGGTGAGCGTCCCGAGGACATCGCCATCGAGAAGGCCGGGATCATCAAGCCCGGCACGGTCGCGGTCGTCGCGGAGCAGCAGCCGGCCGTGATGGAGGTGCTGCTCGAGCGCGCCGCCGAGGTCGGCGCGACCGTCCGGGTCGAGGGCGTGGACTTCGGCGTCGTGCACCGGCTGCCCGCGGTCGGTGGTCAGATGGTGCGGCTGCGCGGGCTCCGGGCGGAGTACGACGAGGTCTTCCTCCCGCTGTACGGCGCCCACCAGGCCCAGAACGCCGTGCTGGCGCTGGCCGCGGTGGAGGCCTTCGCCGGCGACGAGCCGCTCGACGCCGAGATCGTGCACGAGGCGTTCGGGCACGTGACCTCTCCCGGCCGGCTCGAGGTCATCCGCCGCAGCCCCACGATCGTCCTGGACGCGGCCCACAACCCCCACGGGGCCCGGGCAGCGGCCGCTGCCCTCGAGGACTCCTTCACGTTCAACCCGCTCGTCGGCGTGGTCGGGGTCATGGCGGACAAGGACTACGAGGGCGTCCTGTCGGAGTTCGAGTCGCTGTTCTCCGAGATCGTGTGCACCCAGAACTCCACGCCGCGCGCCCTGCCGGCCGAGGAGCTCGCCGAGGTGGCGCGCGGCATCTTCGGGGTGGACCGGGTGCACGTCGCGCCGCGCCTCGACGACGCCATCGAGCAGGCGGCGACCCTGGCCGAGACCGAGGGGGTCTACGGCTCGGGCGGCGTCCTCGTCACCGGCTCGGTGATCACCGTCGGCGAGGCGCGCACCATGCTGAGGCCCCGCGACGTGGCCGCGCGCGCGTCGCGGGCCGCCGAGGAGCTGTCGTGACGTCGGCCCAGCGGTCGATGGCCGCCACCATCCTCGCGCTCGAGGCGATCGTGCTCGGGCTGACCACGCCGGTGATGATCAGCGTCGCCTCCGTCCCGGTGGTGACCGCGCTCGTCATCGGACTGGGGCTGACCGTGGCGTGCGTCGTGGCCGCCGGGATGCTCCGGTACTCGTGGTCCTACACCGTCGGGTGGGCCATCCAGGTGGCCGCGGTGGCGCTCGGCTTCGTGGTGCCCGTGATGTTCGTGCTCGGGGGCGTCTTCCTCGCGCTCTGGGCCGGCGCCGTACTCCTCGGCGCGAAGATCGACCGTGAGCGCGCCGAGCGGGAGGTGCTCGAGCAGGAGTGGGCCGCCGAGCAGGGTCACGCATAGCCCTCGCTAGGCTGCCCGCATGTCCCAGCGCACTCTCGTCCTGCTCAAGCCCGACGCCGTCCGCCGCGGTCTCGTCGGCAACATTCTCAGCCGTTTCGAGGCCAAGGGCCTGTCCCTCGTATCGATGGAGCTGCGCACCATCGACCAGGCGTTGGCCGACGAGCACTACGCCGAGCACGTCGAGCGCGACTTCTACCCGCCGCTGCGCGAGTTCGTGACCAGCGGCCCGCTCGTGGCGTGCGTGCTCGAGGGCGACGAGGCGATCGAGGTCGTCCGGGCGGTCAACGGCGCCACCGACGGTCGGAAGGCGGCGCCCGGCACCATCCGTGGGGACCTGTCCCTGTCGAACCGCGAGAACCTCGTGCACGGATCCGACTCGCCCGAGTCCGCCGAGCGCGAGATCAAGATCTGGTTCCCCCACCTCTGAGGGGCCTCTGGGGCGCCTCAAGTGGGCACTTGTCGCACTTTCCGGGCCCCAGCAGCTGCAACAGGTGCCCACTTGCTGTGTGCCTTGTCGGCCCTGTGTCCTCCGACCGGGGACGGCATTTCGCGCCGTCCGGGTGGTTTGCGCATAGTCCGTCCGGGTGATTCTGAGACGCCCGGTTCTGTTCTGCTGCCTCCCTATTTGCCCCAGTCCTAGGTTCGAGTCCACGTGGGTCGCTCCTGGGAAGAGACGCTTCGGCGCCATGCGGCCCACCCATGAACCGCCTAGGGATCCGTGGGGGACCGGAACATGCGCAACAGATCCAGAACCACCTTCGCGACGGCAGCGGCCGCCGCCCTCGTACTCAGCTCGGCCGGCCTGGCCGTCGCTGACAGCGTGTCGGTCACACCGGCGGACGAGACGAAGGCGCCTGGCCAGTCGGGGACGGTGGTCGTGTATCTCGTCAATGAGGGTGCCCCGGACTTTCCCGGCTGCAACGCGGGCGGCGGCGATCCGGTCACCGTTTCCTTCACGTCGACCGCGCCGAGCATCGTCGCGGCACCAGACGCGGTGACACTCACTGACTGTGGAGCTGCGGCCGGAGCGAGCGTCACCTACGCGGTGGCCGGCAACGCCGTTACCGGTGACACGGCAACGCTCGAGGCCACGGCGAGTGGGGGAAAGGCGAACCCACGGTTAGTGAGCACCTTCGAGCCTGGGTCGTTCACCGTCGTCGTCGAGTCTCCCGCCCCGGTGAACACGCGGCCGCAGGTCTCGGTCACGGGCTTCACCGACGGGGACGTCTTCGAGATCGGCAGCGAGCCGACTCCGGGGTGCTCGGTCGTCGACACCGAGGACGGCGAGCAGTCGGTCTATCCCGACGTGCAAGGTCCGGTGGGCCCACTCGCTGCCTACGGCCTCGGCACCGTCACCGTCACGTGCTCCTACACAGACGACGGGGGCGAGACCGGGAGTGCGACCGCGAGCTACGTCATCGAGGACACCGGCGCCCCGGTCCTCACCGACCTCGGCCCGACCTCGACGCCGGACGGCGACAACGGCTGGTACACGAGCGCGGTGACGAACTCGTTCCGGGCGACCGATGAGGGTGCAGGCTTCGAGACGGACTCGCCGAAGCTGCTGACCAAGGACTTCACCGCCTCGAGTGGTTCCGCCGAAGGTGCGGCTGTCACGGTCGGCTCCGGTCCGGTCACGGACGTGGCGAGCAACACCGCGGCCTCGATCGACAGTCGGGCCTTCAAGATCGACCTGAGCGACCCGACGGACGTGACGTTCGTGGGTGGCATCGCCGACAGCAGCAGCTTCCCGTGGGGTGACACGCCGGACGGGCCGACCTGCACGGCGACCGACGCGGTCTCGGGCCTGGCCGGCTGTGAGGTGACCGGCTACAGCACCGACGTCGGGACCCACACGCTGACCGCGACGGCCACCGACCACGCCGGGCGTACGGCGACCGCCACGCTGGCCTACACGGTCGACCCGTGGCGGCACGACGGGTTCTACCGGCCGGTCGACATGGGCAAGGTCAACACGGTGAAGGCCGGGTCGACCGTCCCGCTGAAGTTCAACGTGTACAAGGGCGACGCCCCGGTCACGGATGCCGCAGTGCTGGAGGCAACCTTCACCGTGAACCGGATCGCCTGTGACTCAGGGACGGCCACCGACGCGGTCGAGGAGTTCGCCACGACGGGTGGTACGACGCTCCGCTACGACGCAGACGGGCAGCAGTGGATCCAGAACTGGGCCACGCCGAAGGCCGGCAAGGGGAGCTGCTACCTCGTCAGCGGCACCACACCTGACGGCACGTCGACGTCCGCGAAGTTCCAGCTCAAGTAGGTACCCGCCTGAGCACGAGGGCCCCCGCACCGAGCCAGGTGCGGGGGCCTTCGACGTCCGAGGGGCCATGTCGACGTGCACTCGGACCGGCCGCAGCCGGAGCCGAGGCGGACGGGCGGCCGCAAGACAGGTCGAGTGCACGTCCAGATGGCCCCGGTCGACCGGCCCCGGTCGACCGGCCCCGGTCGACCGGGCGCCGGATCGCGCGTGTCCTACCGGGATGCACGGTGTCGCGCTCTTAGGCTTTTCGCACGGGTCGGCGCCAGGGTTCGTCGTACCCCTCTTGAGCGCACCAGAGGGCGGGACAGCATGGCGAACAGCTTCATCGGCCGGGACATGGCGGTCGATCTCGGCACCGCCAACACCCTGGTCTACGTCCGGGGCAAGGGCGTGCTGCTCGACGAGCCGTCCGTGGTCGCGCTGAACGCCACCACCGGCGAGATCCTCGCCGTCGGCCACGAGGCCAAGCGGATGATCGGCCGCACCCCGGACAACATCACCGCGATCCGCCCGCTGCAGGACGGCGTGATCGCCGACTTCGACTCCACCGAGCAGATGCTGCGGTTCTTCATCCAGCAGGTGCACCGGCGACGCTACTTCGCCAAGCCGCGCCTGGTGATCTGCGTGCCGAGCGGCATCACCGCCGTGGAGCAGCGCGCGGTTAAGGAGGCGGGCTACCAGGCAGGAGCCCGCCGGGTGTACATCGTCGAGGAGCCGATGGCCGCCGCGATCGGTGCCAACCTCCCGGTCCACGAGGCGACCGGCAACATGGTCGTCGACATCGGCGGCGGCACGACCGAGGTCGCGGTCATCTCCCTCGGCGGCATCGTCACGAGCCTGTCCATCCGTACGGCGGGCGACGACCTCGACCAGGCGATCATCGCGTGGATGAAGAAGGAGTACTCCCTCATGCTGGGGGAGCGCACCGCCGAGGAGATCAAGATGAGCCTCGGCTCGGCGTTCCCGCTCCCGCAGGAGCCGGAGGCCGAGGTGCGCGGGCGCGACATGATCTCGGGCCTGCCGAAGACCGTCGTGGTGTCCAGCGCCGAGGTGCGGCAGGCCCTCGAGGAGCCGCTCAACGACATCGTCGACGCCGTGCGGACGACCCTCGACCAGACCCCGCCCGAGCTGGCCGGCGACATCATGGACCGCGGGCTGGTCCTCACCGGCGGAGGCGCGCTGCTGCGCGGGCTCGACGAGCGGCTTCGTCACGAGACCGGCATGCCGGTGCACATCGCGGAGGACCCGCTGCACTCGGTGGCGATGGGCGCGGGCAAGTGCGTCGAGGAGTTCGAGGCGTTGCAGCAGGTGCTCGTCTCCGAGCCCCGGCGCCGATGAGGTGACCTGTCATGGCCATGCGTGACCGGCACAAGAGGCCCTCGCGAGGTGTCCTCGCGCTCCTGCTGCTCGCCAGCTTCACGATCATCACGCTCGACGCCCGTGGCGGCGAGGACTCCCCGGTCGAGCCGGTGCGCTCCGCGGCGGGAGAGGTGTTCGGGCCGGTGGAGAAGGTGACCGCGACCGTCGTACGCCCCTTCCAGGCCGTGCCCGAGCTCTTCACGACCACGCGTGCGCTGCGCGGCGAGGTCGACCGTCTCGAGGCGGAGAACGCCACCCTGCGCGGCGAGCTGGCCACCTCCGAGGTGGACCGTGCCCGCGCCGACGAGCTCGACGGTCTGCTGCGCAGCTCCGCCGACACCGGCCACGCCCTGGTGCCGTCCCGTGTGATCGCGCACGGTCCCGCGCAGTCGTTCACCCGCACGGTGACTATCGACGCCGGCACCTCCTCGGGGGTCCGGCCGGACATGACCGTGCTCAACAACGACGGCCTCGTCGGCCGGGTGGTCCGGGCCGACCGCTCCACCGCGACCGTGCTGCTGATCATCGACCGCGACTCCGTCGTCGGCGGGCGGCTCGGCTCGAACATGGAGGTCGGTTTCCTCCGCGGTCGGGGCGGCATCGAGGAGCAGGGCCGTCTCGACCTCGACCTGGTCGACGGCGCGGTGACCCCCGAGGCCGGGGACGTGCTCGTGACCTGGGGCTCCGAGGGCGGCAAGCCGTACGTCGCCGGGGTGCCCGTCGGCACGGTCACCTCCATCTTCAGCAGCCCGCGCGAGCTGTCCAAGCGCGCGGTCATCGAGCCGTTCGCCGACTTCTCGGCGCTCGACCTGGTCGGCGTCGTCGTCCCCGCCGACACCCGCGGCGACCGCGCGGTGATCAGGGCCGGGGACCCCGGCACGGCAGGGGAGGAGCGTTGATGGCGGCCGCCCGCGCTCTCGTCCTCACACTGGTGATCACGCTCGCCGTCGTGCTGCAGGTCGCGCTCTTCCCGTACGTCTCCCTCGGCGGTGTCGTGCCGAACCTCGCGTTGCTCGTGGTCGTGGCGGCGGCGCTCGTGCGGGGCCCGGAGTTCGCCGCGGTGATCGGCTTCCTGGCCGGGCTGGCGATCGACCTCGCGCCCCCGGCCGACCACATCGCCGGCCGCTGGGCGCTGGCCCTGGTGGTGGTCGGGTACCTCGCGGGCCGGGTCCGCCACGACGCGCGTACCTCCGCGCTCGCCGCCGTCGTCACCGTGGCCGCGTCGTCGTTCGTCGGCACGTCCGTCTTCGCACTGAGCGGGATGGTGCTGGGCGACCCCACGGTCCCCGTCGGCGAGACGCTCTCGGTCATCCCGACGGCGGTGCTGTACGACGTCCTCCTCACGCCGTTCGTCCTGCCGCTGATGATGCGGCTCCTCCGACGCCTCGAGCCGCATCAGGTGGCGTACTGATGGCAGCCGCCCGGATGCCGCGGGTCCGCGCCACGTCACGGCAGAGGAGCACCCTGCGCCTGGTCGTGGTGCAGGCGATCGTGCTGTCGCTGTTCGTCACGCTCTTCGCGCGGCTGTGGTACCTCCAGGTCCTCGGCGGCGAGGCCTACCAGGCGCAGGCCGCCGAGCAGTCGGTCCGTGAGGTGGTGGTCCAGCCGGCCCGGGGGCTGATCGTCGACGACATGGGTCGCCCGCTGGTCGCCAACCGAACCTCGTGGGTGGTCACGGTCGACCGCACGCTCCTCAAACGCATGGACGACGACGACCAGGAGGTCCTGCTCAGGCGGGTCGCTCGCACCGTCGGGTCGTCGTACGACGAGGTCAAGGCCCGCACGCTGCTGTGCGGCGAGCCCGGGTCGATCGCCGGCACCTGCTGGAACGGCTCGCCCTACCAGCCCGTCCCGGTCGCCGAGGACGTGCCGCAGGAGACCGCGGTCTCGATCCTGGAGCAGAGCGAGGACTACCCCGCGGTGCTCGCGGAGTCCACCAGCGTCCGGGCGTACCCCTCGCCGTACGGCATCAACGCCGCCCACCTCCTCGGTTACCTCAGCCCGATCACCGAGGAGGAGCTCGACGAGGCGGAGGCGGAGCAGGACACCTCCGTGCACGGCGCCTCGGTCGTCGGCCGGGCGGGGGTCGAGAAGCAGTACGACGAGTACCTGCGCGGCCGACCGGGCTACAAGCGGGTCGCCGTGGACAGCCAGGGCCGTGTCCTCGGCGACTCCGGCGAGGTCGAGGGGGAGGCCGGCGACACGCTGGTCACCTCGATCGACGCACGGGTGCAGGGCGTAGTGGAGCAGCAGCTCGAGTCCACGATCAGGACCGCCCGCCGCACCGTCGACGAGGTGACCGGGCGCCGCTACGCCGCCGACTCTGGAGCCGCCGTCGTGCTCGACGTGACGACCGGGCGGGTCGTGGCGATGGCGGGCTACCCGACGTACGACCCCGGGGTCTGGGTCGGCGGGATCAGCACCAAGGCGCTGACCCGGTTGTACTCCGAGGAGGCCGGCACACCGCTGCTGTTCCGTGCCACCCAGGGCCAGTTCGCGCCGGGCTCGACCTGGAAGCCGTTCATGACCGCCGGTGCGCTCGAGAACGGCTACCGCCAGGACTCCCGCCTCGACTGCTCCTCGTCGTTCACGGTCGGCAACCGCGCCTTCAAGAACTACGAGTCGGGCGCCTACGGGTCGATCGGCTTCGACCGCGCGCTCGAGGTCTCCTGCAACACCTTCTTCTACCGGATCGGCTACAACTACTGGCAGAAGTTCGGCAGCGACGTCGACGACGTGAAGGCCCGCGACCCCCTCGTGCGGATCGCGAAGGCCTTCGGCTTCGGCGAGGAGACCGGCCTCGACCTGCCCGGTGAGGCGAGCGGCCGCATCGCCGACCGGCAGTGGAAGCGCGACTACTACGAGGCCAACAAGGACTACTACTGCCGGATCGGCAAGAAGCCGGGCAACGACTTCCTGCACCGTTTCGCCCGGGAGTTCTGTGTCGAGGGGTTCGCCTACCGCGCCGGTGACGCCGTGAACTTCGCGATCGGGCAGGGCGACACGATCGTCACCCCGCTGCAGCTGGCCCGCGCCTATGCCGCCATCGGCAACGGCGGCACGCTGTGGGAGCCGCGGGTGGCGCGCGCGATCGTCGACCCCGAGGGCAAGGTCATCCGGGAGATCAAGCCGAAGAAGGCCGGGTCCACCAAGGTCGCCAAGCGTCACCTGGAGTACATCGACCGCGCACTGAAGGGTGTGTCCGAGCGCGGCACCATGTCGTGGAGGCTGGTCGACTTCCCGCTCGACAAGGTCAAGATCCGCTCCAAGACCGGCTCGGCGGAGGTCTACGGCAAGCAGAGCACCTCGTGGGTGGCGTCGTACGACGACCGCTACGCGGTCGTGATGATGGTCTCCCAGGGTGGCACCGGCTCGGGCACCTCCGGTCCGGCGATCCGCAAGATCTGGGAGGCGTTGTACGGCGTGCGTGGCGACCGGGTCGTGGCGGGGAAGGCGGCACTGCCCGGGGCGACGCCGCCGGCGGGCCTGCCCGTCTTCGCCAGGGACGGCGAGATCCTGCCGCCCGCCGCGCGCAAGGACGGGAGGTCACGCCGATGACCCTCGCCCCCTCCGCCCGGCCGCGCAACGTCCGCGTCGACCCGCCGAGCAGCACCCGGGCCCCGCGCCTCGACTGGCTGCTGATGCTGGCCGTGGCCGGCCTGCTGGTGGTCGGGTCGATGCTCGTCTGGTCCGCTACCGTGAACCGGGAGGACCTCACCGGGGGAGACCCGACGGCGTACCTCAAGCGCCACCTGGTCAACATCGCGATCGGCGTCGTGCTGGGCGTGATGATCATCGCCACCGACCACCGGTGGGTGCGCATCCTCGCGCCGCTGGTCTACCTCGCCTCCGTGGTGGGACTCGGCCTGGTCCTCGTCATGGGCAGCACGATCAACGGCTCCCGGTCGTGGCTGATGCTGGGCGGGATGTCGGTCCAGCCGGCGGAGTTCGCCAAGCTCGCGGTCGTCATCGGCATGGCCCTGTTGGTCGCCGAACGGACCGAGGGGTCGTGGAGGCAGCGCGACGTCCGGCACCTCGACGTGCTCGGGATGCTGCTCCTCGCGGGTCTCCCGGCGGTCCTGATCCTGCTCCAGCCGGACCTCGGCACCATGCTGGTGCTCTCGGCGACGGTCTTCGGGGTGGTGGCGATCTCCGGCGCCCCGCGGCGGTGGCTGGTCGCCCTCGCCGGGGGAGCGGTCGGCGGCGCGGTGCTCGCCGTGCAGGCAGGCGTCCTGAAGGAGTACCAGGTCGACCGGTTCCTGGCGTTCACGAACCCCGGCCTCGACCCCCGGGGCGCCGGCTACAACACCGAGCAGGCCCGCATCGCGATCGGCAACGGCGGTGTCTTCGGCCAGGGCCTCTTCGAGGGTTCGCAGACGCAGTCCGGCTTCGTCCCCGAGCAGCACACCGACTTCATCTACACCGTCGCGGGGGAGGAGCTCGGCCTCGTCGGCTCCGGGATCATCATCGCGCTGCTCGGCCTCGTCCTGTGGCGTGCCCTGACCATCGCGATGCGGTCGGACGACCTGTTCGGGCGGCTGGCCGCCGGGGGCATCGCGGTGTGGTTCGGCTTCCAGGCGTTCCAGAACATCGGGATGTCGCTCGGCATCATGCCCGTGACCGGCGTCCCGCTCCCGCTGGTGTCGTACGGCGGCTCCTCGATGTTCGCGGGCCTGATGGCCATCGGTCTGCTCCAGAACATCCACCTGCGCACGGACCGGTCCATGGGAGTCGGCGCCGTCCGCACCCGTACGCCACGGTCCCGGTTCTGAGGAGACACCTCACCTACACCCGTGGTCACGCCCACCGGCGGAGCGCGAAGACGGACGGCAGAACGACCGGGCCCGAACCACGCCCTGGTGGCGAGGTTCTCGGACGCCTTCGCGGCCGCGGACGTGGACGTCGTGATGAGCCTGATGACCGACGACTGCGTCTTCGAGTCGACGTCCCCGGCTCCGGACGGCCGCCGGTTCGAAGGGCAGGCCGCGGTCCGCCGTGTGTGGGAGGAGCTCCTCGCGACCACGTCGGAGCGGGCGTTCGAGACCGAGGAGACGTTCGTGCACCGGGACCGCGGGACGGTCCGGTGGCGGTACTCCTGGCGTCAGCCGGACGGCAGTCGCGGGCACGTCCGTGGGGTGGACGTGCTCGCCTTCCGTGACGGCAAGGTCGCCGAGAAGCTGTCGTACGTGAAGGGGTGACCCGACCGCGCCGACCCCGACACGCCTGGCGGGGCGTCCCTGGACCCGCGCAGCCCGACCGGCCAGGATGGCGGGATGGATGAGAGCACGACACCCGCTGCCGACGTGGACCCGGTCATCGTCGACGCCGTGGAGAACGTCAGCAACCGGTTCGGGGTCCAGGGACTGTGCGACCTGATCGCCCTGGCCCGCGAGGAGCTGTCCCTGGCCGAGGCGGCGATGCGGGAGCTGGCGGAGCCGGAGTGAGCCGCCTCGGCGGTTAGAACCTCCCGGGCGCGCGTCGTACCCTGGTAGGGACCCCACCCCGACCTCGAGAGGTTGCTGCATGCCCGCGCCCCACGCCGAGTCCGTCTTCTCACGACTCGAGCCGCTGCTGCCGTCGGTGCAGAAGCCGATCCAGTACGTCGGTGGCGAGCTCAACGCGACGTCGAAGGCCTGGGACGAGGTCTCGGTCCGGTGGGCGTTGATGTACCCCGACGCCTACGAGGTGGGGCAGCCGAACCAGGGCGTGCAGATCCTCTACGAGGTGCTCAACGAGCGTGACTGGATCATGGCCGAGCGCACCTACTCGGTGTGGCCGGACATGGAGAAGATGATGCGGGAGAACGGCATCCCCCAGTTCACGGTCGACAACCACCGGCCGGTGCGCGCCTTCGACGTCCTGGGCGTCTCGTTCGCGACCGAGCTCGGCTACACCAACCTCTTGACGGCGTTGGACCTGGCCGGGATCCCTCTGCACGCGGTCGACCGCGGCGAGGAGGACCCGGTCGTGATCGCCGGCGGGCACTCGGCGTTCAACCCCGAGCCGGTCTCCGACTTCGTCGACGCGGCGGTGCTCGGTGACGGCGAGGAGATCGTGCTCGCGATCTCCGAGGTCATCCGGGAGTGGAAGGACGAGGGGATGCCCGGCCTGGGCGGCCGCACCTCGCGCGACGAGCTGCTGTACCGCCTGGCGGTCTCGGGCGCCGTCTACGTCCCGAAGTTCTACGACGTCGACTACCTGCCCGACGGCCGCATCAAGCGGGTCGCGCCGAACGCCTCCGGCGTGCCGTGGCGGGTCCACAAGCACACGCTGATGGACCTCGACGCCTGGCCGTACCCGAAGAAGCCTCTCGTGCCGCTCGCCGAGACCGTGCACGAGCGGTTCTCGGTGGAGATCTTCCGGGGATGCACCCGCGGCTGCCGGTTCTGCCAGGCGGGCATGATCACCCGCCCGGTCCGTGAGCGCTCGGTGAACACGATCGGCGACATGGTCGAGAACGGCATCCGGAAGTCCGGCTTCGAGGAGGTCGGCCTGCTCTCCTTGTCGAGCGCCGACCACACCGAGATCGGCGAGGTCGCCAAGGGCCTTGCGGACCGGTACGACGGCTCGAACGTCTCCCTGTCGCTTCCCTCGACCCGGGTCGACGCCTTCAACATCACGCTGGCCAACGAGCTGTCGCGCAACGGGCGCCGCTCGGGGCTGACCTTCGCCCCCGAGGGCGGGTCCGAGCGGATGCGGCGGGTCATCAACAAGATGGTCACGGAGGAGGACCTGATCCGCACCGTGGCGACGGCCTACTCCCACGGCTGGCGGCAGGTGAAGCTCTACTTCATGTGCGGCCTGCCGACCGAGACCGACGAGGACGTCCTCGAGATCGGCGAGCTCGCCAAGAAGGTGATCGCCAAGGGCCGCGAGGTCTCCGGCCGCAGGGACATCCGCTGCACCGTGTCCATCGGCGGCTTCGTGCCCAAGCCGCACACGCCGTTCCAGTGGGCCGCGCAGCTCGACCACGAGACCACCGACGAGCGGCTGAAGAAGCTGCGGGACATGGTCCGGGCCGACAAGCAGTACGGCCGGGCCATCGGCTTCCGCTACCACGACGGCCGCCCCGGCATCATCGAGGGACTGCTGTCCCGCGGCGACCGTCGGGTCGGCGGCATCATCGAGGAGGTCTGGCGCGACGGCGGCCGGTTCGACGGGTGGAGCGAGCACTTCTCCTTCGACCGTTGGGTCGACGCCTCCAAGCGCGCGCTGGCCGACTCCCCGGTCGACCTCGACTGGTACACCGTCCGCGAGCGGGAGTACTCCGAGGTCCTGCCCTGGGACCACCTCGACTCCGGCCTGGACCGCGACTGGCTGTGGGAGGACTGGCAGGACGCGATCGACCCCGACTCCACCGTCGAGGTCGAGGACTGCCGTTGGACGCCCTGCTACGACTGCGGCGTGTGCCCGCAGATGGACACCGAGATCCAGATCGGCCCCACCGGTCAGAAGCTCCTGCCGCTGTCGGTCGTCTGACCGTTCCGGACCGGCTGTTCAGCGGCGGACGGAGTCCTCGATGTACGACGGTCTCGCGACCGCGAGCCCTGCCGCGAGCTGGCCGACCACCAGCACGAGGAGCACCGACAGGGGGACGGTCCAGCCGCCCGTCGCGTCGTACAGCACGCCCATCCCGAAGGGGCCGACCGCCGCGATCAGGTAGCCCACCGACTGGGTGAAGCCGGACAGGGCGGCGGTGCCCTCCCTGGTGCGGGCCCGGAGCCCGATCAGCGTGAGGACGAGCGGGAACACGCTCGCCGCGGTGCCCACGAGCACCGCCCACGCCCAGGCCCCGGCGACGGGCGCGAGGATCAGCCCGAGGTAGCCGACGGGGTAACAGGCGATCAGGCCGACGATCAGCCAGGTCTGGTGGTGCATCCGCGCCGCGAAGGACGGGATCAGGAACGACAGCGGGATGCTCATCGCCGTGATCACCCCCAGGAGCAGCCCGGCGGTGGTCGCGGAGAACCCGGCGTCGCGGTACACCTGCGCGAACCAGCCGAAGATCGAGTACGCCTGCAGCGACTGGAGGCCGAAGAAGAGCGCCATCGACCAGCCGAGCCGGGTGCGCGCGACCTGGCGCAGGGTGATGGTGTGGGGCTCGGGAGACGGCGTCCGGTCGTGGCGCAGCAGACCGATCCAGGGCAGCGCCGCGACCACGGCGGTCAGCGCCCACGCGAACAGCCCCCATCGCCACGACCCGGTCTGCTCGGCGATCGGGACGGTGAGGCTCGAGGCGAACGTGAGGCCGACGGCCATCGAGGTCGTGTAGACCGACGTGAGCAGCCCGACCCGGCGCGGGAAGTGCAGCTTCACCAGTGAGGGCAGCAGGACGTTCGCGGTCGCCATGCCGCCGAGGCCGACCAGCGAGGCGACGAGGAAGACCCAGATCTCGTCGGTGCGCGCACGGATGCCGAGTCCCACTACCACCGCGACCAGGGAGACCAGGGTGACGTGATGGAGGCCGAGGCGGCGGGCCAGCTCGGGGGCCAGCGCACCGAACGCCGCGAACGCGAGGACCGGGAGCGTGGTCAGGACACCGGCGACGGCTCCCGACATGCCGAGCGCGGAGGTGATCTCGTCGAGCACCGGGCCGACGCTGACCGCGGCGGGGCGGAGGTTGAAGGCGAGCACCACGATGCCCGCGAGCAGCAGCACGCGCTCCCAACGGCTGTCCTCGACGGGAGCCTTCGGGGCGGGCGGGGTCACCGGCTCACCCTAAGGAGAGGTCGGTGGCCGCCCCTACATTGGGGGCGTGCACACGGTCACCGTGGTGGAGCGGAAGGCCCGCCTCGCGAGGCGGCATCGTCTCGGCACCGGTCTGCGCGCGGCCGGGCCTGTACGACGACGGCGCGGCCCGGCTCGCGGAGGCGTCCGAGGCGGTCCTGGTTCACCTGGCCGACGGCAGGGAGGCGTCCTCGGCACAGCTGCGCGAGGAGCTGCCACCGTTCGGGCCGAGCTCGTGCGGCAGTGGCTGTGGACCTTCGGGCCAGGCACCGAGCGGGACCTGCGGTGGTGGCCGGGCTCGACGGCAGCAGCGGTCAGGCAGGCGCTGCGCGACGTCTCGGCGGTGCAGGTCGACCTGGACGGCGCCACCGGCTTCCTCCTCCCGGACGACGTGCACGAGGTCGCGCCTGTGCAGCCGTGGGCCGCGCTGCTGCCGGGCCTCGACCCCACGGTGATGGGCTGGGCCGACCGGCTCACCGGCTGGCTGGAGGGGGTGCGGGTGACGCAGCGGTTCGCGTCGCCGCTGCAGCAACGGACCCACAGTCGGGACGACGCAGCCCGCACGTAGGCTTGGCCGGTGCCTGATCAGCCCGAGCAGCAAGCCCCACCGGTCCAGCGACTGCGCATCCGCTACGCCAAGCGGGGGCGGCTGCGCTTCACGAGCCACCGTGACTTCTCCCGTGCATTCGAGCGGGCGGTGTTCCGGGCACGAATCCCGATGGCCTACTCCTCCGGCTTCAACCCGCACCCGCGGATCTCCTACGCGGGAGCGGCTCCGACGGGGTCGGCCAGCGAGGCGGAGTACCTCGAGATCGCGCTCGCCCAGGTCGTCGACCCGGCCGCGGTGCAGTCGGCGCTCGACGAGGCGTTGCCCGAGGGGCTCGACGTCCTGCAGGTCGTGGTCAGCGGGGGTGGCTCGCTCGCGGACCTGCTCGAGGCCAGCCGCTGGAACATCGAGCTGGCCGACGTACCCCTCGACGACGCCAGGGCAGCCGCCGCCGCCTTCCTCGTCGCCGAGGAGGTCGTGGTCGAGCGGATGACGAAGAAGGGCGTTCGCGCCTTCGACTGCCGCGCCGCCGTGGCCTCTCTCGAGACGGAGGAGAGCGGGGAGGGGAGCGCGCTGGACGTGGTCATCCTCCAGGGCACGCCCGCGGTCCGCCCCGACGACGTGCTCGAGGGGTTGAGGAGGGCAGGCGGTCTCGTGACGCAGGGGGTGCCCCTCCACCGCCGCCTGGCGCAGGGCCCGTGGGACCCGCAGACGCGCACCGTGGGTGACCCGCTCGGGGGCGTGGAGGGCTGAGCCGCCCCGCGCGTCACCTTTCGTCCGCGTCACGTCGTTCGCCGGGATCGGGGGCGATGTGTGCGATACTCGGGGTGGTCCTGCGACACGGAACCCTCCGTTCGTGGGACCCGACGACATCCTCGCCGATCTGCGAGGTCGCCGGGCTCGACGTGGACGCCGCCCTGCCGGGGCAGCTCGCGCCAGGTCATGACGATCCGTTGGCCGGCACGGTAGGGGATCCGTCGGAGCCCCGAACGCGACACGGCTCGACCGAAGGTGACAGGTTCGGTCGACGATGAGCCGCTGACCGCGGTCGGCCCGACACGAGCCCTGGACGACGAGTGACTTCGGAGGTTGTCGCCGCGCTCCGGCAACGGCTCGACCGCTGACTCGCGCATCCACCGCGTCCCGGCGGTCGGCAGCTGCCAGAGCCCCGACCGCAGGCTTCCGTTCGGACCGGTTCGCCGGTACGACGACTGACACGCTCCCGCGTGGACCGTCTCTCGACGCGCTCCCGGGAGCAGAGGAGAGCACATGCTCGACGCTGAGATCCCCGCCGAGAACCCCGCAGAAGGCGCCGCCGAGACCCCGGACACCGGCGGCGAGGCCGCCGCCCCGGCCAAGAAGGCGGCCGCGAAGCGCACCGCCAAGAAGGCGGCTGCGAAGAAGGCCCCGGCGAAGCAGGCCGCCGCGAAGAGGCCGACCGCGAAGCGCACCTCCAAGAAGGCCGCCGCGGCTGCCGGAGAGGAGACGCTCCCCGCCACCGAGACCACCGGCGCCGAGGAGTCCAGCCCGGCAGGCTCCCCTGCCCCGGTCGGGGAGCCCAGTGTCGCGGAGGCATCCGCCACGACGGAGGCACCAGTCGCCAAGCGTGCGACGAGGAAGACCGCCGCGAAGAAGACCACCACGGCCCGGCGCACCACCAAGAAGGCGGTCGCCGCCCCCGAGGTGCCAGGTGACGACACCCAGACGCCGGAGCCCTCGGCTGCGGAGATCTCCGCAGCGGCCTCGGCCGAGCAGGTGGCAGCACCCGCCGAGGAGGGTGCAGCCCGCCAGGCGTCGGCGGTGGCCGCGCCGCTGTTCCAGGCCCCCGACACGACCAAGCCCGTCGTCACCACCCGCAAGCGCGGCTCGTCCAGGGCCAAGAAGGTCGCGGAGCCGGCAGCGCCCGAGTCCGCTCCGGAGCAGTCGGAGGCGGAGGCGGGAGCCGAGGCCGAAGCCGCCGAGGCGAAGCCGGCCAGGAAGGCCGCCGCCCGGCGTGGCGCCAAGAAGGCCACCCAGCCCGAGCCCGAGCAGGCCGGGGCCCCCGCCGAGGAGGAGGTCCCCGAGTCCACCGAGGCCGCGGAGACCGCCGCCGAGGGCGGCGAGGAGGAGCAGGGCGGTGGCGAGCGTCGACGCCGTCGGCGGGGTGGACGACGCCGCCGTCGCTCCGGTGGTGGCAGCGACGACACCGAGGCCACCGAGGGCTCCTCGGACAAGGACCAGGGCAGCGAGCAGCGCGCCGAGGAGGGGTCGACGTCCGACGAGGGGGAGGAGGGCTCCGGCACCGCCCGTCGCCGGCGCCGTCGCCGTCGCGGTGAAGGCGAAGGTGGCGAGGAGCCGCGCGCCCGCAAGCCGCGTAACGCCGAGGACGAGATCACCTCGCTGAGCGGTTCCACCCGCCTCGAGGCCAAGAAGCAGCGGCGCCGGGAGGGTCGTGAGGCCGGCCGCCGGCGCGCCCCCATCGTGAGCGAGGCCGAGTTCCTGGCCCGCCGAGAGGCTGTCGACCGGGTCATGGTGATCCGCCAGCGCGAGGACCTGACCCAGATCGCGGTGATGGAGGACCAGGTCCTCGTCGAGCACTATGTGGCGCGGGAGTCGCAGACCTCGCTGATCGGCAACGTCTACCTCGGGCGGGTCCAGAACGTCCTGCCTTCGATGGAGGCCGCCTTCATCGACATCGGCAAGGGCCGCAACGCCGTGCTGTACGCCGGCGAGGTCAACTGGGACGCCCTCGGTGCCAAGAACGGCACGCCCCGCAAGATCGAGGCGGTGCTGAAGTCCGGCCAGTCGATCCTGGTCCAGGTCACCAAGGACCCGATCGGGCACAAGGGCGCCCGGCTCACCAGCCAGATCAGCCTGCCCGGCCGGTTCCTGGTCTACGTGCCGGACGGCACGACCAGCGGCATCTCCCGCAAGCTCCCCGACACCGAGCGCAACCGGCTCAAGACGCTGCTGAAGGAGATCGTTCCTGACTCCGCCGGCGTGATCGTCCGCACGGCCGCCGAGGGGGCCAGCGAGGACGAGCTGACCCGCGACGTGGAGCGGCTCACCGCGCGGTGGGACGACATCGAGAAGAAGGTGAAGTCCGGCAACGCGCCGCAGCTGTTGTACGGCGAGCCGGACCTGACTCTCAAGGTCGTGCGCGACCTGTTCACCGAGGACTTCTCCAAGCTCGTGATCTCCGGCGATGACGCCTGGGACACCGTCGAGAGCTACGTCAGCCACGTCGCGCCCGACCTCGCCGACCGGCTCGAGAAGTACGACGGCGAGCGGGACATCTTCGCCGAGCACCGCATCGACGAGCAGATCGAGAAGGCGCTCGACCGCAAGGTCTGGCTGCCCTCGGGTGGTTCCCTCGTCATCGACCGCACCGAGGCGATGACGGTCGTCGACGTGAACACCGGCAAGTTCACCGGGTCCGGCGGCAACCTCGAGGAGACCGTCACGAAGAACAACCTCGAGGCGGCCGAGGAGATCGTCCGCCAGCTGAGGCTGCGTGACATCGGCGGGATCATCGTCGTGGACTTCATCGACATGGTGCTCGAGAGCAACCGCGACCTCGTCCTGCGCCGGCTGGTCGAGTGCCTGGGCCGGGACCGGACGCGTCACCAGGTCGCCGAGGTGACCTCGCTCGGCCTCGTGCAGATGACCCGGAAGCGGATCGGCACCGGCCTGCTCGAGGCGTTCTCCGAGAGCTGCGAGGCGTGCTCCGGTCGCGGCCTGGTCCTGCACCACGAGCCGGTGGAGTCGAAGCGGAAGACCGAGGAGGAGCCGCGCCGTGGCCGTCGAAGCGGCCGTGGGCGAGGCCGTGACGAGGTCCCGAGCGGCGGCAACGGTGGGGCAGTGCCCTCGCCGAAGGACCTTGCGGCGATGGCCCGTCACGAGGAGAAGGCCGGCGAAGAGAAGGCCGGCGACGAGTCGCAGGTCGAGCCGAAACAGGCGGGTGAGCGGGTCGAGGCGACACAGGTCGAGGCGAGGTCTGCGCAGGGCAGGCCCGCGAAGCCGCCTGCGGCGGACGGGCCCGTCGAGAAGGCGCCCGCAGGTGAGGTCGCGCCGCAGACTCAGGACGAGCAGTCCGAGCAGTCCGGCGCCGAGCCGGCCGCGGCGCAGGCCGTCGCGGAGGAGGCGGCGACCTCGACGACCTCTCGTGGCCGAGGGCGTGGCCGTGGACGTGCCCGTCGCGAGGCCGCTCCGCCCGAGCCGATCAGCGAGCCGACGACCGTGCCTACTGCTGAGACGACGCCGGCGGCGACGTCCGAGCCGACCCCGGCCCCCGCAGCCGACGTGGCGCAGCACGCGGCGGCCACCGAGGTGGGGCAGGCGACCACCGAGACCGCAGCCGGGACCCCGGTCGAGGCCGCTGCACCTGCGGCAGCAACCGTGGTCACCACGGTGCGGCGGCGTAGTGCCCGTCGCGCCGCCGGCCCGCCGCAGGGCGGCACCGCCGTGGAGGACACGGATGGTGCCGGCTCGTCGGTCGCGACCGAGTCGGCCGCCGAGCAGGTCGCGGACCAGCCGGCCGATGCCGAGCCGATCGCCGTGCTGGTCGACTCCGCCGAGGTGACCGACGCAGGCGACGGCGCCGTCGGTGCCGAGAGCCCGACGACCCCGCACGTACCGGTCAAGAAGCGCGGTTCACGCCGCCGCTGAGCAGGGTCGGGAGGGTTCCCGGGGCAGCTTCCCCCGGGAGCCCGCCCGCGTACCGAGGGGCTCCGCCCGAGCGGATCTCCGGGCCAGGCGCGGTGTCGGACAACCGGTCGCGGACCGCGACAGGACCTCAGCCCGATTCGTCCCGGAATCGGTCGTCTCAGCCTGGAGACGTGAGAGAGAACAAGAGGCTGACGGCGGAGCGGGTCCTCATGTACCGCGTCCATGTGGAGGGGTCACGCGGGTACGACTGCAGCTTCTCGAGTCGCGAGCGGGCCGACGCAGAGGCGGATCGGCTTCGTCGCAGCGGTCTGCACGCCGTCGTACACGCCGCTGCCCACCAACCCGTGGCTGCTCGTGCACACCTGACGGCAGTGGTACGGGCAGTCCGCGCAGGACGGGACAGGCGTTTTGACCCGGCAGGGCATCGTCCGTAGACTTGATCCTCGGCGTGCAACGCGCGCCCCTCCTGTGCGCAGGTCGCACGCTCCCACCCTCAGGTCGGAGAGCGAGCGGTGCCGGGAGAACCGTTCTTGTAGTCCGACGAAGAGAGTGAGTCCGCGGTGTACGCGATCGTGCGCAGTGGCGGCCAGCAGCAGAAGGTTGCTGTCGGTGACGTCATCGAGATCGACAAGGTTGCCAGCGAGGTCGGCGACTCGGTCAAGCTTCCCGTGGTGCTGCTCGTCGACGGTGAGAAGGTCACCTCGGACGCAGACACGCTCGGCAAGGCAAGCGTGACCGCCGAGGTGCTCGGTGGCACCAAGGGCCCCAAGATCGTCATCCAGAAGTACAAGAACAAGACCGGCTACAAGAAGCGCCAGGGTCACCGTCAGAAGTACACCCAGGTCAAGGTCACCGACATCTCGGCTTGATCAGCACACGCTGATCGTCTGAACACCCAAGGACTGAACTCATGGCACACAAGAAGGGCGCGGCGTCCACCAAGAACGGCCGCGACTCCAATGCGCAGTACCTCGGCGTCAAGCGCTTCGGCGGCCAGCTGGTCAACGCCGGCGAGATCCTCGTCCGCCAGCGTGGCACGCACTTCCACCCCGGTGCGGGCGTGGGCCGTGGTGGCGACGACACCCTGTTCGCACTCGTCGCGGGCAACGTCGCGTTCGGCACCAAGCGCGGTCGCCGCGTCGTCAACGTCGTCCCGACGTCTGAGTGACGTAGGCAGCACCAGCAACGACTTCGCCAGGGGCGCTCCGCGACACCGCGGAGCGCCCCTGGCTCGTTCCCGGAGCCGACCCGGCTTTCCCACGTTCACCTGGTGAAGCAGTACATACCTCGATGAATATCCCGCGGGGAGTGCCGGTTTCCCCGGTTAACGTGGGAAAGCGGCACCCGAGGCCACGACAAGTGAGGACCGACCCATGGCAGTACCCACCTTCGTAGACCGTGTGGTGCTGCACGTCACCGCCGGGCGAGGGGGCAACGGCGTGGCGTCGGTGCACCGCGAGAAGTTCAAGCCCCTCGGCGGCCCGGACGGCGGCAACGGGGGCCCTGGCGGCAGCGTGATCCTCCGGGTCGACCCGGACGTGACGACGCTGGTCGACTACCACCACAGCCCTCACCGTCGCGCCTCCCACGGTGGCCACGGTGCGGGGGGCCACCGCAACGGTGGTCACGGCGGGGACCTCGTCCTCCCGGTCCCCGAGGGCACGGTCGTCACCGACGAACGGGGCAACGTCCTCGGCGACCTCGTCGGCCCCGGCACCGAGATGGTCGTCGCCGAGGGCGGCCGCGGCGGTCTCGGCAACGCGGCGCTGGCCTCGAGCAAGCGCAAGGCCCCCGGATTCGCCCTGCTCGGCGAGCCCGGCGACGACCGGACCATCACCCTCGAGCTCAAGGTGGTCGCCGACGTCGGGCTCGTGGGCTTCCCGAGCGCGGGCAAGTCGAGCCTGATCGCGGCCCTGTCCCGGGCCCGGCCGAAGATCGCCGACTACCCGTTCACGACCCTGGTGCCGAACCTCGGCGTTGTCACCGCGGGCGACGTCACGTTCACCGTCGCCGACGTCCCGGGTTTGATCGAGGGCGCGAGCGAGGGCAAGGGCCTCGGCCACGACTTCCTGCGCCACGTCGAGCGCTGCGCCGCCTTGGTCCACGTCATCGACATGGCCACCATGGAGCCGGGGCGCAACCCCCTCGAGGACCTCGACATCATCGAGCGCGAGCTCAGCAGGTACGGCGGTCTCGACGACCGTCCCAGGCTGGTCGCGCTCAACAAGGTCGACGTGCCCGACGCGCGCGACCTCGCCGACATCGTCAGCGAGGACTTCGCCGAGCGGGGGCTGCGGGTCTACGAGGTCTCGGCCGCGAGCCACGAGGGTCTGCGCGAGCTGGCGTTCGCGATGGCCGAGATCGTCTCCGCGGCCCGCAGGAGCAAGCCCGTCGTGGAGGCCACCCGGATCGTGCTGCGCCCGCCGACCGCGGCGGGCGGGCCGGAGTTCACGATCAAGGAGACCGGCGAGGGCTGGCGCGTGCGGGGCGAGAAGCCCGAGCGCTGGGTCCGCCAGACCGACTTCAGCAACGACGAGGCGGTGGGCTTCCTCGCCGATCGGCTCAACCGGCTCGGGGTCGAGGACAAGCTCCTGCAGCTCGGTGCCGCGGAGGGCGACACCGTCCTCATCGGCGAGGCCGACAACGCGGTGGTCTTCGACTTCAAGCCGATGATGCAGGCCGGTGCGGAGATCCTCAGCCGCCGCGGTGAGGACCAGCGCTTCGACGAGCAGCGGCGGGCCGCCCAGCGCCGCCGGGCGATCGACGAGGCGTTCCGCAACCGCACCCCGGGGGAGACCCGTGCCGACGTGGCACGCCGTCTCGCCGACGCCGGGGAGATCGAGCTCGACGAGGAGGCCCGCGCAGAGCTCGACCTCGGCTGGGACGAGGACGACCCGGGCGTCGAGGACGAGCAGCGGTGACCACGCGGCGCCAGGGCGTCGCCTCGGCCGGCCGGGTCGTGGTCAAGGTCGGCTCGTCCTCGCTCACCACGGCAGAGGGCGGCATCGACCCCGCCCGGGTCCGCTCGCTGGTCGACACCCTGGCCGGGCTCCGGGCCCGCGGCGCCGAGGTGGTGCTGGTCTCCTCGGGGGCGATCGCCGCGGGTCTCGCTCCGCTCGGCCTCTCCCGGCGCCCGCGTGACCTCGCCACCCAGCAGGCGGCGGCCTCGGTCGGCCAGGGCCTGCTCGTGCACCGCTACACCGAGGAGTTCGCCCGCCACGGGCAGACCGTCGGCCAGGTGCTGCTCACCGTCGACGACGTGACCCGGCGCAACCACTACCGCAACGCCTACCGGACCTTCGCCAAGCTGCTGGAGATGGGCACCGTCCCCATCGTCAACGAGAACGACACGGTCGCCACGACCGAGATCCGGTTCGGCGACAACGACCGGCTCGCCGCGCTCGTCGCCCACCTCGTGCACGCCGACCTACTGCTCCTGCTCTCCGACGTCGACGGGCTGTACGACGGCCACCCGACCGCCCCGGGCACGAGCCTGCTCGCCGAGGTGTCCTCCGACGACGACCTCGAGGCCGTCACGATCGGGCGGGCGGGCCCCGGGGGACTGGGCACGGGGGGCATGCAGACCAAGGTCGAGGCGGCCCGGATCGCCACGGGTGCCGGCATCCCCGTCGTACTCACCTCCGCCGAGCAGGCCACCCCGGCTCTCGCGGGCGAGCAGGTGGGCACGATGTTCCACCCGACCGGACGTCGCAGGCCCACGCGACTGCTGTGGCTGGCGCACGCCACCGAGCCGAAGGGGAGCGTGGTCCTCGACGACGGGGCGGTGCGCGCAGTCGTCGAGCGCCGGGCCTCCCTGCTCCCGGCGGGGATCACCGGGGTAGACGGCTCCTTCGCCGCGGGGGACCCCGTGGACCTCGTCGACGCGCACGGCCGGGCGGTGGCGCGCGGGCTGGTCAACTACGACTCCGACGAGCTTCCCGGTCTGGTAGGGCGGTCCACCCACGAGCTGTCCCGGGAGCTCGGTTCCTCCTACGAGCGCGAGGTGGTCCACCGTGACGACCTGGTCCTCCTGGTCCACCCCCGCCACCGCGTCCCGTAGCCTGACCACTTTCCCGATTCCCCTGCCGCTGCCTGTGCCGCAAGGGGAGACTGGGCACGAGGTTCCGGGACCTGGAAGAGGTGGGATGTGGGCGAGCCCGTCCGGCTCTGGCACGTGAGGGTGACCGTCGCGGGCGACCGCATGGAGCCCCTCGTGGTCCGCAACGCCCTGCGCCGGCTCAGCGACCAGCGACCGTTCATGCACTCGATGAAGTACGACGGCGCGCGGGCCGAGATCCAGTACTGGGAGGAGGCCGAGTCGCTCCTCGACGCCTCCTCGCTCGCGCTGAGGGTCTGGAACGAGCATCGCGACTCCGCCGGCCTGCCCCGCTGGGAGGTGGTGGGCCTCGAGGTGATCGAGCGGCACGTCTTCCAGAGTCGCGGCATGGAGTACTCCGTCGTGGTCGACCTCCAGGACGTGACACCGCTCCCGTTCTGACCGGCCCGAGTCCTACGCTGGTGCCATGACGAGCCATGCAGGCAACACACTCGTAGCCGTGGCCGAACGAGCCCGCGAGGCCGCCAACGAGCTCGCGGTCACCACGCGGGCCCACAAGGACGCCGCTCTGCACGCCATGGCCGACGCCCTCGTCGCGGCCGCCCCCGAGGTGATCGCCGCGAACGCCGACGACGTGGCCAGGGCACGGTCGCACGGCACCCCCGACGCGATCCTCGACCGGCTGCGGCTCGACGAGGCGCGGGTCGCCGCCATGGCGCAGGGCCTGCGCGACGTCGCGGCACTGCCCGACCCGGTCGGGGAGGTGGTCCGGGGGTCCACCCTCGCCAACGGCCTCGAGCTGCGGCAGGTCCGGGTGCCTTTCGGGGTGATCGGGTTCATCTACGAGGCGCGGCCCAACGTCACCGCCGACGCGGCGGGGATCTGCCTCAAGGCCGGCAACGCCGTGCTCCTGCGCGGCTCCTCGAGCGCCCTCGGCTCGAACTCCGCCATCGTCGCCGTGCTGCGCCGGGCCGTCGCGGGCGCGGGCCTGCCGGAGGACGCGATCTCGCTGGTGCCGGGGGAGGGGCACGAGCCGGCCAAGGCCCTGATGCGGGCCCGCGGCCTCGTGGACGTGCTGATCCCGCGCGGGGGCGCGGGCCTGATCCGCTCGGTGGTCGAGGAGTCGACCGTCCCGGTGATCGAGACCGGGGTGGGCAACTGCCACGTGTACGTCGACGCCGAGGCCGACCTCGACATGGCGCTCGCCATCGTCCTCAACGCCAAGACCCACCGGCCCTCGGTGTGCAACGCCGCGGAGTCGCTGCTCGTGCACGCCGACGTCGCCGCCGCCTTCCTGCCCCGGGTGGTCGGCGCGCTGCAGGAGGCCGGAGTGACCGTCCACGGCGACCCGGCCTTCGCCAGGCTGGAGGGCGTCGTGCCGGCGACCGAGGAGGACTTCGCCGAGGAGTACCTCTCCCTCGACATCTCCGCGGCCGTCGTACCCGACCTCGAGGGCGCCATCACCCACATCCGGCGCTACTCCTCGGGGCACAGCGACGCGATCGTCACCCGCTCCCAGCCTGCCGCCCGCCGCTTCACCGCGGCCGTGGACTCGGCGGCGGTGCTCGTCAACGCCTCGACGCGGTTCACCGACGGCGGCGAGTTCGGGTTCGGGGCGGAGATCGGGATCTCCACCCAGAAGCTGCACGCGCGCGGCCCGATGGGACTGCCGGAGATGACGTCGACCAAGTACGTCGTCACCGGGGACGGCCACGTCCGCTGACACAGGCGGGGCGTCACGGGCCCGGGACGAGGTCTACATCGGGAACGCCCTGGGCTGCCGGTAAGGTGTGCGCATGCTGCTTACGTCCCTGATCTCGGCCGCCGAGGAGACCCACTCCACCGGCGCGGCCATCTCGCCGATCGCGGTCGGCCTCATCGCCCTCGGCCTCCTGCTGGCCCTCCTCGTCGGGCTGCTGGCCTTCGGCAAGGGCCGCGAGCACTCCTGAGCTGCGAGGCCCAGCCGATGACGGACGCCGGTGACTGAGACCCCCTCCGTGCAGCCCGGACGCCGTCGGATCGGCGTCATGGGTGGCACGTTCGACCCCATCCATCACGGCCACCTCGTCGCCGCGAGTGAGGTGCGGGCGTGGTTCGACCTCGACGAGGTCGTCTTCGTGCCGACCGGCGAGCCCTGGCAGAAGGCCGAGCGCGAGGTCAGCGCGTCGGAGGACCGCTACCTGATGACGGTCATCGCGACCGCCTCGAACCCACGCTTCTGGGTGTCGCGGGTCGACGTCGAGCGGAACGGTCCGACGTACACCATCGACACGCTGCGCGACCTCTCGGCGACCCTCGAGGACGCCGACCTGTACTTCATCACCGGCGCCGACGCGCTGATGGAGATCTTCACCTGGCGTGACGCCTCCGAGCTGTTCGAGCTCGCGCACTTCGTGGGATGTACCCGTCCCGGCTACGAGATGGACCTGTCCACGCTCGAGGGGATCCCGCTGGACAAGGTGACCATCGTGGAGATCCCCGCGCTGGCGATCTCCTCCACCGACTGCCGGCAGCGGGTGACCGCGGGCGACCCGGTGTGGTACCTCGTCCCCGACGGCGTGGTGCAGTACATCGGCAAGCACGCGCTCTACCGGCCCGACCGACCCCGACCCAGGCAAGGACTCACGTGACCGCCACCGACCACGCACTCGAGCTTGTGCACGCCGCCGCCCAGGCGGCCTCCGACAAGCTCGCCGAGAACATCGTCGCCTTCGACGTGTCCGAGCAGCTGGTGATCACCGACGTCTTCCTGCTGTGCTCGGCCGCGAACGACCGCCAGGTCAGAGCGGTCGTGGACGCGGTCGAGGACCGCCTGCGCGAGCTCGGCGCCAAGCCGGTACGACGCGAGGGCGAGCGTGACGGGCGATGGGTGCTGCTCGACTACGCCGACCTCGTGGTGCACGTGCAGCACGAGGAGGAGCGGTCCTTCTACGCCCTCGAGCGGCTGTGGCGCGACTGCCCGGCCATCGACCTGCCCGAGACCGTCACCTCCGGCCGCGGCGAGTGAGCCGCCGGCTGATCCTGCTGCGCCACGGCCGCACCTCCTGGAACGAGTCCGGGCGGGCACAGGGGCACGCGGACGTCGAGCTGGACCCGACCGGGCACGCGCAGGCCCGGGCCGCCGCACGGCACCTGGCCGACCTCGACGTCGCGCGTCTGTGGGCCTCGGACCTGCGGCGCGCCCGGCAGACCGCGGAGTACCTCTCCGACGTGCTGGGCCTGCCCGTCGAGCAGGACCCCAGGCTGCGCGAGTTCGACGTCGGTGAGAGGCAGGGGCTGACCCTGGCCGAGTTCGCCGAGCGGTTCCCCGAGGAGTACACCGCGTGGCTGTCGGGGGAGGGGCTCGTGCCGGTCAAGGGCGGCGAGGTGAGCGAGGATGTCGCCGCCAGGATGGTGCCGGCGCTCCGTGAGCGCATCGAGGAGCTGTCACACGGCGAGACCGTGCTGGTCGTGACCCACGGCGCCGCGATGAAGGTGGCCGTGGCCGCCCTGCTGGAGTGGCCGCTGGAGCTGGCCGCCGGGCTGAAGGCAGTCGACAACTGCGCCTGGGTCACCGTCGAGGAGATCGAGCACGGAGGCCGGCTCCGGCTGGCCGGCTACAACGAGAAGGTGGCCCGGGAACGCCCCGTGTGAGGGAAGATGGGGTTATGGACGAGATCATCTCCGAGGTCACCAGGTTCGCCCGTCCCGACGGTGGTGTGGTCGTCGGCGACGACGGCTCGGAGGGCGCCGCTCACGCGGTCCGCTACGCGCTCGAGGAGGCGCGGCGCCGCAGCAGCACGCTGCACGTCGTCCGCGCCTGGTCGATCATGAGCACGGCGCGGCCGGCCGACGTGCCGGCAGGCTTCGCCGCCTCGCTGACGGAGTACGAAGCCACCTGCAGCGAGGAGGAGTCGATCCGCATCGAGCACCTCGTGGGTCCCGACCCAGGGGTCCCGGTCGACATCCACTGCGTCCACAGCCCCGCGGCCCCGGCGCTGATCACGGCCTCCGAGACCGCCGACGTCGTGGTCGTGGGCTCACGCGGCCTCGGTGGCTTCCGCTCCCTGGTGCTCGGTTCGGTGGCCGAGCAGTGCATCCGCCACTGCGCGGGGCCGGTGATCGTCGTACGCAACCCGGCCTGAGGCTTCGTGGCCCGGCGTGGCCGAGGTCATGTCAGGCGGGAGGCCCCCGATTTCGCTTCCGGGGTTCGGGTTGGCTAGTATTCCGGAGTTGCCCGATCAGGGCGGCGGGGCTGTGGCGCAGCTGGTAGCGCACCTCCATGGCATGGAGGGGGTCAGGGGTTCGAGTCCCCTCAGCTCCACCGAACAAGCTGTCCATGGCCAGCACACGAGTGCACCTCGGGCAGATCAGTCTTCCGGGGAAGTGAGTTCCATCCGCACGCGGGTGCGGTGATCCACGCGCTGCACGTCGACCTTGCCGCCGTGGGCCCGCACGATCTCCCTGACGATCGACAGCCCAAGCCCGGTGCCTGCGAGGTCGGACGTGTCGTTCGGTGGGAACCCGGGGCCCTCGTCGGTGACGGTGAGGACCGCGCTGTCACTGGTGGCGCGGATCTCGATCGCGATGTCGCCGGCACCGTGGCGGAGAGCGTTGTCGATGAGATTCGACAGCGCCCGGTCCAGGCGTGTGGCGTCACCCTGGACCTCGACCGGTCGTGGTGCGGCCACGCGGATGGCACGGTCACCGGCAGCCGCCTGGAACCGGTCGGCGACACGGGTGGTCAGCGCCACGAGATCGACGGTGCGGGCCTCGATCGGCAGGCCGACGTCCTCGGCCCCTGCGTGCTCCAGCAAGTCGTCGGCCAGTGCGATCAGCCGCCGCACCTCGACGTCGACGGAGTGCAGCGCCTGGGTCAGCTCCTCCGGCGGTCGAGGCTGCGCCAGTGCCAGCTCGACCTCGGTGAGGATCAGGGTCAGCGGCGTGCGCAGGTCGTGACTGGCCTCGGCCACGAACCTCCGCTTTCGCCGCAGTCCTTCGTCGAGACGGTCGAGCATGGCGTTGAGGGTCACCGCCAGCCGTCGTAGCTCGTCGTTCGCCGAGGGAACGGGGAGCCTCTCTCCCGCGCTGCGCGCGGAGATCGTGGCCGCACGGACGCGTATGCGCTCGATCGGGCGCAGCCCTGCCCCTGCGACCAGGTAGCCGAGCCCACCGGCGAGGGCCAGCGCGAGCGGTCCCGCGATCAGGAGCTGGTTGCGCAGCGCCATGAGCGCTTCGTCAACGTCCTCCCGTGACGCGCCGACCACGAGGATGCGATCCCCGGTGGGCCGGACCAGCAGCACGAACATCTCGTGCTCCGGATCCTGGTGCCCCGCGGCTGCGGCGTCGTCGTCGAACACCGTCACCGGGACCTCGCGCCAGTCGTGGCCCCCTTCCCCGGTCACCTCCACTGCGCCAGACCCGAGCAGGGGGCCCGCGACCAGCCTCGACGACGCCCGGACGTCGCCCTGCGAGGTGAGCACCTGGGCCTGGACGTCCCCACCGAGAGCTCGGACGGCGTCCGACCGGCGTGGACCCGGCACTGCTTCGAGGCGGTCGGCCTCGGCAAGGACCGTGTCCCGCAGCCGGTCTTCGAGTGCTGCGCTCACGCGCACCTGGACGAAGGCGCCGAGCCCGGCCAGCGCCACGCCTGTCGTGGCCAGGAAGGCGAGCGCGACCCGGGTCCGCAGCGGCCACCGAGCCGGGTGCCAGCCGGTCACGGAGTGTCCTCGGTGAGCCGGTAGCCCACTCCGCGCACTGTGTGCAGGCTGGTGATGCCGAACGGCCGGTCGATCTTCGCGCGCAGGTAACGCACGTAGACGTCCACCACGTTCGAGGCGACGTCGTGGTGGTCGCCCCAGACCAAGCCGAGCAGCTGCTCCCGGGTGAGAACCTGGTCAGGTCGGCGCATGAGGGTCTCCAGCAGCGTGAACTCTCGAGTCGACAGCGACACCTCGGTGGCTCCCCGCCAGACCCGCCGCGCCGCCGGATCCAGCCGCAGGTCGCCCACCTCCAGATCGGTCGGGCGCGGTACCGGGCCACGTCGGGCCAGGGCGCGCATGCGGGCCAGCAGCTCCTGGAACGCGAACGGCTTGGCCAGGTAGTCATCGGCACCGCTGTCCAGGCCGGCGATGCGGTCCGCCACCGCTGTACGCGCGGTCAGCATCAGGACCGGTGTCCATACCCGCTCCGTACGCAGCCGGTGGCACACCTCGAACCCGTCACGGTCGGGCAGCCTGATGTCGAGCAGGATGACGTCGTACTCGCCCTCGCGCGCCGACGTCAGCGCCTCCGCCCCGGTTCCGACGACGTCGACCACGTCGCCACGCTCGGTGAGGCCACGGGCCAGCAACGCGGCGAGCTTCTCCTCGTCCTCGACCAGCAGCACGCGCACACGCTCATGCTAGGGAGGCAGATGAGTGTTGGATGAGAGACTCATGGACTCCTCATCTCGCCGACGTAGCGTGGCGGTATGAGCCCGGAGCTGACCCGCAAGCGCATCGCCCTGATCGTCGCCGGAGCGGCCGTGGTCACGGCCGGCACGATCGGCGGCGCCGCCGCCCTGTCCGGCGACGACGATCAGGACCGACCGATCCCCGCCGCTGACCTCGAGCAGGCCGAGCAGGCGGCACTCGAGGAAACCGGCGGCGGCACCGCCACCGACACCGAGGTCGACGACGAGGAGAGCAAGTACGAGGTCGAGGTGACCCTCGACGACGGCACCCAGGTCGACGTACAGCTCGACGAGGACTTCCAGGTCGTCGGCACCGAACAAGAAGGTGAGTCGGGCGGGGACGACGACTGACCCGAGACAACTCATGCGTACTCCCGCCGTCGTTGCCGCCACCTGCTGCCTCGCCGTGCTCACCGGTTGCGGCACCGAGGATCAGGCGGCGAAGCCGGCCGATGGGTCAAGCGGGCAGCCCCCCACTGCCGGACCGGCAGTGACGGGTCTGCCGCAGTCCGACGAACCGGTCGAGCTCGACCCGGCCGAGTTCACGGCCGTGGTGACCAACCCCTGGTTCCCGCTCGAGCCGGGCACCCGCTGGACCTACCGGGAGACCACCGAGGACGGCGACGTCGTCCGCGTCGTCGTCACGGCCACCTCGGTGACCCGCCGGATCGCCAACGGCGTCACCGCTCGCGTGGTACGCGACACCGTCACGCTCGACGGGGAGGTCATCGAGGACACCCTCGACTGGTACGCCCAGGACGCGGCCGGAACGGTCTGGTACCTCGGCGAGGACACCGCCGAGTTCGAGGACGGCGAGGTCACCACGCGCGGGGGATCCTTCGAGGCCGGTGTCGACGGCGCCCAAGCCGGGGTGATCATGCCCGCCTCGCCCGAGGTGGGCATGGCCTACCGGCAGGAGTACTACGAGGGCGAGGCCGAGGACAACGGCGAGGTCCTGGCGTTCGGTCAGCGGGCCGGCGTGCCCGCCGGACAGTACGACGACCTCCTGCAGACGGCCGACACCACCCCGCTCGAACCGGACGTGCTCGAGCACAAGTACTACGCCCACGGTGTCGGGCTGGTCCTCACCATCGACAAGGAAGCCGGCGGACGCGAGGAACTGCTCTCGGTCACCGAGGTCGCTCCGGCAGACGCCCGCCTCGCAGGGCGTACGTCGCTCGGCGAGCCCTACTGAAAGCCCCTGCCCTTCCTGCAGCGCGCTGGACCGACCCCGGTCGAGACCGCGCGCATCCGGTGCAGTCAGCGTGCGCTGCGGACATCCGGACAGCGTTGTGCCGAGGTCTGAGGCTGCCGAGCCCCGGTCCGGTCAGGCCGGTACGTCGTTGCCGGCCTCCTCCCACGGCGTGGCCGGCCGTCCCAGCGACTGGGCGAGCACCTCGGAGCAGACCCAGCGGCGGAACCGCTGCATCGTCGGGTCGGTCGGCGGGGCGAGTGTCTCGTCGGAGCGCGCGAGCGTCAGCGCCCGGTCCAGGGTCACGTCGAGGAGCCGGAAGTGGTCCACCGACTTCCTGGGCACGGTGAGGCACGGCGTGGCGACGACAGCCGGGCCGTCGGAGGCGCCGGGGAGAGCATCCGCGGGCTGGGGGAGGGCCTCGTCGAGCAGGGACACCGCGTCGCTGCAGGCGGCGTGGGTCAACACCTGGTCGGTCCCGTCGTCCTCCTCGAGGGAGAGCAGGAGGTAATCCCGCAGGAGGGCCGCTGCACGCTCCTGCCAGGCGGCGTGCAGCGCCAGCGGCACCCCGCGCAGCTCGACCGTCACGGTGTCGTCCGCGATGGTCCCGGGCGCGGCCGGTGCACTCTGAGGAACGGCTGAGCCGTGCCGACGAGTGGGGGAGAGGCAGAACCAGACCGACTTGCCGGCCGAGGTCACCTGGACGCCCCAGTGGTCGGCGAGCTCCTGGACCAGGACGAGCCCGCGACCCGTGCTCGCGGTCTCGGCGTAGTCCCGTGTGACCGGGGCGTGGGGGCTGCCGTCGCTGACCGTGACCATGACAGTGAGGTCATCGAGCAGGGCCACCGCGATCTCCACGGGGGTGCCGGCGTGCACCACGGCGTTGGTGACCAGCTCGCTCACGAGCAGCTCGGCGGTCTCCGCGAGCTCGAGGGGCACCGCGCTCCCCGTGGCCGCGCGCACGAGGCGCCGCGCTGCACCGACGCTCGTCGGGTGCGCGGCCAGGCGCTCCCGCGAGGCCTCCGATCTCCCCTCCACGGTCCCTCCCCGGCCCTGTCTCCTCCCCGCGTCAGGCGAAGGGGTTGGGCCGTCCACCCGGCAGCTGCTCGAGGAGGGCCCGGCCCTCGGCGAGGAGCTTGTGCTCGACGAGGACCTCGTACTTCGTCGCGACGACCTGCTGGATCGAGGTGAAGTCGCGGCGGCCGCGGGTCGCGGCGTACCCGATCATGGCCCAGATCAGGCCGAAGAGCGCTCCGAACACCGCGGTGGAGAGCACGATCTGCAGGGTCTCGCCGGTGCCGAAGAGCGAGAAGATGAGCCCGACGAACAGTCCGAGCCAGAGCCCGGAGAGGGCACCGCCCAGGGCGACCCGGCCGGTCGTCAGCCGCCCGGTGACCCGCTCGACCTGCTTGAGGTCGGTGCCCACGATCATGCAGTTCTCGACGGGGAACCCGTGGTCGGCCAGGTGGTCCACGGCCCGCTGCGCGTCGGCGTAGTCGTCGTACACGCCCAGGGACTGCGGGAACTGCAAGCTCAGGGCGGCGCGGGAGGCGGACATGCCGGTCGGGTTGCTCATGTCTCCATTGTCACCGAGGAGGTACGCCGCACAAGCGAACGTCCGACCGGCGATCGCACCAGGTGCGGGCGTCGCCACTGCTCACCCGTGCGCTGCTACCGTCACCGGATGACGAACCTGGCACGGACCGCCCAGCTCGACATCCTCGTCGAGGGCTACGCGCGGCGCCCCAACGTGGCGGGGACGGTCAGCCTGGTCCGCGATGCCGACCGGGTCATCATCGTGGACCCCGGGATGGTGGCAGCGCGCGATCTCATCCTCTGCCCGTTGCGCGAGCTCGGTGTCCGGCCGGAGGACGTGACCGACATCGTCATCAGCCACCACCACCCGGACCACACGGTCAACATCGCCCTCTTCCCCATGGTGCCCGTGCACGACTTCCAGTGGGTCCTCGAGGGTGACGTCATCAGGACCCGCGATGCCGACGGCGTGCACCTCGCGCCCAGCGTGCGGTTGCTGGCCACGCCCGGCCACACGCCGCAGGACATCACGACCTTGGTCGGCACCCCCGAGGACGTCCACGCGCTCACGCACCTCTGGTGGTCGGCCGAAGGCCCGGCGGACGACCCGTACGCGCCCGACCGGGAGCTGCTCCGGGAGCAGAGGGAGCGGGTCCTCCAGCTGGCCGGCGTGGTCGTGCCGGGACACGGCGCCCCGTTCCGGCCGAGCGGGTCGACACCGCGTTAGGCGCCGTACGCCCCGGTGGGCTCCGTCGGAGCGACCAACGGGGCCCGGCCTCTCGACACGCCGGGGAGCCGCGACGTAGCGTGCGCGCCATGACGGGGACACGCGAGGAGCAGCCGACCAGCGGCCTGGGTGCGGTACGCGCGATGATCCGCGAGGACACGCCGATCATGTACCACGACGTGTCCTTCGACGTGGAGGCGATCCAGGCCGGCTGGCCGGAGTTCGAGTCGCGCTTCACCTCCCGCCGCGGCCGCCGGATGATGGCGATCGTCCTTCCCGAGCAGCGGATCTACCGGATGGCGACGCCGATGCGTGCCGAGGACGACCCGGACTCGCTCGGTCTGCGGATGGGCGTGCTGGTCGGCGGTCCCTACCTCGAGCTCGCGCTGCGCGGCGACGACCGCCGGGTGCACCGTGACGTGGCGGCGGCCTTCGACGAGCTCCGGCGGCTCGGTGTGCACGACCCCGCGCGTCCGTGCGTGGAGATCTACCGGGCGCCGACCGAGGTCGACTGCCTCCTGCCCGTCATCGGCTGACGGGTGGGTCGCCCTGGCTCGGGGCATCGTGGTCCGGCCGGGCCAGCACGACGATCCCGCCGAGCCGGCCCTCGTCCGCGTGGCACCGCACCCCGTCGACGTACACCTCGTGGGTGAGCGTGACCTCCTCGCACAGCTCGCCGCTGTCGGCGTACCTCGCCGCGAAGCCGCCGCTCGCGCTGGTGTTCACCAGGCTCAGCCGGCGGCCGTCCTCGGTGCTCGCCCGCGCGACGCAGTCGCGGCACAGGTAGCCGGGGTAGCGCGAGAGGGCCGGCTGCTCGCCCCCGCAGACGGGGCAGGCGACGGTCTCGAGAGCCATCGCGCTCAGCCGGCGTTCTTCCGGGCGGACCAGGCGCCGGCGACCATGTCGTCGAGGGAGTGGCGCATCTTCCAGTCCAGCTCCCGTGCGGCGAGCTCCCCGTCGGCGACGATCCGGGCCGGGTCGCCCGGGCGGCGCGGGGCGATCTCCGGCACGAAGCCGATCCCCGTGACCCGGGCCATGGCGTCCATGATCTCGTGCACGGAGCTGCCCTCGCCGCTGCCGAGGTTGTAGGCACGGGCCAGCCGGTCGCCGGCCTCGAGGCGCTGTGCGGCCACGACGTGGGAGTGGGCCAGGTCGGCGACGTGGACGTAGTCGCGGACGCAGGTGCCGTCCGGTGTGGGGTAGTCGTCGCCGTTGATGCGCGGTGAGCGACCGGACACCAGCGCCTCGAACACGAGCGGGAAGAGGTTGTGGGGACTGGTGTCGTAGATCGAGTCGTCGACGGAGCCGACCACGTTGAAGTAGCGCAGCGACGTGTGCCGCAGGCCCGTCGCGACCTCCTGGTCGGCCATCAGCCACTCGCCGACCAGCTTCGACCGCCCGTAGGGCGACTCCGGCGCGAGGCGGGTGTCCTCGGTGACCTGGTCCACATCGGGGGTGCCGTAGACCGATGCGCTCGAGGAGAACACCATGTTCGTCACGCCCTCCTCCTGCATGGCGCGGAGCAGGCTGACCGTGCCGGTGACGTTCTGGTCGTAGGTGTGCAACGGCTGCTCCACCGAGACCCCGGCGTACTTGAACCCGGCGAGGTGCACCACGCCCCTGACGTCGTGCTCGCGCAGCGCGCGGCGCACCAGGTCGGTGTCGAGGATCGTGCCCTCGACGAACGGCACCTGCTCGGGGACGAACGTCGCGTGGCCGCTGGACAGGTCGTCGACGACCACCGCGTCGATGCCCTGCTCGGAGAACGCGCGCACCACGTGGGCGCCGATGTAGCCGGCACCACCGGTCACGAGCCATGTCGTCATCGTTCAGGCCTTCCGTCTCTGTCTCCGTCGCTGCGCCCCGACCCTATCCACCGACCGTCGCCGGAGTCGTCCGCCCGCACGGATACGCCCGGGCCGCTCCCGGCAGGCTGGGGTAGGATGAGCCTGTGCCGAGGACCCTCCTTCTTAGCCGGCCGCGCTGACAGGTTTCACGACAGCGCGGCTACCCCTCATGCCTGAGGGGTTTTTTTGTGCCCGGCCCCCAGGTACGACGAGCGACAGGAAGACGACGAGGCGATGACCGAGCAGCACGCAGAGGAGCCGACGACCTACGACGTGGCGGCCGCGCAGGAGAGATGGCGCAAGGTCTGGGACGACCTGAACCCGTTCGAGGCGGCTGACGACGGCACCCGCGAACGGCGCTACGCGCTGACCATGTTCCCCTACCCGAGCGGGGACCTGCACATGGGTCACGCCGAGGTCTTCGCGCTCCACGACGTGATCGCGCGCTACTGGTGGCAGCGCGGCTACGACGTGATGAACCCGATCGGGTGGGACTCCTTCGGCCTGCCCGCGGAGAACGCGGCCATCAAGCGCGACGAGCACCCCTCGACGTACACCTACGCCAACATCGAGACCCAGGCAGAGTCGATCCGCCGCTACGGCGTCAGCTTCGACTGGTCCCGCAGGCTGCACACCAGCGACCCCGAGTACTACCGGTGGACTCAGTGGCTGTTCCTGCGCTTCCGCGAGCGCGGGCTGGCCTACCGCAAGTCCAGCCCGGTGAACTGGTGCCCGAACGACCAGACCGTGCTGGCCAACGAGCAGGTCGTCCAGGGCATGTGCGAGCGCTGCGGCGCCGAGGTCACCAAGCGCGAGCTGACCCAGTGGTACTTCAAGGTCACCGAGTACGCCCAGCGTCTTCTCGACGACATGGAGATGTTGAAGGACACCTGGCCCGAGCGTGTCCTGGCCATGCAGCGCAACTGGATCGGCCGCTCCGAGGGTGCGCACGTCGACTTCGAGATCGAGCCGCGCGAGGACTCCGGCGGTGGCACGCTGGCCGGCCGCACGGTGACGGTGTTCACCACCCGTCCCGACACCCTGTACGGCGCCACCTTCTTCGTCGTGGCGGCCGATGCGAAGCTGGCCGGCGAGATCTGTGCACCCGAGCGACGGGAGGCGTTCGATGCCTACCTGGAGCAGGTGCGCAGGGAGAGCGACATCGAGCGCCTGTCGACCGAGCGCGAGAAGACCGGGGTCTTCCTGGGTCGCTATGCGGTCAACCCTGTGAACGGCGAGCGGATCCCCGTCTGGGCCGCTGACTACGTGCTGGCCGACTACGGCACGGGCGCGGTCATGGCGGTCCCCGCCCACGACCAGCGCGACCTGGACTTCGCCAAGACGTTCGGCCTGCCGGTACGTCGTGTCGTCGACACCGGCGAGGAGAACCCGGAGGACACCTTCGTGGCGACCACCGGCGACGGGGTGTACGTGAACTCCGGAGACCTGGACGGGCTGACCGACAAGACCTCGGGCATCTCCACGGTCGTGGAGCGGCTGGAGGCCGAGAGGCGTGGCACGAGCGCGGTCAACTTCCGGCTGCGTGACTGGCTGCTGTCGCGGCAGAGGTTCTGGGGCCCGCCGATCCCGATCGTCCACTGCGAGACGTGTGGCGAGGTCGCGGTCCCCGACGACCAGCTACCCGTCGTACTGCCCGACCTGCGGGGCGCGGACCTGAAGCCGAAGGGGACCAGCCCGCTGGCCGCAGCCGAGGAGTGGGTCAACGTCGACTGCCCGTCCTGCGGCGGTCCGGCCAGGCGCGACAGCGACACGATGGACACCTTCGTCGACTCGTCGTGGTACTTCCTGCGCTACTGCTCGCCGCACCACGAGGACGGTCCGTTCGACCCGGAGGCCGTCCGGCGGTGGATGCCGGCCGACCAGTACGTCGGCGGCGTCGAGCACGCGATCCTGCACCTGCTTTACAGCCGCTTCTTCACGAAGGCGCTGCACGACATGGGCATGGTCGACTTCGTCGAGCCGTTCAAGGCGCTGCTGAACCAGGGTCAGGTCATCAACCAGGGCAAGGCGATGAGCAAGTCCCTGGGCAACGGCGTGAACCTGGGCGACATGATCGACGAGTACGGCGTCGACGCCGTCCGGCTGACCCTGGTGTTCGCCGGTCCGCCCGAGGACGACATCGACTGGGCGGACGTCTCGCCGGGCGGGTCGCTGAAGTTCCTGCAGCGCGCCTGGCGCCTGAGCGGCGACGTGACCTCCGAGCCGGCGGTCCCCTTCGACGGCGGTGACCTGGCGCTGCGCAAGGTCACCCACCGCACCGTGCGCGAGGCCGAGCAGCTGCTGGAGAGCCAGCGGTTCAACGTCGTGGTCGCCCGCGTCATGGAGCTGGTCAACGCCACCCGCAAGGCGATCGACTCCGGCTGCGGCCCGGCCGACCCGGCGGTGCGTGAGGCGACGGAGACGGTGGCGATCATGCTGTCGCTGGTGGCGCCGTACACCGCCGAGGAGATGTGGCAGCGGCTCGGCCACGAGCCGACGGTTGCCAGAGCCGGCTGGCCGACGGTCGACGAGGCGCTGCTGGTGCAGGACTCCGTCACCGCGGTCGTGCAGGTGCAGGGCAAGCTGCGCGCCAAGCTGGAGGTCAGCCCAGACATCGCCGAGGACGACCTGGAGGCGATGGCGCTGGCCGAGCCGGTGATCCAGCGCGCTCTGGAGGGCAAGACGGTTCGCAAGGTGATCGTGCGGGCGCCGAAGCTGGTCAACATCGTCGCGAGCTGACCCGCTCCTGGGTCGGGACCGCGCAACCTGCGCCGGGCGCCAGCGTCGCTGGCGGCATCCGCGTCTTCTCTGCCGCTGACCGCCACTCTGCCTGCGAACGCCGCTTGAGGCTTCCGCTGGCCCCCGGCTCCGGCCGCGTCTCACCCGGCGCACGCCGGAGCTGCTTCCTCCACGTCAGGGCAGGGCGACGAAGGCTTCCTCGACGGGGTCGGGGCCGCTGAGCAGGGTGAGCTGTTTGCGGTAGGTGGCGGGCCGGTCGAGCGCGGCCTCGAGGGCGTGCGCGACGTCGGCACGGGGGATCTCGCGGGGCTCCGCGGAGGGGTCGAGGCTGACCCGGCCGGTCCCGGGCTCGTCGGTGAGCCGGCCCGGCTGGACGATCGTCCAGTCGAGATCGCGCGAGCGCAGATCCGCATCGGCGGCCGCCTTGGCGCGGAGGTACACCTGGAACACGTCGTCGCTGTCGGGATCGGCCCGGTCGGTGCCCATCGACGACACCATCAGGTAGCGACGGACGCCGGCCCGCTCAGCGGCGTCGGCGAGCAGGATCGCGGCGTTCTTGTCCACGGTCTCCTTCCGCGCCGTCCCCGAGCCGGGTCCGCCCCCGGCGGCGAAGACCACCGCGTCGGCGCCGTCCAGCACGGAGGCGAGCTCCTCGACCCCCGCCTGCTCGAGGTCGAGGACCACTCCTTCGGCCCCACGCTGCTCGAGGTCGGCCACGTGGTCGGGGTTGCGGACGATGCCGACCGGCTGGTCGCCGCGCCCGCTGAGACGCTCCTCGAGCAGCAGGGCGATCTGGCCGTGACCTCCGGCGATGACGACGCGCATGGGGATCCTCTCCTCGACGGTTCTGGCGGTCCTGCGACCGTACCCGCCGCCGCCGTACCCCATGTCCACCCCCATGTCCACGCTGCCGGAGGGTCACGCCGCACCGGGTGCCGGAGGGTAGCCTTCCGGCCATGTCCTCCATCGCACTCGTCACCGACTCGACGGCCTCGCTGCCGGTCGAGGTGGTGGAGCGGTACGACATCATCGTCGTCCCGCTGCAGGTGGTGGTCGGCGCGACGTCGTACGACGAGGGCGTCGAGGGCGGCGCGACCGCGGAGACGGTCGCCGCAGCGCTGCGGGAGTGGACGCCGGTGAACACGTCACGGCCTTCCCCGGCGGCGATGCTGGAGGTGTATGAGAAGGCTGCCGCCTCGGGGGCCACCGGCATCGTCTCGGTCCACCTGTCGAGCGAGCTGAGCGGGACCTACGAGTCCGCCCAGCTCGCGGCGCGCGAGTCCTCGGTGCCGGTGGTCACGGTGGACTCCCGGGCCCTGGGGATGGCGACCGGCTTCGCGGTGGTCTCGGCCGCGGAGGTCCTCGCGGCCGGCGGGACGGCACAGGACGCCGCCGAGGTCGTGCGACGACGCACGGCGGAAACGACCTCGCTGTTCTACGTCGACACCCTGGAGTACCTCCGCCGCGGCGGGCGGATCGGCCCCGCCGCAGCACTCCTCGGCTCGGCGCTCGCCGTCAAGCCGCTGCTGCAGCTGAAGGACGGGCACGTCCAGATGCGCGAGAAGGTCCGCACCGCCGGTCGCGCGCTGAACCGTCTCGAGGAGCTCGCGGTGGCGGCAGCGGACGGCCACAAGGTCGATGTCGCGGTCGCGCACCTGGCCAACCCCGACAGGGCGTCGCAGCTCGCCGAGCACCTCACGCAGCGGCTGGCCGAGCACCTCGAGGGCAGAGAGGTGGTCCTCGGCGAGGTGGGGGCGGTCATCGGCGCCCACGTCGGTCCCGGCATGGTCGCGGTGATGGTCGCCCCGCGCCCACAGGAGTACGACGCCGGCGGGTCGTCCACAGGCGGCTGATCGTTCCTTCCTCCGGGGTGGCGGCCTTTCTAGGTTCGGGTCATGCGCCCCCGCAGGACCGCCCAGGACGAGATCGCCGCGATCGCCCGACGCCGGCTGGAGCTGCTGGGCGCCGAGCTCGCCGAGCTGCGGGAGACCGCCGGGCAGCCGGCTGACCGCGGTGGGGCGGGTCTCGAGGTCGACGTGCCCGACGAGGCCGGTGCCGAGGTCGGCGGTCCCGGCCGGCACGGGGAGGTGCCTCCAGTCGTGCCCGGCCGACCGGGGCGTCACGCGCGACGACCGGTCAGCATGGCGAACAGGGCCGGGGGGTGGGTGCGGGACCGGCTGCCGCCGACCTTGCAGGGCCGGGTCGGGCTGGGGCAGAGCCACCTCACCGTCGTGGCCGTGATGGTGGCGGTCGCCCTCGGTCTCACCGCCTGGTGGGTCGTGCGCGCCCAGGGCACCACGACGGTCCTCCCGGTGCGCGGGGAGGCGCTGGTGGAGGCCAGCCCGGGTGCGGGGGAGGCCAGCGCCCCGGCTCTGGTCACCCCGACGGCGGGGTCCCTCGCGACCGCGCCGAGCGGGGACGGATCCGTGGGTCCGGCGACGGTCGTGGTGGACGTGGCCGGGAAGGTCCGGCGGCCCGGGATCGCCACGCTCCCCGTGGGCTCGAGGGTGGTCGACGCGATCGAGTCGGCCGGCGGGGTCCGCCGTGGAGTCGACCTCACCACTCTCAACCTCGCGCGGCTGCTGGTCGACGGCGAGCAGATCGTCGTGGGGGTGCCGCCGCCGGGCGGGGTGGCCCCTCCCGCGGCGTCGGCGCCCACGCCCGGCGGCGCAGGCGCCTCGACGTCGGGCGCGTTGGTCAACATCAACACCGCCGGCCAGTCCGAGCTCGAGGAGCTGCCGGGTGTCGGTCCGGTCACCGCCTCGGCGATCCTGCAGTGGCGCACCGACCACGGGCCGTTCACCTCGGTCGACGAGCTGATGGAGGTCTCCGGCATCGGCGAGAAGACGCTCGCCGAGATCGCGCCACACGTCACCCTGTGACCACGGGGCCCGCACCCTCCGTGCCCGGTCCGGACCTTCGGATGGTGCTCCTCGCGGTGGTCTCCTGGGCTGGTGCCCTCGCGGGCTTCCTCCTGCCATGGTGGGTGGTGGGCGGGGTCGCGGTGGTCGCCGCGGTGGGGCTGGTGGTGCGCCGGCGGCGCGGACGGTCGACGGTCGTGGGTGCGGCCTGGCTGCTGGCCGGAGCGGCCGTCGCGGGGTCGGCGATGCTACGGGTCGAGGCTCTCGACGCCAGCGCGATGCGGTCGCTCGCCGAGGACCGTGCGTTCGTGACCGCGGTCGTCCTGGTCACGTCCGACCCGATGCTGAGGCAGGGAGAGTACGAGCCGTTCGTGCTGGTGCGCGCCACGACCGTCGAGTCCACAGGTCGCGGGCGTACGTACCAGGCGCGGCTGCCGGTGCTGCTGGTCGGCGACGAGTCCTGGTCGGGCACCGAGATCGGGTCGCTGGTCCGGGTCGAGGGTCGAACAGCCCCTCCCGACGGCGGGGACCTGGCCGCGGTCCTCTCGACGAGCAGGCCGCCGGAGCTGGTGCGACCCGCCCCAGACGTGCTCGACGGGGCGGCCGCTGTGCGACAGGGGATCCGGCGCGCCGTGGCGGGCGCCGGACCGGGTGAGCGGACACTGGTGCCGGCGCTGGTCGTGGGTGACGACCGGGGCATGCCCGAGGACCTGGTCACCGACTTCCGGGCCTCCGGGCTGACGCACCTGCTGGCGGTGTCCGGAACCAACCTGACCCTGGTCGTCGGCTTCCTGCTCATCGTGGCCCGCTGGTGCGGGGTGCGTGCTCGCGGTCTCGTCGTCGTGGGCATCCTCGGCGTTCTCGGGTTCGTCCTGCTCGCCCGCACCGAGCCCAGCGTGGTGCGCGCCGCGACGATGGGCTCGGTGGCGCTGGTCGGGATGGCCAGCGGCGGACGGGAGAAGGGGGTCCGGGCGCTCGGGGTGGCGGTGGTGGTGCTCCTTCTCGTGCAGCCCTGGCTGGCGATGTCGGTCGGCTTCGTGCTGTCTGCCCTGGCCACGGCCGGGATCCTCTTCCTCGGGCCCCCGTGGCGAGACGCCCTCTGCCGATGGCTGCCGCGCTGGCTCGCCGAGGCGGTGGCGGTCCCGCTGGCGGCCCAGCTGGCCTGCACGCCCGTCGTCGCGGCGATCTCGGGCCAGGTCAGCCTGGTCGCGGTGGCCGCGAACATGGTCGTCGCCCCCGCGGTCGGGCCGGCCACCGTGCTGGGGCTCGCCGGCGGGCTGGTCGTCCTCGTCCTCGAGCCGGTCGGGCTGCTCCTCGGTCGCCTCGCCGGGTGGTCGGCGTGGTGGATCACCACGGTCGCAGGGCAGAGCGCGGGCCTGCCCACGGCCGCTGTGGGGTGGTCGAAGGGCGCCGTAGCGGTCGCGGTCCTGAGCGTGCTGTGCGTCCTGCTGGCTCTGGTGATGCCGTGGGTGCTGCGGGGCCGCCGGCGTGCTCTGGCCGCCTCCTGCGTGATGTGCGCGTCCGTCGTACTCCCGACGCCCAGTCCCGGCTGGCCGCCCGACGGATGGGTGATGGTCGCGTGCGACGTGGGGCAGGGCGACGGGCTGGTGCTCAACGCCGGGCACGGCCGGGTGCTCGTCGTCGACGTCGGGCCCGAGCCCGAGCTGCTCGACCGGTGCCTGGACCGGCTCGAGGTGCGGGAGGTGGTCTCGGTCGTGCTGACCCACTTCCATGACGACCACGTCGCGGGACTGCCGGCGCTGCTCGAGGAGCGGCCACCGGGGGAGGTCCTGGTGACGGCGCTCGCGGAGCCGGCGACCTCCGCCGACCAGGTGGTCTCCTCGGCTCTCGCGGCCGGCGTGCCGGTGCGGGTGCCGGCCTTCGGGGAGGTACGACGCATCGGCTCGCTCACGTGGCAGGTGGTCGGCCCACAGGGGAGGTTCGCGACCGGGCAGGCGCGGGCAGAGGGGTCACCGGCCAACAACGCGAGCGTGGCGCTGCTCGTCGAGTCGACAGGGATCCGGCTGCTGCTGACCGGCGACATGGAGCCGGAGTCGCAGGAGGCGATGAGGCGCAGCCTGCCCGATCTGCGCGTCGACGTGCTGAAGGTCCCGCACCACGGGAGTCGCCACCAGGACCCGCAGTTCCTCCACGACCTGCGGGCCCGGCTGGCGCTCGTGTCCGTGGGCCGGGACAACGGCTACGGCCACCCCGCGGCGGAGACGATGCGGGTGCTGGACGACGCCGGCACGATCGTGCGACGCACCGACGAGGCCGGCGACATCGCGGTGCTGTCCCAGGACGGTCAGCTGACCGTGCGGGAGCTCAGCACCTCGTCGTCGGCGATGAGATGACCACGGTCGGAGTCCTCCAGCGTGAGCACCTGGGTCTCGCGCGTGGCCCGGCCGTCGGCGAAGCGGTAGGTGAGGTCGACCTGCACCCGCGGCTGACCCTCCAGAGCCCGCGCCGAGTGCAGGTCGACGGAGTCGATCGAGGCCCACCAGTCGTCGTACGCCTCACGGCCCTGGGCCTGCATGGCGGGTGCGAGCCGGTCCCACGCGGTGCCGGTGTCGCCGGGCACGAGGGAGAAGTACTCGCTCACGCGGGACTCCATCACCTCGCCCCGGTCGCCGGCCGGGTCGTCGTCCGGCGAGGCCGACGGCTCCTCCGACGGCTCCTCCGACGGTGCGGTCTCGGACGGTGTCGCCTCGGGCTCCTGCGTGGCTGCCGGGGCAGCCGGGGTGTCCTCGCGTCCGGCGCCGGGCTCCTCGTCGCCGGTGAGCGCGAAGGCCCCGATGCCGAGCCCGACGACCAGGAGCAGCACGGCCAGGGCAGCCCAGGGCAGCCCGCGGCGCCGGGCGTGGTCCTGCTCCTTCGCGCCGAGGTCACCCCGCCCGGTCGTGGCCGAGGCCGCCGCAGCGGGCCGCCTCTCGGGTGACCGGCGCTCGGTCGGCCAGGGGGCCGCCGGTGCCGCCATGACGGCGGTGTCCTCCGGCTCGGCGCCACCCCGTTCGGCGACCCTGCGCAGGGCGCCCGCGGCGTCGGCCATGGTCCAGCGGCTTCGCCGGTCGCGGTCCATCATCCGCGACAGCGGGGTCGTCAGCGGGCCGGCCCGTGTCGGCGGTGGGGGCTCCTCCGCGGCGATCGTCTGCAGGAGGGCGATCGGGTTGCGCTGCTCGGGGTACGGCGGTCGACCCTCCACGGCGCCGTACAGGGTGGCACCGAGCGCGTAGACGTCCGCCTCGACCCCGGGATCCTCCCCGCGGGCGAGCTCGGGGGAGAAGTACGACGGGGTGCCGGTGACCAGGCCGGTGCGGGTCAGCTCGTCGCCCTCGAGAGCCCGCGCGATGCCGAAGTCGGTGATCTTCGCGATGTCCTCGTCGGTGACCAGGATGTTCCCCGGCTTCACGTCGCGGTGGACGATCCCGGCGTCGTGGGCGGCGACGAGGCCCTCGGCCACCTGTGCGCCGATCCGGGCGACGCGGCTCGGGTCGAGCGGACCGTCCTGCTGGGTGACCTCCCGGAGGGTTCGCGAGGGGACGTACTCCATCACCAGCCACGCGTGGCCGTCCTCGCTCTGCCCGGGGTCCACCACGTCGAAGACCGAGACCACGTTGCGGTGGTTCAGGGCTGCCGACGACCTCGCCTCACGGAGGGCGCGTCGCTGGTCGGGTACGGACTCGCCGGGGAAGAGGCCGATCTGCTTGACCGCCACCTCACGCCCGAGGACCTCGTCGCGGCACAGCCACACCGTGCCCATGCCGCCCCGTCCGACCGGGCGCACGACGCGGTAGCGGCCGGCGATCAGGTCCGGGGCCATCGGTCTCCTTCGGGTGGGGGAGCGTCCTCGCCACCACCTACCCAGGACCGTGATGAGTACGCACGCCAGAGGTGTCGGCGGCGTGTGGCAGGCTGTGCCCACCATGGCAACCCCGAAGGCATCCGACGTCCTGGGGCACGTCACCCTCGTGACCGGTCCCGAGGAGCTGCTCAACCAGCGGGCGGTCGCCGCCGTACTCCAGGCGGTCCGTCACGCCGACGAGGAGTCCGAGGTCAGCGAGACGACGGCCGACCAGCTCTCGATGGGTGCGCTGGCCGACCTCGCCGCGCCGTCGCTGTTCTCCGCCATCCGCTGCGTGGTCGTCCGTGGACTCGAGGACCTCCCCGACGACACCCACGACGGGCTGCTGGGGTACGCCGCCTCCCCGGCGGAGGACGTGGGGTTGGTGCTGGTGCACTCGGGCGGGCAGAAGGGGTCCGGCCTCCTGGCGAAGCTGCGCAAGCTCGGTCCCGTCACCGAGGTGAGGTCCACCGCTCTCAAGCCGAGCGAGTACGCCCGCTGGGTCGCCGCGGAGAGCCGCTCCCACGGCGTCCGCATCGCCGAGGACGCCGCGGAACTCCTGGTCCAGGCGGTGGGGCACGACCTGAGGGCCCTCGCCGGCGCCTGCCACCAGCTGGCCAACGACTTCGCCGGCCAGCCGCTCACCGCCGACGTGGTCAGGAAGTACTTCGGCGGGCGGGCGGAGGTGAAGGGCTTCGCCGTCGCCGACCACGCGATCTACGGCAGGACCGCCAAGGCGCTCGAGGAGCTGCGCTGGGCGCTCGACAACGGCACCGCGCCGGTGCTGGTCACGAGCGCCTTCGCCAGCGGACTTCGTGGCCTCGCCAAGTACAAGAGCGCTCCGCGCGGGCTGCGCGAGGGCGACCTGGCCCGTGAGGTCGGGGTGCCGCCCTGGAAGCTCCGGACGCTGCGCGAGCAGGTCCGCGGCTGGGAGGATGTGGGGCTGGTGCACGCGATCCGCGCCGTCGCCCAGGCCGATGCCGATGTCAAGGGGGCGGCCAGCGACGCGTCGTACGCCCTGGAGCGCATGGTCATCACGGTGACCGAGGCCAGGGCGAGTCGCTGACCCTCCTGGGACGGGGATCACCGGTCAGGGGTGCCTCACGGCCGGATCATGTCTCCCGCCGGGCGCGCAGAAAGGCGCCGCCCCGACGGGACGGCGCCTGCACGGCCGGTCTCCGCTCGGTCGCGGAGCCCCGGCTGATGCCTCAGAGAGAGGCGGCCTTCTTGGCGATGGCCGACTTCTTGTTGGCAGCCTGGTTCTTGTGGATGACGCCCTTGGAGGCGGCCTTGTCGAGCTTCTTGCCGGCAACCTTGGCCAGCTCCTGGGCCTTCTCGACGTCACCAGCCTGAGCGGCCTCGCGGAACTTGCGGATGGCCGACTTGACCGCCGACTTCACGGCCTTGTTGCGCTCGTGCGCGGCCTCGTTCTGGCGGTTGCGCTTGATCTGGGACTTGATGTTCGCCACTAGGTTTGCGCCTCGTCTGGTCTGGTGCGGTGTTGGTCTGTGTGCGCGCAGCCTGGACCGGCCGGACACGCGAGGGGCAACGATACCAGCGGCCGAGCGGCAGCCTCAAATCGAGCGCGGCGGCCCGGGAGCCTCAGGTCCAGCCGCGCCGTTCCGACAGCCAGGCCCAGGTCGCACGGGCGTACCAGTCCTGGTGCACGCGCAGGTAGGGCGAGGAGTTGGGCACGGGCTGCTCGCGCCGCTCCATGAAGTATCCCGCCAACAGCGCGAGGTAGCTGTCGATGTGGTCGGTGGGGACGTCCCGGGTCAGTCGGCGGCGCGCCAGCAGGTCGTCGGCGTCGACCCCGTCCCCACGCGCCGAGATCAGCAGCCCGACGGTGTCGATCCAGGCCGCCCCCGCGACCGGCCAGTTCCAGTCGCACAGCAGGGCCCCGTCCGCGGTCAGCAGGAAGTTGTCGTCGCGTGCGTCGGTGTGGACGAGGGTCTGCCCGGCCGTGGCCTCGCGGAACCCCGAGGCGAGCTCCTCGGCCTCGGCCAGGTGCGGCAGGTCGGGGGTCGCGCGGCGGACGTGGTCCCAGCTCGCGACGAACTCCTCGAACTCCTCGACGAAGGGGCGCAGCGGCATCGGCGGAGGAGTCAGCCGGTCGGCGACCACCTCGAGCGCGTCGAGGCAGGCGTCCAGCGCGTCCGGGGCCCACGGTCTCGGGGGCATCTCGCCGGCGACGTACTCCGTCTCCAGCACCACCCACAGGTCGTCCTCGAGTGCCCACAGCAGCCGGGGCACGGGCAGGCCCGCGGGCAGCGCCTCCAGCTTGCGGACCTCCTCGCGGTAGGCGTCTGCGAACATCCGCTGGGCCTTCTTGCTCGCCGCCTTCACGAAGTGCCTCGACCCGTCGGCGCAGGTCAGCACCGAGGCGAAACCGGGCGTGAACCCCGGACCTGCGCTGTCGGCAGAGACCACGCGCGAGCCGATCCGGCGCTCGATCGTGGCCCGGAGCGCCGGCGGGAGCAGCGGCCACTCGACCCGGCGGGCGGTCCGGCCGTGCGGGATCGGGCTCCCCAGGGTGGGGGTCCTCGAGACGATCGGGCTCATGCGGCCCCATTGTGTACGGCGCCGGGCGGTTCGGACGACCGGATTCCCGGCGTGTCCTTGGGCGCTCCGACGCCGTGGAACAATGGCGGTTCCGCACCTCGTCCCAGCAACGGAAAGTCGTTCGTGTCCAAGAGCTCTGCCCCCTCGGCCCCCAAGCCGGGCCAGACCGACCCCTCGGTCATCCGCAACTTCAGCATCATCGCGCACATCGACCACGGCAAGTCGACGCTCGCGGACCGGATGCTGCAGCTGACCGGTGTCGTGGACGAGCGCAGCGCACGGGCGCAGTACCTCGACCGGATGGACATCGAGCGCGAGCGCGGCATCACGATCAAGAGCCAGGCAGTCCGGATGCCGTGGACGGTGGGGGAGGGCGTCGAGGGCGTCGAGCCGGGCACCTATGTGCTCAACATGATCGACACCCCGGGCCACGTGGACTTCACCTACGAGGTGTCCCGGTCGCTCGAGGCGTGCGAGGCTGCCGTGCTGCTCGTCGACGCGGCCCAGGGGATCGAGGCGCAGACGCTGGCGAACCTCTACCTCGCCCTGAGCGCGGACCTGCAGGTCATCCCGGTCCTCAACAAGATCGACCTGCCGTCGGCGCAGCCGGAGAAGTACGCCGCCGAGCTCGCAGGGATCATCGGCTGCGACCCCGCAGACGTGCTGCAGGTCTCGGCGAAGACCGGGATGGGCGTGGAGGCGCTGCTGCACGAGATCGTGCGCCAGACCCCGCCCCCCGTCGGTGACGCCGACGCCCCGCCGCGCGCCCTGATCTTCGACTCCGTCTACGACACCTACCGCGGCGTGGTGACCTACGTCCGGGTGATCGACGGCAAGCTGTCCCACCGCGACAAGATCAAGATGATGTCGACCGGGGCGGTCCACGAGATGCTCGAGGTGGGCGTGATCTCGCCGGAGCCGGTCAAGGCCGGCGACCTCGGTGTGGGCGAGGTCGGCTACCTCATCACCGGCGTGAAGGACGTGCGTCAGTCGCGCGTCGGTGACACCGTCACCAGCCAGGTCCACGGGGCGACCGAGCCGCTCGGCGGCTACAAGCACCCCAACCCGATGGTGTTCGCCGGGCTCTTCCCGATCGACGGCGACGACTACCCGACGCTGCGCGACGCGCTGGACAAGCTCCAGCTCAACGACGCCGCGCTGGCCTACGAGCCGGAGACCTCCGGTGCCTTGGGCTTCGGCTTCCGCTGCGGCTTCCTCGGCCTCCTGCACATGGAGATCGTCCGCGAGCGGCTCGAACGCGAGTCGAACCTCGAGCTGATCTCGACCGCGCCCAACGTGGTCTACGAGGTCGTCATGGAGGACGGCAGCCGGCTCACGGTCACCAACCCCAGCGAGTACCCCTCGGGCGGGAAGATCGCCGAGGTCCGCGAGCCGGTGGTACGCGCCACGATCCTCAGCCCGAGCGACTACATCGGCGTGATCATGGAGCTCTGCCAGTCCAAGCGCGGACAGCTCCAGGGCATGGACTACCTGTCCGAGGACCGGGTGGAGATGCGCTACACCCTGCCGCTGGCGGAGATCGTGTTCGACTTCTTCGACCAGCTGAAGTCGCGCACCAAGGGCTACGCATCCCTCGACTACGAACCGACCGGTGACCAGGCCGCCGACCTGGTCAAGGTCGACATCCTGCTGCAGGGGGAGCCTGTCGACGCGTTCAGCGCGATCGTGCACCGCGACCACGCGTACTCCTACGGCGTGGCGCTGGCCGGGAAGCTCCGTGAGCTCATCCCGCGCCAGCAGTTCGAGGTGCCGATCCAGGCTGCCATCGGTGCTCGGGTGATCGCCCGCGAGACCATTCGGGCGATCCGCAAGGACGTGCTCGCCAAGTGCTACGGCGGTGACATCACCCGCAAGCGCAAGCTGCTCGAGAAGCAGAAGGAAGGCAAGAAGCGGATGAAGATGGTCGGCCGGGTCGAGGTGCCCCAGGAGGCCTTCATCGCCGCGCTCTCGACCTCCGACAGCGGCAAGGACAAGGCGAAGAAGTAGCCGACCAGGGCGCGCTCTGAGTCCGGAGTCGGGCCACGACCTCCCATGGTGACCTGTTCCTTCCCACGGCGGGATCGCCGGCGGAGGTAACAGGTTTCCTGCGTACCCTCGTGATCGGCCGCGCCGCGTACGCTCGGGGCGTGCTGCCGTTCGAGATCCCGGCCGGTCTCGCCGCGCAGTCCCGGCTGGGCCCCGAGTGGGAGGCGTGGCTGACCTCCCTGCCGCGCACGACGGCCGACGCTCTCGACGAGTGGTCGCTGTCGGTCGACGGCGACCCGATGCACGGCTTCTGCAGCCTGGTCGTGCCGGTGCGTACCTCGTCGGGGCGGCCCGTCGTCCTCAAGGTAGCCCTGCCCGACGACGAGAGCGAGCACGAGCACCTCGCGCTCCAGCGGTGGGCCGGGAACGGCGCCGTGCGCCTGGTCCGGGCGGACCCGCGGCGCCGGGCGATGCTGCTCGAGCGCCTGCACCCCGAGGACCTCGGCGCCCTGGGGGACGTCGAGGCGTGCGAGGTCGTCGCCGGTCTCTACGGTCGTCTCCACGTGCCGGCGCCTCCCCAGCTGCGGTCGCTGACGGCGTACGTCGAGCGCTGGAACGACGGTCTCGCCGAGATGGCGAGGGACGCTCCGATGCCGCGACGCCTGGTCGAGCAGGCCATCGCCCTGGCCCGGTCCTTCGTCACCGACGAAACCTCCACCGGCACGATGATCCATGGCGACCTGCACTACGAGAACGTGCTGGCCGCCGAGCGCGAGCCGTGGCTGGTGATCGACCCCAAGCCGATGTCGGGCGACCCGCACTACGAGGTCGCGCCGCTGCTGTGGAACCGGTGGGACGAGGTGGTCGCCGCCGGCGGTGTGCGGGACGCCGTACGTCTGAGGTTCCACACCGTCGTCGACACGGCCGGGCTCGACGAACCCCGCGCCCGGGACTGGGTCGTGGTCCGGGCGCTGCACGACGCCTCGTGGAGCGTGGCCGACGCCCAGCGTGCCGGCCGGTCACTGACGGCCCGTGAACGGGACTGGATCACGACCATGGTGACGGTGGCCAAAGCCGTGCAGGGCTGACAGAGTGGCCGAGAGGCAGGGAGCCCTCGGACGGGGTCGTCCGGGACGCCAGGAGGCACTGATGCGCAAGAAGGTCGTCGTCCTCGGATCGAACTTCGGCGGGCTCACCGCCGCGCTCGCGGTCAAGCACGAGCTCGAGGGCGACGTCGACGTCACGGTCGTCTCCGCCGGTGACCACTTCCTGTTCAACCCGAGCCTGATCTGGCTGCCGTTCGGACGGCGGGAGCGCGAGGACATCACCTTCCCGGTGGCTCCTACCTTCGAGTCCCACGACGTGGACTTCGTGCACGCCGCGGCGACCGGGATCAACCTCGAGGCGAAGACCGTCAGCCACGGCAGCGGCCAGACAGTCGGCTACGACTACCTCGTCATCGCCACCGGCTACCACAACAAGGACGACGTGGTTCCCGGCTTCAAGGAGAACGCCGTCACCATCACCACCCTCGAGGAGGCCGAGCGGGCGCACGTGGCGTGGAAGCGCTACCTCGAGAAGCCCGGCGACATCGTCATCGCCGCCTCGCAGAGCGCGGGCTGCTTCGGTGCGGCGTACGAGTTCCTCTTCAACACCGCCTACCACCTGCGCAAGAACGGCCTGCACAAGGACGTGAGGCTCACCTACGTCACCTCCGAGCCGTTCCTCGGCCACTTCGGCATCGGCGGGCTGCCACACGGCGAGCAGCTGCTCGGCGCCTTCCTGAAGAAGGAGGGCATCGAGTCGCGGATCAACGTCGCGATCGACCACATCGACGACGGCGCCATGGTGCTCGGTGACGGGGAGCAGCTGCCGTTCGCCTTCAGCATGGTGGTGCCGCCCTTCCTCGGCCAGGACTTCCTCAAGGAGGTCGACGGGATCGCCGACGAGAAGGGCTACGTCAACGTGCGCGACACCTACCAGACGGTGGGCCACGACGACGTGTACGCCGTTGGGGTGGCCGCCGCGGTCGACGTACCCTGGCAGACCCCCACGCCCGTCGGCATCCCCAAGACCGGATTCCCCACCGAGGTGATGGCCCACACCGCCGCGAGCAACATCGCCGCGCAGGTCCGGGGGGAGGAGCCGCACGAGTCGAAGGGCTTCGGCGACATCAAGGCGGTGTGCGTGATGGACGCCGGCAACAACGGTGTCATCATCCTCGCCGACAAGATGCTGCCGCCGCGCAAGCACGGCGTGCTGATCCCCGGGCCGCAGGCGCACCTGATGAAGCTCGGGTTCGAGAAGTACTTCCTGTGGAAGTCGCGGAACGGCTACGTCAACCTGCCCTGAGGGTGTCGCCAGGGAGAACCGAGACGGTTGCTGTCTGCACGCGAATCGGGCCGACGGGGCCGCTCCAAGGTAAAGCCCAGGACTGGTGTGTTGCGAAACCATCCCATTGGGCGCGCGAAACCTACCGCGAAGTAGCCATCTGTTCTACGTTGTGTCGCAACACGTGAACACCCCCTGCCGGCGCCCGGTGCGTCGCGTAGGTCCGAACAGGGAGAGCGATGTCGCAGAGCACGGTCAGTCAAGACCTCAGCGTGATCGAGAACCGTCCCCCCAACGTCGGTCGTCAGTTCTTCGACCGCGTGGAGAAGAGCCCGAACCGAGAGGCCTACCGGTTCCCTCAGGGTGACGAGTGGGTGTCGGTCACCTGGAAGGAGACCGGCGACCGAGTCACCCGAGTCGCCGCGGGTCTCGTGGCCCTCGGTGTCGAGCCTCAGCAACGCATCGCGATCGCCTCCGCCACCCGCTTCGAGTGGATCCTCGCGGACCTGTCGATCATGTCCGCCGGTGCCGCCACGACCACCGTCTACCCGTCGACCATCGACGACGACGTGGCCTACATCCTCGCCGACTCCGAGTGCCGGGTGGTCTTCGCCGAGGACGACGAGCAGGTAGCCAAGGTCGCTGCGCACCGCAGCGAGCTGCCGCACCTGTCCAAGGTGGTCGTGTTCGACGGCCGGACCGACGGCGACTGGATCATCGGGCTCGACGACCTGGAGCGCCTCGGCGAGGAGCTCCTGGCCGAGGAGCCCGACGTGGTCGAGAAGCGGGTCGCCGAGACCCGGCCCGACGCGCTGGCCACCCTGATCTACACCTCGGGCACGACCGGCCGCCCGAAGGGCGTGCGGCTGCGCCACTCGTCGTGGACCTACGAGGGCGCGGCCATCCAGGCGCTGGGCATCCTGACCGAGGACGACCTGCAGTTCCTCTGGCTGCCGATGGCGCACTCGTTCGGCAAGGTGCTGCTCTCCACCCAGCTGGCGATCGGGTTCGCCACCGCCGTCGACGGTCGCGTCGAGAAGATCGTGGAGAACACCGGGATCGTCCGGCCGACCTTCATGGGCGCTGCCCCCCGGATCTTCGAGAAGGCGCACGACCGGATCGTCCTCATGCAGAAGGCCGAGGGCGGCCTGAAGGAGAAGATCTTCAACAAGGCCTTCCAGGTGGGCCTCGAGGTCGACCGGCTCAAGCGCGAGGGCAAGCCGGTGCCCTTCCTGCTCGCCAAGCAGCACGGGCTGTTCGACAAGCTGGTCTTCTCCAAGATCCGCGAGCGCTTCGGTGGCCGGGTCCGGTTCTTCATCTCGGGCGCGGCCGCGCTGAACCGCGAGGTGGCCGAGTGGTTCAACGCCGCCGGCATCCAGATCCTCGAGGGCTACGGCCTCACCGAGACCTCGGCGGGCTCGTTCGTGAACCGTCCGTCGCGCAACAAGTTCGGCACCGTCGGCCCGGTGTTGCCCGGCAGCGAGGTGAAGATCGCCGAGGACGGTGAGGTGCTGATCAAGGGCCCCGGCGTCATGGAGGGCTACCACAACCGCCCCGAGGAGACCGCCGAGGCGCTCGGGGACGGCTGGCTGCACACCGGTGACATCGGTGAGCTCGACCAGGATGGCTACCTCAAGATCACCGACCGCAAGAAGGACCTGTTCAAGACCTCGGGCGGCAAGTACATCGCGCCGTCCCAGATCGAGTCGCAGTTCAAGGCGATCTGCCCCTACGCCAGCCAGTTCCTGGTGCACGGCAACGACCGCAACTACTGCGTCGCGCTGATCACCCTCGACCCCGACGGCATCGCCGGCTGGGCGGCCCAGAACGGCATGGAGGGTGCGTCGTACGAGGAGATCGTCACCTCGGACAAGGCCCGCGCGATGGTGGCCGGGTACGTCGACGAGCTCAACAGCCGCCTCAACCGCTGGGAGACGATCAAGAAGTTCCTCGTCCTCGAGCGGGACCTCAGCATCGAGTCCGGGGAGCTGACCCCGTCGATGAAGGTCAAGCGCAAGGCCGTCGAGGAGAACTACAAGGAGCAGATCGACGCGCTCTACCGCGACTGATCCTCCGCGCACGGCCGAAGGCGCCGCTCCCCGATGGGGCGGCGCCTTCGTCGTGCCCGGGCGTCGTCCCGGGCGCGTTGGCGGGGTTGCCTAGCATGGACCAGTGCCCTCCGCCCTCCCCGACGGGGATCCCGCCCCGCCCGACGGCGCCCTTCCCGGCCCCGCCCTCGCCTCGCTCGGCGAGCGCCCCTTCGGCCTCTACGTCCACGTCCCGTTCTGCCGGGTGCGGTGCGGCTACTGCGACTTCAACACCTACACCGCCTCCGAGCTCGGTGGCGGGGCGTCGCGGGCGTCGTACGCCGACGACGCGGTCGAGGAGATCCGCCTGGCCCGCAAGGTCCTCGGCGAGCGCGGCGTACCGGTGTCGACGGTCTTCTTCGGTGGGGGTACGCCGACGATCCTCCCGCCGCAGGACCTGACCCGGATCGTCGCGGTGGTCGACGAGGAGTTCGGCCTCGCCGACGGCGCGGAGGTCACCACGGAGTCCAACCCCGACAGCGTCGGTCCCGCCGAGCTCGCCGTGCTGCGCGAGGGCGGCATCAACCGGATCTCGTTCGGTATGCAGTCGGCCGTGCCGCACGTGCTCGAGGTGCTCGACCGGACCCACGACCCGCGCCGGGTGCCCGACGTGGTCGCGTGGGCGCGTGAGGCGGGTTTCGACGAGGTGAGCCTCGACCTGATCTACGGCACGCCGGGGGAGAGCCTCGAGGACTGGAGGGCCTCTCTCGACAGTGCGCTGGCAAGCGCGCCGGACCACCTGTCGGCGTACGCCCTGATCGTGGAGGAAGGCACCGCGCTCGCCCGGCGGATGCGCCGCGGCGAGGTGCCGGTGCCGGACGACGACGACCTGGCCGACAAGTACCTCCTCGCCGACGAGGTGCTCGAGCAGGCCGGCCTGGGGTGGTACGAGGTCTCCAACTGGGCCCGGTCGGACACGACCCGGTGTGCCCACAACGAGCTGTACTGGACCGGCGCCGACTGGTGGGGGGTCGGTCCGGGTGCGCACTCCCACGTCGGCGGCGTGCGGTGGTGGAACGTCAAGCACCCGGCGGCCTACGCCTCCCGGCTCGCCGAGGGGGTCAGTCCCGCCCACGGTCGTGAGGTGCTCGACGCGGAGACCCGGCGCGTCGAGGACGTGCTGCTGCGTGTCCGCCTGCGTGAGGGGGTGCCGGTCGGCGTGCTCGACGAGGCTGGACGTGCGGCATTGCCGGCTCAGGTCGCGGACGGCGTCGTCTCGGCCGAGGCGCTCGCCCGGGAGCGGGTCGTGCTCACCCTGCGGGGACGTCTGCTGGCCGACGCAGTCGTTCGGGCGCTCCTGCCCTGACCGCGACCCGGCGTGGGTGGAGGTCAGATCCAGCTGACCCGGCGTGTGTGCAGGTGGGATCGCGTTCAGGGGTCAACAACCGTGACCCCATACGGGTTGTGCAAGAGCCGGGTCGGCGGTCAGGTGATGATGCGGATGTTCAGGGGATAGCGGTAGTCCTGACCGTTCGAGGCAGCCATGGTGGCCATGATGATCACGACCAGGGCGAAGATGCCGACCGCGATCGTCAGGAAGATGCCGATCACGATCAGCCACAGGATCGCGGTGGCGACCAGGTAGATCAGCAGCGAGATCTGGAAGTTCAGCGACTCCACCGCGTGCCGGCGCACGAAGGGGGAGTCCTTGCCCTTGATCAGCAGCACGAGCAGCGGGGCGATGAAACCCATCGCGAACCAGGCGGCCACGAGGGAGCCGATGTGTGCTGCCAGCGCCCAGTTGCGCTCGTCCGGGGTCGGTCCTGCCGGCGCGCCCGGACCCGAGTGGTACCCGCCACCCGGTGGGGGTGGGGTCGGTGGCATGGACATGGCCTCTCCTCAGTCGACGGTGACGAAGTCGATCAGCTCCTCGACCCTACCCAGGAGGGCAGGCTCGAGGTCGGCGTACGACTGAACTTTCGACAGGATGTGCTTCCACGCCCGCGCGATGTCGGCCTGGTCACGGTGTGGCCAGCCGAGGCTCTGGCACACGCCCCGCTTCCACTCCACGTTGCGGGGGATCGCCGGCCACTTGTCCATGCCGAGACGGTCGGGCTTGACGGCCTGCCAGATGTCGACGAACGGGTGGCCCACGATCAAGACGTGCCTGCCGACCGGGCTCTTGGCGACCGACTGCGCGATCCGGCTCTCCTTGGAACCCGCCACGAGGTGGTCGACGAGCATGCCGACCTTGCGCTCCGGGCCGGGCCGGAAGTCGCGCAGCTGTTCGGCGAGGTCGTCGACGCCCTCGATGTACTCCACGACGACGCCCTCGACGCGCAGGTCGTCACCCCAGACCTTCTCGACCAGCTCGGCGTCGTGACGGCCCTCGACGAAGATCCGGCTCGCCCGGGCGACCCGGGCCTTGGTCCCGGGCACGGCGATCGAGCCCGACGCGGTGTGGGTCTTGCGCGCCGGGCCCTTGCGGGTGGGCGGCTTGAGGATCACCGGCACGCCCTCGAGCAGGAAGCCGGGGCCTAGGGGAAACGTACGACGCTTGCGGCGTCGGTCCTCGAGCGTGACCGTCATGAGGTCCCGGTCGACGGCGACGATCTCACCGCACCAGTCGGTGGTGACCTCCTCGACGACCAGGCCCTTGTCCGCCTCGATCTCGACCGACCTTCCGCGCCGGGGGGCACGCCAGTCGGTGTTGAGCACGTCGGAGCCGTAGCGGTCGAAGGACATAGCCCCCCACGCTAGAGCCGCGCCCGCGACTGCCCGCCTGCGACGCGCCGGGACGACGGGCCGACCGTCGATGGCGCCCGACACACACCGGGCGGCGTCTGGACGAGCGCGTGCAGAGTCTGGAACGGCGACTGTCGGCGATATATCGTCGACATGTCGCACCGACTCGCCCTTGGGGCCTGGTCGGACCGGGGAACGAGCGGAGGGAGACGCGGATGCACGGCAACGGATGGGGCCAGGGGTGGCCGGGAGCGGACCGGCCGGGAGGGCCGTGGGGCTCGGGGCCGCCGCCGTGGATCGCGGGCCTGTTCGGTCTGGGTGGGTCGCAGGTGCGGACGCCACGTGCCAAGCGCGGAGACGTGCGGGCCGCGATCCTCGACGTGCTGGCGACCCAGCCGATGAACGGCTACCAGGTCATCCAGCAGATCGCCGAGCGCAGCGGGGGCAGCTGGAAACCCAGCCCCGGCTCGGTGTACCCGACGCTGCAGCAGCTCGAGGACGAGGGGCTCGTGGAGGGCACCGAGGACGAGGGCAAGCGCGTGCTGCGGTTGACGGAGGCGGGCCAGGCGTACGTCGCCGAGCACCCCGACGAGCTCGCAGCGACGTGGCGGGCCTTCGACACCGACGAGGGCGAGACCCACCAGCTCAAGCCGGTGATCGGGCAGGTGATGGCCGCGGTCTGGCAGATCGTGATGTCGGGCAACCGGCAGCAGCAGGCCGAGGCGGCCGAGATCCTCGCCGACACCCGGCGTCGCCTCTACGGGCTCCTGGCCGAGGGGGAGCCGGAGTGAACCGGCCTGAGCTGCGGATCGGCGACCTCGAGCGCGATGCCGCGGTGACCGCGCTCGGCGAGCACTACGCCGCGGGCCGGCTCACCAAGGAGGAGTTCGACGACCGCGCCGACGTGGCGTGGCGGGCGCGGACCCGCTCGGACCTGGCGCCGCTCTTCGCCGACCTACCTGGTCTTCAGTCCCTGCGACCGGCCACGCCGCCCGCGGCGCAGCGCGGTGCGACCAAGGGCCGCAGGAGCCGGTCGGCGCCTCCCGTGCTGCCGGTGCTCCTGCTCCTGGTCGTCCTGGCCGGGCTCACGGGTCTGGAGATCTGGCCGATCGTGCTGCTGGGCCTCGCCTACGTGTGGCTGCGGACGTGGATGGGCTTCGCGAGGGTGCGTGAGCGGTTCGCCGGCCGAACGGACCGCCCCGCGTGGGGGAGTGCGGTCGAGCCCTGGCGCCGGCCCGGTCACTGACCCGTCCGAACGACCTCGGTGCCCGGCGTGCGCGCCGGCTCACGGGGTAACCGCGTCAGCGCGTGCGACGCGGACGGCCATGGACAGCACGGCGGCGAGGACGCACATCGCCGCCCCTCCCCACCACGCGTAGGTGTAGGTCCCGAAGGTGTCCCGGACGACCCCGGCGCCGAGGGCCGCGATCGCCGCCCCGACCTGGTGGGACGCGAAGACCCAGCCGAAGACGATCGTGCCGCGCTCGCCGAAGATCTCCCGGCACAGGGCTGCGGTGGGTGGGACGGTGGCGACCCAGTCGAGGCCGTAGACCACGATGAACAGCACCATGCTCGGGTGCACTGTCTCCGCGAGCAGCTGCGGCAGCATGAGCAGGCCCACGCCGCGGAAGAAGTAGTAGGCGGCCAGCAGGATCCGCGGGTCGAACTTGTCGGTCAGCCAGCCGGAGGCGACCGTGCCGGCGATGTCGAAGATGCCCACGACCGCGAGGAGACCTGCGGCCGTGGTGCCGGACATGCCGTGGTCGTGCGCGGAGGGGATGAAGTGGATCCCGACCAGGCCGTTGGTGGTGGCGCCGCAGATCGCGAACGCCGCCGCGAGGGCCCAGAACGAGCGCTGCCGGGACGCGAAGGCGAGCCCCTCCAGGGCACGCCGGGTGGCGCCACCGGTGACCGGTGCCGGCGCGACGTACGACGTGTCCGCCCCGTAGGGCAGTGCGCCGCGATCCTCCGGCCGGTCGCGGATCACGAGCCAGGCGACGGGGACCACGGCCATCGCGGCGGCGGCGATCACGAGCGAGGCGGGTCGCCAGCCGACGGTCTCGGCGAGCAGGGCGACGATCGGCAGGATGATGAGCTGCCCGGTCGCCGAGCCGGCCGTCAGCACGCCCATCACCAGGCCGCGGCGTCGATGGAACCATCGGTTCGTGATGGCGGCGGCGAAGACGAGCGCCATCGACCCGGTGCCCAGCCCGATCAGCACGCCCCAGAAGACCAGGAGCTGCCACGATGCGGTCATGAGGACGCTGCCGCCGGCGCCGAGCGCGACGAGGGTCAGGGCGCCGGCGACGACCTGGCGGATGCCGAACCGGTCCATCAGCGCGGCAGCGAACGGCGCGGTCAGTCCGTAGAGCAGCAGGTTGATGCTGACCGCGAGCGACATCACGCTCGTCGACCAGCCGAACTCCTGGTGCAGTGGCACCATCAGCGCACCGGGCGCCGCCCGGAACCCGGCCGCCCCGATCAGCGCCAGGAAGGCGACGGCCGCCACGCCCCAGGCGGGGTGGATCCGCCGACGCCGGTCATGCGCGGGTCGGGCAGGTCCGACGGAGAGGGCCATTGAGTCGGCTTTCTTCAAAGAAGTTATTTCGCGGTATGCTAGCACCGCCTCGGCAGGAGGCGTCGACAACGTGAGTCAGGAGAGGCCGATACGTATGCCCCTGAGGTCCGACTGGTCGACTGAGCTGTGTCCCGTCCGTCGCTCGCTGGACGTGCTCGGCGACCCGTGGGTGCTGCTCATCGTCCGCGACGTGCTGCACGGCAACGGTCGCTTCGACGGCCTGCGGGACAACCTGGGCATCTCCGAGGCCGTCCTGAGCCGGCGCCTGCGCGCCATGGTCGAGGCTGGGCTGCTCGCCACGACGGACTACGCGCGGGACGGACGCACCCGGCACCGGTACGTCGCCACCGAGGCTGCCGCGGACCTCCTCCCCGTCCTGCAGCAGCTGGCGATCTGGGCCGAGAAGCACACGAGCACGCCTCCCGGGGGCGGGCACATGGCGCTCATCCACGAGACCTGCGGCCAGGAGACCACCCGCGCCGAGACCTGCAGCGCCTGCGGCGAACCGCTGCACGCCGAGGACATGTCCTGGGTGAAGCCCTGGATGGATACCAGCCACCGGCTGCAGGCCGCCGGCGGCTGATCCGGCCCGCGGGGTCCGGCCGCGGTCGGCGGCAGTCAGAGCAGGGGCAGCGACCGGGAGCTGCGCGGAAGCTGGGCGTAGCCGCGGGCGAACGCGTGACGCAGGTCCTCGGCCGGGTAGGGCCACTCGCCGCGACCTGGCATGTCGTCGGGCCGGACGCCGCTCGTGGCCAGCTCGCGGACCAGCTCGGCGACGACGCCGATGCTCGCGCGCTGGTCCATCACGAAGTCCCTGTCGACCGGCTGCCCGTGGCCGGGAACGACCACCGAGCCCGCGCCGAGCATCCCGGTCACCAGGTCCAGCGTCACCGGCCAGTCGAGCGGGAAGCAGTCGGCGCCGTAGCCGGGCATCCCGGACTCCTCGACGAGGTCGCCGGCGTAGAGCACGTCCGCGGCGGCGACCCGGACGACCGCATCCCCCGAGGTGTGCCCGCGACCCGCGTGCACGACCTCCACGATCCGGTCGCCGAGGTCGACCACCTTCACCGAGGAGAAGGTCTGGTCGGGCACGACGACCGTGGTGCCTGTCACGTCGGTGTGCTGCGCCGCAGCCGCGAGCACCTCCGATGCCCGGTCGCGCAGGGTCGCCGCGACGTCCTCGTGCGCGACGATCCGGAGGCCGTCGTACGCCTCCGTGAAGACGCCGTTGCCGAGCACGTGGTCCCAGTGGGCGTGCGTGTTGACGACCGCGACCACGTCGCCGGCCCCCAGCGCCCGGACGTGCTCGAGCACCCCGCGCGCCGCCGTCGCCGACGAGTGCGTGTCGATCACCACGACCCCTCGGTGGCCCGCGACCAGACCGACGTTGACGTCGACCAGCTCGTGCCGCGCCACCCAGCACCGGTCGCCGATCTCCACGAAGCCCGTGTCGTGGGGGATGTCGGAGCTGATCCGGGACGCGCGTGCGGTCATGCCCCGCAGCCTACGTCCGCGGATTCCGCTGTCGGTGGTGCAGGCTAGTAGCATTGGCACTCGGATCAGGTGAGTGCCAGAAGGAGGCGAGAAGATGGTCGAGGACCGCAAGCTCGCCGTCCTCCGCGCGATCGTCGAGGACTACGTGTCCACCCAGGAGCCGGTCGGCTCCAAGGCGCTCGTCGAGCGGCACCGGCTCGGTGTGTCGCCGGCGACGGTGCGCAACGACATGGCGGCGCTCGAGGACGAGGGCTTCATCACCCAGCCGCACACCAGCGCCGGCCGGATCCCCACCGACAAGGGCTACCGACTCTTCGTGGACCGGCTGAGCCAGGTCAAGCCCCTCTCGGCGGCGGAGAAGCGCGCGATCCACACGCTGCTCCAGGGTGCGATCGACCTCGACGACGTCGTGCAGCGCACCGTCCGGCTGCTGGCCCAGACGACCCGGCAGGTCGCGATCGTGCAGTACCCCACCCTGTCGCGGTCCACGGTCCGCCACGTCGAGCTGGTCACGCTCGGCAGCAGCCGGCTGCTGCTCGTGCTGATCCTGAGCACCGGCCGTGTCGAGCAGCGGGTCGTCGAGCTGCCCGAGCCCCTCGACGACGAGACCGTCTCCGGCATCCGCGCCGCCCTGAACCGCGCGACGGCCGGGGAGAAGCTGAGCGACGCGGCCGAGCGGCTCGCCGACGTGGCGGAGCAGTACGACGAGCCCGACCGCGCCCCGGTCAACCTCGTGCTGGCCGCGCTGGCGGAGGCGATGTCCGACCACCGCTCCGACGAGCGCGTCGTGGTGGGTGGCACCGCCAACCTGGCACGGTTCGGGGAGGGGTTCGAGGCCTCGATCAAGCCGATGCTGGAGGCCCTCGAGGAGCATGTCGTGCTGCTCAAGCTGCTCGGCGAGGCCACGTCACCCTCCACGCTGACCGTCCGTATAGGTCACGAGGTGCCCTACTCCGAGCTCTCCACCACCTCCGTCGTGGCCACCGGCTACGGACCGGGTGAGGAGGCGCTCGCGACGCTGGGCATCGTGGGGCCGACCCGCATGGACTACCCCGGCACGATGGCCACCGTTCGCGCGGTCGCCCGCTACGTGTCGAAGATTCTCGACGAAGGATGAGCTGAGAAACACTGTGAGCCAGGACCTCTACGAGACCCTCGGTGTCTCCCGCGACGCCGACGGCGACCAGATCAAGAAGGCCTACCGCCGACTTGCGCGTCAGCTGCACCCGGACGTGAACCCCGACCCGGAGACGCAGGAGCGGTTCAAGGACGTCACCCGCGCCTACGAGGTGCTGTCGGACCCTGAGAAGCGGCGGATGTACGACCTCGGCGGTGACCCGTTCGGCGGTGGCGCCGGCGGCTTCGGGCAGGGCGCCGGCTTCTCCTTCACCGACATCATGGACGCCTTCTTCGGCGGCGCCGGCGGCGCGACCGGTGGCGGCCGTGGCCCGCGTCCCCGCACCCGGCGCGGCCAGGACGCGCTGATCCGCCTCGACGTCGAGCTCGCCGAGGCGGCGTTCGGCACCACCCGTGAGCTCAAGGTGGACACCGCCGTGGTGTGCACCCTCTGCCACGGCAGCGGCGCCGCGCCCGGCTCGCAGCCGGTCACCTGCGAGACCTGCCACGGCCGCGGTGAGGTGCACCAGGTGCAGCGGTCCTTCCTCGGCGAGATCCGCACGATGCGACCCTGCGCGGCGTGCCGCGGGTACGGCTCCATCATCCCCGAGCCCTGCCGGGAGTGCTCCGGCGACGGCCGGATCCGCTCCCGCCGCACCCTGAACGTCAAGATCCCCGCGGGCGTCGACACCGGCACCCGGGTCCAGCTCTCCGGGCAGGGCGAGGTCGGCCCCGGCGGTGGGCCCGCCGGCGACCTGTACGTCGAGGTCCACGTCGCCGAGCACGACGTCTTCACCCGCCAGGGCCAGGACCTGCTGTGCACCGTGACCGTGCCGATGACGGCTGCGGCGCTCGGTACCACGCTCGAGCTGCCGACCCTCGAGGCGGACATCGCCGAGGACGGCACCGACACCGAGCTCGAGCGGAGCCTGTCCCTCGACATCCGCCCCGGCACCCAGTCCGGCGCCGAGACCGTCCTCAACGGCCGCGGTGTGCCCGCCCTCCGCGGCGTGGGCCGCGGTGACCTGGTCGTGCGCGTGATCGTCGAGACCCCCACCCGCCTCGACGCGCGCCAGGAGGAGCTGCTCAGCGAGCTCGCCGCGCTTCGCAACGAGGAGTCGCCTCACGGCAACGTGCAGGCGACCCACAAGTCGGTCTTCGACAAGCTCAGGAACGCCTTCAACCCCCGATGAGCCTTCCGGTCTTCCTCGCCCCGGACCTGTCCGGCGCCGCGGTCGGGGCGTCGGTCGAGCTCACCGGTGACGAGGCCCGGCACGCCGTCGTCGTGCGCCGGACCCGGGTGGGGGAGCGGGTGAGCCTCACCGACGGCGCCGGTACGACGGTCGTGGGGACCGTCACGGGGACCTCCAAGACGTCGCTTGAGCTGACCGTCGAGCAGGTCGCCGGGTCGCGCCCTGAGACCCCGAGGCTGGTCGTCGTCCAGGCCATCCCGAAGGGCGACCGTGGCGAGCTCGCCGTGGAGATGCTCACCGAGGTCGGCGTCGACGTGATCGTGCCGTGGGCGGCGTCCCGGTCGGTCGCCGTGTGGCGGGGGGAGCGGGCGGCCAAGTCGCTGTCCAGGTGGCGCAGCACCGCCCGCGAGGCCGCGAAGCAGTCGCGCCGCGCCTGGTTCCCCGAGGTCACCGAGCCGGCCGCCACGTCGGACGTGGTGGGGCTCCTCCGCGACGCCGGCCTGGCCGTCGTACTCCACGAGGCGGGCACGCTGCCGCTGTCCGCGACGGAGGTCCCTGTGGAGGGCGACCTCGTGGTCGTGGTGGGTCCCGAGGGCGGCATCACCGACGAGGAGCTCGCGGCGTTCGCCGAGGTCGGGGCAGAACCGCTCCGGATGGGCCACTCGGTGCTGCGGACCTCCACCGCGGGGGTGGCCGCGGCGGCAGCCCTGCTCTCGCGCACCGCGCGCTGGTCCTGAGCCGGCCGGGCCCTGTGCCGCCAGGGCGATGAAGGACGGGTCGAGGGGGCCCCGCGCCGACGGCATTGCACTATGGCGATGACGAGCCTTGGGAGGTCCTCGAGGCGTGCCACCTCGGCCTCGAGCCCGTCCTGCTCGGCCCGGGTCAGCCCGCGGAACAGCTCGACCTCGACCCGGTCGTCCTCCTCGCGCCACAGCCCCTCGAGCATGCCGTCGGCGAAGACGGTGTTGCCGGTGCCTCCGTTGCGTCCCATCCGGCGGGCCCGCTTGTCCTTCTCGGCGGTCCTGGTGCGGTCGGCGTGGGAGAGCCAGAGGTTGTCGTACTTCCCGAGCAGCCGCACCGGTGCAGGCTCGTCGGGGTCGGCGACGGGCAGGGCGGGCAGGTCCAGCAGGGGCCGCCCACGCTCGTCCCGGTGCTCGACGAGCCCGTCCCGCATCCCGTCGAGCACCTCCCTGATCCCGGTGATGCCGGACCATGCGGTGATGTCGGCCGCCGTAGCCGGCCCGAAGGCGCGCAGGTAGCGCCGGACCACCTCGGCCGGATCCGGGGCCGGGGACAACGGGCGGTCCAGCCAGGTCTCGAGCCGCTCGTAGACGACGCCACCCGACTGTCCCCACAGCCCTCGGGGCGGAAGCTGGACGAGGGGCATCATCTCTCGGACGCTGTTGGCCAGCGCGACGGGCGGGAACTCCGGGAACCGCTCCGCCAGCTTCTCGCTCAACGTCTTGAGGGGCACCGGCCCGTCCCCGAAGACCTCGCGGCCGGCGGCGGCCAGCTGGTCGCGAGGGACGGCCGCCGCCTCACGGCTTGTCGGGCTGCTGCGGGTGACCTGCGCCTGCAACCCGACGAGGTGCTCGACCGTCTCCAGGGCGGGCATCGACGTGCGCGCCAGCAGGTGCTGGCGCTGCAGGAGCGTCCGGTTCAGGACCCGTGCGGTGAGCACGGACCGAGACTAGGGCACGACGGTGATGCGCTTGCTGTCCTGCCAGGGCTCCGGGCCCTCGCCGCCGGAGGGGTCGCTGTCCTGCACGACCAGGGTGTACTCACCCGGAGGGGCGGTGACCTCGAAGGAGTAGGGGGCCATGGTGCAGCACTCCTCGGCGGTGGTGAACCCCTCCTGCACGACCCGGTCACCGTCCCGGAGCTCCCACAGGACGTTGGCCTCGAACGCCGCGGCGAGACCGTTCACCTCGAACGGGGAGGTGACGCGAGCACCGTCGGCCGGGTCGATGATCCAGACCTGCGCGAGGGTCCGCGCGGGATCGCCCTCGGCGAGCGGCTCGGACACGGGGACGCTCAGGAGGGTGTCGGTGCGCTGCTCCCGTCCGGTGCCGCGCGCCAAGAGGAGCTGGACCGGCGCCCGGCGCTGGAGGGCAGCCTGCGCAGTGTAGACCAGCTGCTCCACCGACGACTGCGCCTCCTCGGGCGTCATGCCGACCGGGGCGAGACGCAGGTCGGTCGTGTCGTTGCGCAGGACCACGACGAGCTCACGTCCGCCGTCGTTCTCCTGGACGCCGGCGGCCAGCACCTCGGTCCCCGAAGGCCAGTCGGTGCGGTAGTCGGGGTCGTCGGGTGTCGTCGAGACTGCCTCGGTGACCGCGGTCAGCACCGCGTTGCCGTCGTCCGGCAGCCGGTGGAACTCTCGGAACAGCCGCGGGCCGCGGGAGGTGTCGCCGACGTAGTAGACGGGCACCGTCGAGGTCTCGGCGGCCGGCGGGGCAGACTGCGAGGGCGTCCCGGAGGGCGGCGTCGCGGGGCTCGGCGACGGGGTGGGCGCGGCGTCGGAAGGGATCCCGGAGGCGTCGGTCGACGGCGAGGCTGCCGCGGACGGCCCAGGGCCGGCCACGCCCGGGTCGCGGGACGTGCCCGGATCGGTGAGCACGGCGACGGCGGCGACCGTGGCCGCGGTCGCCAGGACGGCACCACCGGCACCGAGCAGCCAGCCGCGGCGGGCCCGGGAGCTATTGGTCGTCCGAGCGCGGATCGCGCCGAGCGCGTGCACGGGCTGGACGTCGTCCACCGCGTCGTGCAGAAGCCGACGAAGCTGGTCGTCCTCGCCCGGGCGCTGGGGGGTGTGGTTCATCGCGCGTCCTCCAGGAGGTGACGGAGTGCGGCCGCACCGCGGGAGGCGTGGCTCTTCACCGCGCCGCGGCTGATGCCGAGAGTCTCGGCGATCTCGGCCTCGGACAGGTCGAGGTAGTACCGCAGCGCGAGCACCTCGCGCTGGCGACCGGGCAGCTCGCGCAGCGCGGCGAGCACCTGCCGGCGCCGCTCCTCGGCGAGGGCGTCCTCGTCGACGCCGCGCTGGTCGGATACGACGGGCGGGGTGTACCGCTCGCGGACGCCGCGGTGCCGCAGGACCGACCGGGACCGGTTGACGACGGTCTGGCGCAGGTAGGCCAGGCCGTTGTCGGGCTCGCGGAGCTTGCGCCAGCGACCGTGCATCGCCACGAACGAGTCCTGGACGACCTCCTCGGCGGTCCCCACGTCGCGCACGAGCAGCACCGAGAGCCGCACCAGCCGGTGGTAGTGGGCGGCGTACAGCTCGTCCACCGCCGTGTCGGCGTCCCACCCGGCGGCGGAGCTCATGACCCTCCCGTGGGGTAGCGGCGTGGTCGTCTGGCTGGTCACGCTAGTTGCACGCGCGGGTGATGCCCGTGGTTTACACGCCGGGGACTGCTTTTCCGGTCGTGTGGTTCAGCGTGCGCCATGGCGCACGCTGAACCACACGACCCGTGCATAGGGTGGGCCCCATGAGCGCACAACGAGATGCGGACTGCCTGTTCTGCAAGATCGTCGCGGGGGAGATCCCCGCCGACGTGGTGCACGAGACGGAGACCACGGTCGCGTTCCGTGACATCGACCCGCAGGCGCCGGTGCACGTGCTGGTCATCCCGCGCACCCACCAGCCGAACGTCGGAGCCCTGGTGGCACAGGAGCCGCAGGTCGCGGTCGACCTCCTCGACGCGGTCGACGCGGTCGCCGAGCAGGAGGGCATGCACGACGGCTACCGCCTGGTGTTCAACACCGGGCGGCGGGCCTACCAGAGCGTGTTCCACGTGCACGCGCACGTGCTCGGGGGTCGCGACATGGGATGGCCGCCGGGCTGACGGGGGTGCATGTCACGGCGTCAGTAGGCCAGCCGGACCAGGCCCAGCGCGAGCGGCAGGGCGAACGCCACGAGCAGCACCCACGCCACGATCCTGTGGGTCGGCTTGGCAGGGTCGAGCGAGCCGGCGAGGGCGACCAGCGCGCCCTCCTCGGTGTTCCGGTCGAAGCCCATCCGGCGCGCGTCCCGGGGCAGCCCGTCGGGGCCGAGGAAGTCTTCGGGCGTGATCAGCTCGACGGGCTCGTCGTCCCATGGCTCGGGGCCGCTCGGGCGCCCGTCGTACTCCTGCATGCCCCCACTGTAGGAGCGGTGCGGCTTTCCCGAGCGCGCTTTCGCGGGTGGCTCCCGTAGCATGGAGGGGCTCCATGTCCCACCGACTCACCCTGGAGGTCGGCCGCCAGGCCGTTCGATGACCGAGACCACCACACCCCAGCACACGATCGTCGTCCCGTCGTCCATCCCGATGGTGGCCCTGCTCGGGCCGGGTGACGAGCACCTCGCGCTCATCGAGAAGGCGTTCAAGGCCGACATCCACGTCCGCGGCAACGAGGTCACCCTGCGCGGTGAGTCGGCGGAGGTGGCGCTCGCCGAGCGGCTGATGGACGAGCTCGTCACGATCATCCGCACAGGCCAGGGCCTGACCACCGAGACCGTCGAGCGGGCGATCTCGATGCTGCGGGCCGAGACCAAGGAGCGCCCGGCCGACGTCCTGAGCCTGAACATCCTCAGCAACCGCGGCCGTACGATCCGCCCGAAGACGCTGAACCAGAAGCGCTACGTCGAGGCGATCGACAAGCACACGATCGTCTTCGGCATCGGCCCCGCCGGCACCGGCAAGACCTACCTCGCGATGGCCAAGGCCGTGCAGGCGCTGCAG
>DGBP01000020.1:0-31033 GCA_002384855.1 Nocardioidaceae bacterium UBA4001 | reverse complement strand
CCCCTGGCCTACATGCGTGGCCGGACGCTGAACGACGCGTTCATCATCCTCGACGAGGCCCAGAACACCTCGCCGGAGCAGATGAAGATGTTCCTGACCCGGCTCGGCTTCGGCTCGCGGATGGTCGTTACCGGTGACGTGACCCAGGTGGACCTGCCCGGCGGCATGAAGAGCGGCCTGCGCGTGGTCGAGGACATCCTCACCGGCATCGAGGACGTCCACTTCAACCGGCTGACCTCCCACGACGTGGTGCGGCACCGACTCGTGGGCCACATCGTCGCGGCCTACGACGAGTACGAAGCGCGCCGGGACGACGAGGGCGAGGACCTCCCACGCGGACGTCGCGCGGGCGGTCCGCGGCAGGGGCACCAGCGATGAGCATCGAGGTGCTCGACGAGTCCGGGCGCGACGTCGAGGTGACCGAGCTGTCGCGGCTCGCGCGGTTCGTGATGGACCGGATGCGCGTCCACCCCCAGGCCGAGCTGTGCATCACGCTCGTCGACGAGGCGACGATCGCCGAGATGAACGAGAAGTGGATGGAGAAGGCCGGCCCCACCGACGTACTCGCCTTCCCGATGGACGAGATGCGACCCGGTCACGTCGACGAGGAGCCGGAGGAGGGCATCCTGGGCGACATCGCCTTGTGCCCCGCCGTCGCGGAGCAGCAGGCCGAGGAGGTCCGGGCCAAAGGTCAGACCGCGTACTCCACGGCCGACGAGGTCGAGCTGCTCACCGTGCACGGCATCCTCCACCTGCTCGGCTACGACCACGCCGAGCCGGAGGAGCACCAGGAGATGTTCGGCCTGCAGGCGAGGCTGCTCGCGGAGTGGCAGGGCGTGCGCCACGGGGAGGACGTCGAGAAGTGAGCACCGTAGCCGTCTGGCTGCTCGTGGTGGTGGCGGTGCTCGTCGTCGTCGCCGGGCTGATCAGCAGTGTCGAGGCAGCCTTGTCGTCGTTCTCCCGGGCCCGGGCCGAGGAGGTCGCCCAGGACGGCAAGCCCGGCGCCGCCCGTCTGCTGCGGGTCGTCGAGGACCCCGCCCGCTTCATGAACACCGCGCTGTTCCTGCGCCTGCTCATGGAGATCGCCGCGATCGTGCTCGCCACCGTGGTGATGACCGACCTGCTGGTCAGCCGTGACCCCGTCTCGGAGAGCGTCGTCGGGCGCTGGTGGTCGGTGGCCGCCACGGTCCTGGTGATGGTGGCGGTCTCCTTCGTCGTGATCGGGGTCGCCCCGCGCACGGTGGGCCGCCAGCACGCCGAGCGCGTGGCGTTGCTGTCGTCGGGCCCGTTGATCGTGCTGACCAGGCTGTTCGGGCCGCTGGCACAGCTGCTGATCCTCGTCGGCAACGCGCTCACCCCGGGCCGTGGTTTCAGCGAGGGACCGTTCGCCTCGGAGGCCGAGCTGCGCGAGCTCGTCGACCTGGCCGAGGCCAGCAGCGTCATCGAGTCCGGCGAGCGGGAGATGATCCACTCCGTCTTCGAGCTCGGCGACACCATCGTCCGCGAAGTGATGGTGCCCCGGACCGACGTGGTCTTCATCGAGCGGAACAAGACGCTGCGACAGGCGATGTCGCTGGCACTGCGGAGCGGCTACTCCCGGATCCCGGTGATCGGCGAGAGCCTCGACGACATCGTCGGGTTCGCCTACCTCAAGGACGTCACGAGACGCGTCTTCGACCGCCACGAGGCCGAGCAGACCGAGCGGGTCGAGTCCGTGATGCGCCCGGTGCTCTACGTCCCCGACTCCAAGCCGGTCGACGAGCTGCTGCGCGAGATGCAGGCCGAGCGCAAGCACGTCGCGGTCGTCGTCGACGAGTACGGCGGCACCGCGGGGCTGGTCACCATCGAGGACGTCCTCGAGGAGATCGTCGGGGAGATCACCGACGAGTACGACGAGGCCGAGGTCGAGACCGAGCGGCTCGCCAACGGATCCGTGCGGGTCAGCTCCCGCTACCCGGTCGACGACGTGGACGACCTCTTCGGCGTGCCGATCGACGACGACGACGTCGACACGGTCGGGGGCCTGATGGCCAAGCATCTCGGACGGGTGCCGATCCCCGGCTCGGCCGTGGAGGTCGAGGGCCTCCGGTTCCAGGCCGAGGCCCCCACCGGCCGGCGCAACCGCATCGGCACCGTGCTGGTCAGCCGTGTCGAGCCGCCGGCCGAGGGTGCCGACGTCGAGCAGATGGACACCCACGCCGGGTGAGCGACCAGACGAGCGACCAGACGAGAGCCCCGACGAGAGCCCAGACGAGAGTCCCGCGATGATCGAGATCACCGACCCCGAGGACAAGAAGATCCTCACCCTCGCCCGGTCGACCCGGGCGCGCACGGCCGCCGCCCAGGGCGCCTCGGTGCGCGACACCGACGGACGCACCTACGCCGCCGCGAGCGTCGACCTCCCCTCCCTGCGCCTCTCGGCGGTCAAGGTCGCGGTGGCGATGGCCGTCTCCAGCGGCTCCCAGGGCCTCGAGGCCGTCGCCGTGCTCGGTGAGGAGGCCGCCGTGAGCGAGGACGACCTCGCCGTCGTACGCGACTTCGCGGGGTCGGGTGTGCCGGTCCTGCTGGCCACCCCGGACGGGACCGTCCAGGAGCAGCGGACCTCCTAGCCAGACTCGACCGCAAGTGGTCACCTCTTGCAGATCTCGGGCGGCGAGAACTGCAACGGGTGACCACTTTCGCCATTCCGTGGACCGGCGAGTCTCGCTAGGTTGGCCCCGTGGGCGACGTGGTCGGCGGGCAGGCACACGCGGCCGCGGTGGATCGACTGAGGGAGTCCTACGACGCGATCCCCGCGGGTGCTCCCGTGCGCCTGGCCAAGCACACCTCGAACCTCTTCCGCCCGCGCGTCGCGTCCGGGCACCGCGGCCTCGACGTCTCGGGTCTCGACGGGGTGGTCTCGATCGACCCGGCAGCCCGCACCGCCGACGTGCAGGGCATGTGCACCTACGAGGACCTCGTCGACGTCACGCTGCCCCACGGGCTGGTCCCGCTGGTCGTGCCCCAGCTGCGCACGATCACCCTCGGCGGTGCCGTAGCCGGGCTGGGCATCGAGGCGACGTCGTTCCGCAACGGCCTGCCGCACGAGTCGGTCCTGGAGCTCGATGTGCTCACCGGCTCCGGCGAGGTGGTCACCGCCACCCCGGACGGGCCCACGGCGGACCTGTTCGAGACCTTCCCGAACTCCTACGGCAGCCTCGGCTACGCCACCCGGGTCCGCATCGAGCTCGAGCCCGTCCCGGGGTACGTCGACCTCCGCCACGTCCGCCTCGAGGACCTCGACGAGCTCGCGAAGGTCGTCGAGGCCGTCGTGGTGGACCGGTCCTTCGAAGGCACCCGGGTCGACGGCCTCGACGGGGTCCTGTTCGAGCCGGGGGAGGCGTACCTGACGCTCGCGACCTGGCGCGAGGACCCTCCGACGCAGCCGACCAGCGACTACACCGGGCAGCAGGTGTACTACCGGTCGATCCGGCAGCGCGAGACCGACGTGCTGACGACCTACGACTACCTGTGGCGCTGGGACACCGACTGGTTCTGGTGCTCGCGCGCCTTCGGGGCCCAGCACCCCGCCGTGCGTCGGCTGTGGCCACGGCGGTGGCGCCGCAGTGACGTCTACCACCGGCTCGTCGGCCTCGAGAACCGCCACCACGTGATGGCTCGGCTCGAGGCGCGCCGCGGCCTGCCGCCGCGCGAGCGGGTGATCCAGGACGTCGAGGTGCCCCTCGACAGGACGCCCGAGTTCCTTCGCTGGTTCGGCGAGCACGTCGGGATGCGACCCGTGTGGCTGTGCCCCCTGCGTCTCCGCGAGCCGTCGGGCCCCGGAAGTGCGCGCCGCTGGCCGTCGTACCCCCTCGAACCGGGAACGACCTACGTGAACGTCGGCTTCTGGGGCACCGTGCCGATCGCCCCCGGCGCCGAGGACGGCGACCTCAACCGGGCGATCGAGACGACCGTGACCGGGCTCGGCGGCCACAAGTCGCTGTACTCCGACGCCTACTACGACCGGGAGACCTTCGACGGCCTCTACGGGGGGTCGAACCTCCGTGCCGTCAAGGACCGCTACGACCCCGACGACCGGCTGACAGCGCTCTACGAGAAGGCGGTGCGACGACGATGACCACGACCCTCAACGGAGGCACGCTGACCGTCGGCGAGGCGATCACCCGGCTGATGCCCCAGGGGCTGCCGTTCCGCTTCACGGCGTACGACGGCAGCAGCGCCGGGCCGGAGGACGCCCCGGTCCGGTTGCGCCTGCGCAACGAGCGCGGACTGTCCTACCTCCTGACCGCGCCGGGCGACCTGGGAATGGCGCGCGCCTACGTCACCGGCGACCTCGAGGTGGAGGGGGCACACCCCGGCGACCCGCACGACGCGCTCGTGCACCTGATGAGCAACCTGAGGTTCACGATGCCTCCGCCGGCCGAGCTCGTCCGCATCGTCCGCGGCCTCGGCCTGAACCACCTCAAGCCACCCCCGCCGCCGGCCGAGGAGCATCTGCCGCGCTGGCGGCGCCTGCTCGAGGGGGTACGGCACTCCAAGGAGCGCGACGCGATGGCGATCCGTCACCACTACGACGTCTCCAACCGGTTCTACGAGCTCGTGCTCGGCCCCTCGATGACGTACACGTGCGCCGTCTTCCCGCACGAGGACGCGACCCTGGAGGAGGCGCAGGCCGAGAAGTACGACCTCGTCTGCCGCAAGCTCGACCTGAAGCCGGGGCAGCGGCTGCTCGACATCGGCAGCGGCTGGGGCGGGATGGTCCGGCACGCGGCACGCGAGTACGGCGTCACCGCACTCGGCGTCACGCTCTCGCGCAACCAGGCCGGCTGGGCCGCCGAGGCGATCGCGCGCGAAGGGCTCACCGGGCGGGCGGAGGTCCGCTTCGGCGACTACCGCGACGTCACCGAGGCCGGGTTCGACGCGGTCAGCTCGATCGGCCTGACCGAGCACATCGGCGTGCGCAACTACCCGGCGTACTTCACCTTCATCCGCTCGCGGCTGCGCCCGGGCGGACGGGTCCTCAACCACTGCATCACCCGCCGGGCCAACTACCTTCGTCCCGAGACCGGCGCGTTCATCGACCGCTACGTGTTCCCCGACGGGGAGCTGACCGGGTCCGGCCGTATCATCATCGAGATGCAGGACACCGGACTCGAGGTGCGCCACGCGGAGAACCTCCGTGAGCACTATGCACTGACCCTGCGCGACTGGTGCCGCAACCTCCGCGACAGCTGGGACGCGTGCGTCGCCGAGGTCGGCACAGGCACCGCCCGGGTGTGGGGGCTCTACATGGCCGGGTCTCGGATCGCCTTCGAGCGCAACGACCTCCAGCTCCACCAGGTGCTTGCCTCCCGCACCGACGACGGGCGGTCGGGCTTCCCCCTGAGACCTACGTGGCTCAGCTGAGCAGCCGCCGGTCCGGCGCGACCACCGCGCAGGGACATCGGTTCGCGTCCGCGCTGCTCGTGCTTGCCGGCGCCTCGCTGTTCGGGACCGTCGGCACCGCCCAGGCGCTCGGACCCGAGGTGCCCGCCTCCTCGCTCGCCGCGGCCCGCATGTTCACGACGGCCGTCGCCTTCGCCCTGCTGGCAGCCGCGGTCGGCCGGATCGCCCAGGTCCCGGTGGCGCTGCGGCAGTCACCGGCCTGGTGGGCCGGGCTCGGGCAGGGTGCCTTCAACCTGTTCTTCCTCGCCGCGATGACGGAGGCCGGGGTCGCGGTCGGCACGCTCGTGGCCATCGGTGCCGCACCCGTGCTCACCGGTCTGATCACCCGCCACGTGACGAAGGCGTGGGTGCTCGCCACCTCGGTCGCCGTCGCCGGCCTCGCACTCCTCGTCGTCGGTCAGCAGTCCGGGCCGGTCGCGGCCTCACCGCTCGGGGTCGGGCTCGCCCTCGGTGCGGCGGCCAGCTACGCCACCTACATCGTCGCCGGCAACGCGGCGGAGGCCCGAGGCCTGGAGACCCACTCGTTCCTGGCCGCGGCCTTCGGCGTCTCGGCGCTGGTGACCTTGCCCTGGCTCGTGCTCGGCGACCTCGCGTGGGTCGCGACCGGGGGTGGGGCGCTGCTGCTCGGCTACCTCGTGGTGGTGCCGACGATCATGGCCTACAGCCTGTTCAACCGGGGGCTGCGCGGGGTCCGGTCGAGCACCGCCTCGACGCTCGCGCTCATCGAGCCGGTCGTCGCTGCCACGCTCGCCTTCGTGCTGCTCGACGAGCGGCTCGGCGCGCTCGGCCTCGTCGGTGCGGGCCTCATCCTGCTCGGGCTGCTGCTGATCGTGCGCACAGCGGGCAGCGCCTCCCACGACGGGCCCGCCGAGCTGCCCGTCCGACCGGTCGGCTGAGGCACCGCCCGGGGGATGGGACAATCACCGCGTGCCCGAGCCTTCCTCCCCGCCGTCCTTCCGTAGCGGATTCGCCTCCTTCGTCGGCCGCCCCAACGCCGGCAAGTCCACGCTGACCAACGCCCTGGTCGGCACGAAGGTCGCGATCACGTCCTCGCGCCCCCAGACCACGCGCACCGTCGTCCGCGGCATCGTGCACCGGCCGGACGCCCAGCTCATCCTCGTCGACACCCCCGGGCTCCACCGGCCCCGCACCCTCCTGGGCGAGCGCCTCAACGACCTCGTGAAGTCGACGTGGGCCGAGGTCGACGTCGTGGCGGTGTGCTTCCCCGCGAACGAGAAGATCGGGCCCGGCGACAGGTTCATCGTCAACGAGCTGGCGAAGGTACGCCGGACCATCAAGGTCGCCGTGGCCACCAAGACCGACCTGGCCACGCCGGAGCAGCTGGGCGAGCACCTGCTGGCGATCCAGCGGCTGGGGGAGGAGACCGGGACGACGTGGGCCGAGATCGTCCCCGTCTCGGCGGTGAGCGGCTCGCAGGTCCAGCTGCTGGCCGACCTGCTGGTGGCCCAGATGCCGGAGGGGCCGCAGCTCTACCCCGACGGCGAGCTCACCGACTCCCCGGAGGAGACGATCGTCGCGGAGCTCATCCGTGAGGCGGCTCTCGAGGGGGTGCGTGACGAGCTGCCGCACTCGATCGCGGTCGTGGTCGAGGAGATGGGGCTGCGGGAGGGCAGGCCCGCGGACACGCCGCTGTTGGACATCCACGCGAACCTCTTCGTCGAGCGCTCCTCGCAGAAGGGCATCGTGATCGGACACAAGGGCAGCCGCCTGCGCCAGGTGGGCACCGCGGCACGCAAGCAGATCGAGGCGATGCTGGGGACTCCGGTCTACCTCGACCTGCACGTGAAGATCGCCAAGGACTGGCAGCGCGACCCCAAGCAGCTGCGCCGGCTGGGGTTCTGACCACTCCCCGCAGGACCCTCCCGCTCCTGCACCGCCGTCCTGGTACGACGTACGAGGTGGTCGCCGTGAAGGTGCTCCTGGCCCTGCTTGCCGCAGGTGGTGCCGCCGTGCTCGGCTGGGGCGCTCCGCAGCGTCAGCTCGACCGGCGCCGCGGGTGGCTTCCTCAGACCCGGGTCGTTCGGCGGTGGGGCCGGCCGCTCGAGGCCTACGGGTCGGTCAGTCGGGGGCCCAGCAGAAGCCGTACCGCTGCCCGGTGCGCCACTGCTGTGCGGTCGGCCACTCCCAGCCGTAGCGGAACCGGTCCGGGTCCCCGCTCGCGCGGCGGACGAGATCGCGGCAGCGGTTCTCACCACCACGACGGACCGCGGCCCGACCGGGGTAGGACCGTCCGCCGGCGAGGTCGATGGTGGTGAGGGCCCTCCAGGAGTGCGCTTCCGAGCAGATCACCCGGTCGAAGCGGCGGGTGCCGGGCGCGGCCGTTCCGCACAGCCCGAACTGGTCGAGGCCGCCGTCGCGGTCGAGGATCCCCTCGAGCCGCTTCGGTGCCGGGAGCGGGGCGAAGCGCTGGCCGCGCCCCAGGGCCACGACGTCGCAGCGGAACCAGGTCGCGCCCTGGTCGGACTGCTCGATCGTCGGGCTGAACCAGATGGGCTCCAGCCGGGCGAGCCGGTGGTCGCGGGGTGTCCCGCCCACGTGTCGGCGTACCTCGCGGGGGCAGGTGGAGCGGATCTGCTCCTGCGCCAGGTCGGAGTCGACGGCGAGGAGGTGGCCGTCGACGACCGTCTCGAGGCGGGCGACGTGGACGGTCTGGGCCGTGTGCTCACCGCGGCAGGACACCGGGTCCGCGTCGTTCGTCGGGGCGGTCGCGGCCCGGAAGTCGAGGTCGTAGCAGGCCCCGTCGCGTGGGGGTCTCGCCACTGCCGGGGTGGACTGCGTGGGTCTGGACGGCGCCGTGCTCGGGGCCGTGGTCGGCGAGCCGCCGGCTGCCGAGGTGTCGCCGGCGGACGTCGTACCGCTGCTCGTCCCTGAGGACGCCCACGGCTCGGCCCCCGGTGTCTCACCCGCGCCGGTGCACGCCGCGATCAGCAACGCCCCCGCGACGGCCATCGCCGCCGCCCGCCAGGCCCCGCCGCCGGTCCTCACTCGTCCGTGCGGGCCCAGCAGATCGAGCGACGGTTCCCCGCCTGCCACTCCGCCTCGCGGTAGTAGGTGTAGCCGAACTCGTAGTCGACCGGGTAGTTCATCCAGGCCCCGACCGATCCGGAGCAGAAGTCGCGGGTGCGGACCTCGACCGCCCGGTCGCCCGGGTAGGGGTCGGCCGGCTTGCCGACCTGGATGGTCGTCACCGCGCGCCAGTCGTGGGGCTCGGCGCACGGGACCTTCTCGGAGCCGGTGACGGTCTCACCGACCGCGCAGGTCATCCAGTCGTCGTCCGGTGGGCCGTTGAGCAGGCCCTTGGCAGTCTTCGGCAGCCTCCGCAGCTGCTCGGAGTCCTCGGTCCCGGCCACGACGTCGCAGCGGTACCAGCGGGCCCCCGCCTCCCACTGGTCCTCAGAGGGGCGGAACCACGCCCAGGTCAGCAGCGAGCGCATCACGAGGCTCTCGTCGCCGCCGAGGAAGCCCTGGAACTTCGGCGAGCAGGTCTCGTAGACGTGCTTTCCGAGCGCCGGGTCGGTCAGGTCCTGCTCGTTGCCGGACAGCTCCTTCGGCAGGGTCCCCACCGCGAAGGTCTGTGCGGTGTGCGGCTCGCCGCAGTCGACCACCGGGGTGCCGTTGTCATGGGCGGCGATGTCCTCGGGGACCAGGTTGCGGCAGGCGCCGAGGGTCGGCTCCTCCATCGGGTCGGTCTCCTCCGCCGTTCCGCCGACCGCGCCACACCCGGTGAGGAGGAGCACGAGCACGGTTGCGGGTGTGGCAAACCGGGAGAGCACGGAGAGGTCCTTCGTCACGGGTCGGGGGCGAGGAGTGCTGCGATGGTACCTCCGAGCTCATAGGCGGCCTCGCGGTCGGTCTCCGCCACGTCGCCGAGGACCTCGAGCACCTCGGCGACCTGGCGCCAACGCAGCGCCCCGACGATCGACAGCACCGAACGGGTCGCGCCCCCGGTGTCGTAGCGGCCGTGCACGAACAGGCCGAAAGGGCGGTTCGCGGTGCGCCCGGCGGAGTCGTCGGCGGACCCCGTCGACGACAACGAGCCGCCGACCTGGAGGAACGTGGAGTCGAAGAAGTGCTTGAGCGCGCCGCTCATGTAGCCGAAGTTGGCGGGCGTGCCCAGCAGGTAGCCGTCCGCTGCGAGGACGTCCTCGGCGGTCGCCTCGAGGGCCGGGCGCACGACCACGTCCACCCCGGTGATCGCGTCGTCGTGGGCACCGGCGAGCGCCGCGTCGAGCAGCGCCTGCGTCGAGCGCGTGGGGGAGTGGTGCACGACGAGGAGGGTCACCGTCACGGCTGCTCCAGGTCGCGGCGGAAGTTGGCGTTGCGGGCCACGACGGTGGCGTCGAGCTTCTCGTTGACCGCGATCATGTGGTGGTTGGTGGTCGCGTTCCAGGTGATCGTCGCGGTCACCTCGGGGCGCTCCCGCGACACCCAGCGCAGCATGTCGGCCTTCATCAGCAGGCCGAGACGGCGGCCGCGGTGCGCCCGTACGACGGAGGTGTCCTCCTGGAAGGCCACCGCGGGCGAGAACTCGTCCACGCAGAGCATGCTCATCCCCGCCCACTCGCCGCTCGGGGTGTGTCGTGCCAGCACGCGGTGGACGGTCTGCCGGCGTCGTGCCATGGCGCTGTCGTAGGCCTGCACCCGCTCCACCGTCCACACGTCACCCTCCATGTCCGGGTCGTCGAGCGGGGCGTCGTTGATCGCCTCGTGCAGGGCCACCAGGCCGTCGAGCATGTCCGGCGGTGTCGGCCCCACGAGGTGCACGAGCTCGTAGTCCCCGGCGTGAGCGCGCGCCTCGGCGTACAACCGGTGCCAGCGAGCCTCGGACTCCACGTCGAGCTCGACCCGGCGTACGGCGTCGTAGGTGCCGAGCGAGGTGAAGCCCATCGCGGTGAGAGCGGTGGCGCCGGGGGAGCCCAGGAAGGTCGAGGTGTACATCCGCCGGCGGCCCGCCTCGACCGCCAGGGTCACCGCCTGGTCGACCAGGGCGCGGCCGAGACCCTGGCGACGGGCCTCGGGGAGCACGGCGCCGCGCAGCAGGGCCACGTCGGTGTTGTCGCGGAGGGGCAGCTGGAGCGCGGCCCGGCCCACCACGCGGCCGTCGTCGTCGCGGGCCACCCAGAGGCCGTCGACCGGCCGGCCGTCGGACTGGAGCTGGAGGTACATCAGCTGCTCCGGGCCGCTGACCTGCGGGAACGGCACGCCGTCGGCCTCGTTGGCGCGGTTGACGACTGCGGCGAGCTCGTCGGCGGCGTCCAGGTCGAGGTGGAGAGGGTCGATCCGTTCGATGCGCACGCCCCCATTGAACACGGGGAAACGTCCCGGTCCCGGTACGGGTCGTGGTCCGCTTTCTGGTACGGGGGAGGCGGATCTTGCGGCCATTGGCTACCCTGGTCCCATCATGTCGCGTCAGCTCCTCCTTCTTGGCTGCCGCAGCGAGGTTCGCTAACCCACACCGGACCCCCTCGCTGCGGAGTTCGTCGTTGCACTCCGGGACCACGACACCACCTCGAAGCGAGAACCCCATGACGAACCCCGAGCAGCCGGCCCAGAAGAACCCCCAGCAGCCCAGCGGCATGCCCTTCGGCCGCTACGAGCCGTTCCCCACGGTCGACGTACCCGACCGCACCTGGCCGGGGAAGAAGATCACCGCGGCCCCGCGCTGGTGCGCGGTCGACCTCCGTGACGGCAACCAGGCCCTGATCGACCCGATGACGCCGGCGCGCAAGAAGAAGATGTTCCAGCTGCTCGTCGACATGGGCTACAAGGAGATCGAGGTCGGCTTCCCGGCCGCGTCGCAGACCGACTTCGACTTCGTGCGCATGCTGATCGAGGAGGACCTGATCCCCGACGACGTGGTGATCCAGGTCCTGACCCAGGCGCGCGAGCACCTGATCGAGCGGACCTACGAGTCGATCCGCGGCGCCAAGCAGGCGATAGTCCACCTGTACAACTCGACCTCCACGCTGCAGCGGCGGGTGGTCTTCGACATGGACATGGACGGCATCGTCGACATCGCCGTCTCCGGTGCCCGGCTGTGCCGGAAGTTCGAGGAGTCGATCCCCGAGACCGAGGTCTTCTACGAGTACTCCCCGGAGTCCTACACCGGCACCGAGCTCGAGTTCGCCGCCCGTGTCTGCAACGAGGTGCTCGAGGTCTTCGAGCCGACCGCCGAGAAGCCGGTGATCATCAACCTGCCGGCGACGGTCGAGATGGCCACGCCGAACGTCTACGCCGACTCGATCGAGTGGATGAACCGGAACCTGAACCACCGTGAGCACGTGGTGCTGTCGCTGCACCCCCACAACGACCGCGGTACGGCGGTCGCCGCTGCCGAGCTCGGCTACATGGCCGGTGCCGACCGGATCGAGGGCTGCCTGTTCGGCAACGGCGAGCGCACCGGCAACGTGTGCCTGGTGACCCTGGGCCTGAACCTGTTCACCCAGGGCGTCGACCCCCAGATCGACTTCTCCGACATCGACGAGATCCGCCGCACCGTGGAGTACTGCAACCAGCTGCCCGTGCACGAGCGGCACCCCTACGGCGGCGACCTGGTCTACACGGCCTTCTCCGGCTCGCACCAGGACGCGATCAAGAAGGGCTTCGAGGCGCTGGACCGTGACGCCGCAACCGCCGGCGTACCGGTCGACGAGCACCCCTGGGCGGTGCCGTACCTGCCGATCGACCCCAAGGACGTCGGCCGGTCCTACGAGGCCGTGATCCGGGTCAACAGCCAGTCCGGCAAGGGCGGTGTGGCCTACATCATGAAGTCCGAGCACAAGCTGGACCTGCCGCGCCGGCTGCAGATCGAGTTCAGCCGCGTGATCCAGGAGCACACCGACGGCGAGGGCGGCGAGATGAGCCCCGAGGCGATCTGGGCGGACTTCTCCGCCGAGTATCTCGCCCGCGAGACGCCGCTGAAGCTCAACTCGGTGCACACGTCCTCGGCGGCAGGGGAGAAGGACGCCCTGAGTGTCAACGTGTACGTCGACGGCGAGCTGCGGACCCTGGAGGGCACCGGCAACGGGCCGATCGCGGCGTTCGTGAACGCGCTCAACGAGCTGGTCGCGGAGGAGCGGGAGGCAGGCAACCCGGTGTACGCCGACCGGACCGACGTCCGCGTCCTCGACTATGCCGAGCACGCGCTGTCCTCGGGCGGCGACGCGATCGCGGCGGCCTACGTCGAGTGCGCCGTCGGCGGCAAGGTGCTGTGGGGTGTCGGGCTGGACCCGAACATCGTCACCGCCTCGCTGAAGGCCGTGATCTCGGCGGTCAACCGCGCCTGACCGCCGACCCGGCTTGAACGCCGGTGAGAACGGTGCCGACCCGGCTTGAACGCCGGTCGGGTCTGCCCGCCAAGCGGCGTTCAGGCCGGGTCAGCGGGTTGTGGGGCGGCGTTCAGGCCGGGTCAGCCGGGGATGCGCTGACCCTTCCCGAGCACGACGACGCCGCCGTCGCTGATCTGGAACCCCCGAGCACGGTCGGCCTCGGGGTCGACCCCGATCTCCACGCCGTCGGGCACCACGATGTTCTTGTCGAGAATGGCGTTCTTCACCACGGCGTTGCGGCCGATGTGCACGTTGTCGAGGATCACGGACCGCTCCACGTCGGCACCGCGGGCGACGTACACGTTGGTGCCGATCACCGACCCGTCGACCGAGGCGCCGGAGACGATGGAGCCGGCGCACACGATCGAGTCGGACGCGCGGGCGTCCTCCACGAACTTCGCGCCCGGGAGCTGGGGGTGCGAGGTGAAGATCGGCCACCGGTCGTTGTAGAGGTTGAAGATCGGGTTCACCGAGACCAGGTCGAGGTGCGCCTCGTGGTAGGAGTCGATCGTCCCGACGTCGCGCCAGTAGTCGCGGTCCCGTTCGGATGTCCCGGGGACGACGTTGCGTTTGAAGTCGTACACGCAGGCATCGCCCTTCTCGACCATCCTCGGGATGATGTCGCCGCCCATGTCATGGCGTGAGTTGGGGTCGGCGGCGTCACGCTCGAGTGCCTCGACGAGGGTGTCGGCGGTGAAGACGTAGTTGCCCATCGAGGCGAACACCTCGTCGGGGGAGTCCGACAGGCCGGGGGCGTCCGTCGGCTTCTCGAGGAACTCCGCGATCCGCGTCGAGTCGCTCTCGGTCTTGATCACGCCGAACTGGTGGGCCTCCTTGCGCGGCACGCGGATCCCGGCGACCGTGACGCCGGCGCCGTGCTCGAGGTGGGCGGCGACCATCTGGGAGGCGTCCATCCGGTAGACGTGGTCGGCGCCGAAGACGACGATCACGTCGGGCTTCTCGTCGTTGATGAGGTTCATCGACTGGTAGATCGCATCGGCGCTGCCCTGGTACCACTGCGGCCCGCGACGCTGCTGCGCCGGCACCGGGGTCACGTAGTTGCCCAGCAGGGCCGACATCCGCCAGGTCAGGGAGATGTGCCGGTCCAGCGAGTGCGACTTGTACTGCGTGAGCACGGCGACCTTGAGGTAGCCCGCGTTGACGAGGTTCGACAGTGCGAAGTCGATGAGGCGGTAGGACCCCCCGAACGGGACGGCCGGCTTGGCCCGGTCCACGGTCAGCGGCATGAGGCGTTTGCCCTCACCGCCGGCAAGGACGATCGCTAGCACTTTCGGCATTCCGGGACTCCCGTCGTGTCGCGTGGCTTGGCCTGCCTCGACCCTAGCCCTAGATTCGCACCATGCGCGCCGCAATCCTGACCCGTGAGTTCCCACCCGACGTGTACGGCGGGGCGGGGGTGCACGTCGACTTCCTCGTCCGGGAGCTGCGGCGTCTCGTCGACGTCGACGTGCACTGCATGGGCGCCCCCCGCGAGGGCGCCACCGCCCACAGCGAGCAGGACCCGCGACTGCTCGACGCGAACCCGGCGATGCGGATCCTCTCGACCGACCTCGAGATGGCCGCAGGCGTCGCGGCCGGCACCGACGTGGTGCACTCGCACACCTGGTACGCCAACATGGCGGGCCACTGGGCGAAGCTGCTGTACGACGTGCCGCACGTCGTCACCGCCCACTCGCTCGAGCCGTTCCGACCGTGGAAGGCGGAGCAGCTGGGAGGCGGCTACCGGGTCTCCTCGTGGGCAGAACGGACCGCCTTCGAGGCCGCGGACGCGGTGGTCGCGGTGAGCCACGGGATGCGCGGCGATGTGCTCACGGCGTACCCCGACCTCGACCCGGCCAGGGTGCACGTCGTCCACAACGGCATCGACACCGAGTTCTACCGCCCCGACCCGGGCACCGAGGTGCTCGAGCGGATCGGGGTCGACCTCGACCGCCCCTACGTCGCCTTCGTCGGCCGGATCACCCGCCAGAAGGGGGTTCCGCACCTGCTCCGGGCGGGGCTCGACTTCGACCCCACGGTGCAGGTCGTCCTTCTCGCCGGCGCGGCCGACACCCCCGAGCTGAAGGCCGAGACCGACGAGGCCGTCGAGCGGCTGACCGCGAGCCGCGACGGGGTGTTCGTGGTCTCGGAGATGCTGCCTCGCGAGGAGGTGCGGCAGGTCCTCACGCACGCGCTGGCGTTCCTGTGCCCGTCGGTCTACGAGCCGCTCGGCATCGTGAACCTCGAGGCGATGGCCTGCGAGACCGCCGTCGTGGCCAGTCGGGTCGGGGGCATCCCCGAGGTCGTGGCGGAGGGGGAGACCGGCCTCCTCGTCGACTACGACGCGAACGACCCGCGCGGCCTCGAGCAGGGGCTCGCCGAGGGCGTCAACCGGCTGGTGGCCGATCCCGACCTCGCTCGGCGGTTCGGGCAGGCCGGGCGGCTGCGTGCGGTCACGGAGTTCGCCTGGGGCACGGTCGCGCACCAGACGGTGGGGATCTACGAGTCGCTGCGCTGACCGCCGTACGACCCTGCACCCCCGGCGAGACGCGTGTCACGAGGGGTCGAAACCGTCGCTGACCCATGCGAAGGTGGCCCCATGGCGACGTTGGTCTCGGAACGGATCGGGCAGGTCTTCCTCGACGAGGACCGGATCGAGTTCACGGAGTACGGCGCCGGCGACGACTGGGTGGTGCTCGTGCACGGCCAGCTCATGCCCCGGCGGATGCACCAGCCGTTGGCACGCGTGATTGCCGCGGAGGGCTACCACGTGGTCACGGTCGACCTCCTCGGGCACGGCCGCTCGGACCGCCCGACGGACCCGATGCAGTACTCCATGACCGCGTTCGGCGAGCAGGTGGTCGCCCTTCTGGACCACCTCGGGGCCGCGCAGGCCGTGGTCGGCGGGACGTCCCTGGGCTCGAACGTCGCGCTCGAGGTCGCTGACATCGCCCCCGACCGGGTGCGCGGTCTGATCCTCGAGATGCCTGTGCTCGACAACGCCCTCGAGGCGGGGATCATGGCGTTCGCGCCGTTGATGTTCCTCGCGCGCTTCGTCCCGGTCTCGGTGACGGCGACCCGGGCGGTGACCAAGCTCGTCCCGCGCGGTGTGGTGCCCTTCTGGGCCGGCATCGTCCTCGACACGCTCAACCAGCGTGCCGCCCCGATGGCCGCGGCGATCCACGGCATCTTCTTCGGCCGGGTGGCGCCGCCCAGCAAGCTGCGGCGGCTGATCCAGGTCCCCGCGCTCGTCGTCGGCCACCGGCGCGACCCGCTCCATCCGTGGGCCGACGCCGCGATGCTCGCCGAGGAGCTGCCCCAGGCACGCTTCGTGGAGGCCCGGGGGATCCTCGAGTGGAGGTTCCGCCCGGACCGGCTGAACCAGGAGACGCTGGCGTTCCTCGAGACATGCCGCGGCGCCGAGACCTCCCGGCCCGTGGCGGCGCGCCGTGCCCGCGGCCGGTCGCGCACGCGACGTACTCCCTCCTGAGGGACAATGTCGGTGTGGGTCTCTACCGTGACGAAGCCGTGGTGCTGCGCACCCAGAAGCTGGGTGAGGCCGACCGCATCATCACCCTGCTGACCCGGGAGACCGGGCGGGTGCGCGCGGTCGCCAAGGGGGTACGTCGGACCAGCTCGCGTTTCGGGTCGCGCCTCGAGCCGTTCACCTACGTCGACCTGCAGCTCGCCGAGGGCCGGTCGCTGGATGTCATCACCCAGGCGGAGACGCTGGCGCCGTACGCCGCGAAGATCGGCTCCGACTACGAGCGCTACACCGCGGGCACGGTGATGCTCGAGACCGCCGAACGTCTCGTGACGGAGGACAAGGAGCCGGCGTTGCAGCAGTTCCTCCTGCTCGTGGGGGCGCTGCGCACGATGTCGTCGGGGGAGCGGTCACCGTCGGCGGTGCTCGACTCGTTCCTGCTGCGGTCGCTGTCGGTGGCCGGCTACGCCCCGTCGTTCGAGGGGTGCGCCCGCTGCGGCCTCGAGGGGCCGCACCGCTCGTTCAGCCCTTCGGCCGGGGGCATGCTGTGCGGCGGGTGTCGTGTGCCGGGCTCCGCCAGCCCCGCCCCGGAGAGCGTGCTGCTCCTCGGTGCCCTGCTCACCGGGGACTGGCCGGTGGTCGAGGCGAGCGAGCCGCGGCACCGCAAGGAGGCGACGGGTCTCGTCGCGGCCTACCTCGCCTGGCACCTCGAGCGCGGGCTGAAGTCGCTGAGCCACCTGGAGCGCTGAGCCGGGTCAGGAGGCGGTGGAGCGGCCGCGCTCGACCAGGGCGGTGATCGAGTCGTTCATCTTCGCGAGCAGGCGGGCGAACTCCTCGCGGTCCGCGACCGGCCACTCGTCCATGATCTCCTGGAGGCGCTCGCGGCGGTAGCTCCTGGTGTGCTCCAGGACGGTCCGGCCCTCCTCGGTGAGGTCGAGGATGGAGGCGCGACGGTCGTCCTCGTCGGCACGCCGCGTCACGAGGGCGGCCTTCTCCAGGGCCTGCACCTGACGCGTGATCGTCGAGGGGTCGAGACCGAATGCGGAGGCGAGCGAGCCGAGCCGCTGCGGACCCTCGTCGGCGAGCCGGCAGAGGATGCCGTAGGCCGAGCGCTCGAGGTCGATCTCCCCCGAGGAGGTCGAGATGTGGATGCTCTGGACGCGACGCAGCAGGATGGTCATCTGCTGCTCGATCTGCTCGGTCGCACCGTCCATGTCCGTCCCTCCCAGGGGTGGCTGTCTGCGGACCGAAGCCGAGGCTTAGGTTGGGTCGCGATCATACGACCCCAGGAGCCGGGGAGGGCGACGTTGGCGCGAAAGACGAGGCGAGTCGCGCGGCGAGAGGTGCGCCCGCCGACCCCGCACCCGAGCGGTGCACGGCCGCCGGCGATCCCGGCCGAGCTCGTCCCGCGCCATGTCGCGGTCGTGATGGACGGCAACGGCCGCTGGGCCCAGGAGCGTGGCCTGCCGCGGACGGCCGGGCACGAGCAGGGTGAGCACTCGCTGTTCGACGTCGTGGAGGGTGCGATCGAGATCGGCGTGAAGGCGATCAGCGCCTACGCGTTCTCGACCGAGAACTGGAAGCGCTCACCCGACGAGGTGCGCTTCCTCATGGGTTTCAACCGCGATGTGATCCGGCGCCGCCGCGACGAGATGCACGAGCTCGGCGTGCGCGTCCGCTGGGCGGGCCGGGCCCCGAGGCTGTGGCGCTCGGTGATCAAGGAGCTGCAGGTCGCGGAGGAGCTGACCCGCGACAACGACGTGCTGACGTTGACGATGTGCGTCAACTACGGCGGCCGCGCGGAGCTCGCCGACGCCGCGCGGTCCATCGCGCGTGAGGTCGCCGCCGGGCGGCTGGACCCCGAGAAGGTCGACGAGCGCACCTTCGCCCGGCACCTCTACGTGCCCGAGCTCGCCGACGCCGACCTGGTGTGGCGCACGTCCGGGGAGCAGCGGCTGTCGAACTTCATGCTCTGGCAGGCCGCCTACTCCGAGCTCGTCTTCAGCGACGTGCTGTGGCCCGACGTCGACCGGTGCCACCTCTGGCAGGCGATCGACACCTACGCGCGGCGGGACCGGAGGTACGGCGGCGCCGACCCGACGGGGTGATCCCGGATGTCGTTGCCGTCCACATGGGTGGCAACGACGCGCGTTCGACGCCGATCGACGTCGTTGTCGTCCACATGGACGCCAACGGCAGCCGACGGGCGCGGGCGGTGGTCGTTCCCGCTCATCAGGCGCAGGCGGGGCAGGTGCCGAAGATCTCCAGGGTGTGGCTGACGTCGGTGAAGCCGTGCTCGGCGGCGATCGAGCTCGACCACCGCTCCACGGTCGGCCCCTCGACCTCGACCGTTCGGCCGCAGCGGCGGCAGACCAGGTGGTGGTGGTGCGCGGTGCTGCACCGGCGGTACACCGACTCGCCCTCCTCGGTGCGGAGCACGTCGACGTCGCCGTTGTCGGCCAGGGCCTGGAGCGTGCGGTAGACCGTGGAGAGGCCGACGTTCTCCCCCGTACGACGCAGCAGCTCGTGGATCTCCTGGGCGCTGCGGAAGTCGTCGCAGGACTGCAGCGCCGTGGCAACAGCACGCCGCTGGCGCGTGGGGCGCGCGCCGGCCAACGGGAAGTGGTCCTCAGTGCTCGTCATAGTGGCTCCCGTGCTGCGCGTGGCGGTGGCCGTCGTGGACGTAGTCGACGTGGTCCTCGTGGGGCACGGCCAGGTGCCCGCAGTCGTCGCCGTGCCGGTGCTCGTGGTCCTCGGGTACGACGGTGTGGCCGTCGTCGTGGGGGCCGTGGCCGGCGGCCGCCGCGGTGAAGGGGGCGCGGAGACGCTGGCGGCGGCGCAGACCGGCGCCGACCGGCCAGGCCAACGTGAACCCGGCGAGCGCGAGCAGCACGATCGTCGCGCCGGGCGCCACGTCGATGTACGCCGAGACCAGGAAGCCCCCCGCGGCGGCGACCGTGCCGATGCCCATCGCCGCGACCAGGGTGGTGCGGAAGCCCCGGGTGACCTGCTGGGCGGTGGCGACCGGGACGACCATCAGCGCGCTGACGAGCAGCAGGCCGACGGTGCGCATGGCGACGGCCACGGTGACGGCGGCCATCACGGCGACCAGCACGTTGTAGAAGCGCACCGGCAGGCCCGCGACCTGCGCGAACTCCTGGTCCTGGGCCACCGCGAACAGCTGGGGGGAGAGCCCGACCGCGACCAGGACGACCACCCCGGCCAGGACGACCGTGGTCCACACGTCGGCGGTCGTGAGGGTCGTGATCGACCCGAACAGGTAGGAGTTGAGCTTCGCGGCGCTCTGCCCCGCCAGGCCGGTGAGCAGCACACCCCCCGCGATGCCGCCGTAGAACAGCATGGCGAGCGCTACGTCGCCGCCCGTGCGCCCCTTCTCCCGGATCACCTCGATGAGGATGGCGCCGAGGATCGCGACGACGACCGCGGTGAGGATCGGCGCGGCGCCGGTCAGCAGGCCGAGGGCCACCCCGGTCACGGCGATGTGCCCGATGCCGTCGCCCATGAGGGCGAGCCGTCGCTGCACCAGGTAGGTGCCCACGGCGGGGGCGGCGAGCCCGGTGAAGAGCGCGCCGAGGAGGCCGAGGAGCACGAAGTCGTAGGCGAGGATGCTCATCCCTGCTGCCTCCCGTCGGTCGTGGCGTCGAAGGGGGACCCGACGTTGGGGGCGTGGTCGACCGCGGCCTCGGTGAGGCCCGGGTGGTGGTGGCCGCGGTCGGTCCACCCCTCGATGTCCTGGAAGGAGGCGAGCGGAGGGCCGTCGTACGCGATCCGTCCGTCGCGCATCACCACGGTGCGGTCGATCAGCGGCGCCACGGGACCGAGCTCGTGGGCGACCAGCACGGTCGTCACGCCACGGCGCACGAGCTCGGCGAGGGTCTCGGCGAACGCCTGCTGGCTGGCGTGGTCGACACCGGCCGTCGGCTCGTCGAGCACGAACAGGTCGGGCTCGCCGGCAAGGGCCCGGGCGATGAGGGCGCGCTGCTGCTGGCCGCCTGACAGGGTCGAGCAACCGTCGCCGACCCGCTCGCTGAGGCCCACGGCGGCGATGGCGTCGGCGATCGCGTCCTTGTCCTTGCCGCGGAGGGGACGCAGGAGGCCCCGGCGGGAGAGGCGTCCGGAGGCGACGACCTCCCACACCGACGCGGGCACGCCCGAGGTGGCGCTGGCGCGCTGTGGCACGAAGCCGACGCGCTTCCAGTCCTTGAACCGGGTCAGCGGCGACCCGAAGAGGCGCACCTCGCCGCGCGTGGTGGGCACCAGCCCCATCAGGGTGCGCACCAGCGTCGACTTGCCCGACCCGTTGCCGCCGAGCAGGGTCACGAACTCGCCCTGGCGGACGGTCAGGTCGATCCCGCGCAGGATCGGGCGGCCGCCCAGGGTGACGGCCCCGTCGACGATCTGCGCGACGACGGGGGCGTTCTCGTCGGTCAGCGGCATCCGTTGGCCTCCTGCAGTGCGTCGAGGTTGCTTCGCATGAGGGAGAGGTAGTCCTCGCCGGCCGTTTCGTCGCTCAGCCCCTCGACCGGGTCGAGCACAGCCGTCTCGAGCCCGACCTCGGCGGCGAGCGTCTCGGCCATCTCCGGGCTCGCCAGCGTCTCGGAGAAGACCGTGGTGACGCCCTCCGCGCGGATCAGGTCCGCCAGCTCGGCGAGGTGGTTCGGCGAGGGCTCCGCGTCGGGGGAGAGACCGGCGATCGGCTCGAAGTGCAGGCCGTACCTCTCGAGGTAGCCGAACGCGTCGTGGCTGACCACGACGGTGTCGCGGTCGCAGGAGGCGAGACCGGTCTCGTACTCCTGCTCCAGGGCCTCGAGGTCCTGCCGAAGAGCGGTGAGGTTCTCCTCGTAGTCGGCGGCGTTGTCGGGGTCCACCTTCGACATCGTGTCCGCCACCTCGACCGCGACGTCGGCCATCGCGACCGGGTCCAGCCAGAAGTGGAGGTCGCCCTCGGCGTCCGTGTGGGCCTCGTGCTCCTCGCCCGACTCGCCCTCGTGGGCGGCTTCGTCCGCCGGGCGCAGCTCGATGACGTCGGTGACCTCGACGACGTCCTCAGGTCCGTGCTCCGCGACGGCGCCGTCGACGGCCGGCTGGAGCCCCTTCTCGTACACCACGACGTCGGCGTCGAACACCTGCGCGGTCTGGCGGACGGTCATCTCGAGGTCGTGCGGCTCGGTCCCGGGGGAGGTCAGCGTCGTGACCGTGGCGTGCTCCCCGACGATCCGCTCGGCGACGTACTCCAAGGGGTAGAACGACGCGACGACCTGCGTCTGCTCCGCGTCGCCGCCGGACGACGGTCCGCCGCAGGCGGCCAGGACGAGGGGAGCGGCGACCGCTGCCGCGAGGCGCAGGGGAAACTTCATGACAATCATTGTCAACACAAATGACAACCATTTTCAAATGCCGACCCAAGCGCCGGGTCGGCGTAGGGTCCGGGACGTGCTGGTCGTGAACAGGTTCCGGGTGCCCGAGGCGGAGGCGGAGGCGTTCGCCGCCGACCTCGCCGCGGCGCACGACCTCCTGGCCGCGAGGCCGGGGTACGTCGCCGGGACGGTCGGCCGTAACGTCGACGACCCCACGCTGTGGGTCCTCGAGACGAGGTGGGTCAACGTGGGCAGCTACCGCCGGGCCCTGTCGTCGTACGACGTGAAGCTCGGCGCCGTACCCCTCCTGTCGCGGGCCGTCGACGAACCGTCGGCCTACGAGGTGCTGGGCGACGGGGATCTGAACCAGGCAAGGCCCCGCGATCTGGGCCGACCCGGCTCGCTAGGCTGAGGACTTCGCCGTCAGCCAGCCGGCGCCCCCACCTGTGATGGAGCAGATCCCCATGAGCAAGGCCAGCAAGTCCTCCGCGCTCGACAGCGTCGTCTCGCTGTGCAAGCGGCGCGGCTACGTCTTCCCGAGCGGCGAGATCTACGGCGGCACGCGCTCGGCCTGGGACTACGGCCCGCTCGGGGTGGAGCTGAAGGAGAACATCAAGCGGCAGTGGTGGAAGTCGGTCGTGACCGGCCGCGAGGACGTCGTGGGCCTGGACTCCTCGATCATCCTGCCCACCAGGACCTGGGAGGCGTCGGGCCACCTGGCCACGTTCACCGACCCCCTGACGGAGTGCCAGAGCTGCCACAAGCGGTTCCGCGCGGACCACATGCAGGAGGCGCACGCGGCGAAGAAGGGCGTCGAGGACCCGGACTCCGTCGACCTTGCGGAGCTCGCCTGCCCCAACTGCGGCACCCGCGGCGCGTGGACCGAGCCGCGCAACTTCAACATGATGCTCAAGACCTACCTCGGCGTGATCGAGGACGAGTCGGGGCTGCACTACCTGCGCCCTGAGACTGCACAAGGCATCTTCCTCAACTTCGTGAACGTGATGAACGCCGCGCGCAAGAAGCCGCCGTTCGGCATCGCCCAGACCGGCAAGAGCTTCCGCAACGAGATCACGCCCGGCAACTTCATCTTCCGCACCCGCGAGTTCGAGCAGATGGAGATGGAGTTCTTCGTCAAGCCCGGCGAGGACGAGGAGTGGCACCAGCGTTGGATCGACGACCGGCTGCGGTGGTACGTCGACCTCGGGATCGACCCGGAGAACCTCCGGCTCTACGAGCACCCGCAGGAGAAGCTGTCGCACTACTCCAAGCGCACCGTCGACATCGAGTACCGCTTCGGGTTCAGCGGCCGTGACTTCGAGGAGCTCGAGGGCGTCGCGAACCGCACCGACTTCGACCTCACCCAGCACAGCGAGTACTCCGGGCAGGACCTGTCGTACTACGACCAGGGGACCGGCGAGCGGTACACGCCCTACGTCATCGAGCCGGCGGCCGGCCTCACCCGGTCGTTCATGGCGTTCCTGATCGACGCCTACACCGAGGACGAGGCCCCCAACACCAAGGGTGGCGTCGACAAGCGCACGGTGCTGCGCCTGGACCACCGGCTCGCCCCGGTGAAGATCGCCGTGCTGCCGCTGTCGCGCAACGCCGACCTGTCGCCCAAGGCCAAGGACCTCGCCGCCGAGCTGCGCCGGCACTGGAACGTCGACTTCGACGACTCCGGGGCGATCGGCCGCCGCTACCGCCGCCAGGACGAGATCGGCACGCCGTACTGCGTCACCGTCGACTTCGACACCCTCGAGGACAACGCGGTCACGATCCGCGAGCGAGACTCGATGAAGCAGGAGCGCATCGGCCTCGACCAGGTCAGGGGCTACTTCGCCGAGCGGCTGCTCGGCTGCTGAGGTCGCTCTCGGGCCCTCACCGGTGCCATGGCACCATGTCCTGGTGAATGGCCCGAGAATCAGATCCACCCGCGTCGCGGCGCTGACCGTCGCGAGCGCCCTCGTCCTCGCCTCCTGCGGGGGCGGTTCCGCCGAGGAGGCCGAGTCGACGTCGCAGGCGGAGACCCCCACGGCCAGCGTGTCGGTCTCCCCGTCGCCGTCCTCGACGGTGTCTGTCCCCACGGCGGTCGCGCTCACCGACGTCGGCGCCGACCTTTCCTTCGGCGACTCGGCGACGGTCATCCACGAGCCCGACCAGAAGTCGGGCACGGTGCTCGAGCTCACCGTGCGCAGCGCCACCAAGGGCTCGATCAAGGACTTCTCGAGCTTCATCCTCGACAAGGACACCAAGAACGCGACGCCGTACTACGTCGACGTCACGGTGGAGAACGTCGGGGAGTCTCGCGTGGGCGGCACCGCGGTCCCACTGTGGGGCGTGGACGCGAGGAACACCCTGCTGCCCCCCGCGGTGTTCGGCATGACGTTCCAGCGCTGCGAGTCCGACCAGCTGCCCAAGAAGTTCGCCCCCGGTGACAGGCTGAAGACCTGCCTGGTCTACTTCGCCCCGGACAAGGGGACGATGGAGTCGGTCAGCTACCGGCCGAACCAGCAGTTCGACCCGATCGTGTGGACCGGTGAGATCGCGGAGCCGAAGGCCGAGCCGAAGAAGACCAAGAAGAAGTCGAAGAAGAACAAGAACGGCTGAGCCGGCCGATTTGGGCGGTCCTCGCCGGCCGCCTCACAATGGTCGGGTGACCGCCGCTTCCGAGACGACCGCGCCCGCCACCGGCCTCCCCGGGGAGCTGGTGCTGGGCGGGCTGCGCGTCTCGACTCCTGTGGTGCTCGCCCCGATGGCGGGGATCACCAACGCCGCCTACCGCCGCCTCTGCCGAGAGCAGGGGGCCGGTCTGTACGTCAGCGAGATGATCACCTCGCGAGGCGTCGTGGAGCGGGACGAGACGACGACGGCGATGCTGGTCTTCGACGAGCTCGAGGACGTGCGGTCGGTGCAGCTCTACGGCACCGACCCGGTCTACATCGGCAAGGCCGCCGAGATCCTCTGCGCGGAGTACGGCGTCGACCACATCGACCTGAACTTCGGCTGCCCGGTGCCGAAGGTGACCCGCAAGGGCGGGGGAGGGGCGCTCCCCTGGAAGCGAACCCTGCTCGGCGACATCCTCACCGCGGCCGTCTCCGCCGCGGAGCCGTACGGCGTCCCGGTCACCATGAAGACCCGCAAAGGCATCGACGACGACCACCTGACCTACCTCGACGCGGGCCGGATCGCCCAGGAGACCGGGGTCGCGGCGATCGCGCTGCACGGCCGCACGGTCAGCCAGGCCTACTCCGGCACCGCCGACTGGGACGCGATCGGCGAGCTCGTGCGGCACGTCGACATCCCCGTGCTCGGCAACGGCGACATCTGGGAGGCCGGGGACGCGATCCGCTTGGTCGAGCACACCGGGGCCGCCGGTGTCGTGGTCGGCCGAGGCTGTCTGGGCCGCCCCTGGCTGTTCCGCGACCTCGCGGCCGCCTTCGCCGGCGAGGAGCTGGCCACCCTGCCGGCGCTGGGTGAGGTCAAGACGATGATGCGCCGCCACGCCGAGCTCCTGGCCTCCCACATGGGGGAGGAGCGCGGCTGCAAGGAGTTCCGCAAGCACGTGTCGTGGTACCTCAAGGGCTTCCAGGCGGGAGGTGAGCTGCGTCGCTCGCTCGGCCTGGTCAGCACCCTCGCGGACCTCGACGCCATGGTGGAGCACCTCGACGACCACGAGCCCTTCCCGGTGGCCGCGCTGGGCACCCCGCGCGGTCGCCAGGGCAGCCCGCGGCGCGTCGTACTCCCCGACGGCTGGCTCGACGACACCGACGGGTCCGGCCGCGCGGTGCGCGAGGAGGCCTCCGAGCACTCTGGCGGCTGACTCGCCCGTGCTCAGTGGTCTGGGCCACTAGCACTCTGTGGGTTTGGCCACGCGGAGGGGTGGCAGTTTGTCCTCGGCCGGGGGTCGTGTGCTTCACTCGACGTTCGGCTCGTGTCCCCCGAGACTTGGTTGGTGATTCACCGTGGCGTCAACCCGCCACAAGCACGTCCTCGAGCGCACCGTCTCGCGCCCCCGTCGTGTGCTCCGAGTCGTGCTGCCCGCGCTGGCTGTCGCCGCCATCGGCACGACGGCCGTCGCGGCCTCCCTGCCCGAGGCAGCGCCGGCCCGTTCGGCGTCGTCGGCGATCTCCCTGCCGGCCCCGCAGGTCGAGACCTCCGCGGTCCCCGTGCCGACCCGGGTCGCACCGATCTCCCGCGCCGCGGAACGGGTGCGCCTCGAGGCCAAGCCCACGGTCGAGGGACACCTGTTCGCCGTCAGCGCCGTCAACATCCGCAAGGAACCCGACGAGGGGTCCAAGCGGGTCGGCGCCCTCGAGTTCGCCGACAAGGTCGGCATCAGCGGTGAGACGCGTGGCAAGTGGGTCGAGGTCGTGATCGACGAGGTCGGCTACTGGGTCCACAGCGACTTCCTCGCCGAGGAGAAGCCCGAGCCGCCGACCGAGGAGGAGGTCGAGGAGGCAGCGCCCTCGCCGGCCACCGACGTCGCCTCCGCCCCCTGCGCCGGCTCCTCGGTGGAGAGCGGGCTCGGCGCCAACGCGATCGCCGTACACCGTGCGGTCTGTGCCGCCTTCCCGCAGGTGACGTCGTACGGCGGGCTCCGTCCCGGCGACTCAGGTGAGCACGGCACCGGGCGGGCTCTCGACATCATGATCTCCGGCTCGGCCGGCTGGGACATCGCGGAGTACGTCCGGGCGAACGCCGGCTCGCTCGGCGTCAGCGAGGTCATCTACTCCCAGAAGATCTGGACCGTGGAGCGGGGCGGCGAGGGCTGGCGCTACATGGAGGACCGCGGCTCCACCACCGCGAACCACTACGACCACGTGCACGTCACGACGTACTGAACCGCCCGGCCGCGGCCTGGCGGCTCCGGCCCGAGGAACGTCGGTGGCCCGCAGTAGTCTGCGAGGCGATGGGGTCGACGTGGAGTGGCTACGACGAGGCCTCGTGCGCCCGGTGGGTGGACGAGCCGCCCAAGCGTGCCGAGCGGACCCCCTTCGAGCGTGACCGGGCGCGCCTGGTGCACTCCGCGGCGCTGCGCCGCCTCGCCGCCAAGACCCAGGTGGTCGACCCGCGCAGCGACGACTTCGTCCGCAACCGGCTGACCCACACCCTCGAGGTGGCCCAGGTCGCCCGTGACCTCGCGAAGACGCTCGGCTGCGACCCCGACGTCGTCGAGACCGCCGCGCTCGCCCACGACATCGGCCACCCACCCTTCGGCCACAACGGCGAGCGGGCGCTCGACGAGCTCGCCGGGCCCTGCGGCGGGTTCGAGGGCAACGCCCAGACGCTGCGGATCCTCACCCGCCTGGAGGCCAAGTCCGCCGACGCCGAGGGGCGATCGGTCGGCCTGAACCTCACCCGGGCCACGCTGGACGCCAGCTGCAAGTACCCCTGGCCCCGCGCCGCGGCGCCGGGGCCGTCACCGGTCGACCGCGACGGTGGGGCGGCGCCGGTGCGCAAGTTCGGGGTGTACGACGACGACCTGCCGGTCTTCACGTGGCTGCGCGACGGCGTCGAGCAGGGGCGGCGCTGCCTCGAGGCGCAGGTCATGGACCTCTCCGACGACGTGGCCTACTCCGTGCACGACCTCGAGGACGGGGTCGTCGCCGGCCGCATCGACCTGTCGTGGCTGAGCGACCCCGGCCGGCGCCGTGAGGTCTGGCAGACCGTCCGGGAGTGGTACCTCCCCTCCGTCTCGGACGAGGAGCTCGACACGGCGTGGGGCCGCCTCAGGTCGATGCGGTCGTGGCCGGAGGCGCCGTACGACGGCAGCCGCGGTGGCCAGGCCGCCCTGAAGAACCTCACCAGCGACCTCATCGGCGCCTTCTGCACCAGCGTGCAGCACGCCACCCACGACAAGTACGGCACCGGCCCGCTCGTCCGTTACGACGCCGACCTGGTGGTGCCGCACGACACCGCCCTGGAGATCGCGGTGCTCAAGGGCGTCGCGGCCCACTGGGTGATGCGGGCCGCCGACCGGGTCACCCCGATGGCGGTCCAGCGGGAGGTGCTCGCCGAGCTGGCCGCGGCCCTCGTCGGTGGCGGGGCGGAGCTGCTCGAGCCGGCCTTCCGCGACGACCACCGCCGGGCCGGGTCCGACGCGGAGCGGCTGCGGGTCGTGGTGGACCAGGTCGCGTCCCTGACCGACGCCTCCGCCGTGCAGTGGCACGACCGCCTCGTGCAGCGCCGTGGCTGAGCCGACCCTTCTCACCGTCGGCCACGGCAGGCTCGATCAGGAGACCTTCGGCTCGCTCCTGCGGACCGCCCGGGTGGACCTGCTCGTCGACGTACGCCGGTTCCCCGGCAGCCGCACGAACCCTGCGGCCGGCCGTGACGCGCTCGCTCCCCTCGTGGCTGCCGGACGTCGGCATCGACTACCGGTGGGAGGAGCGGTTGGGCGGCAGACGCACCCTGCCTGCGGACGTCGCGAGCCAGGATCCGTTGTGGCAGGTCGCGGCGTTTCGCGCCTACGCCGCCCACACGCGCACCCGTGAGTTCCAGGATGCGTTGGAGACGCTTCTGGTCGAGTCACGGGACCGGCGTGTCGTGGTCATGTGCAGCGAGAGCGTGTGGTGGCGCTGTCACCGTCGGGTCGTGGCCGACGTCGCGGTCCTGGGCCACGGCGTGCCGGTACGACACCAGATGCACGACGGGCGGACGCACGACCACCGTCCCTCCGAGGGCGCTCGTGTGCGCGAGGACGGCCTGCTGGTGTGGGACGGGGCGTGAGCCCGGAGCCCGCGGGCGGTTGCTTGTGCAGAACCCCCGCGTCGGCCTCGGTCGCACGACGTAGACTCCGCCGTTGTGACAGGCCTGATCCGTGAGGAAGACATCGCGCTGGTGCGCGAGCGCGCCCGGATCGACGAGGTGGTCTCCGACTACGTCACCCTGCGCAACGCCGGGGGCGGATCGCAGAAGGGCCTGTGCCCCTTCCACGACGAGAAGTCGCCCTCGTTCCACGTGACCCCGAGCCGTGGCTTCTTCCACTGCTTCGGATGCGGCGAGGGCGGTGACGTCATCGACTTCCTGATGAAGATCGACGGCCTGCGGTTCGCCGAGTCGGTCGAGCGGCTCGCCGACAAGTACGGCGTGCAGCTGCGCTACACCGAGGGCGACGGCGACCGGCCACAGCGCCGTGACGCGAACCAGCGCCCCCGGCTGATCGAGGCCCACAAGGTCGCGGCTGCCTTCTACGTCGAGCAGCTCGCGTCGCCGGAGGCGCTGGCCGGGCGGAAGTTCCTCGACGAGCGCGGCTTCGACAAGGCAGCCGCGGACACCTTCGGGATCGGGTTCGCACCGCGCGACGGTGACGCGCTCTACAAGCATCTTCGGCAGAAGGGCTTCTCCGACCAGGAGCTGGTCACCGGCGGCCTGGTCGCCCAGGGCCAGCGGGGCCACTACGACAGGTTCCGCGGCCGGCTGCTCTGGCCGATCCGGGAGACCAACGGCGACGTGATCGGCTTCGGCGCCCGCCGGCTCTTCGACGACGACCGCGTCGAGGCGAAGTACCTCAACACCCCCGAGACGCCGATCTACAAGAAGTCACACGTCCTCTACGGCATCGACCTGGCCCGCCGCGACATCGCCCGCAGCTCCCAGGCCGTCGTGGTCGAGGGGTACACCGACGTGATGGCCTGCCACCTCGCCGGCGTCCCCACCGCGGTCGCCACCTGCGGCACGTCCTTCGGCGAGGACCACGCACGGGTGCTCCGGCGGCTCCTGCACGACCATGAGGAGTTCCGGGGCGAGGTGATCTTCACCTTCGACGGCGACGAGGCCGGCCAACGGGCGGCACTCCGCGCCTTCGGTGGCGACCAGCAGTTCGTCAGCCAGACCTACGTCGCCGTCGAGCCGGGCGGCCTCGACCCGTGCGACCTGCGCCTGCAGAAGGGCGACGCCGCGGTCCGCGAGCTCGTCGCGCGACGCATCCCGCTCTACCGGTTCGTGCTGGGCAACGTGGTCTCCCGCTATGACCTCGACCGCGCCGACGGGCGCATCGACGCCCTGCGCGAGGCCGCCAAGCTCGTGGTGAGCATCCGGGACCGCTCGAAGGTCGACGCCTTCGCCCGCGAGCTGTCGGGCATGGTGGGCGTCGACGTCGAGCAGGCGCGCGCCGAGGTACGCCGCGCAGCGGCACGTGGTCCGAAGGCAGATGACCGGAAGCGACACGGGCAGGCACCGGCCGGCGGCCCCGGGGGGGTGGCCCCGGGGTCGCAGCCACCGTTCCCGCCGGAGGACCGCCCGCAGCTCCCCGACCTCAAGGACCCGCGGTTCTCGCTCGAGCGCGAGACGCTGAAGCTCGTGGTGCAGTACCCCCTCTCGGTCGGGCGCACCGCGTCCGACGTCGACGCCCACGACTTCACCCATCCGACCTACCGCGCCGTCTGGGACGCCGTGGCGGCGCTCGGTGGCCCGTCGGCGGGTGGCGACGGCTGGGCGTCGAGGCTTCGGGAGAAGATCACCGACCCGGCCGCGGCCCAGGCGTTGAACGCACTGGCCGTCGAGCCGCTGCTGTCGGTCAGGGAACCCGACGCGGCGTACGTCGCCGGGCACGTCTTCCGGCTCCAGGAGCTGACCGTCCTGCGCCGGATCGGCGAGGTGAAGTCCAAGCTCCAGCGCACCAACCCGGTCGAGCACGCGACGGAGTACAACCGCATGTTCGGTGAGCTGGTCGCCCTCGAGCAGCACCGCCGCAACCTGCGGGAGCGGGCCATCGGGGGTGACCCCACATGAGGCTGCGCAAGCCGTTCCGGCGGACCCTGCCGGTGCCACCCGAGGTGATGGCGCGCGCCGGGCTGCACCAGGGCGAGACGTTGCTGGCCTGGGCGCCCTCGGGCGAGAGGCTCTGGCTGCTCGGCACGCACACGGCGCTGCACGTCGTGGGCGAGGACAGTCGACGCATCCCCTGGGAGACCGTCGAGCGCGCCGACTGGAACCGCGACGACGAGCTCCTGGTGGTCACCGAGGTCGGGGAGTTCGGCCGGGTGCGGCCCCGGCACGAGCTCCATCTCGACGAGCCTCGCCGGCTGCTCGAGCTGGTCCGCGAACGCGTCACCGCCTCCGTGGTGCTCCAGCGGCGCGTCCCCGTGCGCGGCAGCCAGGGGCTGCTGGTCGTCGGCCGGCGCTCGCCGGCCGGAGACGACGAGGTGTCGTGGTCCTACGAGTTCGACGAGGGCGTCGACCCGGAGGACCCGGCGGTGATGGCGGCGGCCGAGGCAGGCCTCGCGTCGGCCCGCGGCGAGCTCGGTCTGTGAGCGCCCGGGGCGATTTTCCGTCGGGGCGAGTCCCTTGCTAACCTAGCGGCTGCACGATCCCCTGTAGCTCAATTGGCAGAGCATTCGGCTGTTAACCGGAGGGTTGTTGGTTCGAGTCCA
>DGBP01000027.1 GCA_002384855.1 Nocardioidaceae bacterium UBA4001 | reverse complement strand
CACGCCCTTCGGGATACGGGCACCGACGGCCTGGAACTTGGTCGGGTCCTTCAGGAAGTCCTTGATCTCCTGCATCTCTTCGATCGCCTCGTCAGCGCCCGCAACATCCGCGAACGTGACCGTCGGCGACTCTTTCGAAACGAGCTTGGCCTTGGACTTGCCGAACTGCATGACTTTGCTGCCGCCGCCCTGGGCGGAAGAGAGCAGGAACCAGAACAGCAGGCCCAGCAGCAGCAGCGGGATCATGAGAGAGAGGAATCCGTCGAACCAGGATGCCTGGGGCACGACGTCGTTGAACCCGTCGGACGGGTCCGCGGCGTTGATCGCCTCGACGACTTCTTCTGCGCGAGCCGTGACGTAATAGAACTGCACCTCTGTGGCGTCCTCGTAGGCCTCGGACAGGGTCATGTCCACGCGCTGGTCGCCGTCGGTCGTGACGACCTTCTCGACGGTGCCTCCGCTGAGGAGCGTGAGGCCCTCCTGCGTGGAAATCTGCTTCGCTCCACCGAGGCTCGAAATGAGGGCGAAGCCCACGATGAGGAACACTCCGATCAGGAGCACATAGATCAGGGGATTGCGAGTGATCTTCTTCAAGTCCATGGTGGCGGGGCGAGCCCGGAGCCTTTCGTCGACGTGCCGCACCAGGGCGGTTCAGCCAGAGTATCGCCCCCGTGCTTTGCACCGGCTGTGCATTCGCCCACGGCGTACAGGCCCCGCGAGGCAGAGATGCCTGAGAGGCAGAGACGCCTGATGTCAGGAGTAGACGTGCGGCGCCAGCACCGCCACATCCCGGAGGTTGCGGTAGCGCTCGGCGTAGTCCAGGCCGTAGCCGACCACGAAGTCGCTCGGAATGTCGAAGCCGACGTACCGTACGTCGACGTGCACCTTGACCGACTTGGGCTTGCGTAACAGCGCAAGCACCTCGACNNAGGTCCTTCCGGATCTGCACGACACCACTCGACTTGGTGCCCGCCCCATAGGACGACACGGCCATCCAATCCATCGGCACGAGCATCGGCAGCGCGCGGGCGAAGTCGGCCATCACCATCACGGCGCCCTTCAGCACCCCGACGAGCACGAGCTCCTTTCCCTCGTAGTCGTGCGCAACCTGGGCGGCGAGCTCCTGGAGTTTGGCGAGGATCTGCTCCTCGGTCACCAGGACTTCGGTCAGGTCATCGGCGAGGTCGGCAGCGCGCATGCGGACGAGTCTAGGCTCCGGGTCTCGGTGGTCTGAAGCATCCGCGGCTCAGGGACGGGCTGTGAAGACCACCCGAAGACCGCGGCGCTCGGCCGCGCAACCCGGCAGGTCGATCGGCGCCTGGCCGCGCCAATCGGTCACGAGCCGGGCCACTTCGAGGGTCTGGGTTCGCGTCAGGCTCACGCCGAACTCGCTCTGCACGACGTGGCGGATCACCCGATTTCGAAGCGCGGCCGGGTTCGCCGCGAGCGCCGGGACCGAAACGGATATACCAGCCTCGGCATGCTCGACGATGTCTTCGATCGTCTCGTCGATCATCTCGCGGAAGGCCTCCGCGTCCTCGCGCAACTGCTCGGCGGTTCGGGCAAGGGCCTCGGCGACACCGGGGCCCAGCTCCTCCTCCAGCACGGGCAGCAGGCGCGTGCGGACGCGGACCCGAGCGAATTGCGGGTCGGCATTGTGCGGGTCTTCCCAGGCACCCAGTCCCTCTGCAAGACATGCCGCGCGGGTCATGTCGCGACGCACGGCGAGCAGCGGACGCATCCAGAGCACACCGGAGGCCTCGTCTTCTCGAACGGGAGCCATGCCCATCAGGCTGGAACCCCCCGAACCGCGAGCGAGCCCGAGCAGCACGGTTTCGGCCTGGTCGTCCAAGGTGTGACCCAGCAGCACCGCGACGGCACCGGTGCGTTCGGCCTCGGCGCGCAGCGCCTCGTATCGCGCGTCGCGAGCAGCGGCCTCGGGCCCACCGTCGGCCGCGACCTGGACGGCGATGACCGTCGCCGCGAGGCCCATGGCCCGGGCTGTGTCAGCGGCGTTCGCGGTCTGCGCGACGGACTGATCCTGCAACCCGTGGTCGATCACGACGGCGGAAGCCGCGATCCCGAGTCGCCGAGACTCGAACGCGACCGCCGCGGCGAGCGCGAGAGAATCGGCACCCCCGGAGAGCGCGACGAGCACGCGCGGGGGCGAGTCGTCGGGCGCTGGGTCGCCCCCGGTGAGCCTCAGGGGTGCCAGCGCCGCCCTCACCGCTGACCGCACAGCCGCCACGGCGGGGTCGAGACGGCGCCGGAGGGCGCCGGAATCGCGTGTCTCGGGCACGCCCCCACCGTACCCGCCGCCGATGCGCACGGCTTCCCGAACATCTCGGAGGAGCCGTGGGGCACAAGTGCCCCCAGCGGGATCCGCCGACGGCGCCGATGGCTCACCGAACCTCTGAGATGTTCACCCCGGCTTGTTGACTAGGCTGGGACGGGGTGATCAGCAGCTCGACCACCACCTTTTTCGGACCATCTACATCGAGGAGCCACGCATGGGCGCGTACGACGCCGTCATCGAGATCCCCCGCGGCAGCCGCGTCAAATACGAGGTCGACCACGGCACCGGCCGCGTCTTCCTCGACCGCGTGCTGTTCACACCCATGGGTTACCCCGCCGACTACGGCTTCTTCGAGAACACACTCGGCGAGGACGGCGACCCGCTCGACGTGCTCGTGCTGCTAGACGTCACCCTCTTTCCGGGCGTCATGGTCACCGTCCGCCCCGTGGGCGTGCTGAAGATGAGCGACGAGGCCGGCGGAGACGACAAGCTCGTCGCGGTGGTCGCCAAGGACCCACGCTGGGCCCACCTCCAGGACGTCGACGACATCCCGGAGTACACGAAGAAGGAGATCGAGCACTTCTTCGAGCACTACAAGGACCTCGAGGAAGGCAAGTGGGTGAAGGTGCTGGGCTGGGAAGGCCCGGAGTCGGCCAAGCAGGAGATCGTCGAGGGGATCGAGAACTATCGTCGGGGGTGAGGGCCTTTCCCCCGGTCGAGCTGGGCCCCCCCCGGTTCGCGCTGAGC
>DGBP01000028.1 GCA_002384855.1 Nocardioidaceae bacterium UBA4001 | reverse complement strand
GGCCGTGATGCTCGACGGAGAGCCGGTCGCCGCCGTTTCCATCGCCGTGCCGGCGGCGAGATACTTCGCCCAGGACCTTCCCACCTACGACGCAACGGTGCGGATTGCAGTCGAGGCAGTCGGGACCGCTCTGGGAGCGGCCTGAGGATGGGCTGCGTGTCGGGTGATCCCGGGCTCAGGCAGCAGCAAGATGTGGTCGGCCAGGCCGTCCCATCGGTTTCCATCAGTCCACCCCGGTCGGGACGTACCACGGGTCGATCGGCACCACGCCGGTCGATCGGCCCGCGTCGTCGAGGAGCCTGCCCATGCGCTTGGCGACCCTGAGGACGACCGCGCGGTCGTTGAGCACCATCTTCGGGAAATGCTCCGCGAGCAGGCCCTCGATCCGCTGGCTGTCGGCAAGCGATCTGAGCCACATGGTGATGAGCAGGTTCGATGCGCCGGTGACGGCCGCACAGAGCCGTACCCCCGGCAGCCCCGCGACGGTTTGGGCGGTCTGCCGCAGGTCGTCGGGTGGCACGCTGGCCCAGAACGTCGCGATCACCGGCCAGCCGGACACTAGGTTGGCGACCTCACAGCGGAACGACAGCAGCTGCCCCCGCTCGATGCGACTCAGTCGGCGCCGGACGGTGGACGGGCTGGCGCCGAGGGACTCGGCGAGCTGACTTGCTGACCTGCGGCCGTCGTGCCCGAGCGCCAGGAGGAGTTCCCTCACGGCCGTCGCGGAAACGTCGTGACCAGCCGGCTGTGGTGCAGCGGCGCGGCTGATGCGCTCCTTCTGATCCGCGGTCAACGCGTCGAGGCGCCAGCCCGCACCGTGCGCATAGATCCCAGTTCCGAGCTGGGTGCGCGTCCCACGCACCCCAGGCAGCACACTGAGCTCGTCGAGCAGGAAGCCGGACAGCGTCCCCAGGTCGGCGAGGAACATGGTGAGGAACAGGTCTCGGCCGCTGGCGATCACCTCTACCGTGGCTACCCGGGGGTCCCGGCTCAGAACCTCCACCAGCCCATGCCGTTCAGCGGGCTCACAGTCAACCTCCACGAATGCCACCACGTGCCGGGTGGCGAGTCCCTGACCTGGATAGCACGTCACCCACGCCACCTTGTCTCCGGTGAGCCGCTGCCAGCGACGCGCTGCGGTCACCGGGTTGACTCCCAACACCTCGCCTACCAGCGTCCACGACGCCCGAGGCGCGATCTGCAGGGCGTGCGCCAACGCAAGATCAAGTTCGTCGAAGACGCGCGGAACCTGCATTTCTCACATTCCTTTGGATGATTCTTTTGATTCCGATCCATTCGGTATGACGTTGTCCACACTCTAGCAACGTTGCACGACTTCAACGGAGACGGAGAACGGATGTCGATCACCGACGACGCCAGGGCGATGCACGAGGACCTGGTGCGGCTCAGGCACGCGTTGCACGCCGAGCCAGAGGTCGGTCTCTCGCTGCCACGGACCCAGGAGAAGGTCCTGGCCGAGCTGGACGGCCTGCCGCTGGAAGTGACCACCGGCGCGGCGCTCACGTCGGTGACCGGCGTGCTCCGGGGCGGAAAGCCCGGTCCTGTAGTGCTACTGCGCGGCGACATGGACGGCCTTCCGGTCGCCGAGCGGTCAGGCGTGGACTACGCCTCCCGGGTCGACGGCGCTATGCACGCCTGCGGGCACGACCTGCACACCACGATGCTGATCGGGGCCGCGCGTCTCCTCGCTGCACGCCGCGCCGAGCTCGCCGGGGACGTGGTGTTCATGTTCCAGCCCGGAGAGGAGGGATGGGACGGCGCAGGGGCGATGCTCGCGGAGGGCGTCCTGGACGCCGCGGGGCGCCGACCCGACGCGGCGTACGCCCTGCACGTCACCTCGAGTGTGCTGCCGCACGGAACTTTCTCGGCCCGGCCGGGACCGACCATGTCGGCCTCGGACGCACTCACTGTCACCGTGAAGGGAGCCGGTGGCCACGGGTCGGCGCCGTACCTCGCGAAGGATCCGGTGCCGGCGGCCTGCGAGATGGTCACCGCACTCCAGACCCTCGTCACCCGTCGGTTCGACCCCTTCGACCCGGTGGTCGTCACCGTCGGCTCGTTTCACGCCGGCACCCGCCGCAACGTCATCCCGGACGCCGCCCGCTTCGAGGCGACCGTGCGCTCCTTCTCCCGCGAGAGCCGGACACGTCTTGAGGGCACGGTCGTGCAGCTCATCAAGTCGATTGCCGTAGCGCACGGCCTCGAGGTCGACGTCGAGTACACCGAGGAGTACCCGCTCACGGTCACCGACCCCGCCGAGACCACGTTCGCCCGGGGCACAGTCACCGAGGTCTTCGGCGAGCACCGGTTCCAGCCGATGCGCAGCCCGCACACCGCCTCTGAGGACTTCTCCCGCGTGCTCGACGAGGTGCCGGGCAGCTTCCTGCTCCTCGGCGCCTGCCCACCCGGATCCGACCCCGCCGACGCGCCGTACAACCACTCACCGCGCGCCATCTACGACGACGCCGTGCTCAGTGACGGTGCCGCCCTGTACGCCGAACTCGCCACACGCAGGCTCGCCACCCCGGCCGCCTGAGAGAACAATCACCATGGAGGAACCCATGTCCACGACAACCACGGCGGCTGCGCCCGCCAACCGGGCCGGCGGCGCGTCGACGACGCGTCGCGAGCGGCGCCGCATTCTCCTCGGCACCGGGGTGGGCAACGCCATCGAGTGGTACGACTGGAACGTCTACGTCGTCTTCGCACCGTTCTTCGCCGCACAATTCTTCAACTCCGACAACCCGGTGTCGGCGCTGCTGGCCACCCTGGCCATCTTCGCGGTCGGGTTCGTGATGCGTCCGCTCGGCGGGTTCGTCTTCGGGTGGCTCGCCGACCGCCACGGACGCCGGCTCTCGATGCTGCTGGCCATCTCTCTTGCCGCCGTAGGCAGCCTGATGATCGGGCTCTCGCCGACCTACGCGTCGGTCGGCGTGGTCGCCTCGGTGGTGCTGCTGCTGGCGCGGCTGCTTCAGGGCGTCGCCCACGGCGGTGAGATCGCCGCCTCGCACACCTACATCACCGAGGCCGCGCCCGCAGACCGCCGCGGACGGTGGGCGAGTGTCATCTACGTCTCCGGCATGGGGGCGGTGCTGGTCGCCACGCTGCTTGGCGCCACCCTGACCGGTGTGCTCAGCGAATCGGAGCTGTACGCCTGGGGCTGGCGCATTCCGTTCATCGTCGGTGGTCTGCTCGGCATTGTTGCGGTATTCCTGCGCACCCGGCTCGACGAGACCGAGGCCTACACCAAGGTGCAGGCCGAGGAGGGAAGCGCCGGCGTTCGCCCGTCGCTGTTCCGCGGCATGTGGGACAACCGCGCCAGCGTCGTCCAGGTGATGGGGCTGACCATTGGTGGCACCGTCTTCTTCTACACCTGGGCCATCGCCGCCCCGGCGTACGCGATCAGCGTCAAGGGCGTCGACCCCTCCGCCGCGCTCTGGGCCGGCGTGGCCGCGACCGCTCTGCTGATCGTGCTGCTCCCGTTCGCCGGGGCGCTCTCGGACCGGATCGGGCGCCGCCCGAACTTCCTGATCTTCGCCCTCGGCGGCGCCGCGGTGACGTTCCCGCTCAACCGGCTCATCCAGGACGAGGCATGGCAGCTGCTGGTGGCGATGTCGATCGCCCTCGTGCTGATCGCGTTCGTCGTCTCGATGATGCCGGCGGCGTTGGCCGAGCTCTTCCCCACCCACGTGCGCGCCTCGGGTTTCGCGGTGCCCTACTCCCTCGCGGTGGCCATCACCGGGGGCACCGCGCCGTACCTGCAGACCTGGCTGTCCAGCCGCGGCCAGGGCGACCTCTTCCTCGGCTACACCGTCGCCTTGCTGCTCGTCACCGCCGTCACCGTCATGCTGACCCCCGAGACGAAGGGCAAGCCTCTGGAGTGAGCGTGCGTGACTGAACGGCCCCGGTCTGGGCGGCGTCCGCGACCACCTCGTGGGCGCCGCCCCACCCCTATCACCCCTTCGGAGAGGTGCTCGGCTGTGCAGACCCGTGGCCGTGGGCGGGTTTGTGTTGGAGGTCTCGAAGCAAACCGTGCTGACCAGCTCGCATCGGAGAACGGTCTGGTCGCCCCACACCCGTCGTGGCCGGAGGTCGGCACGATGATCACACGTGAGATCGAGGTGACCGAGGCCGACACCGCCGCCGCGATGGGCCATCCCGACCCGTCCGTGCGGTGCGCGGCTCGCCGCGGATCTCCCTGTGGTGCGAGCTGGTCTCCGAGGAGGCACCGCCCGGCCCCTCCGACGACCTCACCCACGTCGGCGCCGGGATCCTGGTGCACCACCTGGGGGGAGCCGAGGTGGGTGAGCGGCTCACCATGACCGTCACGCTCGAGTCGGTCTCTGGCCGTCGCGGTGTCTTCAGCTGCGTGCTGACCTCCGGTGACCGGCTGGTCGCGCTGGCGACCCACCACCGGGTCGTGCTCGAGAAGCGTCCCTAGAACCGCCTCGGACTGCCCGAGGCGTCGGCCTCCGTCGACAGTCCGACGCCGACGTGGTCCGACGGTGCAGAGCAAACGCTGAGCCCTTCCCAGCGTCATCGAAGTCCGGCAGGCCAGATGCATCGCCCTCGACGACGAACCGGAAGGCGTTCTGGGTGTGGCGGTGCTCGGGGGCGTCCTCGCCGGGCATGAGGTACTGGATGGCCGCCCACAGGGTCGGGGTGGCGTAGGGCTTGCCGCCCAGGGAGGGGTTGGCCAGCGCGATGGCGCGGCGCTCACCGCCCCGGCCCACGGGCACCAGGTGGCCGGTCCGGTCGGCGAGCCGGACCAGGTTCTCCTAGCGCAACAGACATCTGAGAGCCTGGGAGAAGCGCTACCGCGACGTAGAGTTTCTGCTGTGCAGAAAGACGAGGTGCCGTTCTCCGCGACGCGGGAGGCCAAGCAGCGTCCGTCGTACGCCGTCGCCAGCGTCGACAACGCCCTGCGGATCGCCACCTGGCTCCAGCTGGAGGGGACGTTGACCGTCAGTGAAGCCGCGGTCCGGCTTGCGGTGGCACCC
>DGBP01000063.1:5770-6984 GCA_002384855.1 Nocardioidaceae bacterium UBA4001 | reverse complement strand
GAGCACGAGGACCGGGAACGGCCCGCGCCCGTGCGGGACCAGCATCTGCCCGGAGATGGTCAGGCCGTCGCCTCGGAAGGTCGCGGTGCGCTGCTCGTAGGCGTCGGTCGTGGCCACGACGTCGCCCAGCCGGAGCCGGCGCCCGTCGTACTCCTTGTCGAACAGCGCGGGCAGGGAGACCGGGTGCGGCGGGCGCGCTCGCGGCGTCGGTGTGGCTGACGGCAAGGGGCTCGGCGTGCTTGACGCACCCGCGCTCGGGCTCTCCGCCCCTCCGTCCGGCGTCGCCGTGGCCGAGGCGGACGACGACCCGCTCGGGTCCGACGACGGCGCGCTCGGCGACGAGGCGGAGTCGGGGTCGGTGCAGCCGGCGAGCAGGAGTACGACGGCGAGGGCGGCGGCGAGCTCGGGACGCATCTCATCTCCCCGGAGGTGACGTGGACGGGACGTCGTACCCCGTCCAGTCTGCTCCACCGCCGACCCGGCGCCCGTGCAACCAGAACCCGCCGACCCGGCGCCTGTGCAGACCGCGTCAGACGACGTGGTGCAGCCAGCGCACCGGAGCACCGTCGCCGGCGTGACGGAACGTCTCGAGCTCGTCGTCCCAGGGCTTGCCGAGGAGCTTGTCGATCTCGTTGAGCAGCGTCGTGTCGCCGAGAGCCGCCTTCACGACGGCTGCCTTGAGCCGGTCCTCGGGGATCAGGATGTCGCCGTGGAGACCGGTGACGGCGTGGAAGATCCCCAGGTCGGGGGTGCAGGAGTACCGCGCACCCTCGCTGGACGCGGTGGGCTCCTCGGTGATCTCGAAGCGCAGGTGGTTCCACCCGCGCAGCGCCGAGGCAAGCGCAGCAGCCGTGCCGACGTCTCCGGTCCAGGAGTACTCGGCACGGTAGGTTCCGGTCTGGGCGCCCTGCGGCGTCCACTCCAGGCTCACGGCAACGCCGAGGACACCGCCCACGGCCCACTCGATGTGCGGGCACAGTGCAGACGGCGAAGAGTGGACGTAGAGAACGCCCCTTGTCGCATGACGTGTGCTCACCGTGACCTCCTGTTTTCCCGGCGTCGAGATACGCCTTCCCCAGCGGTCTCGTCAGGAGAGCCAGAAGCTCGCGATGACACACCTGTGCAGTTGTGCTCCTATTGTGACCTATGGTGCCGCTGATGCACCAGTCCTCCACCGATCCGGCCTCCCGCGTGTCGCCGCGGCCGCAGCCGCT
>DGBP01000063.1:4106-5729 GCA_002384855.1 Nocardioidaceae bacterium UBA4001 | reverse complement strand
GCCTCGGGGCCGACCAGACGGCGCAGCTCCTCGGAGCCGGCGCGCACGGCGAGCGTCGTGGGGCTGATCTTCGCCAGGCGCACCAGCGCCGCGACGTCCCTCTTCTGCTCCGGCGTCACGAGCGTGACCACCGCCCCGGCGGCACCGGCGCGGGCGGTGCGCCCGGAGCGGTGCAGGTACGCCTTGTGCTCGGCGGGCGGGTCGACGTGGACGACCAGCTCGATGTCGTCGACGTGGATGCCTCGAGCGGCGATGTCGGTGGCGGCGAGGACGCGGACCTCGCCGCTGGTGAACGCAGCGAGGTTCCGCTCGCGGGCGTTCTGGGAGAGGTTGCCGTGCAGGTCCACGGTCGGGATGCCCGCGGCGGTCAGCTGACGGGCCAGCTTCTTCGCGGCGTGCTTCGTTCGGGTGAAGAGCACCGCGCGGCCGTGCCCGGAGGCGAGCTCGCGCACGATCGCGCCCTTGTCGGTGGCAGCCACGTGCACCACGTGGTGGCTCATCTTCGGCGGCGCCGCCGCGGCGGCGTCGACCGAGTGCGTCGTGGGGTTGGTCAGGTAGCGCCGGACGAGCACGTCGACGTCGTTGTCCATCGTCGCCGAGAAGAGCATCCGCTGACCCCGCTTGGGCGTCCTGTCGAGCAGCCGCTTCACCGCGGGCAGGAAGCCCATGTCGGACATGTGGTCGGCCTCGTCGAGGACGGTCACCTCGACCGCGCCGAGGTCGCACAGCCCCTGGCTGACGAGGTCCTCGAGCCGACCGGGGGTCGCGACGAGCACGTCCACCCCGCGACGCAGCGCCGCGACCTGGGCACCCTGGCGGACACCGCCGTACACGACGGTGGCGCGCAGGCCGAGGGCCCCGGCCAGCGGCTCGATGGTCGCGAGGACCTGGTTGGCGAGCTCGCGGGTCGGCACCAGCACGAGGCCTCGCGGTCGCATCGGCTGTCGGCTCGAGCGCGAGTTCGCGATCTGCGCGACGGTGGGGATGCCGAAGGCGAGGGTCTTGCCGGAGCCGGTGCGGCCCCGACCGAGGACGTCACCCCCGGCCAGCGTGACGGGCAGGGTGGCTGCCTGGATCGGGAACGCCGTGGCCAGNNAGCCGGCGGGCCACCGTCGAAGAAGAAACCGCGCTGTCCACAGCGCGAAAGCAGACGACCTCGACGCACCGCGGTGGTGCGTCGAGGTCCATTCTGCCCGACAGACGCCCGATCCGGCGAATCGGGCGGGCTCAGCCCTCGGCGTGTGCGGCGTCGCGGATCTCGCCGACGAGCTCCTCGAGCACGTCCTCCAGCGTGACCAGGCCGAGCACGGTGCCCTCGTCGTCGACGACCCTGCCCATGTGCGCGCCCTTGCGCTGGAGTGTCTCGAGCGCGTCGTGGAGGACGTCGTGCGGGCGGACGGTCGCGAACGGGCGCACCCACTTGTCGTCGACCGCGCGCTGCCGGCGTGCGGGGTCGGTCTCGAGCACGTCCTTGATGTGGAGGTAACCCATCAGGCCACCGTCCTCGGCGGCCACCGGGAAGCGGGAGTAGCCGGTCGAGGCACACACCTCCTCGACCTCCGCCACGGTGGCGCCACGCCGCACGGTGCTGAGGTCCTCGGCGCGCATGAGGACGCTGGTCAC
>DGBP01000063.1:2579-4001 GCA_002384855.1 Nocardioidaceae bacterium UBA4001 | reverse complement strand
GGTCCGGCGAGCGCGATGTTCTTCGGAACCATCTCGCCGAGCACGACGTGCAGGTACACCACGATCGTCATCGCCACCACGAAGGACACCGGGTGCAGCAGGTTCTCGGGGACGTTCAGGTCCTCGAAGACCGGCTCGAGCAGGTGTGCCACCGCCGGCTCACCGAGAGCGCCGAGCCCCAGCGACGCGACGGTGATCCCGAGCTGGGCGCCGGCCATCACCAGGGAGACGTTCTCCATGGCGCGCAACGTGGTCCGCGCGACACGGGACCCGGCTGCGGCACGCGGCTCGATCTGGGTGCGCCGCGCGGAGATGAGCGCGAACTCCGCGCCGACGAAGAAGGCGTTCGCGGCCAGCAGCAGGACCGCGACGACCAGGGCGGTGAGGTCACTCATCGGGCCGCTCCTCGGAGTCCGGCGCGACGGGCCGTCGACTCAGCCGTAGACGGTCGATCCGTAGGCCGTCGAGGCGCTCGACGGTGATCACGGCCTCCTGCGCGTCGAGCGGGTCGCCGTCCTCGTCGAGCTCTCCAGGCAGGGGTACGACGACCTCGTCGCCCGTCTCGGGCATCCGCCCGGAGGTCTGGAGGAACAGGCCGGCGATCGTGTCGTAGTCCTCGTGCTCGGGCAGGACGATCCCGGTCACCCCAGCCACCTCGTCGGGGCGCAGCAGCCCCGAGAGGGACCAGGAGTCGTCCCGGCGGCGACGGGCGCGGGAGCCGAGCGGGTCGTGCTCGTCGGCGATGTCACCGACGATCTCCTCCACGACGTCCTCGAGGGTCACGACACCGGCCGTGCCGCCGTACTCGTCGGCCACCACGGCCATCTGGAAACCCTCGCCGCGTAGCTGGGCGAGCAGCGGGTCGAGCCGCAGGGTCTCGGGGACCACCATCGGCGCGACCATCACGGACCGGACCCGCGTGGAGCGACGCTCGTCAACGTCGACGGCGACGGCGTTCTTCACGTGGACCGCACCGACGACGTTGTCGTTCTCACGGGAGACGACCGGAAAGCGCGAGTGCCCGGTGGTGCGGGCGAGCTCGATAACGGCCGCGACCGGGGCCTGCGCGTCGACGGTGTCCATGTGGACGCGCGGGGTCATGATCTCGCCCGCCGTGCGCTGGGCGAAGACGACCGACCGTTCCATGAGGTCGGCGGTCTCCGTGTCGAGGGTCCCCTGCTTCGCCGACCGGCGGATCAGGGACGCCAGCTCGGCGGAGGTGCGTGCCGAGCGCAGCTCCTCCTGCGGCTCCATGCCGAGTCGGCGCACGATCGCGTTGGCCGAGCCGTTGAGGACCTTGATCGGGTAGTGCATCCCGGTCGTGAAGCCGCGCTGCAGCGCCTGGGTCGCCTTGGCGGTGGCGAGGGGCTTGGCGATCGCGAGGTTCTTGGGCACGAGCTCGCCGAACACCATCGTGAAGAC
>DGBP01000063.1:691-2568 GCA_002384855.1 Nocardioidaceae bacterium UBA4001 | reverse complement strand
CGACCTCAGGGCGGTCTGCACGCCGCGGGCCGAGCGGTTGCCCGCCTCGGCGTCGCGGTCGACGCTGCCCCGGTCGACGGTGACGAAGGCGAACTCTGCCGCCACGAAGACACCGCAGGCCAGCACCAGGGCCAGCGAGACTGCGAGAAGAAGGAGCTCGGTCATCAGGCGTCACCTCCGCGAGGAAGGTGACGCGGGGGTTGTTGCGAGTCGTCCATCGGGGTGGTCGGCCCTGTCCTCGGGTCGGCGTCGTGGTCGGCTCCACGGTACCGAACGGCCGGTGGCCGACAGCGGGGCGGTCCGACCGGTCAGGACGCGGGCGCGACGGCTCGCTCGTCGGCGCCCTGCCCGGTGCCCCGGACCTGGTCCCTGGCGTAGCGCACCATCGTCGTGGCGACCGCGAACACGGGCACCGCGAGGAAGGCCCCGGCGATCCCGGCCAGCGCGCTTCCGGCGGCGACGGCCAGGATCACCAGCGCGGCGTGGAGCTGCAGAGACCGCCCGACGAGGATCGGCTGGAGCACGTTGCCCTCGAGCTGCTGGACGACGAGCACGAGCCCGATCACGAGGAGCGCGCTGGTCACCCCGTTGAAGACCAGTGCGACGAGGGCAGCGAGTGCCCCCGCTACGAAGGCCCCCACGATCGGCACGAACGCGCCGAAGAACACCAGCACGGCGAGCGGCAGCGCGAGCGGGACGCTGAGGACGGCCAGGCCGACACCGATACCGACGGCGTCGACGAGGCCCACCAGTGCCTGGGCCCTGATGAAACCGCTGACGGTGTCCCACGACCGGCGGGAGAGCTCGGCCACGTGCGGGGCCGCGTCCTTGCCGACCCAGCCGCGGATCCACGGGATGAACTTGGGGCCGTCCTTGAGGTAGAAGAACGCCAGCACCAGCGCGAGGAGGGTGTTCAGCAGCGCGCCTCCCACGGCGGTGACCCCGGTCAGCACGCCACCACCGATCGTCTGGGTGTGCTTCTGCAGCTCGCTGAGCCCCTGGTCGATCAGGTCGCCGATCTCCTGCTCACCGAGGTTGAACGGCGGCTGCGCGATGAGGCCCTTGAGGTCCTCGAGGCCTGCGACCACCGCGTCGCGCAGCTCGTCGAACTGCCCCGAGACCATCGGCACCAGGATCGCGCCCAGGCCACCCAGCAAGCCGAATGCCAGCAGAATGGTGAGCAGTGCGGCGACCGCATCAGGCGTGAACCGGCGCAGGAGGCTCGTCACGGGCCACAGGACGCTGGCGAGGAGAAGACCGAGGAAGGCCGGCAGCACGATGACCCACAGCTTGCCGATGACGTAGCCGATGACCACCAGCCCCGCCAGGATCAGGAGCAGCCGCAGGCTCCACGTCGCGACGCGTGCGGTGGCCTGGCTGAGCTTGCCCTCCGGCGTCTCCTCCGCGACCGGGACCGCGGGCGCGGTCTCCGCGGCAACGGCCGGTGCCGGCGTACGACGTCGGGAACCCGACCACCACCCCATAGGACCTCTCCTCCGTTGTCCCGAGCCCATGCGGCCCGGCTGCTGCCCGGCCCGCCTGTTACCCGGTGTCCGGACCGGCACACGTCACCCTACGGCGCGCCGGTGCGGCGACGTGGCAATCGGCGCCCGGACTGCGACACTCCGAGCACGTGACAGCTCCAGAAAGGAGGGACCGCCGTGAACACTCGTACCATCGCCATCGCCGCACTCGTGATCGCCGTGATCGTTGTCCTGATCCTGGTGCTCTGATCCCGCAGGTCTCAGCTCCGGCGGCGCCCCCGGCGCGCACTCCACCGGGAGGCCGCCGCCGGAGCGGACGAGCTGTCATCCGGGCCCGGCCAGGAGTCCGCGCCGTCGGAGCTCCTCCCGCAGGCCGTACCCGTCCGGGGCACG
>DGBP01000063.1:0-661 GCA_002384855.1 Nocardioidaceae bacterium UBA4001 | reverse complement strand
CCCGAGCGGAACCACCCCTCCCGGGTCGGGCCCCAGTCGGTCATCAGCAGGGGCCCGGGCGGGAAGCCGTGCCGGTCGAGGAAGGCACGGATGCTGGGCGCGGTGTTCCAGGCACCCGTCGAGAGGTAGACGACCACCAGCTCCGGGTGGGCGGCCGCGACGGACCGGTACAGCTCGGCCATCCCCGGCACCGGTCGTCGCGCACTCGCCTTGAGCACGAAGGCGTTCCAGAACGCAAGCAGCGGCCTCGGCAGCATCGTGACGATCACGGTGTCGTCGATGTCGCTGACCAGCCCGAGCGTGTCGGCGGACCCGGCGACACGCAACGCGGCCTCGACCGGTGGCCGCCCCTCGACCGTGAGCTCCGCCGTCGTCCACCCGGCGGCCAGGTCGGCGGGCAGGCGCACGTCGACGTACCCGTCCCGACGGGTCCGCACCACGTGCGTGCGGTCACCGAGCCTGACCTCCACCGGCACCCCCGACGGCTCCGCCGTGAGGAAGGCTCGCCAGCCGCGGACGTCCCGAGCCTCCCCCTGCGCCCAGTCCGGTGGGAGGAGGAGCACCCTGGCGAGCACCCGGACCCATCCCTCGGCGCCGTACCCGGTGTAGGGCACCACCGCCGGCCGCCAGCCGCGCCGACGAAGCCGCGGCTCGACGAGGG
>DGBP01000041.1 GCA_002384855.1 Nocardioidaceae bacterium UBA4001 | reverse complement strand
ACACCACTCCAAGGGGCACGACCCGCACGCTGCTCGCGGCTACCTGATCCGCGCGTTGCGGTCAGAGGTCCAACAGCAGTGCAAGCGTCTCGCGGACCTCACCGAGGACGACCGGGCCGACGTTTCCTGTGCGCTCGTGGATGCGAGTCGTGGCCACGGAGCGCACATGCTGGCACTGCGCGGAAGAAGGTTCGTCCAGACGGTTGTCCTGGTCGGGGTCGATGATCACCTCGGTGCTGCTCTGGCGAATTGTCCGAGTCAACGGCACAACCTGGACGACGTTCGGTCCACCCCTCAGAACCCGTTGCGCTGTCACGACGATGGCTGGCCGGCGGAGTCCGGCCTCGCTCCCGGATGGCATTCCTAGATCGAGGGCGACCACGTCACCCTGCGTCAGCATCAAGCCACGCCGTCTCTTCGTCGTTGAGCTCAGCCGCGAGGTCTCGCGCCATGACGTCCTGGCGCAGCGCGCGGATCGCCTTGCTCACCGTCTCGTCGATCGTCTCGTGGCGTTCAGCCGCCAATCGAGTAACCCGGGCATGCGTTTCTCGGCTGATGCGGATCGTCGTCGTCTCGGCCATACCCCATCGTAGGACTTGTAGATAGATCCGTCTACAATCGACAGCGGCCCGAACATCCGCAGCGTCCCGAGCCGGTGCGCCAATGTGACGGCTCTCCACCGGGCCGTCGTGCGTGCCTCGGGGCCGGTGTCCCGGGGGAATGCCGTCGTGTCGTGGGATGTTGGGACTCACGGAGCACGAAGGAGGAGTCATGACGTTCGAGATGCCCGGCCGGGTCAACCACCCCGCCGACGCCTACCACCGCGCGTGGGAGCTCCTCGAGGACCGGTCGCCCAGGCAGGCCCTCGAGCTGCTGGACCCCGCGATCGAGGCAGAGCCGGCGTCGACCAGCCTGCGCACCCTCCGGGCCTGGGCCTACTTCCAGTCCGCCCAGCTCGGCCGGGCGGAGAGCGACCTCGCCTCCCTCGTCGAGGAGGCGCCCACCGACATCTGGGCACGGTTCGCCCTCGGCCGGGTGCTCGAGCGGCAGTCCCGCTACGCCGACGCCCTGCCGCACATGCGGCTCGCCGCCGTCATGTCCGGCGACCCCGAGCACGAGGCAGGAGTGCTCCGCGTCGAGCGGCGCATGGCCGAGTCCGGCGGTTCCTCGTACGACGCCCTCCGCTGACCGTCCCGGGGCGGTCCGCGCCGGCGCCGGGCGACCCGTCAGGGGAGGGTGAGGATCTCCGCGCCGTCGTCGGTGACGAGCAGGGTGTGCTCGAACTGGGCGCTCGGCCGCTTGTCCTTGGTGACGACCGTCCAGCCGTCCTCCCACATGTCCCACTCGTAGGTGCCCAAGCACAGCATCGGCTCGATCGTGAAGGTCATCCCCTTCTCGATCACGGTGCTGTAGGCCGGCTCGTCGTAGTGGGGGATGATCAGCCCGGAGTGGAACGACGTGCCGATGCCGTGGCCGGTGAAGTCGCGAACCACGCCGTACCCGAAGCGCTTGGCGTAGGCCTCGATCACTCGACCGATCACGTTCACCTGGCGGCCCGGCTTGACCGCCTTGATCGCGCGACGCAGCGCCTCCTCGGTCCGCTCCACGAGCAGCCGGGTCTCCTCGGCGACGTCGCCGGCGAGGAAAGTGGCGTTCGTGTCGCCGTGGACGCCGCCGATGAAGGCAGTGATGTCGATGTTGACGATGTCGCCGTCCTCCACCACCCGGCTGTCGGGGATGCCGTGGCAGATCACCTCGTTGACGCTGGTGCACAGGGACTTCGGGAAGCCGCGGTAGCCCAGCGTCGACGGGTAGGCGTCGTGGTCGAGCAGGAACTCGTGACCGATCCGGTCGAGCTCGTCGGTGGTGACACCCGGCCGGACGTTTTCGCCGACCAGCTGCAGCGCCTGGGCGGCCAGCCGGCCCGCGACGCGCATCCGCTCGATCGTGTCGGCGTCCTTGACCTCCGAGCCGTTGAACGGCAGCGGCGCCGCCTGGTCGACGTACTCCGGACGCTCGATGTGAGCGGGGACGGGTCGGCGAGGCGAGATCGTGGCAGCGGCAATCGGGGTCACGGCGTCGAGTGTAGTTTCTGGTCAGCAGGACACCATGCCGTTGTACGGCGCCGCGGCCGGGGTCGTACGACGGCGACGGTCGGCGTCGAGGCCACCGCAGGCCCCACGAGAGGAGTGCTCCATGGCGGAGCAGGAGTACTGGTACTGCCTGACCCATCACCGGGTCGAGGGTGCGGACGGCTGCAAGAGCGCCGACCGGCTCGGCCCCTACCCGACCGAGGCGGAGGCTGGTCGCGCGCTGGAGAAGGTCGAGGAGCGCAACGAGACCTGGGACCACGACCCTGACTGGAACGACGACGAGGACTGACGCGCGACGTGGCGATGGACCTGCAGCGCTCGGGCCCGTGGATCGGGCTCGGCGGGATGGCGACCACCCTGTTCCTCTACGCCTGGTCGGCGATCGTGCTGCCTCAGGTGGTGACGCTGGTCTTCCTGCCGTCGGTGTGGCTGCTGCTGTTCGCCCTGACCGTGGCCTGGCTCACCCGCTACCCCTACCGCGTGCTTGCGCTGCCGTTCGTCGCCGCGGCCGTGTGGTTCGTGACGATGTTCACCTGGGTCGACCGGGCCGCGTGACCTCGGGCCGACCCCCCGGCCGCCCGGCCACACGACCGGGCGGCCGGGGACGGGTCAGAAGGTGTGCTCGTCCCCGGGGAAGGTCCCGGCCGCGACGTCCGCGGCGTATTCCTGGGCGGCCTTGAGCAGGACACCGTGCAGGTCGGCGTACTGCTTGACGAAGCGCGGCATCCGACCGGTGCGCAGCCCGGCCATGTCCTGCCAGACGAGCACCTGGGCGTCGCAGCGCACGCCGGCACCGATGCCGATCGTCGGGATCGAGAGCGTCCTGGTGACCTCGGCGGCCACGTCGCCGGGGACCATCTCCATCACGATCGCGAACGCGCCGGCCGCCTCGAGCGCCTTGGCCTCCGCCACGAGACGCTGCGCCGCGTCGCCGCGGCCCTGCACGCGGTAGCCGCCGAGGTTGTGCTCGGACTGCGGGGTGAAGCCGATGTGCGCCATGACCGGGATGCCGGAGCGGGTGAGCAGCTCGACCTGCGGCACCATCTCCTCGCCGCCCTCGAGCTTCACCGCGTGGGCGTTCGCCTCCTTCATGAAACGCACCGCGGTGTGGAAGGCCTGCTCGGGCGAGGCCTGGTAGGAGCCGAACGGCAGGTCGGCCACGACTAGCGCGCGCTTCGCGGAGCGGGTCACGGCCCGGGCGAGGGGGATCAGCTCGTCGACTGTCACCGGGAGCGAGGTCTCGTTGCCGTAGACGTTGTTGGAGGCCGAGTCACCCACGAGCATCACCGGTATGCCGGCCTCGTCGAAGACCTGCGCGGCGTACTGGTCGTAGGCGGTCAGCATCGCCCACCGCTCGCCGCGCTCCTTCATCTCGCGCAGGTGGTGGATGCGCACACGTCGCGCCGGTGCGCCTCCCTGTGCGGGTCCCGTGCCGTACGGCGCGGTCGTCTCGCTCATCGATCCTCCAAGGGCGTTCTCGAGGCTCCCGGTCGGAGTCCCCGGACTGCCCTCCAGGCTAGTACCGCCCGCGCGCTCTGACGTTTGTGACGTTGGTGACGTGGGACTATCGCGACGTGGACTTCACCTCTGCCTACAGCCACGGGTTCGCCCGGGTCGCGGCCTGCACCGTCCCGGTCTCCATCGCCGACCCGGAGACCAACGCCGACGCGGTGCTCGCCGAGGCACGCGCCTGCCACGACGAGGGGGTCGCCGTCGCGGTCTTCCCCGAGCTGGTGCTCACCGGCTACTCCAGCGAGGACCTCTTCCTCCAGGACGCCGTTCTCGAGAAGGTGCACACCGCACTCGCGCGCATCGTCGAGGAGTCCGGCGACCTGCTGCCCGTGCTGGTCGTGGGTGCCCCGCTGGCGATGGGCCACCGGCTCTACAACTGCGCGGTCGTCGTGCACCGCGGCGAGATCCTCGGGGTGGCGCCGAAGTCCTACCTGCCGACCTACCGCGAGTTCTACGAGCGCCGCCACTTCGGGGCCGGCGACGAGCACCGGGGCGCCACGATCGCCCTCGGCGGCTCGCAGGTCCCGTTCGGACCCGACCTGCTCTTCCGCGCCGTCGACGTGCCCGGCCTGGTCGTGCACGTCGAGGTCTGCGAAGACATGTGGGTGCCGGTCCCGCCGAGCGCCGAGGCAGCGCTCGCCGGCGCCACCGTGCTCACCAACCTGTCGGGCAGCCCGATCACGGTCGGTCGCGCCGAGGATCGGCGGCTGCACGTGCGCTCGGCGAGCTCGCGTTGCCTGGCCGCCTACGTGTACGCCGCCGCGGGGGAGGGTGAGTCCACCACTGACCTGTCCTGGGACGGCCAGACGATGATCTACGAGAACGGCGGCTGCCTCGCCGAGAGCGAGCGCTTCCCCGAGGGACCTCGCCGCTCCGTCGCCGACGTGGACCTCGACCGGCTGCGTCAGGACCGGATCCGGCAGGGCACCTTCGACGACAACCGACGCACGCTGGCGGACCGGATCAGCACCTTCCGTACCGTCGACTTCACCCTCGGGCCACCCACCGGCGACATCGGCCTGCGGCGCAAGGTGGACCGCTTTCCCTTCGTGCCCGACGACCCCGAGCGTCTCGCGCTGGACTGCTACGAGGCATACAACATCCAGGTCTCCGGGCTCGAGCAGCGGCTGCGGTCCATCGGCCACCCGAAGATCGTCATCGGCGTCTCGGGCGGCCTCGACTCCACGCACGCGCTGATCGTCGCGGCCCGGGCCATGGACCGCCTCGGCCGGCCGCGCAGCGACATCCTGGCCTACACGCTGCCGGGCTTCGCGACCGGCGAGAAGACGAAGTCGAACGCCACCCGGCTCGCCACCGCCCTCGGCGTGAGCTTCGAGGAGATCGACATCCGGCCCGCCGCCGAGCAGATGCTCGCCGACCTCGACCACCCCTTCAGTCGCGGCGAGAAGGTCTACGACGTCACGTTCGAGAACATCCAGGCCGGCCTGCGCACCGACTACCTGTTCCGGATCGCCAACCACCGCAAGGGCATCGTGCTCGGCACCGGCGACCTGTCCGAGCTCGCGCTCGGGTGGGCGACGTACGGCGTGGGCGACCAGATGTCGCACTACACGGTCAACGCCGGTGTCCCGAAGACGCTGATCCAGCACCTGATCCGTTGGGTGGTCTCCGAGGGGCTCTTCGACGACGAGGTCAACGAGGTCCTCGGGATCATCGTCGAGCAGGAGATCAGCCCCGAGCTGGTGCCGGCCGACGCCGACGAGGAGATCCAGTCCACCGAGGACGCGATCGGGCCCTACTCCCTTCAGGACTTCACGCTCTTCCACGTCCTGCGCTACGGATACCGTCCCAGCAAGATCGCCTTCCTCGCCCACCACGCGTGGCACGACGCCGCGGAGGGGGAGTGGCCGCCCGGCTTCCCCGAGCACCGGCGGGTGTCCTACGACCTGCCGGTCATCCGGCACTGGCTGGAGGTCTTCCTCAAGCGGTTCTTCGCCTTCGCGCAGTTCAAGCGGTCGGCCCTCCCGAACGGGCCGAAGGTCTCCGCCGGTGGTGCGCTGTCCCCGCGGGGGGAGTGGCGGGCGCCCTCGGACGGGAACGCCGAGGCCTGGCTGGCGGAGCTGGAGGAGAACGTCCCCCGCGACTGACCGGCCGGCCGTCTCACCGGCGCGCAGGGGTGTCACGAGCCCGCAACACCGATGCGCCATAGTGGCCCCATGGGTAAGCAGGAAGAGTTCGTCCTCCGGGCACTCGAGGAGCGCGACGTGCGCTTCGTCCGACTGTGGTTCACCGACGTCCTGGGATCGCTGAAGTCGGTGGCGATCGCCCCCGCGGAGCTCGAGGGCGCGTTCACCGAGGGGATCGGCTTCGACGGCTCGGCGATCGAGGGCTTCGCGCGGGTCTACGAGGCCGACATGCTGGCCAAGCCGGACCCCACGACCTTCCAGATCCTGCCGTGGCGCGGCGAGGGTCCCGCAACGGCGCGCATGTTCTGCGACATCGTGATGCCGGACGGCTCTCCGTCGTACGCCGACCCGCGGTTCGTGCTCAAGCGCGCCCTGTCGAAGGCCGCGGAGGCAGGCTTCACCTTCTACACCCACCCCGAGATCGAGTTCTACCTGTTCAAGGACAGGCCGGTCTCGGGAGTGGAGCCGGTCCCGGTCGACCGCAGCGGCTACTTCGACCACACCGCCCAGAGCGCCGGCTCGGACTTCCGACGCGAAGCAATCACGATGCTCGAGTCGATGGGCATCTCGGTGGAGTTCAGCCACCACGAGGGCGGCCCGGGGCAGCAGGAGATCGACCTGCGCTACGCCGACGCGCTCACGACGGCCGACAACATCATGACCTTCCGCACCGTGGTTCGCGAGGTGGCGCTCTCCCAGGGGATCTGGGCGACGTTCATGCCCAAGCCGTTCACCGAGCACCCCGGCTCGGGCATGCACACGCACGTGTCACTGTTCGAGGGAGACCGCAACGCCTTCTTCGCCGCCGGCGCGGAGTACCAGCTCTCCCCGACGGGCAGGAAGTTCATCGCCGGGGTGCTGCGCCACGCATCGGAGATCACCGCGATCACGAACCAGTGGGTGAACTCCTACAAGCGCCTCATCGGCGGGGGCGAGGCTCCGGCGCACATCTGCTGGGGCCACAACAACCGCTCGGCGATGGTGCGGGTGCCGATGTACAAACCCAACAAGGGCCAGGCCACCCGCGTCGAGCTGCGCACGATCGACTCGGCCACCAACCCCTACCTCGCGTTCGCGGTCATCCTCGGTGCGGGCATGAAGGGCATCGAGGAGGGCTACGAGATGCCTCCGGAGGCCGAGGACGACGTGTGGTCGCTCAACGACCGCGAGCGCAAGTCGCTGGGCATCGAGCCGCTGCCGAAGACGCTCTACGAGGCGATCAGCGTGATGGAGAACAGCGAGTTCCTCGCGGAGACCCTCGGTGAGCACGTCTACGACTTCTTCCTGCGAAACAAGCGCTCGGAGTGGGAGGCCTACCGCGGCCAGGTGTCGGCCTACGAGCGCGACCTGATGCTGCCGACGATCTGACCGTGACCGGTAGCCTCGCCACCGTGAGCCCACTCCCGGTCCTGGTCGTCCAGCACGAGGACCAGTGCCCGCCCGGCTGGATGGGCGACTGGCTGGCGGAGGCCGGAGTGGTGCTCGACGTACGACGGCCCTACCGCGGCGACGCCCTGCCCGGCACCCTCGACGGCCACGGCGCCATGCTCGTGCTCGGCGGGTCGATGGACGCCTGGTCCGGCGACGCGCACCCGTGGCTGTGGCAGGTCGAGGAGCTGGTCCGCCGTGCCGCGGTCGACCGCACACCGGTGCTCGGCATCTGCCTCGGCCACCAGCTCGCCGCGATCGCGCTCGGCGGGACGGTCGAGCGGAACCCCCGCGGCCAGCAGATCGGCGTGCTGCGCATGGGGTGGACCGACGCGGCCGCGACGGACCCGATGCTCGGTCCCCTGGACGGTGCCGCGGTCGCCGTCCAGTGGAACAACGACCTGGTCACCGTCGTACCCCCCGGGGCGAAGGTCCTCGCGCGCACCCCCGACGGCGAGCTCCAGGCGGCCCGGTTCGCGCCGAGCGTGTGGGGCGTGCAATGCCACCCGGAGGCCGGCGAGGAGATCGTCTCCGCCTGGGCGGCCGGCGACCGCGACGACGCGGCCTCGCGGGGCGTCGACGTGGACGAGTACGTCGCCCAGGTGGCCGCCGCGGGGCCGGAGCTCCAGAGCTCGTGGCGACCGCTGGCGCTGGCTCTCGCGGGTCTGCGCAGGGACGTCGTGGAGACCCCGTGACCCGGCGACTGGCGAGCGCCACCGGCACCCTGGCCAGGCTCGGCTTCCGTGATGCGGGGCGGGCCCAGGAGGCGCTCGGCCGGCTGGGGAGCGCCGCCGACGAGGTGGTGCACCTGCTCGCACAGGCCGCCTCGCCCGACCAGGCGGCGGCGTACCTCGCCGACCTCGTCGACGCCGCCACCGACGCGGAGCACCTGCTCGACGCGGTGTGCGAGGACGAGGGGTTCGCCCGGCGGCTGCTGCTCGTGATCGGTGCCAGCTCGGCACTGGGCGACCACCTCGTGCGGCACCCCGAGCAGTGGCACGACCTGACCGACCCCACGCTCGCGAGTACCAGGGTCCCGGGCTTCGTGTTCCGCGCCGAGTTGCTGGGTGCCGTCGGCGCTGACCCTTCGGCCGACCGACCGGTCACGGGGCTCGAGGACTCGGTGGCGGTCGACGCGCTCCGGGTCGAGTACCGCCGCCACCTCCTCCGGCTCGCCGCCCGCGACCTCGCCCACGGCGTGGGGGTCGACGACGTGGCGGCCGAGCTGAGCGACCTCGCCGCAGGGACGCTCGAGGCGGCGCTCGCGATCGCCCGGACCAGGGTGGGGGAGGCGGCCGACCGCTGCCGGCTGGCCGTGGTCGCGATGGGCAAGTGCGGCGGGCACGAGCTCAACTACGTCAGCGACGTGGACGTCATCTTCGTTGCCGAGGCGGTGGACGGCGCGGAGGAGACGCCGGCGCTGCGGGCGGCGACCCAGCTGGCCTCGCACCTGATGCGGATCTGCTCCGAGCACACCGGGGAGGGGACGATCTGGCCGGTGGACGCCGCGCTGCGTCCGGAGGGCAAGGCCGGCCCGCTCGTGCGGACGCTGACCAGCCACGAGGGCTACTACGAGCGGTGGGCCAAGACCTGGGAGTTCCAGGCGCTGCTGAAGGCCCGTCCGGTCGCCGGTGACGCGGCGCTGGGTCGGGAGTACGTCGACCGGATCGGCCCGCTGGTGTGGCAGGCCGCGGAGCGCGAGGGGTTCGTCACCGACGTCCAGGCGATGCGGCGACGGGTCCTCGAGCACATCCCCGCCCACCAGGCCGAGCGGCAGATCAAGCTCGGGTCGGGAGGCCTGCGCGACGTCGAGTTCGCGGTGCAGCTGCTCCAGCTCGTGCACGGCAGGACCGACCCGACCGTCCGGCCGCCCACGACGCTCAGCGCGCTCGCCGAGCTGACGCGGGGCGGGTACGTCGGTCGTGAGGACGGTGCCGCCCTCGATGCGGCGTACCGCTTCCTGCGCACCCTCGAGCACCGGGTCCAGCTCGCCCAGCTGAGGCGGACGCACGTCGTACCCGAGGACCCGGAGGCACTGCGGGGGCTGGCCAGGTCGATGGGTTACCACCGGCAGCCGGTCGACGAGCTGAACAGCAAGTGGCGCGAGCACAGCCGCGAGGTGCGCCGGCTCCACGAGAAGCTGTTCTACCGGCCTCTGCTCGCCGCGGTGGCCCAGCTGCCCGGCGCGGAGGTTCGCCTCACCCCGGACGCCGCCAAGCAGCGGCTGGCGGCCCTCGGCTACCTCGACCCGCAGGACGCCCTTCGTCACCTCGAGGCGCTGACCAGCGGGGTCTCGCGGGCGGCGTCGATCCAGCGCACGCTGCTTCCGGTGATGCTCGGCTGGTTCGCCGACGGGCCGGACCCCGACGCCGGTCTGCTCGGCTTCCGCAAGATCTCCGAGGCACTCGGGTCGACACACTGGTACCTCCGCCTCCTGCGCGACGAGGGGCAGGTCGCGGAGCGGCTGGCGCTGATCCTCTCCTCGAGCCGCTACGCGACCGACCTGCTGCAGCGGGAGCCCGAGGGCGTGGCGCTGCTGGGCAAGGACGACGGCCTGGTGCCGCGCAGCCGGGAGGCGCTGGAGAAGGAGATGTCTGCCGGTGGGACCCGGCAGAGCGACCCGGTGGAGGCGATCACCGTGGTGCGTGCGGTCCGGCGGCGGGAGCTGTTCCGGCTCGCGGTGGGCGACCTCGTGGGCGTCCTCGAGGTGGCCGAGGTCGGCGAGGCCCTGACCGACCTCACCGCTGCGACGCTGGACGCCGCGCTTCAGGTCGCGATCCGGTCGGTGGAGCAGGCTCGGGGCCCGCTGCCGACCCGGCTGGCGATCGTCGCGATGGGGCGTTTCGGCGGGCACGAGCTCGGCTTCGGCAGCGACGCCGACGTGATGTTCGTCCACGACCCCCTCCCGGGCGCGGTGGCGGAGGAGGCGGCCTCAGCGGCCAAGGAGGTCGTGAACGAGCTGACGCGTCTCATCGCGCTGCCCGGGAGCGACCCTGCGCTCGACGTCGACGCGGCGCTGCGGCCCGAGGGGAAGCAGGGACCGCTGGTCCGGTCGCTGGACTCCTACGCCGCCTACTATGCGAAGTGGTCGGCGGTCTGGGAGGCCCAGGCACTCCTGCGGGCCGAGGCGGTCGTCGGCGACACGGACCTGTGCCGGCGGTTCACCGAGCTCGTCGACCCGCTGCGCTTCCCCGAGCGGGGCCTCGTGGACGACGACATCCGCGAGATCCGGCGCATCAAGGCTCGGGTCGACGCCGAGCGGCTGCCCCGCGGGGCCGACCCCGCCACGCACCTCAAGCTCGGCCGGGGCGGGCTGACCGACATCGAGTGGACGATCCAGCTCCTCCAGATGCAGCACGGCGCGCAGGTGCCCGGCCTGAGGACCACCCGCACCGCGCAGGCGCTCGACGCGGCGGTGGAGGCCGACCTGCTCGCCCACGAGGACGCGGTGGCCCTCAAGCAGGCGTGGACCATGGCCAGCCGGCTGCGCAACACCATCCTGCTCGTGCGCGGACGTGCGTCGGACTCCCTCCCCAGGGCGACCCGGGAGAAGGCGGCCGTCGCGCACGTCTGTGGCTACGGGCCGGGGGAGTCCGACGAGCTCGTCAACGACTACATGCGGGTGACCCGGCGGGCCCGGGGCGTCGTGGACCGGGTGTTCTGGGACTGACGTCCTGCCCCTCGCCCGACTGGCCCTCCCGGAGGGTCAGCCGACCGGCACGCGGGCATTCCGCTCCGGCCGTGCTTCAGCCGTCGCCTCGGGGATGTTGGAGAGGCGCTCGGCGAGCATCAGGAACCTGTGTCCCTCGAGGCAGTGGATCTTGACGTGCTCGACCGGACCGCCGGTGCTCCCTGAGACGTCTCGCCGCTCGACCGACGCGGTGGCCCTGCACTCGGGGTAGGTGACCATGTCGAGACCTGCTGCGGGCGACGAACCTGACCGTGACCGAGGTCTGTCACGCGGTCGGGTTCTCGAGCCTGGGCTCCTTCAGCAGCCGGTTCCGCGAGGTGGTCGGCGAGACTCCGAGCGCCTTCGCCAGATTGGACCAGTTGCGCCGATGTGTCCGTTCTGCGCCGGAGCAGGTATCCTCGGGCGCCGACACAGCGGGCTCTCGGAGAGCCGGGGCCCCCGGCACGCCTCGAGGGTCGTCCGTCATCGACGGGCACGCCGGCGTGTCAGTGACCGGATCTGATCTGTCCGCACAACCAAGGAGCACCGGATGTCCCGTCGTTCTGCCCGAACCGCTCTCGCGGGTGCTGCCAGCGCCTTGCTCGCCATCGCCCCGATGACGGCCGTGATGGTTGCACTGCCCGCCGCGCCCGCGGTGGCCGGTCAGCCCGCCGGATACGGGCCGTCGGACCCGTTCGAGGACGCTCTCATGGGTCAGCACGGCCCGGCGGAGCCGATGAAGAACCTGGCCAAGATCGAGCGCACCAAGTACGGCTACCGGTTCATCGCCGGCCAGCAGCACAGCCACCTGACCATCACCGTCACCTCCAACGGCTCGCTCCGCTTCCGTGACACCGGCACCCAGCGGTGGAAGTCGCTGGCGAGGGCGTGCACGCCGCAGCGCGTCAACGTCGGCGTCTCCGCGGTGTGCAAGCGGCCCACCTCGACGAGCCCCTCCAACCCGACCCTGCTCGAGGTCCGTCCCCGCCTGGGCAACGACTACGTCGACGGCCGGACCCTGCCTGCGGTCTTCGAGATGGCCGTGCTGGCCGATGCCGGTCGCGACACCGTCTACACCGGCCGCGGAAACGACTTCGTCAACGGTGCCCAGGACCCCGACCGCATCTACGGTGGTGCGGGCAAGGACTGGATCCGCGGTGGCAAGGGCAACGACCGGCTGTACGGCGGTGCGGACAGCGACTACATCGTCGGCCAGGCCGGGTGGGACACCATCAACGGCGGGGCCGGCAAGGACCGCATCTACCAGTGACCTGACGCCCCGCGGCCGCAGTTCTCTGTGGTGGGCGAACCTCGTTCTTACGCGCGGGTGACCACCTCGACGATGCCGACCGTCCTGCTGAACTTGTGCATGAGTCTCTGCACCTGCCACTCGGTGGCCTCCATGCAGACGTCCACACGGGCGTGAACCTGGTCGGTCGATCGGCGGTAGCTGAAGCTGATGACGGGGAACACGGCGGCGAGGGCGACCAGGCGGCCCAGGAGGCCATCGGCATGCACGGCGTGGGCCGTGATGCACGCGTGTCCGAAGTCGTCGGCGCGAGAGGCATGCCCCTGGCTCATCGTGCACCCGCCAGGACCGGGTGCGGATGTAGCAGGCGGCCGTCGACCATGGTGCGCGTGCTGGTCAGGCGCGGCAGGATGCGCTGGTCGTGGGTGACCAGGATGGTGGCAGTGCGGTGCTCGGTCGTGAGCCTGAGCAGGAGGTCGACGACGTCGGATCCCCGTTCCTGGTCGAGCGCGCTGGTCGGCTCGTCGACGACGAGGACGGCCGGATCGCGCATGAGGGCACGGGCGATGTTGGTGCGTTGGCGTTGCCCGCCGGAGAGCTGGGCGGGGCGCTTGTCCGCGTCCTGTGCCAGGCCGACCTGCTCGAGGAGGTGCCGTGCGCGGTCGCGGGTGGCGGACCGCGCCGCTCGACGTGCTCGACCGGTGGCGAGCTCGTTCGTGACGAGCAGCTGTTCATAGGCAGTCAGGGAGTCGAGGAGGTTCGGCTGCTGGAAGACGAGACCGATCTTGGTGCGGCGCAGCTCCGCGCGCTCGCTCAGGGAGAGCGAGGTGGTCTCGACACCGTCGACGGTGACGGTGCCACGATCCGGGCTGATCAGCGTCGATGCGACGGCGAGCAGGCTCGACTTCCCGGACCCCGACGGACCCGTGACCCCGACGACGGTGCCGGCCTCGACACGCAGGGTGGCGTCGTCGATCGCGGTGATGCGGGAGGAGGCCCCGTCGGGGAACGTCAGCGTGATGTGGGACAGCGCGATCATCGGTTGCTCCCTAGTGCGGTGAGAGGGTCGGTGCGGGTGACCGAACGGGTGGCGAGAGCGGCCCCTGCCAGCCCGAGCGTCGTCATGGCCAGCCCCGGCACGAGGGTCGTGAGGGGGCTCAGCACGAACGGCAGGACAGCGCCCGCTGCCACGCCCAGCACGGACGTCATCGCGATGCCGGCCCCGACTCCGACGAGGAGCACGACCGCAGCCTGTCCCAGGGCATCGAGCGTGAGCATGCGGTCGGTGGCGCCCATCGCCTTGAGCACCGCGACGTCGGGCCGGCGCTGGACGCTCCACACGGCGAAGAACGCCCCCACGACGAGCGCCGATATCCCGAACAGCATCCCCACCATGAGCAAGAGTGAGCCGATCTCGGACCTGAACGAGCCGAGCGCGGTGAGTGACGAGAGCAACCCCTTCGACGAGGTGCCGGCGGCAGCGTCCAGGGCCTCGTGGTCGGCACCGGTCCCGGAGACGGCCAGGACCGTCGCGTACGGCATCGGCGACCCAGGCTGGGCTGCGACGGCTCGCCAGTCGGCCAGGTCGACGTACGCAACCGGCATGTGCGAGTACCACCGCGTGTCGTCGGTGACGTCAACGGTGAAGGTGCGGCCCCGGACCTCGACCCGGTCACCTCTCGTGACGCCCAAGGCACTCGCGGTCTCCGCGCCCAGGGCGACGTGACCCCGGTCGGGCGGCGGCGCGGAGGTGGTGCCCGGTCCGCCGCCGAACAGGGTGACGGCCTCGTGCCGCTCATCGGCAGAGAGCCGGGTGGTGCTGATGCCGAGCGGCACGGCCTCCCCACGCCCGTTCTGACCTGCCCATACGTCGGCGTGACGTCGGGTGATGACCGAGTCGGCGTACGTCGGTGCCTGACCGGGGGGAGTCGAGAACACGATGCGGTCGGCGTCGAGGGAGGTGATCGCTGAGACGTTCTGGGTCGCCAGCCCGCCGGTGAGTCCCGCGAGGAAGGTGACCAGGGTGGTGATGAGGGTGACGACGACCGCGATGAGGGTGAACCGACCTCTCGCTGCCTTCAGGTCACGCCACGCGACGAACATATGACTCCGATCCGTGTGCACTGGGTGCGCGGTGACGGTCGACCCGCGCTTGCCTCTACGGTGCCGCGGTCCGGCCGAGGGGACATCGTGCGGGCAGATGGTTCGTCGGCGACGAACTGACGGGTCCGGCGTACAACTTTCGGACGAGGGCACCGACGGACGCCGTCCCTAGACTGGTGATCGTGATGTGGGAGTGACCCGGGCAGGCAGCGGTGAGGGAGTGCGTCTCATCTCCGCGTGGCTCTCGGCGTCCCTGCACGTGCTGGTGCTGGTGCTGGTCGCAATCGTCGTGGTCACCGCTGGGTCGGCCGGCTCGTTCGGGGATGCGGGAACGATCGCCGTGAGAGCGGTCGCGACACTCTTCGCAGCCACGTACCTCGGGGGCATCTGGCCGGACGGGTCACTGCCCGTCGGGCGCCGAGGGTGGTGGTGGGCCGGCGCCCTGACCGTGTCGTGGTTGGCGCTCCTGTGGCTCAGCGTCGAGGCCACGTACCTCGTCTTCGCCTTGTTCTTCGTCTACATGCAGGTGATGGGTGCCGGGTGGGGGACGGCCGCGGTCGTCGCCACGACCGGATGCGCGATCGGCGCCTTCGGGGTGCACCGGGGTTTCGACGTCGCGGGGACCGTGGGACCGATCCTCGGTGCGGGCGTGGCCGTCGTCATCGGACTCGGGTACCGGGCGTTGACGCGCGAGGTCGCGAGACACCAGGTGCTCATCGAGGAGCTGACGCACACGCGCGACCAGCTTGCGCTGGCGGAGCACGCTGCGGGGGTCACCGCCGAGCGGGAGCGCCTGGCTCGAGAGATCCACGACACGGTCTCGCAGTCGCTCTCGAGCATCATCATGCTGTTGCACGCCGCCCAGCGCAGCGACCCGGGGTCCGAGAAGAGCCGCGAGCGGATGGAGCAGGCACGGCAAGCCGCGGCCGATGCCCTCGCCGAGACCCGTAGCTTCATCCAGGCTCTCGCTCCGCCCTCCTTGCACCGGGGCGGCATCGCGGAGGCTCTGCTCCGGTTGGGAAGCACCACCCAGCAGACGAGCGGGATCCACGTGGAGGTGGACGTGTCGGCGTACGACGGCGACCTGCCCACGCCGATCGAGGCTGCGTTGCTGAGGATCGCGCAGAGCGCCTTGGCCAACGTGACCCAGCACGCCCACGCCACCCGGGTCGACGTGACCTTGAGCCGGCTGGACGACGAGGTGATCCTCGACGTCGTGGACGACGGAGTCGGGTTCGACCCAGCGACCCTGCACGGCAACAGCGCGCGCGGGCCCTCGTTCGGGCTGCCCGCCATGCAGGAGCGCGTCACCAGCCTCGGCGGGCGCCTGGCCGTGGAGTCCGAGCCAGGGCGCGGCACGGGCGTCGCGGCGAGCTTCGGGGTGGGCCGATGAGCGTGCGCGTCCTGGTGGTCGATGACCACCCGCTGATGCGGGCCGCGCTCTCCGCGCTGTTCGAGACCGACCCCACCACGGAAGTCGTGGGTGCGGTCGGGAGCCCGTCGGAAGCGCTCCACCACGTCGTGCACGAGCGTCCCGACGTGGTCCTGATGGACCTCCAGTTCGACCGCGCCTTCGAGGGCGCGAGGGCCACGCGGGAGATCCGGGCGCTGCCGAACCCGCCCGCGGTGCTGATCCTCACCAACTTCGACACCGACGCCGACATCATCGAGGCCATCGAGGCTGGCGCAGCCGGGTACCTGCTGAAGGACGCCGCCCCCGAGGAGATCACGGGGGCCGTCCACGCCGCAGCCGCAGGACAGACCGCCCTCGCCCCCTCCGTGGCGACCCGGCTGCTCACCCGCATGCAACAGCCTCGCTCCGCCCTCAGCGCTCGGGAGCTGGAGGTGCTGGAGCTGGTGGCGTCCGGGCGAAGCAACACCCAGATCGCCCGTCAGCTCCACCTGAGCGAGACCACCGTCAAGTCCCACCTCGCCCACATCTACCCCAAGCTGGGCGTGAACTCGCGCACCGCTGCCGTCGCCGCGGCACGCGAACGAGGGATCATCGGCCGGGCCTGAAACGACCGGGACAGCCCCCGTCGGGAGATCCCGGCGGGAGCTGTCGTGAGCCGACCGATCAGATGTCGAAGTAGAGCTCGAACTCGTGCGGGTGCGGACGCAGCGCGATCGGGGCGATCTCCTGCGTGCGCTTGAACTCGATCCAGGTCTCGATCAGGTCGGGGGTGAACACGCCACCCTCGAGCAGGTAGTCGTGGTCGGCCTCGAGGGCGTCGAGCACGGACTCCAGGCTGGTCGGCACCGTGTCGATGTCGGCGTGCTCGTCCGGCGGCAGCTCGTAGAGGTCCTTGTCGATGGGCTGCGGCGGCTCGATCTTGTTCTTGATGCCGTCGATGCCGGCGAGCAGCATCGCCGCGAACGCGAGGTAGGGGTTCGACGACGGGTCGGGGCAGCGGAACTCGACGCGCTTGGCCTTCGGGTTCGCTCCGGTGATCGGGATCCTGATGCAGGCCGAGCGGTTTCGCTGGCTGTACACCAGGTTCACCGGGGCCTCGAAGCCCGGGACGAGGCGGTGGTAGGAGTTCATCGTCGGGTTCGTGAACGCCAGCAGCGAGGGGGCGTGCTTGAGCAGTCCGCCGATGTAGTACCGAGCCATGTCCGAGAGGCCGGCGTACCCGGACTCGTCGTAGAACAGCGGCTCGCCGTTGTTCCAGATCGAGGAGTGCACGTGCATGCCGGAGCCGTTGTCGCCGAAGATCGGCTTGGGCATGAAGGTCGCGGTCTTGCCGTTGCGCCAGGCGACGTTCTTGACGATGTACTTGAACTTCATCACCGCGTCGGCCGAGGCGAGCAGCTCGTCGAAGCGCCAGTTGATCTCGGCCTGGCCGGCGGTGCCGACCTCGTGGTGGGCTCGCTCGACCAGCAGGCCGGCCTTCTCGAGCTCGACGGTGATCTCGTCGCGGAGCTCGGAGAAGTGGTCCATCGGCGGGACGGGGAAGTAGCCGCCCTTGTACTTGACCTTGTAGCCGCGGTTGTTGTCCTCGGAGCCGGTGTTCCAGGCGCCGGCCTCGGAGTCGATGTGGTAGTACCCGGCGTTGGCCCTGGTCTCGAAGCGGACCGAGTCGAAGACGTAGAACTCCGCCTCGGGGGCGAAGAACGCGGTGTCGCCGATGCCGGTGCTCTTGAGGTACGCCTGCGCCTTGCGGGCGATGTTGCGCGGGTCGCGGCTGTAGGCCTCACCGGTCAGCGGGTCGTGGATGAAGAAGTTGACGACCAGCGTCTTGTGCTCGCGGAACGGGTCGAGGTAGGAGGTCGTGGGGTCGGGGAAGAGCGACATGTCCGACTCGTGGATCGCCTGGAAGCCGCGGATGGACGAGCCGTCGAAGCTCAACCCGTCCTCGAACACCGACTTGTCGAACGACGACACGGGCACGGTGAAGTGCTGCATGATTCCGGGCAGGTCGCAGAAGCGTACGTCGACCATCTCGACGCCTTCGTCCTTGATGAACTTCAAGAGCTCGTCGGCGTTTGCGAACATTCGTCCTCCTCGGCCGCACGATCGAAGGCGGCCCCATCCAATGGCTGATCCCTGCGATGCGACGCTGCACCACCGCCCCTGAAACTATGCACGGGCGGTTAATCGACCGTATCGGGTTTGTTTCGCGCGCGTAACAAGGTGGGGGATCTGTCACAGCATGCGGACGGCGTTCCCGGGCGCGACCCGGCCCTCTCCGCCCGGCCGGTAGCGTGGGTCGCGTGAGCGACAGCCGACCATCCGCAGCCGGTGCGTACCCCGCCTATCCCGGAGAGCGGCTCGGTCTCCCTCCGGAGGGTCCCGGCTCGGTCGCAGGCTGGGGACGTCGTCTCGCCGCGCTGATGGTCGACTGGGTCGCGAGCACCCTCGTCGCCGTCCTCGTCTTCGGCTACCAGTGGTTCGGGGCGACCGCGGGCGAACAGGGCTGGGTGGGTGCGGCGCCGTTGCTGGTGTTCCTCCTCGAGGCATCCTTCCTCACGACCCTGCTCGGGGGTTCCTTCGGCCAGCTCGCCCTCCGCGTCGTGGTCGCGCGGGTCGACGGCGGCCCGGTCAACCTCCTGCAGGCGCTGCTGCGCACCTTCCTGATCCTCCTGGTGATCCCGCCGCTGGTCTTCGACCGCGATCGTCGCGGCCTGCACGACCTCGCGGTCAAGACCGTCACCCTGCGGCGCTGACCCGCTGCTGCGCCGTTGCACGAGCGCCCGGGTGGCGGGGACCAACGTCCCTGTCGGTGGGGTCGTGGGGCCTCCTAGCGTGGGAGGAGAGGTAGATCCCCCGGAGGTGCCCCATGTTCGCGAACCGCCAGGACGCGGGCCGTCAGCTCGCCCGTAGCCTCCAGGACCTCCGAGGCCCGGACGTCGTGGTGCTCGGGCTCCCGCGAGGAGGTGTCCCTGTCGCCTACGAGGTCGCCCGGGCGCTCGACGCGCCGCTCGACGTGATCGTGGTGCGCAAGCTCGGCGTGCCCTTCCAGCCCGAGCTCGCCATGGGGGCCGTGGGGGAGGAGGGCGTCACCGTGCTCAACCCCGAGGTCGTCCGGATGGCCCACGTCAGCGAGGAGGAGATGGCCTCGGTCGAACGCCGTGAGCGCCGTACGGTGGGCGAGCGGGCCGCACGCTTCCGGGCAGGTCGCCCCCGGATCTCCCTCGAGGGCAGGACCGCCCTGATCGTCGACGACGGCGTCGCCACGGGCGCGACGGCGCGTGCGGCGTGCAAGGTCGCGAGAGCGCTCGGCGCCGAGCGCGTGGTGCTCGCCGTTCCCGTCGGACCCGAGGGGGTCGCGCGCCGGTTCCGCGACGACGCCGACGAGGTGGTCTGCCCCGAACAGCCCCCGGTGTTCTACGCCGTCGGGCAGTTCTACTCCGACTTCTCCCAGACCCACGACGACGAGGTCACCGCGCTGCTCCACCGTTGGGCGGACGAGGTCGCCTCGAGAGACTCCGCACCCGCCGCCGAGGGTCTCGACGAGGACGTCGAGATCGACGTCGCCGGGGTGACGCTCGCCGGACGCCTCACCGTGCCGGCCGGAGCCCACGGTGTGGTCCTCTTCGCCCACGGCAGCGGCAGCAGCCGGCACAGCCCGCGCAACAGGTACGTCGCCGGGGTGCTGCAGCGGGCCCGGGTCGGGACCCTGCTGTTCGACCTGCTCACCACGGCCGAGGAGCACGACCGGCGGATGGTCTTCGACATCGACCTGCTCGCCGTACGCCTGGCCGGCGCGACCGTGTGGGTGCGACGGCACCCCGCCGTGGCGGGCCTACCGATCGGCTACTTCGGCGCGAGCACCGGAGCGGCGGCCGCGTTGTGGGCCGCCGCGGACCCCGACCAGGACGTCGCCGCCGTGGTATCCCGCGGGGGCCGGCCCGACCTGGCGATCCCGCAGCTGCACCACGTGCGCGCGGCGACGCTGCTGATCGTCGGCTCTCGGGACACCCTCGTGCTGGACCTCAACCGCGAGGCGCAGCGGCACCTGCGCTGCGAGAACCACCTCGCCGTGGTGCCGGGCGCGACGCACCTGTTCGAGGAGCCCGGCACGCTCGCCCAGGCGGCCGGCCTGGCCCGCGACTGGTTCAGCGACCACTTCCAGAAGGCCGCTGCAGGGTGATCCGCGCGACGTCGAGGTAGCCCGACCGGAACCCCGCCTCGCAGTAGGCGAGGTAGAACTCCCACATCCGGCGGAACACCTCGTCGAAGCCTGCCTCGGCGATCCGGGACCAGCCGGCGAGGAACTGCCCGCGCCACAGCCGCAGGGTGTGCGCGTAGTGCTGTCCGGTGCGGTCGGTCCCGGTCACCGCCAGCCGGGTGTGCCCGGCCACGACCTCCTCGATCGCGCGGACCGAGGGAAGCAGACCGCCGGGGAAGATGTACTTCTGGATCCAGGTGTAGGTGTCCCGGGTGGCGAGGTAGCGGTCGTGCCCGAGCAGGATCGCCTGGATCGTGGCCCGTCCGCCGGGGGCGAGCAGGTCGTCGATCGTGGAGAAGTACGTCGGCCAGTACCTCTCGCCGACCGCCTCGATCATCTCGACGCTGACCACCGCGTCGAACTCACCGGTCTGGTCGCGGTAGTCGCGCAGCGCGATCTCGACCCGGTCGGACACCCCGGCCGCGTCGACCCGCTGCTGCGCGAGCTCTGCCTGCTCGGTCGAGATCGTGATCGTGGTGACCTCGGCCCCGCGCTGCGCCGCACGGATCGCCAGCGTGCCCCAGCCGGTGCCGATCTCGAGCACCCGGCTGCCGGCACGAACCCCCGCGTCGTCCAGGATCGCGTCGACCTTGCGCAGCTGGGCGGCCTCCAGGTCGGCGAACGACGGCGCCGGGTCGAGCGTGTCGAACAGGGCCGACGAGTACGACAGCGTCGGGTCGAGGAACTCCGCGAACATGTCGTTGGACAGGTCGTAGTGGCGCTCGATGTTGCGACGGGCGCCGTGGCGGGTGTTCTCGGGGTTCAGGCCCCGGGGGAGCACCGCGTGGCGCAGACGGTAGAACGCAGGGGGAATGAGGTCGGTGAGCCGCTCGGCGAACGGGGTCAGCGCGTCGGCGAGGTCGGTGCCTTCGGCGGCGCGCCACTCGCCCGCCATGTACGACTCGCCCAGGCCGATCATCGGGCTCGCGCCGAGCCGGGCGAAGAATGCCTCCGGGTCGGTCACCTCGATGGTGGGCGGCCCGCCGGCGCCGTACTCCCAGACGCCGGCCACGCGGGCGGTGACGGGCACCTTGCGAAGCACCCGCGCCAGCACCTGGCGTGCCGCACGTGCGCGGACCCCGTGCGGCGGGGCAGGTGGAAGGTCCCACGACGCGTTGTCCTCGGGTGTCGCGACGGCCTCGGGGGAGTGCCTGCCCTCGTCGATGGTCGTCATGACATGCCTTTCGGGGCCTGGTGCGCGGGGCGTGGCACGACGGGCAGCCGGCGCAGCCAGAGCCGGACTCCGTGCCACCTGATCAGGGCCGAGACACGCTGGGAGGGCAGGGGGTTGGCCGCCACCTTCTTGAGCGTACGCCCGCGCGTGGCCGGCGCGAGGGCTCCGTGCACCGAGGCGGTGAACACGCGGCGACCGTCTGGTGCGGTGAGGGTGATGACCACGGCCACCTCGCCGACGTCGAGCCGCGTGCGGATGTCGTAGCGCCCCTCGACGGCGAAGAAGGGCGAGACGTAGAAGGCCTTGTCGACCGAGGACCGCGTCGGCATCGACTCGTCCACCGCGAGGGGGTAGCAGTGCCGGTCGCCGTAGGTGTTGTGGACCTCGGCGAGAACGCCCTCGAGCCGTCCGGTCTCGTCGAGGCAGAAGTACGTCGTCAGCGGGTCGAACACGTAGCCGAGGCTGCGGGCGTTCGCGAGCACGAGCACCCGGTGCGCCGACCAGGGGATCTGCTCGACGTCGAGGAAGTGCCGGACCTTGTCGACCAGCGGCCGGGCGTCGTCCGCGGCGAAGTGGTCCTCGGCGCGGATCGACGCGAACGGCCTGAGCCATCGGGGGAAGGCGGCGTTGGGCTCGGCCGCGTCGACCAGCCACATCGTCGTACCGTGCGAGAACTGGTAGTCGAACGGCCGCATCCGCCGGTGGTGCACCTGCGCCCGCACAGTGGCGGGAGCCTGGACGGTGACGCTCACCAGGTGGCTCCCAGTGCCTCGGCGGCGGCGACGCCCGAGCGGCAGCCGTCCTCGTGGAAGCCCCAGCCGTGGTACGCGCCGGCGAAGGCCAGACGGTCGCCGTTCAACGCCGCGAGCCTGCCCTGCGCGGCTACCGAGTCACCGGTGTAGGTGGGGTGCTCGTAGGTCATCGTCGCGACCACGTGCTCCGGCGCGGGCCCTGCATCGGGGTTCAGGGTGACGATCAGCGGGTCGCCCTCGTCGTGGCCCTGCAGGCGGTTCATCCAGTAGGAGACACGGGTGCGGTCGGTGAGCGTCTCACAGTCCTCGAGCCGGTAGTTCCAGCTCGCCCGGGCAGGGCGGTGCACGGGGAGCGCCGACTCGTCGCGGTGCAGCCACGCGACGTTGGTGGAGTACTCGAAGGCGCCCAGGACCTCCTGCTCCTCCTCGCCGGCGTCGGTGAGCAGGGCCAGAGCCGCGTCGGCGTGGGTGGCTATGACGACCTTGTCGAAGCCGTAGTGCTCGTTCTCCGCGCTGCCGGCTCGACGTGCGTCGACCTCGATGCTGTCCGGCTTCCGGCTCACCGCGGTCACCCGGGTGCCGGGGCGGACGACGTCGAGGCGGCGGGTGATCGCCTCGACGTAGGTGCGGGACCCGCCGACGACCGTGTGCCACGTGGGCGCGTCACCGAGGGTGAGGAAGCCGTGGTGGCGCAGGAAGGCGAAGAGGTACGCCGCGGGGTAGGCGAGGGCCTCGGTGTGGCCCATCGACCAGACGCAGGACACGACCGGGAGCGCGTAGTGGGTGACGAAGCGCTGGTCGAAGCCGTGCTCGGCGAGGAAGTCGCCGTAGGTCTGCTCCGACGTCGGGTCCTCCTCGAGCAGGGCGACCGCCTGCTTCTGGAACGACCGGATCTGCAGCAGCAGCCGCCAGAAGGTCGGGTCCACGGTCCGACGTCGCTGCGTGAAGATCCCGCTCGCCTTGCGCCCCCCGGTGTAGCTCAGGCCGCAGCCGGAGCAGGAGATGTTCATGCTCATCTCGGTCGGTCGGGTGCGCACACCGAGCTCGTGGAAGAGGCGCCGCAGCAGGGGGTAGGTGCGGTCGTTGAGCACGATGAACCCGGAGTCGACCGGCACGCTGCCGCCGCCGGAGACCTCGACGTCGTGGGTGTGGGCGTGGCCGCCGATCCGGTCGTCGGCCTCGAACAGCGTCACGTGGTGGGTGCGCTGGAGCAGGTAGGCGGCGGTCAGGCCGGAGATCCCGCCGCCGATCACCGCGACGGTCGGGCGCTCGTCGTACGACGGCTCAGGGGCGCGCTGAGTCTGGGTCATGCACCTCATTCGGCACCAGGGAGGCCGCGGATGGGCCCGGATCGTGGAAAGTACTGCCGCGCGTGACCGGAGGCTGCCCGTCAAAGGTGGGTCACGAAGCGCCCCGAACCCCTCCGGGTGTCCCCGCTCGGGGGTAGCGTCGACGTCGCTCGACCCGTCGCTCGACCTCGCCACGACCTCGGGAGACCCTCCGTGCGCTCTGCAACCCGCCCCCGTGCCCTGCTCGCCGCCGGCGCGGTCCCCGTGCTGCTCCTCACGCTCGCCGCCTGCGGTGGGGACGGGGCCCAGACAACCTCCGGCGAGACCACCGGGACCCCCTCCTCGACGCCCTCGTCCACCGAGCCGTCCACCGAGCCGTCCGCGGCGGAGCCCTCGGAGCCCTCCGACGACGCCGCCGACGCCGAGGCCGGCGGCGGGTCGTGGGACGAGGAGTCGATCGTGCCGGCGATGTCGGCGGCCATGGAGGGCCAGGAGAGCGCCCACATCTCGATGGTCACCACCGCCGGCGGCATGGACCTGGTCTCGGAGGGCAACCTCGCCCTCCACGGGGCGACCCAGGACATGAGCCTGGTCATGGAGGGCCAGGCGCTCGGGACCGACCGGGTCGAGGTGCGCCTGGTCGACGGCTCGGTCTACATGTCGATGCCGCCGATGACGCCGAAGGGCAAGTTCTTCGAGATCCCCGACGACCCGAGCTCGCCGTTCGGCCCCATGCTGAGCCAGATGCAGGGCATGGACCCGCGGGAGAGCTTCGACGCCTTCGAGTCCGGCGTCCGGAAGGTGACCTTCGTGGGGGAGGAGACCGTCGACGGCGAGGAGCTCGAGCGCTATCGGCTGACCGTCGACCCGCGGGTCGCGGCGAAGGCGCAGGGCCTGCCGAAGAACGCGCAGATGCCGAAGCGGGTCGACTACGACCTGTGGCTCGGCGGCGACGCGCTCATGCGCCGCATGGAGATCGAGATGGCCCAGGTCAGCGTGGTCACGACGCTGGACGACTGGAACGAGCCGGTCACGATCAAGGCGCCCGGCCCGAAGCAGCTCGTGCCGATGCCGGGCAACTGACGGCCGACCGGCTCAGCGGCCTCGCATGTTCTGCCGGGCACCCTTGAGGCTGGTCGGGATGGGGCCCTTGGGAAGCGGGATGTTGGGCCGGGCCGCGTCGATCGCCCGCAGCCGCGCGAGCAGGTCGGTGATCTGCGCGGGCTTGAGGTTCTTGCCCAGCTTGGTGACGTGCTTGACCAGCTTCGGCAGGGGTACGGCGCCCTCGGAGTCGCCGACGACGACCTCGTGGATCGGCGCCTCCGAGGCGACCCGCTCGTGCTTGCGGCGCTCGGCGGCGAGCAGCGACTTCAGGCGGTTCGGGTTGCCCTCACCGACGAGGACGATGCCGGGGGGGCCCACCACCCGGTGCACGACGTCCTGGTTGCGGTTGAAGCCGACCGCCGGCTCGAGGTTCCACCCCTTGCGCAGCATGCCGAGCGCGGCCGCGGCTGCCCCCGGCTGCCCCTCGATCTGCTTGTAGCCGGCGTTCTGGGCACGGCGCCCGAAGACGATCAGGGCTGCGAGGAGGCCCACCATGACCGCCGAGACGACGTCGAGGATCCAGTGGCCAGGGACGAAGCTCAGCACCAGGAAGGCGAGAGCTCCGGAGAGCAGGAACCAGCCGAGGAGGATGAGCCCGACCTTGGGGTCGTTCTGCTTGGTCATCCGGTAGCTGGCAAGCATCTGCTTGATCCAGCCGTTCTTCTTGGGACCCTTCGGGGACTTGTTCTTCCTGGCCATCGTGGTTGCTGCCTCGTTCTACGAAAGTCGGTTGCCCCGGAGGGGAGGGAGGGGCGCTGGGACGGTGGTCGGCAAAGTCTCTCAGACGTGCCGGGTCAGGCGCGCTGGGCAGCCGGCTCCTGGGAACGGCGCGCCTCGAGCGCCTGCTGGTAGAGCCGACCCGCACGGTACGACGAGCGCACGAGCGGCCCGGACATGACGCCGGAGAACCCGATCTCCATCGCCTCGTCGTGGAGCTCGACGAACTCCTCCGGCTTCACCCAGCGCTCCACGGGGTGGTGGCGCGGGGAGGGACGGAGGTACTGGGTGATCGTCACCAGGTCGCAGCCGGCCTCGACGAGGTCGCGCAGCGCCTGGGACACCTCCTCGCGGGTCTCGCCCATGCCCAGGATCAGGTTCGACTTGGTGACCAGGCCGAAGTCCCGGGCCTGGGTGAGCACGTCGAGGGAGCGGTCGTAGCGGAACGCCGGACGGATCCGCTTGAAGATCCGGGGCACCGTCTCGACGTTGTGGGCGAGCACCTCGGGTCGCGACTCGAACACCTCCTGGAGGAGGTCGGGCTTCCCGTTGAAGTCGGGGATGAGGTTCTCCACGCCCGTGCCGGGGTTCAGCTCGTGGATCTGCTTGACGGTCTCGGCGTACAACCACGCCCCACCGTCGGGCAGGTCGTCGCGGGCGACGCCGGTGATCGTGGCGTAGCGCAGGCCCATCGACTGCACGGACTCGGCGACTCGTCGCGGCTCGTCACGGTCCAGCGGCTGCGGCCGCCCGGTGTCGATCTGGCAGAAGTCGCAGCGCCGCGTGCACTGGTCGCCGCCGATGAGGAAGGTGGCCTCGCGGTCCTCCCAGCACTCGTAGATGTTGGGGCAGCCGGCCTCCTGGCAGACCGTGTGCAGGCCCTCGGACTTCACGAGGTTCTGCAGCTCGGTGTACTGCGGCCCCATCTTCGCCCGGGTCTTGATCCACTCGGGCTTCTTCTCGATGGGGGTCTGGGCGTTGCGGGCCTCCAGCCGGAGCAGCTTGCGACCCTCCGGGGCGGGCGTCGTCGGCGCGTCAGTCACCCGGTCACTCTACGCCGGGGCCTGCGGGCACCCCAATCGCCCGCCGTGCGGCTGAGCGTGCGCCTCAGCGCACGCTGACCCACGCGACCGGGGGAGGGTCAGGGGACGTCGCGGCGGCGGAACGACGGCAGCGAGAGTACGACGACCAGCAGCACGAGCGCGCCGAGGAACCAGGTCCCCTGCTCCAGCGTCACCCGCGCCACCTGCTCGCAGAACTCCTCGCCCGCCGGGCAGGAGACCGTCGGGTCGTAGTACTCGTAGCCGTCGTAGAGCCAGGCGAAGACGTTGTTGCTCAGCGACCACCGGCCCACACCGTCGAACGGCAGGGAGAGCAGCAGGATCTCGCCGCCGACGACGTAGGCGAACAACGTGGCGAGCGTGCCGACGGTGTGGCGCAGCAGCATCGTCAGGGCGTAGGCGCCGACCGCTGCTCCGGCGACCAGCGCCACGGCACGCGCGGAGGTCCAGGCGATGTCGGTGATCGCCTCGCCGGGGGTGGTGATTCCGCGGGCGTCGGCGGCCAGGAACATCGCGAGCCAGAACCCGCCGAGCAGCACCACGGCCGCCACCGTCGCGGCGACCAGGACGGCACCCGCCTTCGCCAGCCAGATCCGCCCGCGCCGGGGCTCGAAGAGCAGCTGGTTGCTCAGCGAGCCTGTGGCCCAGTCGGCCCCGGCGAAGGTGGTGCCGACGACGAGCAGGAGGGCGACCAACGTGACGGTCACCGCGGTGGCCGCCGAGTCGTTCTGAGCGGCGAGGTCCAGGGCGCCGCGGTCGAGGTACCACTCGGCCTGCGGCAGGATCTGCTCGCAGTCCTCCGCGGTGGCGGCGGGGCCCAGGAAGTCCTGAGGGCTCTCCTGGCACTGGCGGAAGTCGTTCTGGAACATCGGGTCCGCCGCCTCCCGCGCGGCCGTCGCCTCCGCTGCCGCGCGGTCCGCCGCCGAGACCGGGCGGGTGTCCCACAGGGTGGTGGCCGTGACCAGCGTGGTGAGCAGCGCCGCGGCGACCAGTACCAGCACGATCGCGCGCCGGGAGCGGAAGCGGGTCAGCTCGACGAGGAGCAGCCTCATGCCGCACCCCCCGTCGTGGTGCCCGCGTCGGACGGCGTGCTCGCCTGCAGGGCCTCGCCCTTGGTCAGCTCCAGGAAGATCGACTCGAGGTCGGCGCGGACGGGGGTCAGCTCGTGCACGTAGAGCTCCTTCGCCGCGAGGATGCGGGTGATCTGGTCCGCGCGGCCCGGCCCGTCGACCAGGAGGTGGCCGTTGTCTCGGGTGACCGAGTAGCCCGCCCGCACCAGGTGGTCCGCGGCGGCGCCGGGGTCGGAGATCCCCACGCGCGTCGTACCCCCGCCGTGGCCGCTCACCAGCTCGTCGACCTTGCCCGCCGCGAGCAGGCGGCCGTTGCCGATGATCGACACCGAGTCGCACACCTGCTGCACCTCGGCGAGGATGTGCGAGCTCAGCAGCACGGTGACGCCGCTCTCGCCGAGCCCCCGGATCATGTCGCGGATGTCGCGGATCCCGGCGGGGTCGAGGCCGTTGGTCGGCTCGTCGAGGATGAGCAGGTCGGGGTTCTTCAGCAGGGTCGCGGCGATCGCGAGCCGCTGCTTCATGCCGAGCGAGTAACCGCGGAAGCGCTCCTTGTCGAGGCCGGTCAGCCCGACCTGGGCGAGCGCGGCGTCCACGCGGGTCGAGGGGACGCCGCCGGTGCGGGCGAGCAGCGTGAGGTTCTTGCGCCCGGTGAAGGTGGGCACGAACTTCGGCTGCTCGACGACCGCCCCGATCCGCCCGATCACCTCGGGCAGGTGCTCGGGCACGGGCCTGCCGAACAGCCGCATCTGGCCCTTGCTGGCCCGGGCCAGGCCGAGCAGCATCCGGATCGTGGTCGTCTTGCCGGAGCCGTTGGGGCCGAGGAAGCCGTGCACCCCGCCGGCCGGTACGGCCAGGTCGAGGTCGTGGACGGCGACGATATGGCGGCCCCTGCGGGTGCGGAACTCCTTGCGCAGACCGATGGTCTCGATGACCGTCTCGCTCATGGCCCCCCTGTCTGTCGGGGGACAGCATGGCGGAGATCGCGCTCAGCGCAACGGATTGACCACCGGTACACGCAGGGTGTCGTGCCGCCGCGACTTCGCGGGGTCCGGGCGGGGCTCGTAGTCGGGGGTGGAGGAGTACGGCGCCCACGCCAGCAGCTCGCGCAGGTGCCCCTCGACCACCGGGGCGGCCTCGGCGACCGTGACGTCGCGCCCGAGCTCGTCGGAGAGGGAGGTGACCCCGGCGTCGTCGATGCCGCAGGGCACGAACCGGTCGTACCACGACAGGTCGACGTCGCAGTTGAGGGCGAAGCCGTGCATGGTCACGCCGCGGCTGACCCGGATGCCGATCGCGGCGATCTTGCGCTCCGGCCGGGAGCCGTCGGCCTGCAGCCAGACCCCGCTGCGGCCCGGGACCCGCGCGGCGGTGACGCCGAGGTCGGCGCAGGCCAGGATCAGCGCCTCCTCGAGGCGGCGGACGTAGTCGACGACCTTGACGTGCTCGGGCAGCCGCACGATCGGGTAGCCGACGAGCTGGCCGGGTCCGTGGAAGGTGATCTTGCCGCCGCGGTCGACGTCGAGCACGGGGGCGCCGGCGTCGAGGGGGCGCTCCCGGTCCTCGGTGCGCTTGCCGGCGGTGAACACCGGCGGGTGCTCCAGGAGCAGCACCCGGTCCGTCCCGCCCGCGACGACCCCTTCGTGGACCTTTCGCTGGAGGTCCCAGGCGGCGACGTACTCCACCGCCTCGTCACCGAAGCCGACGGTCTCGACGCTGATCTGCCTCACAGTGAGGAGCCTAACGCTCCGCCGAGGGTCGATTCGGGTCCGGCCGGTGAGTGGGGTGCGGGATGATGGCGGGGGAGCTCGGGTCCGCGTGCGGCCGGGCTGCCGTGCAGGTCTCTGCCGCTCTCGTCGAAAGGCCCTCGATGGCGACGTCCGCCGACCAGGTCCGCACCACCGGCACCCCCGAGGGCCTGGCCCCGCGTCGATCCCGGCGATGGCTGCTGCCGGTGGCCGTGGTGCTGCTGTGGCTCTTCGTCGGCGGCCCCCTCGGGTCGTTCGCGGGACAGCTCGCGAGCATCCAGGAGAACGACAACGCGGCGTTCCTCCCCGAGAGCGCCGAGTCGACCCTGGCGGCCGAGGAGTACGCCGAGTTCGTCGGCACCGACAGCATCCCGACCATCGTCGCCTTCGAGCGCAGCGCGGGACTCACACCGGCCGACCAGCAGGCGATGACCGACCTGGTCGCGGAGATCCGCGAGGTCGAGCACGTCGACCCCGAGGCGGTGGCCGGGCCGATCCCCGCCGAGGACGGCGCCGCCGCCCAGGTCGTCGTACCGATCTCGACGGCCGACGGCGAGGATCTGCAGCAGGCCATCGCCGACCTGCGCGACGTGGTGGCCGACGCCCCGGACGGGCTGACCGCGCTCGTGGGCGGACCGGGCGGCATCCTCGGCGACTTCGTGGAGGCGTTCGGCGCGATCGACGGGGCGCTGCTCCTCGTGGCGCTCGCGGTGGTGCTGATGATCCTGCTGGTCGTGTACCGCTCGCCGGTGCTGCCGGTCGTCGTACTCCTGTCGGCCCTGCTCGCCCTCGGCATCGCCTCGGCGCTGGTGTACGGGTTCGCGAGCGCCGACATCATCGACCTCAGCGGCCAGAGCCAGGGCATCCTGTTCATCCTCACCGTCGGTGCCGCGACCGACTACGCGCTGCTGATCGTCGCGCGGTTCCGTGAGGAGCTGCGCGACCACGAGTCGAAGTACGACTCCATGCGCAACGCCTGGAAGGCCGTCCTGGAGCCGATCGGGGCCTCCGGCGCGACCGTCATCCTCGGCCTCCTCGCGCTGCTGCTGTCGGACCTGTCGAGCCTCAGCGGACTCGGGCCCGTCGGCGCCTTCGGCATCGCCGCCGCCATGTTCGCCGCCCTGACCTTCCTGCCGGCGGCGCTCGTGCTGCTGGGCCGGCGGGCGTTCTGGCCGATGGTGCCGGCCTTGGGCTCCGAGCACACCGACACCCGGGGCATCTGGGGGGCCGTGGCCCGTCTCGTCGGGCGGCGGGCCCGTGCGGTGTGGGTGACCACCTTCGTCGTGCTCGCCGCCTTCGCGGCCTTCGTGCCGACCCTCAACGAAGACCCGGTCCCGCAGACGGAGTACTTCCTGACCGAGGTCGACTCCGTCCGGGCGCAGGACGTCCTCGACCGGCACTTCGAGTCCGACCAGGGCAGCCCGGCGGTCATCGTCGCGCCCGAGGAGGCACTGGAGCAGGTCGTGGCCACCGTCTCGGAGCACGACGGGGTGGTGGCCGACCGGGTGACCCCGCTGCCGGAGGAGCCCGGGGCCGGCGAGCCGGGGGCCGCTGACCAGGTTCCGCCCACCCAGCCGCCGGCGCCGAAGGTGGTCGACGGCGGGGTGATCGTGCTCGCGACGCTGACCGACAACGCCGACTCCGTCGCCGCGACCGAGACGGTGCGGGCTCTGCGCGCCGAGCTCGCCGACGTCGACGGCTCGATCCTCGTCGGCGGGCAGACCGCGATCCAGCTCGACACCCGCGACACGGTCGCCCGGGACCGCAACGTCGTGATCCCGGCGATCCTGCTCGTGGTCTTCGTCGTGCTCGCGATGCTGCTGCGCTCCCTCGCCGCACCGCTGCTGCTGATCGTCGCGAACGTGCTGTCCTTCGGTGCCACCATCGGCATCAGCGCGCTGCTGTTCAACCACGTCTTCGACTTCCCGTCGTCGGACCCGAGCACGATGATCATCGGCTTCGTGTTCCTGGTGGCCCTCGGCATCGACTACTCGATCTTCCTGATGACCCGGGTCCGTGAGGAGTCGCTCCGGCAGGGGACCCATCCGGGCATCCTCAAGGGCCTCTCGGCCACCGGCGGCGTGATCACCTCCGCCGGCGTCGTACTCGCCGCGACCTTCGCGGCCCTCGGCGTGATCCCGATCCTGTTCATCGCCCAGATCGGCTTCATCGTCGCCTTCGGCGTGCTCCTGGACACGATCGTGGTGCGGTCTCTGCTCGTCCCGGCGCTGTCCTACGACCTGGGGCCGCGGGTGTGGTGGCCGAGCCGGCTGTGGCACACCCCCGACCACGCCGACGCCGAGACCGCCCGGATGCTCCACCTCGGACAGGCCGACGGCGTTCAGGGCATCGACGAGGACGACCCTGTGGACAACCGCGGCGGGAGGTAGCCCGTCTGGGCAAGAGTGGGGGGCGTGCTCCTGCGTCCTGCTCACCTTCCGCGTCCGCCCCTGCCGCCCCTGCCGCCCCTGCCGCTCCGGCTGCCCCGCCTGCCCCGGCTGCTGCGTGTGTCGGGTGGCGTGGCGGTCGCGGCCGTGCTGGTCGCCGGCTGCGGGTCCTCCGGTGGTGCTCAGGCGCCGGTGGCCGGGGGGGCGCCGGACGCCGTGTTGTCCGTCGCCGGTCGTCCGGTGGCCCCTGAAGCACCGGCTGTCCCGGTCGACGCGCGAGCGGCGGCACAAGACGGTCCGCAGGTTGCCACGGACCCCCGGGTTGCGGCGCCCCGCGACGTCCCGGCGGCCGCCGTACTCCGGTCCTGGGACGCCGCACGCAGTCGCGCGTTCGCGAACGGTGACGTGGCTGCGTTGCGGAACCTCTACGTCGCCGGCTCCCCGGCAGGTGCATCGGACGTGCGACTGTTGCGGGCGTACCTCCGCCGCGGGCTGCGGGTCGAGGGGATGCGCATGCAGGTGCTGGCCCTGGAGGTGCTCGTCGATCGGGCGCGACGGCAGCGGGTGCGCGTCACCGACCGCCTCGCGGGGGCGGTCGCCGTGGGGCCGGACGGCCGTCGGCTCCTGCCGCGGGACCGCGCCTCGACGCGGGTCGTCGAGCTGCGGCGGCACGCGGGGGAGTGGCGGGTGCTGTCGGTCAGGGAGTCAGCGCGGCCGCCAGCCGGTCGTTGAGGGTCGGCTGCTCGAAGACGAACCCGTCGGCGAGCAGGTGAGCCGGCTCGACGCGGGCGGAGCCGAGCAGCTCGTTGGACAGCTCGCCCAGGACCTTGCGCATCGGCCAGGCCGGGGCGCGCAGGAGTGTCGGGCGGTTGAGCATCCGGCCGAGCTCCTTGGTGAACTCGGCGTTCGTGGTCGCGCCCGGGCCGCTCACGTTGTAGACCCCTCTGCACTCGTCGTGGGTGGCGAGGAACGTAGCTGCGCGGAGCCAGTCGTTGAGGGAGATCGTCGGGAAGTACTGCCTCCCGCTGCCGAGCGGCCCGCCGAGTCCGGCACGGAACAGCAGGCACAACGGCTGCAGGGCGCCGCCGCTGCGGTGGAGCACCACGGCGGTCCGCGTCACGCAGACCCGTGCACCTGCTGCGGCGGCCGGCTCGGTCGCGGCCTCCCACTCGCGCGTGATCCGGCCCAGCGTCGTGTCGGCGTCGGTCGAGGAGGTCTCGGTGAGGACCTCGTCGCCGCGGTCGCCGTACCCCGCGATCCCGCTCTGCGCGAGGAAGGTCGGCTTGCTCGCGGAGGCGGCGATCGCCTCGGCCAGGACCCGGGTCGTGACCACGCGGCTGTCGTGGAGCTGCTTCTTGTACGACGCCGTCCAGGGCCAGTGTGCGATCGGGGCGCCGGCGAGGTTCGCGACGACGTCGGCGCCGTCGATCACGGCCGGGTCGACGACCCCGCGGTAGGGATCCCAACGCGACTCGCTCGCTGACAGCGGCTCCTCCCGAACCAGGCGTACGACGTCGTGGCCCTCCCGTGCGAGGTGCTCACGCCAGGCCTTGCCCAGGAAGCCGGACGCGCCGGCGATCACGATGCGCATGAGCAAACTCTGACATGCCCCTCGCGACCCGGCTTGAGTGCCGCGCGAAAACCGCCGACCCGGCTTGAGTGCCGCGCAGAAGCCTGCCGACCCGGCTTGAGTGCCGCCGCTTCGGTCAGGGCGCGCCCGGCCCGCACTCGCTAACGTCCTCGGCGTGTTAGGTACGACGCTCGCGCGGCCGCGCCACCCGAGCCGTGGACGTGGCGCGTGACCGGCGACGGGGACGACAGAACCTGCTGTTCCGGTGCCGTTTCGTCGAGATGTCCGGCCGCGGGATACGGCTCGCGGGAGGGCAGGACGAGCTCCTGCACCTTCTCTGACCGAGGGCTGCATCTGCGCCGGAACTTCTGGCTCTCGGGGCGGCGTTCAAGCCGGGTCGGCGGGTTGTGGGGCGGCGTTCTAGCCGGGTCGGCGGACGGGACGACGCCCGCCGCCGGAGGACCGGCAGCGGGCGTCGTCGTGGTGCGGTGGGGTCTCAGACCTCGAACTGGCCGTTCTCGAGCCTGTCCTTGACGTCGGTGAGGAAGCGCGCGGCGTCCGCACCGTCGACGAGGCGGTGGTCGTAGGTCAGCGCCAGGTACATCATGTGCCGGACCGCGATCGTCTCCCCGAGGTTCGAGTCGTCGATCACCACCGGGCGCTTCACGATCGCGCCCGTCCCCAGGATCGCCACCTGCGGCTGGTTGATGATCGGCGTGTCGAACAGCGCACCACGGCTGCCGGTGTTGGTCAGCGTGAAGGTGCCGCCGGTCAGGTCGTCCGGCCCGATCTTGTTGTTGCGGGTCCGGTCGGCGATGTCGGCGATCTTGCGCGCCAGCCCGGCGATCGAGAGGTCACCGGCCTCCTTGAGGACCGGGACGAGCAGGCCCTTCTCGGTGTCGACCGCGACCCCGAGGTTCTCGTGGTCGTAGTAGGTGACCTCGCCCTTCTCGGTGTCGATCGACGCGTTCAGCGACGGGTGCGACTTGAGGGCGTCGACGGTCGCCTTGGCCAGGAACGGCATGAACGACAGCTTCACGCCCTCCCGCTCGGCGAACTCCGCCTTGACCGAGTCACGCAGCCGCGCGATCGAGGTCACGTCCACCTCGACGACCGTGGTCAGCTGGGCCGAGGTCTGCATCGACTCGACCATGCGGGCCGCGATCACCTTGCGCAGACGGCTCAGCGGCTCGGTCTTGCCTCGCAGCGGGCTCGGCGCAGACGACGTCTTCGGGGCGCCCCCGGACGGCGCACCGGACGCGGCGGCAGGCTCGGGCTTCGTCTCCGCCGCGGCCTTCTGCGCCTTGGCGGCCTCGAGCACGTCCTGCTTGCGGATCCGGCCACCGACCCCGGTGCCGGTCACCTGGGACAGGTCGACGCCTTGGTCGGCGGCCATCTTGCGGACCAGGGGCGTGACGTAGGCACCCTCGCCGCCCTCCTTCGAGGAGCCGGCCGGCGCGGCCTCGTGCTTCGGGGCCGCCTCAGCCTTCGGCGCCTCCTGCGGTGCCGGAGCCTCGCCACCACTCGTCTCGCGCATCTGCTGCTGCTCCTCGGCAGCGGCCTTGTCGCGCTCCTCGGCCTGACCGGAGTCACCGCCCGTCTCGGGCTTCTCCTCGGGCGCAGGCTCCGCGGCCGGCTCGGGGGTGTTCGGCGCCTCCGCGGCGGCCTCGCCCGACCCGACGACGGCGAGCTCGGCGCCGACCTCGACGGTCTCGTCCTCCTGGACGAGGATCTTGGTCAGGGTGCCGGCGACCGGTGAGGGGATCTCGGTGTCGACCTTGTCGGTGGAGACCTCGAGCAGCGGCTCGTCGACCTCGACTCGGTCGCCTGGCTGCTTGAGCCAGCGGGTGACGGTGCCTTCGGTGACGGACTCACCGAGGGCCGGGAGAGTGACTGAGGTCGCCATGCGTTCCTTCGCTCCTTCTGCTGGCTGAGACTGCGGTGCTGCTCGTGCTGGGCCGGTCGTGCGGGTCGAGCCTACGAGGACACGGTCACGAGTGCGCGTGCAGAGGCTTCCCGGCGAGTGCCAGGTGCGCCTCTCCGAGCGCTTCGTTCTGGGTGGGGTGGGCGTGCACGAGAGGAGCCACGTCCTCGGCGTACCCCTCCCAGCTGTAAATAAGCTGCGCCTCTCCGATGAGCTCGCCGACGCGCGCCCCGACCATGTGTACGCCGATCACGGGGCCGTCCTTGCGACGCACGAGCTTCACGAAGCCCTGCGTCCTGAGGATCTGGCTCTTGCCGTTGCCGCCGAGGTCGTAGGTCAGCGACTCGACCCGGTCGGCGCCGTACTGCTCGACGGCGGCCGCCTCGTTCAGGCCGACGGAGGCCACCTCGGGGTCGGAGTAGGTGACGCGCGGGATGCCCGCCTCGTCGACCGGGGTGGGGGAGAGACCGGCGATCTCCTCGGCGACGAAGACGCCCTGCGCGAAGCCGCGATGGGCGAGCTGGAGCCCCGGGACGATGTCGCCGACGGCGAAGACGCCCTCGACGTTGGTGCGGCAGCGCTCGTCGGCGAGGACGAACCCGCGCTCCAGGGTGATGCCCTGCTCGTCGTACCCCAGTCCCTCGGTGCGCGGACCACGGCCCACCGCGACGAGGAGGATCTCGGCCTCGATCGTCTCGCCACCCTCCACGGTGACCCGCACCCCGTCGTCGGTGCGCTCGACGGAGGTGAACGGCGTGCCGGTGCGGAACCCGATCCTGCGCTTGCGGAAGGCACGCTCGAGCGCCTTCGACGACGCCTCGTCCTCGGCGGGGACCAGCCGGGGCAGGGCCTCGACGATCGTCACCTCGGCGCCGAAGGACCTCCAGACCGAGGCGAACTCGCAGCCGATCACGCCGCCGCCGAGGACGACCACGGACGTGGGGACACGGTCGAGGGAGAGCGCGTGGTCGGAGGTGAGGACGCGCTCGCCGTCGACCTCGATGCCCGGGAGCACCTTGGAGTAGGACCCGGAGGCGAGCACGACGTTGCGGCCGACGACCCGGCGCCCGTCGACCTCGACCGTGTCGTGGGCGACGAGGCGGCCCTCGCCCTCGACGACGGTGATGCCGCGACCCTTCACCAGACCGGTGAGGCCCTTGTGGAGCCGCGTGACGACGCCGTCCTTGTACTTGTTGACCCCGGCCATGTCGATGCCCTCGAGGGTGGCGTTGACGCCGAACTGCTCGGACTCGCGGGTGGAGTCGGCGACCTCGGCGGCATGCAGCAGCGCCTTGGTCGGGATGCATCCGACGTGGAGGCAGGTGCCTCCGACCTTGTCCTTCTCCACCAGGGCGACCGACAGGCCGAGCTGGGCGGCGCGCAGGGCGCAGGCGTACCCACCGCTGCCGGCGCCGAGGATCACCACGTCGAAGTTGTCGGCGCCGCCTGGGTTCGCGTCTGCCACTGCTCCTCCGGTACTTGTGAGATGTGAGGGCTCGTTCGGGCCCCCATCTTTGCACCATCAGCACTCGTGTCGACAGCGGGGAGTCAGGGAACTCTCAGGCGCGTAGGACACACTTGGGGCATGGGTTCGCTGGACCGCTTCAGGCGGCGTGGTGGGGGGAGCAGGATGTCGCGGCCGAGGGGTCGTGGTCCGACGACCGTGCGTGCCTCGAGCAGCGCGGACGAGAAGCATCTCGAGGAGTTCGCCGGCAGCCGGCGTGGCGTCGAGGGGTTCGTCGAGCCGCGTACGGCGGTTTCGGACGTGACGATCCTGCTCGTGGCCCACGACGGTGAGTGGACCCGTCGACGGGTGCCCTCGGTCGAGTGGGCGCACCGTTTCGCGAACAGGCACGGCATCCCGTCGTACGACGCTGCGGTGGTCGGCTATCCGGCCCGCATGCGCGAGTACAACCGCCGCCAGAAGGAGTCGGGGGCCTGACCGGCCGCGCCACCTACCGCGAGAGAACGGCACCTACCTCGATGAATTTGTCGAGGTAGGTGGTGCTTTCCCAGGTGAACGTGGGGAAGCGCCACCCCGCCCGGCGCGACCAGGACCCCGACGACGAACGGGTCAGCGCTGGGACAGCGACGTCGCGAGCTCGACCAGGGTGGCCACCGACATGCCGGTGCCCCCGGTGGGGACGTAGCCGTAGGGTGCCTTGTCGTTGAACGCTGGGCCGGCGATGTCGAGGTGCGCCCAGGTGGTCCCGCCGACGAACTCGCGCAGGAACGCCGCGGCGTACAGGGTGCCGCCCCAGCGCTCGCCGTTGTGCTGGGCGAGGTCGGCGATCTTGGTGTTCGAGCGAACCTTCTCGCCCATCTCCTCGGGGATCGGCAGCGGCCAGAACGCCTCACCGACGCGGTCGCCGGCGGCCTGCACGTCGCCGACCAGCGCCTCGTCGTTGCCGAGGAGGCCGCCGACCCGCTCTCCGAGCGCCACGACGCAGGCACCGGTCAGGGTCGCCACGTCGACGATCACGTCGGGCTTGTCCTCGGTGGCCTTGACGATCGCGTCGGCCAGGACGAGCCGGCCCTCGGCATCGGTGTTGAGCACCTCGACGGTCTTGCCGCCGTACATCGTCAGGACGTCTCCGGGGCGCGTCGCGGTCCCGGACGGCATGTTCTCGGCCATCGGCGCGTAGGTGGTGACCGCGATGGGGAGGCCGAGCTCGGCGATCGCGAAGGTGGCTGCCACGACGGAGGCGGCGCCGGCCATGTCGCACTTCATGGTCATCATCGAGGCCGCCGGCTTGATGCTCAGGCCTCCGGAGTCGTAGGTGATCCCCTTGCCCACCAGGGCGAGGTGCGCCTTGGCGCCGCGGGGCTTGTAGGTCAACTGCACCAGGCGCGGGGCGTTCGACGAGCCGCGGCCGACCCCGATGATGCCGCCGTAGCCGCCGGCCTCGAGCTCGTCCTCGGCCATCACCTTGACGGTGACCTTGGCGGCCTTGCGGTCCTTCTTCGTGGCGGTCACGGCGTCGGCGAACCTGGCCGGCGTGAAGTCCCCGGGGGGCGTGTTCACCCAGTCGCGGGCGAGCGCGGTGGCGGCGGCCACGACCTGCGAGGTCTCGAACGCCTCGGTCACGTCCTTGTCCTTGGCCCGGTCGCTGAGCACGACGACCTCGCCGGCCCGGTCGGGGGCCGGGGTGGACTTGAACGCGGTGAACGCGTAGCAGCCGAGCTGGTAGCCGTCGAGGACCGCACGCACGTGTGCAGCCTCGCCGGCCGGCAGCGCGAGGGCGACGCTCTGGGCGTTCGACACCGCGCGCGCGGCGGCGCCGGCTGCCCGTCGTACCTTCTCGGCGTCGAGCTTCGCGGCCTCGCCGAGCCCGACCAGGATCAGCAGGGGCGACCTCAGGGTGCCGCCGGTGGGGATCTTCGCGACCTCACCGGGCTTGCCCTCGAAGCCGAGCGTGGAGAGCAGCGGGCGGAGCTTGCGGCCGTACGCCGAGGCGACCGCCTCACCACCGGCGGCCATCTCCAGGCCCTTGTCGGTCTTGACCACGCCGGCCACGACCACGTCGGCCCGGGTCTTGTCTGCTGCTCCCTTGCGGAGGCTGTACGTCGTCACTGCGCTCGACTCCCTCGTCGTCTGTGCTCGTCGTCCCGGGAATGCTAGCCGGGGGTTTGGGGGCGCCGTACTGCGGTAGGTTCCGGGCATGTCTGATCTCGAGTCCTCCTCGGACGCGCCGCGTCGTTCCGCCCTGCACGACCGGCACGTCGCGCTCGGCGCCAAGTTCTCCGAGTTCGGCGGCTGGGAGATGCCGCTGGAGTACACCGGTGTCATCAAGGAGCACACGGCTGTCCGTGAGGCGGTGGGCGTCTTCGACGTCAGCCACCTGGGCAAGGTGCTCGTGCACGGCCCCGGCGCGGCGGCGTACGTCAACGACTGCCTGACCAACGACCTGAACCGCATCGAGCCGGGCAAGGCCCAGTACACCCTGTGCTGCGACCCCGAGACCGGGGGCATCGTCGACGACCTGATCGCCTACCTCCACGACGAGGACCACGTGCTCCTCGTGCCCAACGCCGCGAACACCCCCGAGGTCGTGCGGATGCTCGAGGCAGAGGCCCCCGAGGGCATCGTGATCGAGGACCGCCACGACGCGTACTCGATCCTCGCCGTCCAGGGCACCCGGTCCGACGAGGTCCTCGAAGGGATCGGCTTCCCGACGGGGCACGACTACATGTCCTTCGTCCAGGCCGACTTCGAGGGGACCCCCGTGGTCGTGTGCCGCACCGGTTACACCGGTGAACGCGGCTACGAGCTGGTGGTCCCCAACGACGTGGTGGGAGCGCTGTGGGACGCGCTGTTCGTGGCCGGCGAGTCCTACGGCATCACCGCGTGCGGCCTCGGCGCGCGGGACACCCTGCGCACCGAGATGGGCTACCCCCTGCACGGCCAGGACATCACCCGCGAGGTCACGCCCAACGAGGCGCGGCTCGGCTGGGCGGTCGGTTGGAAGAAGGAGCGCTTCTGGGGCCGATCGGCGTTGACGGCGGAGCGGGAGACCGGCCCCAAGCGGGTGCTGCGCGGCCTCGTCGCGACCGGTCGCGGCATCCCGCGCCCGGGCATGCGGGTGCTGCTGGTGCGCGACGTCCCGCTCGGCGAGGTCACCTCCGGCACGTTCTCCCCGACGCTGAAGAAGGGCGTGGGCCTGGCGCTGATCGCCTCCCAGGTCACCGACGGCGCGGAGGTGTCGGTCGACGTGCGTGGCCGCCAAGAGGTCTTCACGGTGACCAAGCCGCCGTTCGTGACACCGGGTGTCCGGGAGTCCTGACCCAGGGCCCCGGTCCGTCGTACGACGGTCGCGCGACCGTCGTACGACGCCGGATCAGCGCTCGAACGCGACCGGGACGCCGAACGCCGCGCGACGACCCGCCCGGCGCAGCGCGCGCAGGAGCGCCGTCCCGGCGACGAGCAGGGCACCTGCCGTCACCACGGCCCGCCCGGCGTCCCACAGCAGCGACGTCGTGACGTAGAAGAGGGCGTACCGCCCGAGGTTCTCCACGAGCGGGGCGCCGGTGACGTAGCTGACCTCGGGGGCGTAGGAGACGAACGGCCAGAACCAGATGTTCATCACCATCCCGAACGCCAGTCCGGCGACCGCGCCGTAGGCCGCGAGCAACGCCACCTCGGCCCGCCCGCGCAGGCGGGGCAGCGACCCGGCGAGGAAACCGACCCAGGCCGCGGTCATCATCTGGAACGGCAGCCACGGCCCGACCCCGCCCGTGATCAGCGCCCCGGTGAACATCGTCGTCGCCCCGAGCACGAAGCCGAACCCGCGTCCGAACACGCGGCCACCCAGGATGACCAGCGCGAAGCTCGGTTCGATCCCGGCCATGCCCGGGCCGAGCGCGCGCAGCGCACCCCCGACCGCCGACAGCATGCCGAGCATGGCGACGGCCTTCGCGTCGAGGCCGCCGGCGGTGAGCTCCGCGAGCACGATGGCGGCGAGCAGCGGCAGGATCGCGACGAAGAGGTACGGCGCGTCGCCCGAGTGGGAGCTGTCGAGGGCCGCCCCCGGCTCGACGAAGAACGGCCAGAGGAAGCCGAGCAGCCCGACGGCGGAGGCGAGGGCCAGCGCGACGCCGGAGCGCAGCTGCAGCGGGACGACCCGGGTGGTGCTCACGGCCGGGACACCGCGGTGACACCGGCCAGGGCGACGGCCACGTCGGTCGGGGTGAGCCACGGGCTCGGGGCGAGGATCTTGGCGACCTGGGGGGCGAAGGCGGGGGAGGACACGACGACGTCGGCCACCGGCCCGTCGGCGACGACCTCCCCGTCGGCAAGGACGACGACGCGGGTGGCCACCTCGGCGACCAGCTCGACGTCGTGGGTGGCCAGCATGACCGCGTGCCCGGAGGCGGCGAGGTCGCGCAGGATCTCCACGAGCCGGTGCTTGGCCGTGTAGTCGAGGCCGCGGGTCGGCTCGTCGAGCAGCAGCAGCGGAGGTCCGGCGGCGAGCACGATCGCCAGCACCAGCGTGAGCCGCTGCCCCTCGGACAGGTCACGGGGGTGCTGGTCGCCGGGGACTCCGGGGGAGAGCCGCTCGAACAGCCCGGCGGTGGTGCCGGCCGGGACCCCGGCGTCGCGGTCGGCCTGGGTGCACTCGCGCGCCACGGTCGACTCGTAGAGCAGGTCGCCGGGGACCTGCGGCACCAGCCCGACGAGCCGCAGCAGCGCCGCGGGCCTGAGCTGCGCCGGTCGGTGGCCACCGACGTCGACGGAGCCCGACTCCGGCCGCCGCATGCCGACCAGCGTCCTGAGCAGCGTGGACTTGCCGGCGCCGTTGCGGCCCATCAGTGCGACCACCTCGCCCTGCGCCAGGGAGACGGAGACCCCCTTGAGGACGGGCAGCCGTCCGTAGCCGGTGACGAGGTCCTGCACGCCGGCCACCACGTCGCCGACGTGGTTCGCGGCGTGGGCGGGAGGAGTGAGCCCGGTGAGCTGCGCGCGCAGGGCAGCGGTACGACGCCGCGCGTCACGCACCGACAGCGGCAGCGGCCGCCATCCGGCCACGCGGCCGAGCTCGACGACCGGTGGGGCGATCGGGGAGCGGTCCAGCACGTCCTGGGGCGCGCCGTCGACGACCGCCCGGGCCTCGCCGGGGACGTAGACCACCCGGTCGGCGTACTGCACCACCCTCTCGAGCCGGTGCTCGGCGAGGACGACGGTCAGGCCGAGGTCGTGCACCAGCCGCTGGAGGGTGGCGAGCACCTCCTCGGCGGCCAGCGGGTCCAGGGCCGAGGTCGGCTCGTCGAGGACGAGGACCCGGGGGTGGGTGGTGAGCACCGCGCCGATCGCGACCCGCTGCTGCTGCCCGCCGGAGAGGGTGGCGAGGGGTCGCTGCCGCAGGTCGGCGAGGCCGAGCAGGTCGAGGGTCTCCTCGACGCGCTTGCGCATGACGTCGGGGGCCAGCCCCAGGGACTCCATCCCGTAGGCGAGCTCGTCCTCGACGGTGTCGGTGACGAAGCCGGCGAGCGGGTCCTGGCCGACGAACCCGACGACCTCGGCGAGGTCCCGCGGCCGGTGGTCGCGGGTGTCGCGGCCGTCGACGACGACCCGGCCGGTGAGCGTGCCGCCGGAGAAGTGCGGGACCAGGCCGTTGATGGCGCGCAGCAGGGTGGTCTTGCCCGACCCGGTGCGGCCGACGACGAGGCAGAGCTCACCCTCGTCGATGGTGAGGTTCACGTGGTTCAGCACCGGCTCGGTCTCGCCGGCGAAGGTGATGCTGACGTCGTGGAACTCGATCACGCCGCCACCTTCTCGCGCTGTCCGGTGCTCGTCGTCTCCTCCGCGGCTGCCCGTGGCAGAGGCGGCGCGAGGACGGTGGGCAGCGCGGCGACCAGGATCCCGAGGACCGCCAGGAGCGGCACCGGTGGCAGCTGGGTGGGGCTCGCCAGGATCAGCGAGCCGGGAGCGACCTCGGCCGTCACGAACATGGTGACCGCGGCGACCAGGCCCGAGCCCGCGACCGCCCACTCGGGGAACGCCCACGGGTCGGGGCGGTAGGTGGTGCGGCCGGTCCGTCGCCCGCCCAGGTGGATGCCGAGCGCGGACAGCAGGGCGCCGGCCACGAGCATGGGCATCCCCATCCAGTCGGCGCCGGTGCCGGACAGGAGGCCGTACACGCCCACCGACAGTCCGAGCAGCCCGGTCAGGGAGAACACCCCGGCGGCCCGGCGTGCCGAGTGTCCGGCGTCGGAGGTGCGGCCGTACCCCCGTGAGTCCATGGCCGCTGCCAGCTCGACCGACCGTTCCAGGGCGCCCTCGAGGACGGGCATGATGAGCCGCTTCAGCGACCGCACCCCGCCGCTCTGGCCGCGCAGCCGGTGAGCCTCCCGCACCCGCGTGGCGTCGGTGACCAGCTGGGGCGCGAAGGTCAGGGCGATCACGACGGCCACCCCGACCTCGTACAACGCGCCCGGGACCGACCGGAGGAGCCGCCGGGCGCTGCCGAGGGCGTTCGCCGCGCCGACCGCGACGATGATCGTGGCCAGCTGCAGCCCCTCGTAGAAGGCCCGCAGGACCGCCTCGAGGCTGACCACGCCGCCGAGCTTGATCCCGGTGCTTCCCGGGATCGGCAGCTCGGGCAGCGTGAACAGCACGGTCGGGCCCTGGGAGCCGCTCGACAGCAGCGCCTGGAACACCACCCGGAGCACGATCACCAGCAACGCGAGCTTGAGGAAGGCGGCGTAGGACCGTGCCCACGGCGCGTCACCCTTGCGGGCGGCGACGACGAGGGCGGTCACCGCGACGACGAGCAGGAGCGGCACCGGGTTCCTGGTGCGGCTCGCCGCCGCCGCGAGCCCCAGCGCCCACAGCCACCAGGCCCCCGGATGGAGCATCCGAGGGTAGGTGGGGCGGTGCTGGGGCTGCATCGGTCTCGGGTCAGGCGGTGCGGTTGCGGCGGGCGAGGACCAACGCGAGGGCGGCCAGGAGCACGACAACCAGCCCGACACCGACCAGCGGCCACACCGACGAGCCCTCCTCGGCCTCGTCGGCGGCGGCGTCCGACGTGCTCGCGTCGTCGGCGCCGTCCGAGGGAAGCGCGAACGCGACCGTCTGCTCCTCGCCACCCATCTCGGCGTCCGGGACGGCCTCGCCGCAGCCCTTGGCGGGGTAGCCGTCGACGCCGCAGAGCATCCCCGACTCGACACGCAGGTCGGCCACCTCGCCGAGGAGCTCCTGGGTCGAGGCACTCTCGTCGCCCACGGCGCAGTCGGCGCGGGGCTCGGGCGGGGTTCCGTTGCCCTCCTCGACGCCGAAGTCGACGACCAGCACGACGCGCTTCTCGCCCTCACCGGCCTCGGTGTCGCCGCAGACGGTGTCGAAGCCGACTTCGGCCAGGTCGGCGCGCGGCTCGATGCCCTGGGACGGCGTGGAGGTGCCGAAGCGCAGCCCCTCGACGCCGCCGTCCTCGGGGACGAACTCGGCGGCGCCGACATCGGAGAAGGCCCAGGTGTCGTTCTCGAGGTGGAAGTAGTTCCAGTACTGGTAGCCGTCCTCGGCGTGTGCCGGGCCGGCCAGCGCGGTGACGGCCGCACCGGCGACGAGCAGGGACGACAGTGCGCCGACGACGCGGCGGGGGAGCAGGGTGGCCAACGGAAGGCCCTTTCTGTCGCGGCGGTTCACATGACGTCACCGGACCGCTGGACCCCGGCGCGTACGGCCGGTCCCGTCGTCCGGCCCCGCCCCGTAGACCTCGACGGATGGATGGGAGCCGCTGCCCTTCGTCGGCGTTCCGGCTCGTCGTGACCAGGGGCCACGACCTACGGTTGCGGGTCAGCGCCGGACTTGGACCGGCTTCCCCGACGCGAGGCAGTTGTTCGAGATGAACGGTCCCACGCGCACCCGGCCCCGTCAAAGGCGTCTTGCGTTTCGCGGGCGTTAGGCTCGCCACATGACGAACTCCCTCGAGCCCTCCGGTCAGTTCGGCTCCGCGTCGACCCCGAGCCCGTCCTGGCGCTGGCGGTTGGAGAGCTCCTCGGGTGCGGAGGTCACCCCGGACGGCGTCGACTCCCCGGACTTCCCGGCCCAGGCCGACGCCGAGTCCTGGGTGGGCGAGGTGTGGCGTGACCTGCTCGACGCCGGGGTGGACCAGGTGAGCCTGTTCGAGGGTGACCGCGAGGTCTACGGCCCGATGAGCCTGCACTCCGCCTGACACTGTATTGCTCCAGTCATGCGTAGACGTATGCTGTAACCCATGCTGCGACCGTTCCCGTTCGAGACGCCCATCGCTCCCGACGCGCTCATCGACCGTCGCGAGGAGCTGCACCGGCTGAGCCAGGCCGCAGCCGAGCGGGTCCACGTCCGACTCGCAGGCCCCCGGCGCTTCGGGAAGACCTCGCTGCTGCTCGCCCACGCGGAGGGCCTGCGCGGCGTCGGGTGGCGCACCGTCCACGTCGACATGTACGGCGTCACGTCCCTGGCCGAGGTGTGCGTCCGGATCGCGACCTCGTACGCCCGGCTGAAGGACAACCGCCTCCGCGCGCACCTCGACTCCCTGGGCGGCCGCCTCGGGCTGTCGCTGACGCCGGCCGGCCCCGGGATCACGCTCGGGCCGAGGCAGCGGGTGCCGAGCCCCGAGGCGACCCAGACGGCGGCGGCCGAGCTGCTCGACCTGCCGCTGACCCTCCACGAGCGCGACAAGATCCCCACGCTCGTGGTCTTCGACGAGTTCCAGGACCTGCTGAGCGCGGGGCCCGGTCTCGACGGGCTGCTGCGCTCGCACGTGCAGTACCACGCCGACGCCGCGGTCTACATCTACGCCGGTTCGCAGCCGTCCTTGATGCGCAAGCTGTTCAGCGACCGGGAGCGTCCGCTCTACGGCCAGGCCGAGCCGCTCGAGCTCGGACCGCTCCCCGCCGACGAGGTGCTCGTCGAGCTCACCGAGAGGTTCGAGGAGCTCGGGGAGGATCCCGCGGGAGTACTGTCGCCGCTCGTCGGTGTCGCCGCCGGCCACCCGCAGCGGACCATGCTGCTCGCGCATCTGCTGCACCGCGAGCTCGCCGCGCGTCAGCTCGGCTCGACGACCCTGCCGGAGGGCGGAGAGGTGGAGGGGATCGCGTTCGCCGACGCCGTCGTGCGCCGTGCCCTCGCGACCACGCACGAGGCCCACCAGGGGGTGTGGGACCAGATGTCAGCCGGCAAGAAGGCGGTGCTCGCCGCGCTCGCCGACCACGACTCACCCACGGGTACGACGACGGCGCGGCGGTTCGAGACCTCCCGGGCGACCTTGCAGAGCGCGCTGCGCGACCTCGCCCGCGAGGGTCAGCACGTCACCCGCGACGAGGGACCGTCCGGCGCCGGGCCGTGGAGGTACGTCGACCCGTTGCTCGAGCTGTGGGTGCGCAGCAGGGGCCGGCCCCTGTAGCGGGACCGGCCCCTGCGCCGTACGTCTGGCTGCGTGTCAGCCGAACTTGCGCTTCGGCGGGGAGACCGTCTTCGAGGGGTCCGTCTCGACGACTCCGTCGAGAGCCTCGTCGATGCGCTTCATGAGCTCGGGCTCGAGCGTCACGCCGCTGGCCCTGACGTTCTCGGTGACCTGCTCGGGACGGCTGGCGCCGATGATGGCCGCGGAGACGTTCGGGTTCTGCAGCACCCACGCGACCGCCAGCTGGGCCATGCTCAGCCCCACCTCGTCGGCGATCGGGCGCAGCTGCTGGACGCGTTCGAGGACATCGTCGTCCATCCAGCGGGAGATCATGTTCGCGCCGCCCTTGTCGTCGGTGGCGCGGGAGCCTGCCGGGTGCGGCTCGCCGGGCTTGTACTTGCCGCTGAGCACGCCCTGGGCGATGGGCGACCAGACGATCTGGCCGACGCCGAGCTCCTCGGAGGTGGGGACGACCTCGGACTCGATGACCCGCCACAGCATGGAGTACTGCGGCTGGTTGGAGACGAACGGGATGCGCAGCTCCCGGGCGAGCTCGTGGCCACGCCGGATCTCGTCGGCGGTCCACTCCGAGACGCCGATGTAGTGCGCCTTGCCCTGGCGGACGACGTCGGCGAAGGCCTCCATGGTCTCCTCGAGCGGCGTCTCGTAGTCGAAACGGTGCGCCTGGTACAGGTCGACGTAGTCGGTGCCCAGCCGCCTCAGCGAACCGTTGATCGACTCCACGATGTGCTTGCGGGACAGCCCGTGGTCGTTGTGCTTGCCGGGGCCGGTCGGCCAGTAGACCTTCGTGAAGATCTCCAGGCCCTCGCGACGCTCGCCCTGCAGTGCCTTGCCGAGCACCGTCTCGGCGGCGGTGTTGGCGTAGACGTCGGCGGTGTCGAAGGTGGTGATGCCCTCCTCGAGTGCCTGGTGCACGCAGGCGATCGCGGCGTCCTCCTCGACCTGGGAGCCGTGGGTGAGCCAGTTGCCGTAGGCGATCTCGGTGATCTTGAGACCGCTCGAACCAAGGTTGCGGGTTTCCATGCCCCTGACGGTATCCACAGGGCCCAACGTCCATGCGCTCCGGCGACCGTCGGCCGGGTCACCGTCGCGGAGCGTCGGCTGGTTCTCGTCGGGTCGCACGGCGGCTCCGCGCTCGACACCAACACCGGCGCGACGAGCTACCACCTGCGCAAGCTCGCCGAGGTCGGCCTGGTCGAGGAGACCGGGGGCGGCGTGGGCCGCGAACGTGTGTGGCGTGCGGCCCACGAGTTCACGTCGATCTCGCTCGGCGACGTCGCCGGGGACCCCGACGCCGAGGCGGCGCTCGCCTGGCTGCAGGACGAGTACTTCCGGCAGTTCAGCGAGAAGGCGCGCGAGTGGGCGGAGGCCAGGTCCCGATGGTCGGTGGAGTGGCGTGAGGCCACCGGCGCCTCGGACTCGATGATGGAGCTCACCCCCGAGGAGCTGACCGCGATGCAGGACGAGATCTGGGAGGTCGCGCAGCGGTACCGCGCCGGCGCCGCCCTGTCCCGGCACGGCGCGGGGGAGCGACGTCGCGTCCACTTCTTCGTCCACTGCTTCCCCGATCTCGAGGCCGGCCGATGACCCCGCTGACCAGCAGGGCGGCGGGGCGGCGCTACCTCGCCCTGACCGCGCTGCGCTGGGGCCCGGTCGGCCTGTTCATCCCGGTGCTGGTGCTGCTGCCCCTCGACCGCGGTCTCACCCTCGGCCAGGTCGGCCTCACCGTCGCCGTCCAGGGTTTCGTGGTGCTGCTGCTCGAGCTGCCCACCGGAGGGCTCGCGGACGCCTGGGGCCGCCGGCCGGTCCTCGTCGTCGCCGGCCTGGTCGGGATCGCGTCGACCGGGCTGTTCCTCTCTGCCTCCACCGTCGCCGGGTTCGCGGCCGCCTACTTCCTCCAGGGTGTCTACCGGGCGCTCGACAGCGGCCCGCTGGAGGCGTGGTACGTCGACGCGGTGCATGCCGCGAGCGAGGGGGACGGCGACGTTCGTGGGCAGGAGCGGGAGGTCGAGCGGGGGCTGAGCCGGGCCGGTGCCGCGGTGGGCGTCGCCCTCGCCGCCGGCGCCCTGGCCGGAGGCGGTCTCGTCGCGCTGGGTGACCTCGGCCCGTTCGAGGCGCTGGCCCTGCCGGTGCTGGTGTCGCTGGTGCTGCAGGTGCTGGGCCTGGCTGGTCGGCGCGGCCGGGGCGATGCTCGCACCCTGGCTGATCCGCCGGATCGGGACCGCCCCCACGGCCGCCCTGCTGCGGGTGGTCCAGGGGCTCTTCGTGGTGCTGATGGGGCTCTTCGGCGGCGTCGCCGGGGTGATCGTGGCCTACCTGGTCGCCTACGCCGCCCACGGCACCGCGAACCCCGCCCACATGAGCCTGCTGCACCGGCAGGTCGGTGCCCGGGTGCGCGCGACGGCCATCTCGATCAACTCGATGATGGCGCAGGCCGCGGGCTCGCTCGGCGTGCTCGCGCTCACCGCGGTCGTCGACCAGGCCTCGGCGCGGGTCGCGATGTACCTCGGCGGCGCCGTCCTCACGGTGGCCGCGCCGTTGTACCTCCCGGCCTGGCGGCAGGAGCACGCACGTCGTACCTCCGACGCGGCGTCGCAGGAGCCGGCCGGCTCCGCGGCTCAGTAGCGCTCGGGGAGCTTCTGGCCCATCTTCACGCGCGGCTTGGGCAGGCGCAGGAAGCGAAGCTGCATCGCGCGCAGCACCGCGTAGAACACCGCGCCCTTGTGCGACTCGTCGGGGAACCGCTCGCGCAGCTCCCGCTTGAGCCGGAAGGTGAGCCAGATCGTGTCGAAGGTGACCAGCAGGATGGTCAGCAACCACAGCGAGTTGCCGTACCGCATCAGGGTCGGGTTGCCCGAGTAGCTGAGCACCATGATCGCGAGCAGCAGTGGCAGCAGGAACTCCGCCATGGACAGGCGCGCGTCCACGCGGTCGCGGACGAAGCGGCGCACCGGCCCCTGGTCACGTGCGGGGAGGTGCTGCTCGTCGCCGGTCTTCATCGCCTGCCGCATCCGGTTGTTCTCCGCCAGCCGGCGCTCACGCAGCAGGGCCTTGGCCGCCTTCTTGTCGACGGCGCCCTTCGCGCGGGCCTTGGCGGCCGCCTCGGCCTCCTTGCGGGAGGGCGTGGGGCGTCCCTTCCCGCCAGGCTTCGCGGTGGCAGCGGGTGCAGGGGTTTCTTCGGACTTCGTACGTCGGAACAAGGCGGCCTTTTCTGCAAGCTCGACGGGGACTCCTGCGTCCCCGGGGGGTGTCCAGGGTACCCGCGGGAACCTGCTACCTCCGCGGGCCGTTGCACCGTAGGGTGGAAAACACTCCGACCAGTCACGAAAACAGAAGGGGGCCCTGCACAACATGAGCCTCATGAAGCGCATCAGCCTGATCTTCCGATCCAAGGCGAACCGGGCTCTCGACGCTGCCGAGGACCCTCGCGAGACCCTCGACTACAGCTACCAGCGGCAGATCGAGATGCTGTCCAAGGTGCGCCGTGGCGTCGCCGACGTCGCCACCAGCCGCAAGCGAGTCGAGCTGCAGGTGGCCCAGCTCGAGCAGCAGTCCCAGAAGCTCCACGACCAGGCGCAGAAGGCGCTGTCGATGGGACGCGAGGACCTCGCCCGTGAGGCGCTGACCCGCAAGTCCGGCCTCACCGGCCAGATCAACGACCTGAAGGTGCAGCAGGCCCAGCTCCAGGGCGAGGAGGAGAAGCTCACCCTCGCGGCGCAGCGGCTCCAGGCGAAGGTCGAGGCCTTCCGCACCAAGAAGGAGACCATCAAGGCGACGTACACCGCCGCCGAGGCACAGACGCGGATCAACGAGGCGTTCTCCGGGATCTCCGAGGAGATGGGCGACGTCGGCCTCGCCGTGCAGCGCGCCGAGGACAAGACCGCGCAGATGCAGGCCCGGGCCGGCGCCATCGACGAGCTGATCTCCTCCGGGGCGCTCGACGACGCCAGCTCCCTCGGCGGCGGCGACGACATCGCCCGCGAACTCGAGGCGATGTCCAAGGACTCCGACGTCGAGACCGAGCTGGCCGCGCTCAAGGCAGGCTCCGCGCAGCCGCCCGGCGCGCTCGAGCCCGGCGAGGGCGGCCCGGCAGCGCTCCAGGAGGAGCAGCAGAAGAAGGAGGAGGGTCAGGCATGATCGTGCGCATCCTCGGCGAGGGGCAGTGGCAGGTCACCGACGAGCACCTCGTGGAGCTGAACAAGCTCGACGACCAGGTCGAGGCCGCGGTCGAGAAGAACGACGAGGCGGCCTTCAGCACCAGCCTGGCCGCACTGCTCGACAACATCCGCTCCTGGGGCACGCCGCTGCCTGACGACTCCCTGGAGGACTCCGACCTGATCATGCCGCCGTCAGACGCGACGATCGACGAGGTCCGCCACCTGCTCGAGGACGACGGGCTGATCCCGGGCTGATGTCACGGACGCGCTTCATCAAGGACACCGGGCTGACCGCCCGGATGACCCTCGTGATGTTCATGCTCGGCGGGCTGTTCGTCGGGTTCATCGTCATCCTGATGGTGGTGGCGGGGGAGTCGGGGTACGGCGGCCTCGTCCCGATCATCGGCATCGCGGGCCTCGGGATCGCCTGGTTCCAGTGGTACAACTCCGACACGATGGCGCTGAAGGCCATGCGGGCCCGCGTCGTCACGCCCGAGGAGGCCCCCGAGCTTCACGGCATGATCGACCGGCTCTGCGCCATGGCCGACATGCCGAAGCCGCGGGTGGCGATCTCCTACTCCGACCTCCCCAACGCCTTCGCCACCGGCCGGTCCCCGGAGCGGGCGGCGGTCTGCGTCACCACGGGCATCCTCGACCGGCTCACAGCCGAGGAGCTCGAGGGCGTGCTCGCGCACGAGCTGTCCCACGTCGCCCACCGTGACGTGCTGGTGATGACCCTGGCCGCGTCGGCGGGCATCGTCGCCGGGATGCTGACCAACGGCGCCCGCTACGGCGCGGTCTTCGGCGGCGGGCGGCGCGACAACAACAACGGCCTGCCCTTCTGGCTCATCGCCTTGGTCGTCAGCCTGGTCGTCTACGCCGTCAGCTTCTTCCTGACCCGGCTGCTCTCGCGCTACCGCGAGCTGTCGGCGGACCGGGCCGGTGCCTACCTGACCCAGAAGCCGTCGGCGCTGGCGTCGGCGCTGACGAAGATCACCGGCCAGATGGCGGCCATCCCGAACCGCGACCTCCGTGCCTCCCAGAGCATGAACGCCTTCTTCATCGCCCCCGCCGTCAGCGGGGCGACCCTGAAGACGATGACCTCCACCCACCCCTCGCTGGAGCAGCGCATCGAGCAGCTGGCGAAGGTCTCGGCCGAGCTCGGCCGGCCCTTCGACGGCGGGTTCCCCGCCTCGGGACTCGACCGGTGAGCTTCTGGGACTCCATCCTGGGTCGCCGCAAGCCGGCCCGGGCCAACCTCGACGCGCTGTTCGCGCTGCCCGGGGCGGCGATCACGCTCGAGACTGCGGCGGGCTTCGTGGCCACCGGCGTCGGGTCGGTCTGCTACCGGGAGGCGGAGGGGGCCGCCTTCGCTCGCACCCAGGCCGACATCGTCGAGCTCCTCCACGCCGGCGACGGGCCGCAGGTGGAGCGGACCGTCGACGACTACGGCTTCACCTGGCTGATCACCGGCCGGGAGCAGGCCGACATCAGCGAGCTCGTGACCGACCTGCACGCGGTGAACACCACCCTGGAGGCCGAGGGGTTCGGGCCGGGGCTGCTCTGCTCGCTCGTGACCTTCGTCGATGCGTCGGGCCGGAGCCTCGGGCTGGTGTATCTGTACAAGCAGGGCACGTTCTACCCCTTTGCCCCGAGTGGCCGGTCGGGTGGCGACGCCGGGCCGAGTCGGCAGCGCGACAACGTGCTCGAGCTGCAGATCCGCGACCTGCTCGCCGGCGAGCTCCCGATGGAGCCCCAGCTGAACCGCTGGATGGCCGTCTGGGGAGCCCCGGGTTTGTAGTCTCGGGGTCATGCGCGACTCGTGGCGGGGACGCCTGTCCCGTGCGACGACCCGGCTTCGCAACGACGGTCGGGCGGCGGTGCTGTGGTCGCTGCGGATCACCGTCGCCGCGGTCGCGAGCTACGTGGTGGCCCTGCTCTTCTTCCCCGGGACCCTGCCGCTGCTGGCGCCGCTCACCGCGATGCTGGTCGTGCAGGTCACGCCGGTGTCGTTGCTCGCGAGCGGCCTGGACCGGGTGGTGGCCGTCGTGTCAGGGGTGTTCGTCGCGGTCGCGTTCGCGGCCGTCGTACCCCTGGAGTGGTGGAGCCTCGGCCTGCTGATCTTCGTCTCGATCACGATCGGGCAGGCGTTGCGCCTGCGGTCGAACCTCATCGAGGTCGCCATCAGCGCGATGCTGGTGCTCGGGGTCGGGTCGCTGAGCGCGGAGTCGTTCGCGTGGCAGCGCATCGCCGAGACCCTGGTCGGCGCGGCCGTCGGGATCGCCGCGAACCTGCTGTTCCCGCCGAAGGTCGCCAGCTCCGACGCCGGCAAGGCGATCGACGGGCTGGCGGACTCGCTCAGCGACCTGCTGACCCATGCTGCCGACGAGGTCGACGACGTGGTCGAGGGGGGTGGCGAGGTGGCCCCGGCGGCGCGGGCGTGGCTGGGCGCCGCGCGGCACATCACCCACGACATCCCCCGGGTGGGAGCCGCGCTCCTGCACGCCGAGCAGGGCCGCCGGCTCAACGTGCGGGCGGTCGGCACCCCCGATGTCGCGCCCGGCCTCCGTCAGGGGCTCGAGTCCCTCGAGCACTCCGCGGTCGCGATCCGCAGCATGCTGCGCGCCCTGGTGGACGCGGCGAGCGACCCGTCCTGGGGTGAGGCTGAGGGGTACGACGACGTGCTGCGTCGGCTCGCCCGGACGTTCCGGGCGATGGCCGCCGGCGTCGACGCGTTCGGTCAGCTCGTCCACGACGAGGCGGACCCGCTGATGCAGCTGACCGCCGCCGACGCGCAGACCCTGCGGGAGGCGCTCGTCGGCCTGCACGAGGCGCGGGCCCGGCTCGAGGACGTGCTCGTCGAGGGCACCGGCCCCCGGCTGCTCGAGCTGCACGCCGCGGTGCTCTCGACGATCAAGCGGCTGCTGCGGGAGATGGACCTCGACGAGCGGATCCGGCGCCAGGTCCAGCTGCGGCCGCGTCGTCGACCGTCGCGTCCACGGCCGTCCGGCGGTCGGCCCGGTCGTGAAGAGCCCAGCCCCGAGGACGAGACCCAGCTGATGCCGAGGATTCACCGGGAACGACCCCGTCCGCCCGACAAGACATGACCGTGCTCAGAGCCCGGGCAAGTCGGCACAGCGGCGCACTGGTCAGTCGTCTCGAGAACGTCCGGCGAGGATCCGCTTGGCTTCCGTCGACGGCACCGGATCGTTCACGATGGCCACCAGTCGCGGGCCGGCTCGTCCTTCAGGCGTTGGCGATTCCCTCGAGGTCGGCCAGCACCTGAAGAGGTGTCCGTCTGTGCCGGCGATCTCTGAGGGCCGCCGGTACACCTTCTCCGGACCGGGCCCGGGGTGCACAATGCCTCCATGACGTCCGAGGCCCGCGGTGGTAGTCCGGAGCTGAGGATCCGTCTCGCCGCGGAAGTCTCCAGCGTCCCCGGAGCGCGGAGGTTCGTCACCGACGGGCTCAAGGACTGGGGCCGCGAGCAGCTCGTCGACGACGCGGCTCTCTGCGTCACCGAGATGGCAGCCAACGCCGCCTTGCACAGCGGCAGTACCTACATGCAGATCGGGTTGAGCGACCTCAACCCGGCGGTGCGGCTCAGCGTCGAGGACGCCGGCGGCCTGGTCCCGCTCCCGGCGGTGATGCCGTCAGCGGTGCTGACTACGGGGCCAGGTGACTCACCGCCCGTCGAGACGCTGGGTACGACCGGGCGAGGGCTCGCAATCGTGTCCGTGCTGGCTGAGTCCTGGGGGATCGAGGAGCATGACGGAGGACGGCGGATCTGGGCCGACCTCGCCGGGGATGGTGTCGAGCACGAGGTCCGGCCTCCGATGGCCTCCCACGACCTGACGACACCGCGGACGGGCGTCCTGCCCGCGGACTGGGCGACGGTGCGTATGCTCCGCTCCCCGGTGCAGCTCGGGCTTCGCATCGACCAACGGCTCGACGACCTGGTCAGGGAGCTGCAGCTCATTGACTCCGAGGAGGGCCCAACCCCGCCTCGGGCTTTGGCCCAGCTCATCGAGCAGCTGGTGACGCGCCCGGCATTCGCCCGGCACATGGGGCGCCGCACCGCGCAGGAGGCCGCCGCGGCGGGGCTGGAGTACGTCGACATCGAGATGACCCTCCCCCGCGAGATGGCCTCCGGCGTCCGCGATCTCCTGGCCGCGGACAACCTGGCCGACGAGATCTGCGAGACCCACCATCTGCTCACCCTGCGGTCCACACCGGAGATGGTGTCCCTCCGCACCTGGATGACCGAGTGCATCGTCACCCAGGCGGAGGATGGCGCCGCGCCGGTGCCCTACCCGGAGTGGCTGGAGCGGAGGGGGTGACGGCCAACCTCACCACCCCGACCCAGTCGGGAGCGGGCAGCGCGGCAGCGCACGCTGTCTGCAGCGTGTCAGGGTGTCCGAGCTGCTGAGTGGGCAGTGCCCTTCGGGATCTCGCGCGTGACTCACACGGCGGCTCTGCCGCAGACAGCGTGCGCTGCGGGCGTCCGGACAGTGCGATCGTGCGCACGAGCCGCATGCTGGTTGCCGTCAGTCAGTGCGTGGCCGTGTACGAGCGCAGCCGATGAAGGGACACGTTCACCGACGTGACTGACTACGACAGCTTTGCGAAGGCCTACTCGGCCGAGAACGAGTCCAATCTCTTCAACGCCTACTACGAGCGACCCGAGATGCTGCGCCTCGTCGGCGATGTCTCGGGTCGCCGGATCCTTGACGCGGGCTGTGGTTCAGGGCCGCTGACAGCTGCTCTTCGTGACTCGGGTGCGCTGGTCACCGGCTTCGACGCGAGTGCAGCCATGGTCGACCTGGCGCGTCAGAGGCTGGGTGGAGACGCCGACCTGCACGAGGCGGATCTCGGCGCGCCGCTGCCGTTCGCCGACGCCGAGTTCGATGACGTGGACTACCTCATGGACGGCCAGACTGTGTGGCTGACCTTCTGGCACCGACCGTTGCACGCCATGACGAATGCCTTTGCCGCCGCAGGGTTCCGCATCGCCGTCCTCAGTGAGCCGCCCCCGGCCGCGAACACCCCTCCGGAGCTGCTTCCCCCCACCTTGGGTGAAGGCCAGTCGTTCCTGTGCTTCCTCTTCTTCGTCCTCGAGGCCGTCTGAAACCGAACTTCGATCGGAGCGCGGCACAGTGGTCACGTGGCGGTGGGCCGAGTACCGCTCATCGCCACGACCGTGCCTCACACCCCGCGGCTGGTCCGTGCGTTGGGTCCAGCCTCGGTTCGTGTCCGTCTCACTGAAGTACGCCGTCGTCGAGCGCGAGCGCCGGTTCCTGCTGGCGAGTCTTCCAAAGGGTGTTACAAGCACCAAGGAGATCGTCGACCGGTACGTGAAGGGGACGCGTCTACGGCTCCGCGAGGTGCGTGAGCCCGACGGAATCGTGGTGCCCAAGCTGTCTCACAAGGTCCGCCTCAGCGACGGGCTCGAGGAAGTCGCATGCACGAACTTCCACCTGGACGAGCCGGAGTGGGAGGTGCTTCGCGCTCTGCCCGCCAGGGTGCTGCGCAAGAAGCGACACATGCTGCATCGCGATGGGCTGGTTGTCGCGGTCGATGAACACGAGGATGGCACGCTCGTCGCAGAGATCGATGACCGCGACGAACCCTCGCAGCCTGTTCCCGAATGGCTCGACGTCGTCGAGGACGTGCGTGGCGAAGAACGGTGGACGGGGGAATCGCTCGCACACTGAACCGGCGCTGCCATCACCAGCTCCGGAGTTTCACCGTCCGCGGCAGGTGAGGGAGCCTGACCGTCGCACAGTTCAAGCAGCGGGGAGTCCGCCGGGAGCCAACCGCTATGAGCGAGACTAGGGACCACCATGAGGATCTCCGGCGACTTCAGGGACACGCGCGAGTGGCGGCTCAGTGCAAGCGCCTTCGTCGTCGGCATATTGGCGCTCGGCCTGGCCTTCGGGTCGGACCTCCCCGGGCCATGGCGTGCACTGATTGGGACGAGCGGCGTGGTGCTCGTCGGGCTGATGCTCGCTCTCGCCTTCTTGCGGAGGAAGAGTCCCCACAGGGCCGAGACTGGACGCGCCCGCCGTAGCCGACGGTGAAACCAGTCACCTCGCGCCAGATGCGGACGAATTCGACTGCGAAGCCGGGTCAGACAGCCTGCAAGTACCGGTTCGTGACGCGTGACTGGATGCCGCGACTGACCGGACCGCCGAGTCGCGCGAGCAAGGTTGCTGGCTGGGAGAAGGCCGAGATAGTGAGGGTCACTGCGCCGTCCTCGCGAAGTTCTACGATGAACGCTTCTTCACCTCTCTCGGGGTGACCGGGAAGAGTGCCGTAGGCGAATCCCTGCCGAGTGGGTTCGTTGACGACGTAGACCACCCTGACCGGGGCGTCCAAGCCGAAACGCTTCGTCCCCACTCGGACGACAGCGACTGCGCCCTCGACAACGTGGTCATCGGAGGGTCGCACGGTCAGCCCGGCGCGACGATGCATCTCCCACCGGAGAACAGTGTGGGCGGCGCGCTCGAAACGCTGCGCCCCGACGCCAACTACGGTGCTGCGCCGGAGGATGCCGTAACCGCTTGGCAGGTCGCCGGCGCGGGTCGCTCCGACTTCGGAGTAGGTGAACGGAGCGTCGCGGAGTTGCGTTGCCTCCGAGTCGAGGAGGCCTCGTTCAGTCATGGCCGCATATTCTCGCGCAGTCTCGACACGACCTGTCACCGGCATGACAAGCACGTTCGAGTCCACCATCCGCGGCACTTCCGGATGGCCGGAGCGCACGCTGGCTGCTGATGAGCGGGGCTTGACCCCTGATCTTGAACACGCTGAATCCAGCATCGTGCTGGGGAAGCGAGATGATCCTGTCCATGGCCAGGAAGAGCTATACCGACGAATTCCGTCGGCAGGCCGTTGATCTGTACGAGTCCACGCCTG
>DGBP01000009.1 GCA_002384855.1 Nocardioidaceae bacterium UBA4001 | reverse complement strand
GGCAGCGAGCGTCGGGCCCCCTTCGCACAGGACGTGGGGGCCGAAGGACGACCGGGCGCGCTCGACCACCGTGGCCGGGTCGACGGTGTCCTCGCCGCACAGCCACACGGTCCCGCTCTCGGTGGCGCCGCAGGACGAGCTCGTCGCGAGCACCACGCCCTGCGAGCCGCGGACCGTCTCGGGCAGCTGCGCGGACCGCGAGACGACGACCATCGGCACGCGCGCCGGCCCGTACTCCTCGGCCCGCACCGTCCCGGCACCGATGAGCAGGACGTCGGCGGCCCGGCGCATCGCGGCGAAGCCCCGGTGGTCGGGGGCGGAGTTGATCGTCCCCGACAGGCCGTCACCCCCCGTCGCCGCGCCGTCGAGCGTGGTGACGAAGTTGAGCCGGAGCAGGTCCCCGGTGTGCCCGTAGAGGGCGTCGAGGGTGGCGTCGTCGACCTCGTCACCGGGGGAGCACGGCACCGCCGCGTCGTCCGCGCTGAGGATCCGCATACCCGGCAGTCTGCCGCACGACGCGCCGGGCTGACATGATGCGCAGATGGCCAAGAAGACGTCAGCCACGAAGTCCGGTTCGTCGACCGAGTCGCCGGACACCCCCTTCGGTGACGCCCTGCGCGCGGGCGAGGGCACCGACCTCGGCGCGATCGACCCCCGCAGCACCCCCGGTTTCGACGGGGACAAGGCGGCCGGCCAGGAGGCCCTGGCGGACCTCTCGGACGAGGTCTCGCACCTGCAGGAGCGGTTCTACGCGGAGGCGAAGGGAGGTGGCCAGCGCAGCGTCCTGCTCGTCGTGCAGGGGATGGACACCGCGGGCAAGGGCGGCATCATGCGCCACGTCGTCGGCGCGGTCGACCCGCAGGGCGTGCAGATCCACGTCTTCAAGCAGCCGACGGCGGAGGAGAAGAAGCACCCCTTCCTCTGGCGGATCCGCAATGCCCTGCCCGAGCCGGGCGTGATCGGCGTCTTCGACCGCAGCCACTACGAGGACGTCCTCATCGTCCGCGTCCACGACCTCGTGCCCCGCGCGCAGTGGTCGCGCCGGTACGGCCAGATCAACACCTTCGAGAAGGCCGTCGCCGACAAGGGCACGACGATCATCAAGGTCATGCTGCACATCAGCAAGGACGAGCAGAAGGCGCGCCTCACCGAACGGCTGGAGCGCCCCGACAAGCACTGGAAGTTCAACCCCGGCGACATCGACGAGCGCGGTCACTGGGCGGAGTACCAGGAGGCCTACCAGGCCGTCATCGACCGGACGTCCACGGACGTCGCCCCCTGGTACGTCGTGCCCGCGGACCGCAAGTGGTATGCCCGGCTCGCGGTGATGAACCTGCTCAAGGAGCACCTCACGGACCTCGACCCGCAGTGGCCCGAGGCCGACTTCGACGTCCTCGCCGAGCAGGCCCGGCTCAGGAAGAGCTGACGTCCGAGCGGTCGATCGCGCTCGGCCCGGCCAGCGCGACGAGGCCGGCGTCGAGGGTGCCGAAGGTGTCCCCCTTCGCCCCGCCGAGGCGCGAGGCGACGAAGGCCTCGGCCAACTCCGCGGGGGAGTGCAGCACCATCAGGCTGCCCTGCAGCGTGAGGGCGAGTCGCTCGACCAGCCGTCGGCTGCCCGCCGCGAGCTCGACCGGGTCGACCGACGCCAGCCCGGCGCAGTCGCGCTCGAGGTCGTCGAGCGCGGTGTCGAGCACCGCGATCCGTCCGCGGGCGGCCGACGCCTCCTTGAGCAGTGCCATGAGCGCGGCCGGCGCCTTGCCGAGGGCGCGCAGGACGTCGAGTGCGTTGACATTGCCCGAGCCCTCCCAGATCGAGTTGAGCGGGGCCTGGCGGAACAGCCGCGCCATGCCGTGCTCCTCGACGTAGCCGTTGCCGCCCAGGCACTCGAGCGCCTCCGCGACGAAGGGTGCGGTCCGCTTGCACACCCAGTACTTGCCGACGGCGACGCCCAGCCGCGTCAGCTCGCTCTCGCCCTCGTCGAGCGCGTGCGCCAGCCGCAGGCCGAGCAGGGTCGCGGCCTCGGACTCCAGTGCCAGGTCGGTGAGGACATTGCGCATGAGCGGCTGGTCGACGAGTCGCGCACCGAAGGCCGACCGGTACCGCGTGTGGTGCACGGCCCGGGTGAGCGCCGCGCGCATCGTCGCGGCGGAGCCGAGCACGCAGTCCAGGCGCGTCGTCGAGACCATGTCGATGATCGCGCGGACCCCCCTTCCCTCCTCCCCGACGAGCGCGCCCCAGGTGCCGTCGAGCTCGATCTCGGAGGAGGCATTGGACCGGTCGCCGAGCTTGTCCTTGAGGCGTTGCAGGGCGAAGGGGTTGCGCGTCCCGTCCTCGAGGACCCGGGGGACGAGGAAGCAGCTCGGCGCCGCGTCCTCGGCGGTCTTGGCCAGGACGAGGAAGACGTCGCTCATGGGTGCCGAGCAGAACCACTTGTGACCGGTGAGCCGATAGGTCTCGCCGGTGAGCGGGCCGCCGGGACTGCGCACCGCGAGGGTCGAGTTGGCACGGACGTCCGAGCCGCCCTGCTTCTCGGTCATGCCCATGCCGGCGATGGCGCCGGCCTTGGTCTGCACCTCGCGCAGCCCGAAGTCGTACTCGCGGGAGGCGAGCCTGCCCTCCCAGCGTGCGGCCAGCTCGGGGGAGTGGCGAAGGGCGGGGACTGCCGCGTTGGTCATGGTGATGGGGCAGACGTGGCCGGCCTCGACCTGGCTCCAGGTGACGAAGCCCGCGGCCCGGCGCACGTGCGCGCCCGTCCCGACCGGCTGGGTCCACGGGACGGCCGTGAGCCCGGCGCCGGCCGCCACGGTCATCAGCTCGTGCCACGCGGGGTCGAACTCGACCTCGTCGACACGGTGGCCCCACCTGTCGTGCGTGACCAGCCGAGGGGTGTTGCGCTGGGCGAGGTCGGCCCAGCGCCCGGCCTCGTCGGAGCCGGCGCGCACCCCCAGGGCGGTGAGCTCGGCCACAGCCGGCTCGCGCTGCCCGGCCGGGACCCAGCGGTCGACCCCCTCGACGAGGACCTGGTCGGTCGCGAAGACGTCGTGCCCGCCGTAGGGCGGGACCTGGTTGGTGACCTCGTGCGTCGGCATGCGGGCACCCTACGACCCCGATGGGGCGGCCTGCCGGGCGGCTGTTCACCCCCGGTTTGGATTCTGGTGAGACTGTGGGCTAATCTCGCTCAGCGCGGTCACCGCAGTGCGGGGACAGCGAGTGCGGATGTAGCTCAGTTGGTAGAGCGCAACCTTGCCAAGGTTGAGGTCGCCGGTTCGAACCCGGTCATCCGCTCCACGGGCGATTGGCGCAGCGGTAGCGCGCTTCCTTGACACGGAAGAGGTCACTGGTTCAAACCCAGTATCGCCCACCAGCAGGAAAGGCCCCTGACCCGCGGAGACGCCGGGTCAGGGGCCTTCCTCGTGCGTGACGCGCCTGCATCGGCACGTCGCGGAGGTGCTGGCCTCGGCGCCGCCCGGGCCAACCGTGCCGGGATAGGGTCGCGGTATGCCTGACCCGCGGGTCCCGGCACTCCTCCGGGCGGCTCACCCCCTGCCGACGACGGCGGTGACGGTGCTGGCTGCGGTACTTGCCCTCGCGACCCTCTCGGGTCCGGGGAGGGCGGTCCTCGTGACGGCCGCCGTGCTCAGCGGGCAGCTGTCGATCGGTTGGGGCAATGACCTGATCGACGCCCCCCGGGATCGCGCGGTCGGTCGTGTCGACAAGCCGCTGGCGACCGGCGAGCTCCCGACGTCGACCACCCGGGCCGCCTGCGTCGCGGCGCTCGTGGGCACGGTGGTCCTCTCCCTGGCCTGCGGGATCGTTGCGGGGATGGTGCACCTCGTGTGCGTCGCGGCGGGATGGTCGTACAACCTGGGCGTCAAGGCGACAGTGGTGTCCTTCCTCCCGTACGCCATCGCCTTCGGGGGTCTGCCGCTCTTCGTCGCGCTCGTCGAGCCGGGCGCGACACTCCCGCAGTGGTCGACCGTCGTCGCGGGCGCGCTCCTCGGGGTCGGTGCCCACCTGGTCAACGTCCTGCCAGACCTGGTCGACGACGAGGCGACCGGCGTCCGCGGGCTCGCGCACCGCATCGGGCCCCGAGCGGCCACTCTGCTGGCGGTGGGCAGTCTGACCGCGGCGACCGCAGTCATCGCGGTGGGCGCGGGTGCTGTCCCCGCCGGTGTCCTGGTGCTGGTCGTGGCCGCAGTCGTCATCTTGGCTGGTGTCGCCCTGTTCGGCAGCGGCCGGGCGCCGTTCCGCGCGGCGATAGGGATCGCGGTGCTCGACGTGCTGCTGCTCGTGGTCGCCAGATGACGCCGGTGAGCGAGCCGGGCGGCGGGTGGCCCCGGTCGCACCAGCTGGAAGGAGCGGCTGCTGAGGCACCACCTGCGCGCAGCCGCCACCCCGGATCGCGTGCGAGATCTGCTGATCAAGGGCCGGCTGCTGGCCGTCGGTGTGCCGCCGGTGCGCTGGCGGCCAGGTCACCGGCGACCGGCGCCCGGTCGCGCTGGCGACCCTCATGGCGGTCGCTCGTGCTCGGTTGGGAGACTGGACGGTCGATGGGCTAATGTCTCTTCGTGCCCTCGGCGTGAGCAACGCTCGGGGCCGCGCGGATGTAGCTCAGTTGGTAGAGCGCAACCTTGCCAAGGTTGAGGTCGCCGGTTCGAACCCGGTCATCCGCTCGGAAGGTATGACACCTTCGTGGTGGAGTGGCCGAGAGGCGAGGCAACGGCCTGCAAAGCCGTCTACACGGGTTCAAATCCCGTCTCCACCTCGACCATGCAGGACACCTGCATGCACCCGGGCGATTGGCGCAGTGGTAGCGCGCTTCCTTGACACGGAAGAGGTCACTGGTTCAAACCCAGTATCGCCCACCGACCACAGTGACTACTCGACGTCCCCTGCGCGGAAGACGAACCACGCGAGGGACACGAGGAGCGCGGCGAGCGCCGTCAGGACGAGCAGCGGGGGCCACCGCCACGGCTCGATCGGGTACATCGGTACCGCGGAGTACGGCGACAGGTCCTGCAGCCAGACCGGCAGCTCCAGCAGCTCCCCGACGAGCGTCAGCGTGAGCGACAGGACGAAGAAGGCCCACCCCAGCCAGGGCCGACCGACCGCGAGGCCGAGCAGGGCCACCCCGCCGACCACGCCCACTGCGGGGATCCAGCCGAGAGCAGCCGTCATGGCAGACGGCGCGTCGCCACCGCCGGCAGCCCCGTAGCCGATCGAGAGACCGAGCGCGCAGACGATCAGCAGGAACGCGCTGCCGGCCAGGGCGACCCCCGCGATGGCACCGAACCAGCGTGCTCGCGAGACGGCCGTGGCCAGCACGAGCCCGGTGCGTCCTTCGACCCGGTCGTGGTGTGCCGCGGCGACGACGGAGATCGCGAAGGGGGTGACGAGGACGGCGGTGACCGAGAGCAGGGCGCCGATGAAGGACCCGCCGAGCCGGTCGATGAGCTCCTCGCCGCCGGAACCGGCGAGCAGGTCGTCGAAACCCGGGGCCATGGCGCCGAAGGCCAGTCCCATGGCTGCCACACCCACGGTCCACAGGAGCAGGGACGTGCGCTGCAGCCGCAGGGTCAGTCCCCACGGCCCGGCGAGCCGGCTCTGCGCGGGCCCGGGGCGCATGGTGACCAGGCCGGCGCCGAGGTCACGGTGCGAGCGCATCAGCTGCGCCACGGCGACCAGTGCGGCAGAGGTGACGAGGTAGAGGGCGACCACCCACCAGCGGGGCTCGGACCAGGCGCGTAGCTGCGTGTTCCAGCCGAGGGGCGAGAGCCAGGACAGCCAGCCGAGACCCTCGACCGCGTCACCGACCGCCCGCACCGTGTAGGCACCGGCGAGCGCGCCCGCGGCGAGTGCCGAGCAGGTGCGCGCGCTCGCCGAGACCTGGCAGGCCACAGCCGCGACACCCGTCGCCACGACCCCGGTACCGGCCCACACGACGCCGAACCACACCGAGCCGGCCCACGGCAGACCGCCAGCCGTGCCCGCGAGGGCCAGGAGGCACCCCAGCCCGATCGCCAGGGCGGCGCACTCCATCACGGCCGCTGCCAAGGGGGCATCGCGCCCGACGACGGTGCCGCCGACGAGCTCGGCGCGACCGGACTCCTCCTCGACACGCGTGTGGCGTCTCACCACCGCGACGTAGAGGCCGGCGCTGAAGAGGGCGTAGAGGACCGTGAGCTTCGACATCGCCAGCTCGCCCGCGCTGTCGGGGTCGAGGATCGGTCCGTAGAGCGCGAGCAGCCCGGGCTGGCCGTTGATCTCGGTGGCCAGACGGACGCGCTCCGCGCTCGAGCCGAACAGCGCCGTCGTCGCACTCGCCGAGGCGTAGGTCATGACCACCAGGACGGCCACCCACCCCGGGACGAGGACCCGGTCGCGTCGCACCGCCTGACGCAGCAGCAGCGGAGCACCCGTCAGGGTGCTCATCGGTAGACCTCCAGGAACAGCTCTTCGAGGCTCGCATCGGACGTGGCGTGCTGGGTCAGTCGCAGCGAGGGGAGCGTGCCGGTCTCGACCGTGCGGCCCTCACGGATGATCGTGACCCGGTCGGCCAGGCGCTCCACCTCGCTGAGCACGTGGCTGGAGAGCAGTGCCGTGCCGCCACGGGTACGGTGCTCGGCCAGGCACTCGCGGAACACCTGCTCCATGAGCGGGTCGAGGCCGCTCGTCGGCTCGTCGAGCACGAGCAGGTCGGTGTCGACGGCCAGCGCCGCCACGAGGACGACCTTCTGCCGGTTGCCGCGCGAGTAGGCCCGCCCCCGCTTGCGCAGGTCCAGGCGGAAGCGCTCCACCAGCTCGTCCTTGCGACTGGCCACCGGGTCCACGCCGCGCATGCGCAGCAGCAGGTCGAGCGTCTCGCCACCCGAGAGGTTCGGCCACAGCGTGACGTCACCCGGGACGTAGGCCAGCCGGCGGTGCAGCTGCGGGGCCTCGGCCCAGGGATCCCTGCCGAACAGCCGCGCGCTCCCTGCGGTGGGGCGCATGAGACCGAGCACGATCCGCAGGGCGGTCGACTTGCCAGCGCCGTTGGGGCCCAGGAACCCGTGGACCTCCCCGGGACGGACGGAGAGGTCCAGGCCGTCCAGCGCCCGGACGTGGCCGAAGGTCTTGACCAGGGCGCTGACGTCGATCACGGGGTCACCCATCGCACGCCCTCCCTCGTCACCCGTTGCCGGCGATGTCGTGCAGTCTTCGCCTGCTGGCGCGGCGGCTGTAGGGCCCTTGGTCCCTCGTCACCGCCCGGGGCCTACCTCGCGGCCACGCGCACCAGCTTGCGGTTGACGAACTCGTTCATGCCGTCCGAGGCGAGCTCTCGGCCGTAGCCGGAGCGCTTGACCCCGCCGAAGGGCAGCCCCGGCATGGTCGTGCCGTGCTCGTTGACGTAGGCCATGCCGACGTCGAGCCGGGCGGCGACCTCCGCGGCCCTGTCCGGGTCGTCGCTCCACACCGACCCGGACAGGCCGAAGGCGGAGGCGTTGGCCTGCTCGAGGGCGGCGTCGACGTCGGTCATCCGGTAGACCATCGCGACCGGGCCGAAGAGCTCCTCGTCCCACGCGCGCATGTCGGGAGTGATGCCGGTGAGGACCGTCGGGGCGTAGAAGGCACCCTCGCGGTCGAGGGGCCGGCCGCCGGTGTGGAGCGTCGCCCCCTTGGAGACGGCGTCCTGGACCTGCTCGTCGAGGTCGTCCCGGGCCTGGCTGGAGGACATCGGGCCCATCCGCGTGGCCGGGTCCAGCGGGTCGCCCACGGGTGTCTGCTCGACGTGGCGGGTCAGCGCCTCGACGAACTCGTCGTGGATCTCGTCCGCGACGAACATCCGCTTCGGCGAGTTGCACGCCTGACCGGCGTTGGACAGCCGGGCCCGCGCGGCCGTCTTCGCCATGGCGTCGACGTCGGCGGCGTCGAGCACGATCATCGCGTCGGAGCCGCCGAGCTCCAGGACCGACTTGGTGAGGTGCTTGCCCGCGGCCTCGGCCACGGAGGCACCGGCGGCCTCGCTCCCGGTGAGCGAGACCCCCTGCACACGCGGGTCGGCGATGACGTCCGGGATGAGCCGGCTCGAGGCGAAGAGGTTGACGTAGCCGCCCTCGGGCAGC
>DGBP01000067.1 GCA_002384855.1 Nocardioidaceae bacterium UBA4001 | reverse complement strand
ACACCGTTAGTCGGACAGACCCCCGACGACCGCGAGCTGTGCACCCGCTCCTGGTCGGGGGCGGCCTGGTTGATCTGGTCGAAGTCGTAGAAGCGGACGAGCCGCGTTGGGTCGGCAAGCATCCAAAACACCTCGACCGCGAGGTGTTCCTGCTCGTCCCCGGGCAGGAGCTCGTCACCTTGGCGTATGCGCGCATGCGCATATGATGACACGGGTGTCGCGCAGCAGCGTCGACATCACTGGGAGACGTGGAGGCGAGGAGGAGCGATGTTCCATCCCAGCGACCGGCTCGGCCGGTTGTTCGAGATCGCCATCATCGCGAAAGGGCTGAACGGTGTCGTCGAGTTGATCGGCGGGGTCCTGCTGCTGCTCGTCTCGCCGGGGATGATCAACCACGCCGTCATTGCGTTCACTCGCGCTGAGCTCTCGGAGGATCCGAAAGACTTCGTCGCGACGCATCTTCTGCAGACTGCGGACGGGCTGACCGGCAAGGCGGTCCTCTTCGGGGCGGCCTACCTGCTGCTCCACGGGGTGGTAAAAGTCGTCCTGGTCGGTGCGATCTTGCTGAACAAGCAGTGGGCGTACCCGTGGATGATCGCGGTGTTGATCCTCTTCGTCGCCTACCAGCTTTATCGGATCGTCCTGAACCCGGGCGCCGGGATGATCGCGCTGACGATCTTCGACATCCTGATCATCGCTCTGACGTGGCGCGAGTGGCGGCACCGACAGCACCGGCTGATAGCGACGCCACTGCAGGGGCAGTCCTCGTCCTGACCCGAGGGTCTTGGAGGTCGACCACGGCGGTGGGGCCGGCAGTGGCCCCGCCAGCTGCCGCCTGGCAGGGCTGACGGGCCACCGGTGGGTCAGGCGTAGAGCTGTTCCATGCCGTCGACGATCTCAAGGAAGACGTTGGCCTGGGTGTTGGTCGCGTCGGCATTCTGCTCGGTCACGTACGTGCGCATCTGGTCCAGGGTGGCCTGGGCCTGGGTGAGCACGTCCTTTCCGCCGTGGTCGGTCAGGGAGGCGCTGACCTCGTCGAGCTGGGTCTGGGCGGCCTTGATCTGCTCGCTGGCGCCGTTGAAGTCGCCGGCCTGGGCGTCGATGGCGATCTGTCGGCCGATGACGTCGAGTCGCCCGATCTGGACGGGGTGGCCGACGTCGTACATGCTCATCGCCTCCACGGTGCCCGCCGAGAAGTCGTTGGCGGCCTGAGCGGTGGCAGTGGCGTCCTGTGCGGCCACGGCCTTGCCCAGGGCGGTCAAGGCGGCGGACATGTCCGTCTGGATGGTGGCGGGCACGCCGTCTGCCTTGGCGACGGGCTGGTAGGTGGTCCAGTTGCTCTGCATGTCGGCGAGATCGTGGCGAATCCTGGGCCAGTCGTTCGCGGCGACCATGTCGATGACGTCCTCGGCCTGGCCCTCGATGTCGTTGAGGGAGATGGGCACGGCCTTCCCGGTCCGGCCCTGAGCTGGACCGGTGGCGCTTGTCGTCTGGTCGGCGGGAGACGGGTTCGTCGCGTCGGCGGTGTTGGCGACGCCGCAGGCGCTGAGGCCGAGGACGCCTGCGAGCGCGAGGCCGGCGACGATCTTGCGGGTGCGTCCGGTGGTCGTGTTCATGGTGTTCTCCTTGGTGTGGCCCGGTCAACCCTGAGGGAGCCGGGATTGGTGACACCGTGGCCAGCGGGACTGAGTGGCCGCTGAGATGGGGACCGTCGACCGGAGGGCGCTTCTCAGCGGGCACTCAGCGAATCGGCGCAGGCTGGCCGGGACCATCGGAGTGGAAGGGAGTGGCCATGCGGGTGCTGGTGGTCGAGGACGAGGTCAAGCTGGCCCGGACGATCCGTCGGGGCCTGGTGGCCGAGGGCTTCCTGGTCGACCTGGCACACGATGGCGAGGAGGGTCTGGACCAAGGCCTGTCGCGCGACTACGACGTGGTCGTCCTCGACATCATGCTGCCGAAGGTCAACGGGTACGACGTGTGCCGGCGCCTGCGCGACGCAGGGGTGTGGACACCGGTGCTGATGCTGACGGCCAAGGACGGCGAGTACGACCAGGTGGACGCCTTCGACCTGGGAGCAGACGACTACCTGACCAAGCCGTTCTCCTTCCTGGTTCTGGTGGCACGGCTGCGGGCGCTGGTGCGCCGCGGCGCACCGGAGCGGCCGGTGGAGCTGGTGGCCGGCGACCTGGTGGTCGACCCGGGTGCGCGCACGGTCCGTCGCGGCCAGGAGGAGATCACGTTGACTGCCCGGGAGTTCGACCTGTTGTTCTTCCTGATGCGCCACCGCGACCAGGTGGTCACCAAGCAGCAAATCCTGAACAGTGTGTGGGACATGGACTTCGAGGGAGACGACAACGTAGTGGAGGTGTACATCGGGTACCTGCGACGCAAGATCGATCGCCCGTTCGGGCGCGACTCGATCAGCACCCTGCGCGGCGTCGGCTACCGGTTCAAGGGCAACGGCGGATGAGGATCATGCCGCGCGGCATCCGGGCCGCCACCACCGCGGCGGCCGTGACAGTGGTCGCGGTCGTCGTGGCGTTGGTGGGCATCGGGGTGCTGGCGCTGCTGCGCCACGAGGTCCACGCCTCGATGGAGCAGGTCGCCGGGCAGCGCGCTGCCGCCGTCGCGCAGGAAGTGGAGCGGAGCGGATTCTCCGTCGACCTGACCGGGGTGCCCGGCGAGGAGTCCCTGGTCCAGGTGCTGCGCGGCGAGCAGGTCGTCGTCTCCAGCCCCGCGATCGAGGGTGAAGGGCCGCTGGTCGCCCGCCGGCCATCCGGCGGGCAGACCGAGACGTGGCTGGCCTCTGACCTGCCCGCGGAGGAGAACGGGTTCGCGGTTGCGGTACAACCAGTGAGCTTCGGCGGTGCGACCGGGTACGTCATCGCGGCGCAGTCGCTGGAGTCGGTGGACCGGGCAACCGTGATCACCGGCTGGCTGCTGTTGGGGTCCTACCCCGTCATCCTTCTCCTGGTGGGGGCTGCGACGTTCTGGGGCACCGAGCGGGCCTTGCAGCCGGTGGAGCGGATCCGCCGGCAGGTCTCGACGATCGCCTCGACCGCGGACGCCTCCGAGCGGGTACCGGTTCCCGAGGGAGCCGATGAGGTCGCCCGCCTTGCCACGACGATGAACCTCATGCTGACCAGGCTCGACGACGCGCTGACCGCGCAGCGCCGGTTCGTGGCAGATGCCTCCCACGAGCTGCGCACCCCGTTGGCCACCATCCGGGCGACCCACGAGGTCAACGTGTCACATCCCGAGGTCGCCGACTGGGACGTCGACGGCCACGACGTCCTGGAGGAACTCGACCGCCTGGACCGGATCGTCGCGGACATGCTGCTGATGGCCAAGTCCGACGAGGGCAACCTGAACCTGCACGCAGGCCCCGTGGACCTGGCCGAGCTGCTGACCGATGAGGCCCGGCGAGCCGCCCACGCCGCCCCGGGCCTTGCGATCACAACCGCCCTTGCCCCGCTCGTCGTGACCGCCGACGCCGACCTGCTGCTGCGGGCGGTGCGCAACCTGGTCGACAACGCGGTACGGTACGCGACCTCCCAGATCCAGCTGTCCACCGTGGTTGCCGCCGACACGCCGGGCGGCATCGCCATCCAGGTCAGCGACGACGGCCCCGGCGTACCGCCGAGCGACCGGGAGCGGATCTTCGAACGGTTCGTACGCCTCGACGAATCCCGCGCCCGCCACCAAGGAGGTGCCGGCCTCGGCCTGGCCATCGCCCGCCAGATCGTCCGCGCCCACGGCGGCGACCTGATCGTGACCGACGCCGCCGACGGCGGCGCCAGTTTCGTGCTCACCATCCCGTCCGGCGCCGGCTGATCGGCGCTGAGGGCGCACTCAGCCAGTCACAGCGGGCACTCAGCCAGCCACCGGATCGTGGTGCACATGGCCAGGGCACCCGGTCCCGGCCTCTCACCAAAGGAGCTGAACCAAGCATGAGCAACAAGCGCACTATCGCAGCGATCGCCGCAGCCGCCGTCATGGGTGCGATCGGGATCGGCGGGCTGGCAACCGCCAACGCCACCACCGGCAACCCCACGCCCGCCAGCCAGGAGAACACCACGAACGGAACCGACACCGAGGCCCCCGAGGGCGTCGAGCACGAGGGCGTCGAGGAGGGCAACGACGGTCCCGACGCCAACCCGAACGAGCCCGGCCACCAGGACGCCGACGAGTCCGGCGAGACCGAGACTGCCGAGGGCTCCGAGGGTGCCGAGGAGGCGGAGGGTGCCGAGGAGGCGGAGGGTGCCGAGGAGGCGGAGGGTGCCGAGGATGTCAACGACGGTCCTGACCAGGGTCCCGACGCCAACCCGAACGAGCCCGGCCACCAGGACGCCGACGAGTCCGGCGAGACCGAGTAAGGCGACCGCGTCGTCCGACGGTCCCCCAGCCGGTGGGTGCCGGCGCTCACCGGTGGGCCCGCCCTCGAGGCGGGCCCACCTTCCTGCCCACACATAATCCACAACGCGACGCGTTCGATATGCACCAGGAGGAGCCATGACCAGGGGCCGCAACCAGCGACCAGATGGCCGCGCAGGCCCAGCTGAGCGCCGCCTACGACGCGCTGCTCCTGCTCTGTGACCTCGTCTATGAGGACGGGGACGCCGAACGCGTCGACGACGCCGTCACCGAGCCCTTTGCCGCGTTGGTGGAGGACGGCACGGATCTGGTTCCCGTCCTGGGCAGCCACGACTACCAGAGCGGCGAGCAGGCACAGCTCATGGTCGCGCTGGGACAGCGAACGACCTGGTACGCCACGCGAGCCGGCGCTGCGGATCACCGTGCTCGACACCGAGTAGACCGGCGACCCCCGTCAGGCCGCATGGCTTGAACGCACGCTGGCGAGGCCGACACCCCCGAGCCGACCAACCAACCAAGCACAACGCAACGATCCGTCAGCGGCCCAACCCGGTCGCGGCGGTTCGGGTGGTGCGCAGGAGCAGGAGCAGGGACAGAATCTGGAGAAGGGCGATACCTATGGCCAGAGCGCCGGTGTGGTGCTCGACGAGCGCACCGGCGAGCGCGCCGCCGGCGAGGGCTCCGAGTCCCTGTATGGCCGCGAAGACGCCGTAGGCAGTGGCCCGGCGGGGAGTGGGGACGAGGTCGGCAACATAGGCCTTCACGGTCGAGTCCTGGATACCCGTGGCGACACCCCACACCACGACCCCGGCAAGTACCAGCCAGGGTTCGGTGGCGAAGACCCCGAACGGCACGATCGCGACAAGCACCGGGACGATCAGTAGCACGCGCTCCCCTCGACGGTCGAAGAGGTGGCCGGTACCCAGCGCGGCGAGCGCCTCGACCGCCATGGCGAGGGCGTACACGAGCGGGACCGCGGCGGGGGCGACGAGGCCTTGTTGGACGAACCGGAAGGACATGACCCCGAAGGTCATGAGGCCCGCGTTCATCAAGGCGGTGGACAGGGCGAAGAGATGATACGCGCGAGGCAGCCCGCTGCCTACCGTTGCCCTTCCGAGGACTTTGAGAAGACTGGGGGCCGGTGAAGACGGGGCGTCGTCGTCCTCGGGTTCGGTCACGATCGGCGCTCGACGGCGCAGTTGGGCCAGCAGTAGCAGCGCGAGCGCACCGGGGAGTGCTAGCACCGCGAAGCCTGCCCACAGGACGCCCGTGACGGCCGCGATTCCTGCGAGGAGTAGAGGTCCCGAGAAGGCCCCGATCTGGTCGAGGGCCTTGTGGACTGCGAATCCCTTGCCGCGGCCGGTGGAGGTGGCCATCCGAGCGAGGAGGGCCGACTTTGCCGGGCTCCGAACAGCCTTTCCGGTGCGCTCGAGCAGGATCAGCGTTGCGGCGACCGCGAGACCCGCGCTGCCTATGACGGAGTGATGGCCAGGAGGGGTACGCATGTGGCTGTCATGGCATAGCCGAGGACGGTCAGCCGCCAGTGGTTGTGGCTGCGGTCGGCCCAGACTCCGGTTCCCAGCCGGAGCACGAGCGCGACGGCTTCGCCCGCCCCAGTGACCAAGCCGACCGTGAGCGCGGTGGCCCCAAGAGTGCCGAGGAACGGTCCGGCCATGGCGCGCATTCCCTCGTAGACCATGTCGGCGGCGAGGCTGACCAGCCCGAAGGCGAAGACCGAGCGCCACGGCGTCCAAGTCACGGGCCTGGCACCGGTCGCTGCGCGATGGCGTGGGGACGTCTGCGTCACGTGGACTGATTCTCGCAGGGATCGTCGGGCCAGTGGTCGCGGAGGCGACCAACATCCGCGGTTTGCAGCGGCCCGGCCAAGAGTTGTGCGGTCGCGGACAGGGTTCGTCGCCAGTCGCCGTGTGGGCGTGGCGGTCGGTGTCATGGAGCAGGATGGTCCCCCCGGGCCGCAACGTGTGCAGGACGGTCGCGGTGACCGTGGTCGGTGTCACGGCTCGCTCCCATTCGCGTCCCCATGCGGTCCACAGCACCGGCGTCAGGTCGAAGGCACGGCACGCGAGGAGGACTTCGGTGTTGAGCACGCCGTACGGCGGGCGGTACCAGTGGAGCGACATTCCGCTGATGTCCTCAACGGCATTCCGCGCGTCGCGGAGCTCCCGGGTCAGGCGGGTGGGTGGCACGGCCAGGGTGCAGTGGTGCGTCCAGCCATGGAGGGCCAGTTCGTGCCCTTTTCGGCTGATCCGACGGATCAGCCCGGGGTTGGTGACGGCTCGGGACCCGAGCACAAAGAAGGTCGCCTTCCGCTGGTGCTTGGCGAGAAGCTCGAGGAACGCCGGTGTGCTGGTCGGGTCCTGCTCCGGCGGCAAGCGCTGGCGTTGCCGGGGTGGTTGTCGAACGGGTCGAACCGGACTCCATCAGCCATGCGGCTCATCCTCGGGCCAGGGGACGGATCCCTGCCCATTGTGTTCNNGAACACAATGGGCAGGGATCCGTCGGAAAGGGGCACCCTGATGTCGTGACCGGTGACACGTCCTCGGCCCGCTCCCGATCCATCCGCGACCTGGCCGGCGGACTACGCGAGTGCGCTGTGTCGTGCCTCGAGGCCGGCCGGGCGGACGTGACCCGATGACAGAGCAGGTGTGCCGTGGCCCCGAGCGGCTGTCAAGCGTCGCCATGGCCGCCCGCGTCCTGCGCGAGTTCGGCAAGCACAGCACCCAGTTGGGAGTCACCCAGCTCGCCCGCCGGGTCGGTGTCGGGAAGAGCACTGCCCACCGCATCATCTGGACCCTCGTCGAGGAAGGCCTGCTCGAGAAGGTCGAGGAGACAGGGCTGTTCCGGCTGACCAGTACCATGCGCTGTCTCGGCGCCAGCGCCGAGACAGCCCAGCGACTCCACGAAGCGGCGACGATCCCGCTCGACCAACTGCGCCAGAAGACTGCTGGCACCCTGCACATAGCCATCCTCGACGGTGCCGACGTGCTGTACATCGAGCGACGTGAGGGGCCAGGTGCGATCTCCGTCTTCAGAGAGGTCGGCAGCCGCAACTCGGCACACGTGACCTCGAGCGGCAAGGTGCTCCTGGCATTCCTTCCGGTCGAGAACCAGCGTCGTCTGGTCCAGGACATGCGCCTGTCGCCCAAGACGCCGCGTACGATCACATCCAGGACGGACTTCCTCGCCGAGCTGGCACGGGTTCGCTGTCAGGGCTACGCCGAGAACCGTGGCGAGTCTCAGCCCGGCATCTGCTCGGTCGCCGCACCGATCCGCGATCCCCTCAACCAGGTGGTCGCGTCGGTATCGGTGGCGGAATCCACGGCGGAAGTCGATCGCGGCCTGCGCCACTTGCTCGGCCCCGTCGTCGAGACGGCCGCCCGCATCTCCTCCGGCCTGGGATGGAACCAGTGACCGGCGCGTAGGAGCCGAAGTGCATGCTCGACCGCTTCCGCACCAACGCATCGCTTTCCCGGTGGGTTCGCGCCGTGCGTCGAAGTCCACCGGGGCGCAACCGATGATCGCGTCGGGTCGATCCACTCACCAAGTCTGCCTGCGCGGACCGGAGGCCCTGCGCAGGCAGACACTCACTCGACGACCGATATCACGGCAATGAACCGCAGCGCAGTGACGGTGTGCGTCAGCAGTCCCTTCACCACGAGTCTGTGCCTGGCGATCTCGCCGAGCACGTGGAGGCCCCGCTTGGTGAAGAAGCCGACGGGGAGAAGGCCCGCACCCTTCATCTTCAGTTGAGACACGTCTGTGATCTGATCGACGCTGGCCATCACCGTCACGCTCGGGCGACCGACCGTGCCGTTGTAGACAGTGGCCTCGTCGTTGCCGAAGACGATCGTGGCCATGGTCGCCGTATCCGTGCTGTAGACCGCGACAGGTCTGGGCATCCGGCGCGCGATGGCGATGCGGTCGGGGTAATTCTCCAGGTTCTGCCCCAGCAGCATTGCGAGGATGCTCGCCAAACCGTTCGCCTCGTCACCTTCGTACAGTTTGAATGGATAACCTCGCGTACTCACCCGCGTGCCACTTCGGTCCTAGACATCCCAGTCGGTGGGCACCTTGCCCCACGACAACAGGAAGTTGTTGAAGGCCCCTGCGTTCTCGATGGCCGCCGACATCGGACCCTTCTTGAACTTGATCTTGCCGGCCAGCAGGAACTTCCCGCCTTCGCTCGCGCCCGAGGCCGCCGCCTGCCACGTCGCGAGCCCGGCGTCGATGACCAGCCACAGGTCGGACTCGTCGTACTGGGGCCCCGACCAGCTGGACACCTTTCCTTCTTTCCACTCCATGTGCGTGACCAGGCCGCGTTCAGCGCAGGTGAAGGCCATGCGGTGCGTGAAGGTGGCGGCGTCCTTGAACCCCTTGATCGTCGCCTCGTGCGAGTTCACCAACGGCACAGCCGCCTCACACCACTCAGGGGAGAAGAACTTCAACTCTTCGGTCACAACTAACTCCTATCGAATGGACGCGGGCAAGATCGGAATCCGGCCCCTGACTTGTGCGATTCCTGGACACGCATGTATTCCCGACCCCTCTCTTTTGGGGTTTCGACGGTCCAGAGCGCTATCCGCTGTTCAGCGTGACGCATGTCCCACCTGGGGAACGGCCCCGTTCCTGACAGCGGAACGACGGAGCTGTCGGTCGGATCGCGCGCCGACCGACGTCAACCGAAGCTGTCGTAGTGAATCCGGTCGAGCTGGACGCCGGACTCCTTCAGAAGGGCGAGAACGGCATCGGTCATCGCCGGTGGCCCGGCGATGTAGAAGCTGGCACGCGTCAGGTCTGGCAGCGCCCTGGACAGGGCATCCGTGACGAATCCTCGAACTCCATCCCACCCGGGCTCGGGCCGCGCTAGGGCGCCCGTCACCTGTCCGTTGTCGAGATCGCCGGCCAAATCGACTACTTCCTCCCAGCAAACCAGTTCCTCGCGCCTGTTGGCGCCGAAGAAGACGTGCGTGCGTCTGGAGTCGGACATCCCTGCCAAACGGCGCAGCATCCCCAGGATCGGCGCGACACCTGTTCCTCCGGCCACCAGGCAGATGGGGCGTTCGGAGTCACGCACCCACATCTCCCCGTACGGCACCTCGATAGAGATCTCGGCACCCTTGCCGAGCGAGAAGAGGCGCTCACTCCCCGGTCGCCCGTCATACCGCTTCGCGATGAAGTCCACGTCTGCTGAACCGGACAGGTTGGCCATCGAATAGCACCGCCGGAGGCCGCCCCCGAGGTCGAGGATCGCGTGCTGCCCCTCTCGGTAGGCGATCGCGCGGTCGAGTTGGAACCGGAACCGCCGGATGTCCGGCCCCACAGCATCTTCCTCGACAAGCACCGCCGCGCACGAGTCAGTGTTGAACTCCGGTCGAGGCTCTCGACTCACCCACGCCGGCTTGATCACTAGATCAGTCGTCGCGCTGCTCTGGCACGCGAGTATGCGTCCGCGGCGCGCGTCCCGCGGAGTCACCGACGGGGCCTCGTCGAACAGCGCGGAGGCCTCACCCTCGAGCAGAGTGACCTTGCAGGTCCCGCAGCTTCCCCAGCCGCATTCGAAGGGGAGCCAGACTCCGGCGCGACGAGCCGCCCGCAGGATCCGCTCTCCTTCGAGCACCGGAAACCGTGCATCGGAGTCAGCGATACGGACCTCGTGCACGTCCCCGGCTGCCACGGTCAGACACCACAGCCACTGCGCAACTCGGTGTAACGGCGCCCGACCTCCGAAACCACGTCGCCAGCGGCCATCGGCACCGGCGCAGTCTCGAACAATGGAGCCAGCCCGACCACCGCAGCATGTGCCTTGGGTTCCCACACGTCAAGCCACCCCTTCAGCACCTTGCTCAGGTCGGGGTCGCGTTCGAGAGCGTACTTCGTCAGGGCCTGCGTCCAGTCCTGGCTGCGTTCGCTGTCATGCTGGAACTCGGTGAACATCTGGCTGAGCAGACGGTCGTTGTTGCTGGCCGCCAAGGCGGCGAACTGCCAGTTGAGCAGGGCGTCAAGAGCCGGCTTGACAGCCAGATTCAAGGCAGTGAACGCCTCACCCCAGTCATAGGCGATGAGCATCTCCTCGAGCACCTTACGCAGCGGCTGCCAGACTGCATCGTTCTCCCAAGGGTCCCGAGCACTGCCCGTCTGCGCCAGGTGGTCGCCGTGCGCGTTGGCCAGCACCTTGGTCCAGTAGGCAACCCGCTGGATTCGTCGAAGCTCGTCGGCGGCCTGGAAGTTCGAACAGTTGGTGATGTACGAGGACGGCGCCATCTGCGCCACGTACAACCCCGTCATCTGCAGGATGTGCAGAGGGAACCGGAGCGGCACGTACAGGCCCGCCAACGTCGCCACCCAGCCCTCGTCCAGCTTCTCGGCGGCGTTGGAGTCCTCGAACTGATCGATCAGTCCGTCGACGTAGGTCTCGTGGCTCTTCTGGAGGGAGATGTACTCCTTGTAGGTGAGCTTGTGCGGGTCCCTGAACTGCTCCCAGTCATCGACCTGGAACGGCGATCCCTCGCGGTTCTTCAGGTACCAGCGGTTGAGCGGCACATCGGGATCCATCTCGAAGGGCACCGGGTCGCGGCGGAAGTGGTAGTGGAACTTGCCCGTGACCACTTCGTAGGGGCTCGGCTTCTTCTTGACATCCCCGAACATGCTCCACGTCTTCGATGTCTTGCGCAGCCTCGTCGCCACTGTCATCCCTCTCTGTCTAGGTGCCAGATGATCTCGTCATCGCTGACATTGATTCTTCCCGAGAAGCCAGCCAGGTTCGGTTCGATGTCAGACAGTCGGAACGTATAGCCGAGCTCGTCCTCGAGCGTCGCCCGAGTGAGCCGGCAGCGACGCTCAACACCGATCCGGATGTAACCACCCTGGTCGTCCACGATGACCTCGGTGTCAGGGTTGTCGGTCTCGACGGCGTTGATCATCGCCTCACAAAACTGTGCGTCCATGCCCCGAACGATCGGGCCCACCATCTTCTTGCGTCCTTCGGTACCGTCACTGACGCTCGTCATTTCAAGGACTCCTCATCCGGGAAAACGGTTGTAGTGGCGTTTCCCGTCTTGCGGGACTCCCACCTGGATCTTCTCGCCGGTGACTCGGACCGGATACTCGAACAAGCGGCATCCGCTCGGGTTGAGGCCTTGACCGGTCTGCAGGTCGAACTCCCAGTTGTGCCCGTTGCAGAGCAGGACTGAGGTGTCGGCATCCCACTTCCCGTCTGCAAGCGCAATCTCCTGGTGGGGACAGATCCCCTGGTACGCCTTGAGGTCGCCCCCGTCGAGGTGGGCAATCATCACCTCTTCCCCATCGACCTCGAAGTCGAGGAGGTCTCCTTCCCACACCTCGGAGACATCGACGACATCGACCCAGCGAAGCTCCTCACTCATGCGCGCTCATTCTTCGTAGAAGGCATACACGACATCCATTGCCACAATGCCGGCACTGTCCACCGTGGCATCGGCTGGCACCGTCTCGCCCCGGAAACGAACACCGAGAGGCTTGTCCTGCGGAGCTACCCGACGGTTCACGGAGTGGTGAGCAATCTTCTTGCCCACCGCCTCCATGGTGTCTTCGGTGAAAACCGGCACCATGTTGAGGACGAAGTCACCATCCACACACGCCTGTACTGGGATCAAAGCCATGCTTCGCTCTCCATTCTGTCGCCCTTAGAAGCTCTCCCGTTCACGACGCCTCGATGCCCGCCGCATCGCGTTCCTCGAAAGCCCAGGCATAGTCCGTGGCGTCCTGCCCGGCTTCCTCCATGCTCACGCTCATGTAGTCGAGGACACCGGCGAGGTGCGTCGTCGTGATCGTGCCGCCCTCGAAGTCCGGGTGCAGGCTCGGCTTGATCTGCCCGCCTAGGAACCGGTCGACGAGGCTCTCGTGACCCTGGAACCGGGCCGGGTTCTGCTCGAAGATCCACTGGCACGGCTCGGAGCAGAACGTGTAACGACGACCCTTGTAGTCGAGAATGTGGGGATCGGGACTGTTCAGGAAGCCCGCGTTGTAGCCGGCCGGGGTGCACACCGGAATGTGGCACATGTTGCACACGATAGGGAGCGTCTCGGGCAGAGTGTTCTCGGTGGCGTCCGCCCGCACGTTCTTGGTGATGACGTCCCAGTACTTTCCGAAGCTGTCGTTCCAGCCCGGGTATTTCTCCTCCAGCCAGTCACGCTCCTGCGGCGACACGCCGGCGTCGGGGTTCCACCAGACGGTGGGGCGCCAGAACCAGACCCCCAGGTGGTAGGCGTGGTGCAGCCAGTTCTGCTCCGCCTGGTACTGGTCGTCCCAGTACCAGGGCTTCTCCAGACCAAGATCACGGAACTGATCCAGGAACTGCTTGTTGATCAATTCGTCCATGAACTCCCGGAAGGAGTGCCGACGGTGTTCCAGCGGCGTGTAGTAGTCCATCGACAGTCCGGTGAGGAGTGAGAAGACCTTCCACGAGCGCCAGAACATGTGATCGATGAGCTTCTGGGCAACATCGGCCTTGCCATTCTCCACGAGGATCTTCATCGTCGGCTCGCCCTGCTGTGCGTGCCGAGCCTCGTCGGTCTGGATGGAGGAGATCAGCGCGCTGAACTCGAGGTCACCGACGCCCATCGCGTCTGCGGCCATACCGAGGAACTGCAGGTTGGTGAACCCCGTCTCGAAGGTGAACGTGAGCTGAATCGCCGTCGAGACCGCGTCGTTCGCGGTGAACATGTCATCGAACAGGGAGCGAGCCGCGATGGCTCCCCACTCGTTGGTGTGAAACGCCTTGTGGGCCCAGTCCATTCGCGGCTCTTTGTCGAGCAGCGTGTACGGGAAGTACGACTGAATCTGACCGTGACGGGTCTCGTCGAGCGTGCCGTATGTGGCCATATTGCGCCACGCGGCTGCCCGGCCGAATCGACCCATCCGAGCCTCACCGATTCCCGCGACATACTCCGGCACGGCAATGGCGCCGTAGTGTGCGACGATCGCCGACTTCCAGCCCGGGTCCAGTTGCTCGAACAACTTGGAGCGGTTCACCACCGCGTTGATGGCGTAGACGCTGGCGTCTTTGCCCGCCTGGTTGTGGACATACTCAGGGTAGGTGATCTTGTACGGCTCGTCCCAGGTCCACCACTGCTCGGTGGAAACACCGTAGCCATTGGACAGATCCTTGGGCCAAGCCTGCTCTTCGGTGACATAGGCAAGCGTCCAGTTCATGTCCCGGGTCAGGTCGTACCACTCTGAACGGGCGAGGCGAGGCATGGTTTCTCCCTTTTCCAAAGCGTGTCATACGCCGATCGACGGGGGCTTGCGCTCCGTGACGACACCGGCTGTCAGGCCGGAACGCGAAGTGAACGACGTGCTTGCTTTCGCACGAGTCTGCCGAACTCCGGTGTGACCTGTCCCACACTGTTCCGCATGAAGGAACGGAGTCTGTGGACATGCCGGGGCGGTTCAACTTGACACCTCCCGGCGGGTCCGGGGACTCGGCTTCTTGAGTCACCGGCGGTTGCCGGTGTGCTCCTCGATCTCGAAGTGCTCGACGTCGCGGCAGGAGCCATCCCGCCAGATCAGCTCGTTCTCGAACGACCCGACAGTGGCCTCGGCCAGGGCAGAACCGAGGGGTCCTCGTCGGCCCCGACCAGCCGGGTGGTGAAAGGCCGCCCAAATGTAGACGCTGCCCGCGTCGGAGTGGCTCACCAGCCCGGTCGGATCGATGACGCCTTCACGGCGGTGAAGAAGGCGTGCTCGAGGGCCTCGGGCACCGGCGTGGTCTTCATCGACCCCGCTGCACGCCAGCCGATGATCCGAAACGCGAACGCGGGCAGCGCTGCATCGCCGTGACACTTCTGGCGAAGGGGGCTACTGCAGCAGCTTGAACCGCCCAGGCAAGTCCGTGCACTCCCGACACACCGGGGCAGTTCAACCTCGACGGCTGTCGAGGTGTCGGGCTCGAATGGCTCAGTGCGGGAGGGCTCGACCACGACTACCGCCACCTCACCAGGTTCGCTGCGGCGAGAGTGCGGCGATGGAGGATCCCGTCACCGGAGGGGTGACCGGGTCGATCAGCGCAGCCAGGCTGCTCGACGGCCTGACTCCGAGCTCGCGGGCCACCAGGTCGCGGTGCTGGTTGTAGCAGCGTCGGGCCTCCGAGTGGTTGCCCTCGGCGAGGTGCGCGGTGATGAGGGTGCGCTGGGCACTCTCCCTCAGGCCGTCGGCCCGGACCGCCACCATGGCCACCTCGACTGCCTCGGCACACCGGTTGAGCCCGATCAGCTCCCGCGCCATGCACTCCATCGCGTGCAGCAGGCGCTGCCGGACGCGCTCGCGCTCCAGCACCAGCCAGTCGTCCGGCCAGCCGGGCAGGAGTTCGACGCCCTCCACGTCCCACGGGACGCTGGCGAGGTCGTCGGGATGTCGGGAGTCACTGATCAGCCGCGCCGCCCAGTCGGAGAGGAGCCGTACGTCGACGAGCACCTCCGGGCGCAGCGCCACCCAGCTCCGGTCGACGTTCACCAGATCGACTGGCAGGGCGTTGAGCCGCCAGAGAGCAGAGCGCAGGTTGCCCGCAGCGCGGGCATCGGGTGTGTCCGGCCAGAGCGTGCCCGCGATCCGCTGCCGGTCGTGATCGCCCGGGTGCAGGGCGAGGTAGGCGATCAGCCGGGCGGCTCCGAGCGAGACGCCGCACCTGCCCGCCGCGTTGCTGACGGTCACCCGGCCCAGGAGCTCGAGCAGCGGCGCCTCTGGCGACGTCCGCGCAGCGAGCGCTCCGATGAGACCCGGTGCCATGGTTTCCCTCCCCGAAACTAGGTGACCCGACTATGGCGTCGGCCCGTCACGGGCTCGTCACCGGCACCGCCGAGATTCCCCTTGCTCGCGGCGATGCGTCTCAATGACGCCTCCAACGCGTCGGCCACGACCACTGGGAGACCGCGGCGCCGGATGACGTGCAGTCGCGGCACGGCCTCACCGAGCCCGAAGTCTCCCGCGGCCAGCACCGCGCGCAACAGTCCTTCGAGCGAATCAGTGGAGGATGTCTGCTTCAGTTCGGCCAGTTCCTGCAGGACTTCGTCCGGAGCGACCAGCGGCAGCGCCTCCGGCGGTGGCGCTCCCCGCCAGGTGCGCAGCATCGCGACCGGGTTCAGCTCGTACGTCGCGACCTCGGCGTCGCGCCGAAACCGGGCGAGCTCCGGCTCGTCGCGGATGAGCGGCGGTGTCAGGGTCACCGGTCCACCAATCCATCCGGACGTCACCGCTGCGCCGTGCACGGCGGCGTACGGCACCTCGGGTCGCAGGATCCACACCCCGGCGTGCTCGGAGTTCCTCGTCGTCACTTCGGCTTCACCACCATCTTCTCGGGGACGCCGATCTGGAGCACCCGTCCATACGCCGCCCGGTCGGCGCTCGACGCCTTCGCCAGCCGGGTCAGCGCCTCCTGGAGGTCAACCTGCTGCTTGGCGGTCAGTGACCCCAGGTCGAGCAGCACCCGCATCGGGGTGGTCGCGCCCGATCCCTTCACGGGCACGCTCTGCTTGGCCATCGCGAGCACGTCGCGAGCCAGGACGTCGGGGTCGAATGCGCCCTGCCGGGGAAGGACGTGCACCTGGAGCGGCTTGCCCTTCGCGTCGAGCATGAATCGTCCACCCGGCTCCCAGGTCACCTTGCCGGGATCGATCAGCTTGGACTTGCGGGCGACGATCACGGCCTCGGCCACCTCGATCGACGCCGGGCTGATCCCGTTGGGGCGCTGGGCGAGTGAGCGGAAGAGCTCTCCGTCGGCGACGTCACCGCCGCGCCGCTCGAGCCGGTAGCGCTCCATGGTCATGAACCAGGAGTCGGCCTCGGCGATGTCGCGGGCGGGGATGGGGTCGCCGAGCTCGACCGTCACGGACTTGCCGAACTTCTTCTGCAGACGCTTCTCGATCTCGTCCAGCTTGCCGGCAGCGATGCGTGTCGCCTCACTCGTGCGTACCTCCACGCGCACTCGGTTCGCATCGACCGCGGCGATCGCGGCCTTCACCTCCTGCTCCGTCAGGCCGGCGCTGACCCACCTGCCGTCCTTCGACAGCTCGACCAGCTTCTCGCGGAAGCGCTCGAGGTTCTTCTCGAAGTTGGGGTCGATGGCACTGAAGTCGTCGACCGCGCTGCTGGTGTAGCTCTTGCCCTCCCCGACCACGATGACGGCCTCGACGCCCTTGCCCTTCTTGCGGAACTCCGGCATCACGTCGTCGAAGCCCTGTCCGCCCGCGGTCTGGGCGTCCAGCTGCACGCGCTTGACCCCGCCCCCGGTGGCGTAGTCGGTGACGCGACGGGCGTTGTCGATCTTCATGGCGATCTCGGCCACCCCGCCGCCCCACCGGCCCACCTGCCCGGACTTGCGCCACGTGTCCTTCTTCACCATCCGCTCGAGGACCTTGTCCACCAGCTGGCCCTGCGCGTCGTAGACGTTCACCCAGCGCGACCAACGGGAGCCCTCCTTGAAGGGCACCCCGTCGACGCGCACGTTGCCGTCCGGCAGGTTGGTGACGACCGGCTTCGAGTCCATCCAGACGAGCAGCTTCGGCTCGGCCCGGGGTCTCCCCTTCTTGGCGAACAGACGTGGCTCCTCCGCCAGGAAGTCCGGCGGGTCGAGTGCACCCGAACGGATGCGGTCGAAGCCGCCACCGTCGAGGTCGAGCAGAGTCGCACGCCGGTGGGACAGCACCTCGAAGGTGCTCTGCGCGTCGTCGAAGCGCTCGGCGAGCTCGGCCGCGCGCTGCGGTGTCAGGTCAGGCTTGGCGAGCTCGTCGTCGAGATCCTTCATCAGCTTGGTCTGCGCCTCGATCTCGAGGTCCAGCTTGGCGTGCCACGCCTTCACCCGGTCCTCGAGCGAGGTCGAGGCCCACTCGGCGAGCCGCCTCTCGTCGAGAAGCGCCACGCGCTCGGCGTTTACCGCTTCCTTGATCTGTCGCGCGTGGATCCCCTCCTCGCGCAACGCCGAGAGCGGGGCGCCCTCCCGCACCACCACGACCGGCTCCCCGTCGACGACCAGGGTCACCGCGTGCCCCTTCTCGGTGCTCCCGGTGCGCGCCTTGAACTCCGCATCGGGCACCACGATGATCGGGGTGTCGACGTACTTCCCGCGTTCCGCCGGCGGGATGCCGTCGAGGAAGTGCCTGGTCATCTCACGCCGGGCCTCACGGACGGCCTCGGCGCTCGCCACCGCCTCGGCGGTGCCCTCGGCGAGCGCCTTGTCGAAGTCCGCGACGCTCTTGCCCGGGAACTGCTTGAGGTACTCCCGGCGGGCGGCCAGCCGCTCGACCGGCGAACCCCGGTGGGCGAGCGCGTCACCGGTGACCTCGCCCGAGGTGAGCGACTCGGCGGTCGAGCGCAGCAGCACCCGGTCCGCCGCGATCTCGGCGCCGGATCCCGACCGCAGCATCCGGATGTGCTCGACCGCGGCGCCGAACACCTTCGGTCCGTACGTCGACACCCCGTGCACCGCCGTGCCCACGCCGATGCCGATGGCCGCCGCCATGCCAGCCGAGGTCGCGACGTTCTTGAGCGGGTCCCCCCTCCAGGTGCTGCGCTCGAGCATGGCGGCCGTCACCGCTGACGGCACGGACTGCGCCATCTGCTCGACCGCGAAGGCCGCTGCGCGCTGGATCAGCGGCTTGGCGAGGCGCTGCTTGTCGATGGCCTTCACCGAGGCGGCCAACGCCGCCTTCGTCGCACCGGTGGCCTTGGGCAGCTTCAGCAGGATATTGCCCAGCCGAGCGGTGAGCACGGTGACGACGGCATCGACCGCACCCACGATGAGGTCGTTGGTGAGCGCGTGCCGGCTGTACGCCGCCCCGAGGATGCTCTGCTTGGTCATGATCGTGGCCGCCGTGCCGGCCAGCGAGGCCGCCAGGCCGACGACGACCGGTCCTGCCGCGCCGCCGGTGGCCACCGTGACCAGCACGGCGACCGTGACGGCGGCGACCACAGCGGCGATCTGGGCGCTCCGGTCGACGTAGGCGTCGACGGCCTCCCGATAGTGGTCAGCCAGGATGTTGGTGGCCGCTCGCGCGTCCCCGACGGCCATCTCGGCGCGACGGATGGCCGCCTGGTCACCGCTGGCCACGGCGCTCTGGTAGGCGGCGTACTTGCGGCCTGCCCGGCCGTAGGCGGCCTGGAGGATCGCCAGCTCGCGACCGACGGCCTGCTGCCGCTCGGCCGGGTTGTCCTTGAAGTAGACGTCGCGCTCGTACTCGAACCGGCGGGTGGTCGCGGCGTGCTCCTCCTCGGCGGTGGTCGGCACCCCGCGCAGCGCCTCGCGGATGTCGAACGCGTCCCTCTCGAGGCTGGTGTCCTTGTCCCTCCACCTCCAGTCGCCCGTCTCGGACTGGAGCCGGCCGACCATGTCCTCCCCGCCGGTGTTGGTGCTGTACTCGGCGCTGATCCTGACCAGCTGCTGCTTGGTGCGTCCCGACAGGGCGCCGACGATCGGGTCGCGCTCGATCCCCCAGCCCGCCACGCCGTACTGCACCGCCTGCGCGGCGCTCAGCCCACCGCCGCCCTTGAGCCGGGCCAGCGCCTCCTTCTCGCCGCTGAACTGCGTGGTGTCCTCAACCATGGAGCGCAGGGCGTCGTCGGCCTTGCCTCCCCACCGCGAGGCATACCGCTCACCGAAGGTCGTCGAGACCTCGCCCATCCAGGTCATCGCCAGGCCTCGTGCGATCTCCTCGGTGGCCTCTCGGCGATAGGCGTCGATCTCCGCGGCGACGGGCTCACGGCCACCGGTGGTGATGCCGTCCTTCTCCATCAGCTCCCGGGCACGCTTCTCCACCTGCTCCTTGTAGGAGTCGGCGCGGCGCACCTCGGCGAGCGCGTCGTTGTAGGTCCGCTCGAGCTCGGTGTTCATCTCCGAGTCGGAGGTGTAAACGCCCTCGGTCGTGCGCTGGAGCCTCGTCGCCCGCTCCCCCGCGCGGTTGACGGTGAGCAGGTCGATCGCGAGCTCGCGACGGGTTCCCCATAGGTTGCGCGCCATGGCCGTGCGCAGGGCGCTCTCGCCGCCGCTGGGCAGCTCGGCGCCGAACTCCTTCTCGTAGGCGTTCTCCATCGCGGTCGTACGACGCCGTACCTCGTTGTCGACCTCCTCCGCCGACCACGCCGACGTGGACGGGTCCGCCAGGACCTGGGCGCGGATCCGAGCGAAGATCTGGTCCAGCCCGGGAGCGTCGCCGCCCGTCCCCCGACGGACCCAGCGGTCGAGCTCGATGGCGTCTGCCCGTGCCTGCAGGTCACGCACCTGCGGCGGGACCGGCTCACCCGGCTTGCGCTGCACCCGGTTGATGTCGAGGAGGATCTGGAGCTCGCGCTCGCCCCGATCGTCGGCGACGCTGCCCTTCCTGTCCAGCCACCGCCGCCCGCCCAGCACCGTCGTGAGGTGCCCACGCGTGTCCGGGTCCTTGACGACGTCGTCCGCCTCGCCGGGCGGCAGGTTGCGGATCGCGTCCAGAGCACGGTTGGGGTCGTTGGAGAACCAGCCGTCGGAGTCGGAGATCACCCCACGCGCGTGCCGCTTGCGGGCGTCAGCGGCACCCGGGCCTCCGTCGTTGCCGGCCAGTCCTGCTGCCTGGTCGTAGTCGGATTCCGACATCTCGTCGCCGATGCGCCACATCAGCGACTGCTTGTGCTCGATCTGGTAGGCCTGGTTCAACAGCTTCATCGCCGGCCCGTCGACCCCTCCGAGCGCCGAGATCGCGTCACCCTCGGCGGTCCCGTGCCAGACCTCGAACGCGGCCCACAGCTTGTCGACCCTCTTCCACAGGGCTCCCGACCCCTCGGGGAAGTAGAGCTCGGCCAGGTCCGAGGCCATATCGCGGTTCGTCGGCACGATGGCCAGCACCTGCGTCCGCAACGAGGTGACCCGCTCCCCCTCGTGCTTCTGCTGGTAGCGACCTACCAGCATCGCGGCCACGGCCGACATCGGGTCGTCCTTGTCACCGGCGGCCAGGAAGACGCCTGCCGCGGCCATCTGGCGGGCGTCGAGCTGCACCGCCCGGTCGGCGCAGACCTTGTTGTCCTCGTCCTTGGCCTGGAGGTACGCCACCGAGGCGAAGCGGATGTCACCCAGCAGCCGGTTGCGCACGCCGTCCTGCTCGGCCTGCTTGCGCGCCGCCACGACCTCCCCCTCCTGCGTCGCGGCGTCGGTCGCCGCGCGACGTTGCGCCTCATCTGCGGTGACCGTGCGGCGCAACCGCTTGTCGGCCCACTCCCGCAGCGCCGTGCGGGCCGACAGACCGGCCTTCTGCAGCTCGTCCACCAGACCCTTGGCATCCAGCGCGGCCTGTTCGCGGCGCTGCTTCATCGCCAGGGCCAGCTCGTCCGCTGCGACGTCGTACCAGAGCTTGGCGCCGAGGTTGGGCGGCCGGCGCTGGCCGACGGGCTTCCTCTCCTGGAACGCGTCGTCGGCCTTGCGGTAGGCCCGGAGGTAGGCCGCCTCGTAGACCTTGAGGAGGTCGAGCCGCCGGTCGAGCGCGGCCTCGATCGCGACGACGCCCTTGCCCACGTCGTCGCGGATGTAGCCGAGCCGCTTGATGACCAGCTCCTCCACGAGCTCGGGCTTGCGACTGTGCAGGGCCAGCCGGAGCCGCTGGACGTACCTGGCCTCCTCGCGGCGCTTGGCTGCCTCGAGGCGGGCGTTCTCCCTCTGGGCCTTGGCGTCCAGGGTGACCGCCGTCTTCTGGAGCACCAGCTCGGCCTCCGAGGCCACGTGCTTCTGGTGCGCCTGGAGCTCGCGCGTGCGCTCGGCCACGGCAGCTGCCAGGTCGGCCTGGGCGACGTTGGCCGCCGCCCGGAGCACCTCCATCTCCGCGGTGAGGTCCTTCTCGACCTCCGCGCGCATCGGCTTGGTGATGTCCTCGCAGTAGTTGCGCATGCCCTTGGGCGGGAAGGCCGCATCGCCGTAGGCCTGCACCACGGCCTCGGCCTTCTGCGGGACAGAGGCCAGCACGATGGCGAGGACCCGCGCCACCTGCTTGCCCTCGAGGTCCTGCTGCGCCTGGGGCAGCGGCGGCGGTGGGTCGCGGCGTACGTCGAGGATGACGGGCGGTACGACGGGCACTGCCTCGGGCTCGGGCACGGGGGCCTTCACCGCCGCCTTCGCCGTCGCCGTCCTCGCACGGCCCTGTTCGGCGGAGTTCACCGTGGCGGCGTCGCCCCCCGGCTGCGTCACCGGGACCTCGACCGCCAGCTCGTCCTTGCCGACGCCGTCGACGGGGCCGAGCACCGGTACGGAGTCGTCGGGCATCGGCTTGAGCGCCGGCATCGGCACCTCCGGCAGCCGCTTGTTCAGCGCCGCGGTGATCGCCTCGGTCGCCTTGGGGACGGGGTCGATCTCGATGGGGTCGACCGGTCGGGGCGGCGGGATCCGCCCGCCGCCACCACCGAACGACCGCGCGCGCATGGCCCGGGCGGTCGCGGCGCTGAGGCGCGGCTCGAAGACCGCTGACAGCGGGGCCGGCTCGGGGGCGCCGCGCGGGAACGCGCCCGCAACGGCCCGGACGCCGGACACCAGCTCCTCCGGCGTCCCGATCGTCCCCGGGGACGGCGCGGTGCCTGCGCCGTCGGGGCTCGGACCGGGGGGACCGACCGGGGTGCCCGGGGCGGCGGTGCCGGTCGCCGGTGCCATCGGCTCGGCAGGCTGAGGTCCGAGCTCCGGCGGCACCTCGGGGATCGCCGCAGGCGTACCGTCCGCGCCCTCGATCACCGCTCCGGCCCGGCGGCCCTGCGCGCCCCCGGCAGCCGCAGACGGCTCCGGCTCTGACGCGTCCTCGGCGAGCTCCTCACGGGGAGGCGGTGGACGACCTGCTCGCGCGACGTCGGCCTCGTCCTGGGCGGTCCGCTCGTAGGCGAACCCGCCGAACCGGTCCTCCTCCGGGGCCTCGGCCGCCTCCTTGGCGCGTCGTGCGGCGGCGTTCGACACGCGTGCGACCGGCTCGGCGCCGGCGGGCCGGGAGGTGGCCGGTGGCCGGTCGCGGATCGCGACCGGCTCGAGCACGAGCGCGGACTCCGTCACCTGATCGCCCTCCGGGCCGACACCAGCGGCGCCAGGTCGGCCAGCTCGTCGCGGGTCGGCGCGCGCCCGGCCTTGGTGAGCTCCTGCACGGAGGCACGCACGAGGTGGCCCAGCGCGATGTCGGCGCCCTCGGCGGCAGCGGCGTACGCCGCGTTGAGCGCCGCCGTCCGGATGGCGCCGCCCGCCAGCTCGAAGCGGTCGGCGACGGTGCGAAGGGCGTCGGTCTCCGCCACGGGGGCTGCCGCGGGCACGGACATCGCCCAGAGCCTGCGGCGCAGGCCCGCGTCGGGCACCACGAAGTCGACCCGCTGGCTCATCCGGCGCGAGAACGCCTCGTCCAGGTTGTGGCTGAGGTTGGTGGTGAGCACGGTGACTCCGTCGTGCTCCTCGATCCGCTGGAGCAGGTAGGCGACCTCGACGTTGGCCCAGCGGTCCCGTGCCTCGCGTACGTCGCCGCGGCGACCGAAGAGCGCATCGGCCTCGTCGAAGAGCAGCATCGCGCCGCTGGCCTGCCCCGCGGTCAGCACCCGGTCCAGCTGCTTCTCGGTCTCACCGAGGTACTTGTCGACCACGCGGGCCAGGTCGACCACCCACAGCTCGAGCCCTGCTGCCTGCGCGATGACCGCGGCACCGAGTGTCTTGCCGGTGCCGGGTGGTCCCGCGAAGAGCAGGTGGTAGCCGCGGCTGCCCGGCCGCCCGCCGAAGCCCCAGACATCGAGGACCCGGGCGCGGCTGCCCAGGGCCCCGGCGATCTCGCGCAGCTGGCGGTGCGCCAGCGGGGCGACCACCAGGTCGTCCCATCCCGCGCCGGTGGGCCCGGGCCGGGCCACGGTGGTCAGGTCACGCCACACCGTGCGGCGGGCGGCCGCCCTCAGCTGGGCGACACCGACCCGCTTGCGGGCGGCGACCGATGCTGCCCGCGCGGCCGCGTCGTCGATCGCCCGCGCGGGCAGAGCCAGCTCGACCGCCAGTCCGGCCAGTGCTCCCCGGTCCGCGACCAGCCCGTGACGGGCGAGGGACGCGGCCCACCGGTCCGCCCGGCCCTCGGCGTCCAGCGGCTCCACCTCGACCGGTCGCCACCCGGCCGGAGGCATCCACCTGGTGCCGGGCTCGGTGCTCACCACGACCGTCGATCCGTGACGCGTCGCGCGGTCGCAGGCGTCGCACAGCCAGGTCGCCGGCGCGGTGTCGACCGCGAGGACCAACGGCGAGCCGGCCAGCAGGGCCGTGCGGCTCAGGCGCCCGACGGACTCCAGGTCCGCCGGCTCCCCGGACAACGCGCTCTGCGCCGCCCCGGCGAGATCCGCCACGCGCTCGGCGTGCAGGACGTGGTCGGCCCCCGTCGCGGCCCAGGGAGGGTTCGCGGCGCGACGCGTCGTGACGAGGGTCGGCTCCGGCCGACGGTCGGCCTGGCCGTCCACCCAGCGCACGGGCAGGTCGGTGGCCGTCGTGTCTCCGGCACCGACCAGCCAGGCAGAGGCCACCACCTGCGCGTCGAGCCCGGAGGCCCGCCCAGCCGTCGGCACTACCCGGACCACGTCGAACCAGGCCAGGCGGCCGTCCGAGGCGCAGGCACGGCGTACGTGCTCCGGGACCAGCCCCACGCTCCCCGCCACCTCGGCAGCGAGCGCCACCGTCGGCAGGCGCTGGGTGGGATCGTCGCCCAGCGCGGCGACCAGCGGACGGAGGCGGGGCTCGAGCTCCACGCCGACCGCGAGTGCCGCGACGAGCCGCTCGGCGGCATCGAGGCCGAGGCGGTCGGCCTCCGGCCAGTCCGCGCTCCAGTCGTCGAACCACGCGGCGAGCTCGGGTGGCCACGGCGAACTCGGCAGGGTCGCCGCCCGCCAGCTCGCCAGGGCATCGTCGGCGTCGATGTGCAGCGCGCGGAACTCGTCCGCTCCCCGGTAGCGACCCTCGGACTCCTGGCGCTCCCACGCTGCGAGCAGTGCGGACGCGACCCAGTCGACGCAGGCATCGGGGGCGGGCATCAGTCCGCCTCGTGCACGACCACGACCGGGACGTCCAGCCAGCGGCAGTGGTAGGTGAACGCGTCGAGGTCGGCGAGCGCGAGCAGCACGTGGAGCTGCGGTCGCGGCAGCTCCACGACCACGGCGTCCTCGTCAAGGCGGATGGTGCCCCCGAGCGGGAGCACCCGCTCGGCGAGGTACCCGGCTCCGGAGCGACCGAACCCGGGCAGGTGGGCGGCGAACCGGCGGAGCACCGCCCGTGCGACGAGGGTGAGGCGTGGGTCGACCGTGCCCACCGGGGCGAGCCACTCGGCGTCAGCGGGGTGCTCCCAGCCGAAGGTCTCGTCGGCGGCCAGATCGTCCAGCCAGCCGGCCGACGCGTCGAGGAGAGCCTGCACCTCGGTCGTGTCCTGCTCGCGCTGGCGCGGCTCGGCGCCGGCCGCCAGCCGAACCGCTGGGTCATCGGCCGAGGACTCGCGTCCCAGCACCGCCGCCAGGAGCAGGGCGCGCGCCTCACCGGCGGCACGCGTGGCACCGGCGAACGCGGAACCCGGGCCTTCGTGCGGGACCAGGTCGTCGAGGTCGGGCGCGAGGAGGAAGGCCGGCGCGCCGACAGCGGTCATCCGGTCACCCATCGAGATCACCTCCCACTTCGCCACCGGTACGGCGTCCTCGTGCTCCTCCTGGACGTCGGGCCGGGAGGGCTCCACCTGCGGCTCAGCCACGTGGGGGCTCTCGCCGGGGACCTCGCGACCGGACACATCGCCCGCCGCCGGCTCGACCAGCCACGCTGCTGTGACCGCCTCACCGGCTACGGCGCCGGTCCGGATGACCTCGCCCAGCAGTCGCAGCCGGCGCTCGACCGCGCGCGCCAGCGGCCCCGGGCCCGCGCCGTTCGTGGCGAGGGAGCGCAGGGATCGCGCCTCGGCCAGCACGGCCTCACCCGCGGTGGGTGCACGGAGCCTGCCGACCACCTCGGCCAGGCGAGCTGCCTCCCCGTGGGTGCTCCGGTCGAGGAGTCGCGGCCAGCAGCCGTCGGTCGCCAGCGCCGCGACCACGTCGAGCACGTCCGTGCCGGCGTGCTGCGCGGCCGCGACCAGCGCCTCGGTGGGACGCAGGCCCGCGAGCGCCCGGAACCGGTCGAAGACCCACGTGCCCGTCCGGCCGTCGAGGACGGCGGCCACGTAGGCGGCGACGTACTCGGGGCGCCCGGCGTAGCGTACGGCGTCCGCCGACGGCCCCTCGTGCACGATCCTCTCGACGGCTGCGGCCATGGCGCGGGCGATCCGGGCCGCGTGACGGGCGGGGTCGGGCTCCGAAGCCGGGACCCGTACGTCCACCCGCACCGCACGCAGCAGCCAGCACGCTCCCGCGTCGACCTCCTCGAGCATGCCGAACGCGTCGGGGACGGCCTCAACCAGCGGACGTCCCACGGCGGCGCGCAACCTGCCGACCGCCGCGTCGTCCAGCCCGCGCGGCACGAGCGCCTGCACGCCCACGCGGGCCACCGACGCGACCGCCACTGGTCAGGCCGCCGGCTCGTCGGCTGCTGCCAGCTCCTCGAGCACCTGCACGGCGCCGGAGATCCGCAGCATGCTCGTGATGATCTGCTCGCGACGCTGGTCGAGGTCGGCCAGCGCCTGCTCCCCGGCCTCCAGCTCCGCCCGGAGCTCGGCGAGCCGCTCGTCGATGCCTGTCATGTGTACTTCCTTCCGATCGCGACCACCGTGATGGCCGTGTGGTTGTCCTGCTCGTACTCGGCGTGCGACTCCGAGCAGAAGGCGGTGCCGAAGGCCCCGTTGGCGTTGAAGCCGCCCATCTGCGCCCACACGTGCTGAGGGATGGCCTCGGTGCTCTCCACGTGGAACGGGCTGGAGAGGAACAGGTCGAAGCCGAGGCTGAAGCCGCGCATCACCACGAAGGCGGCGTAGACGTCGTCGAACTCGCCTGCCCAGGAGACGTTCCACGCGCCGGGGGCGCCGGCGGTGCCCGACGATCCGTTTCTGACCACGGCGTCGCGGGTCACCACCTTGATCACGGACTGGACCGAGGCCAGTCCGCCCTGCCGCACCTGCAGCGCGCCGAACACCTCCAGGGCCGACGGGGTGCCGGAGACGCCGACCACGACGTTCCGCCCGGTCGCGTAGTTGAGGTAGAGGTGGTCGACACCGTCGTTGCCCACCTGCTTGCCGTTGACGTGGCGCGCGACCAGGGCGCCGTTGGCCCCTGACCCGACCGTGAGGTTCGCCTGCGTCGTGGCGGCACCGTAGACGTGGAACGTGTTGTCCTCGTCGAGCTTCATCATCAGCCGACCACTACCGCCGGGCCCGCCCCGCGTGTCGACGTGCGAGCCGCCCTGGAACCAGGCCATGTCGTGGCCGGTGCGGAAGTAGAGCGTGTAGGGCTGGACGCCGATGCCGTAGCCGCCCGACGAGCTGCCCCACAGCTTGAGCATCTGGTGCGTGGTCGACCCGAAGTCGAGCGAGCCCTCCTCGTCGAGCACCAGCCGCCGCGTGCCACCCGTGCCGGGCGCAAGCTCGGCGGCGTCGTGCTTGCCGCCGGTGTACCAGGCGAAGCGCTGCGGGCTGCGGAAGTAGAGGGTCCCCGACGCGGTGCCCGAGGCGGGACGTTGCGTGCCCAGGCCGTACGCCGGCGACGCCAGCTCGACCTCTTGGAGGCCGGCCGGCCCGATCTCGAGCGGTCCGACGGGGAGCCGGACACGCCCGTCGGCGCGTACCTCGACGGACGTCGTGGTGTCGTCGCCCGCGCTGATCGAGAGCCGGGTCGTCGGTTCGGCGTCCTCACCGAGCTGGAGGCGCAGCCGGTGCCCCCCGCCGACGCTGTCGCGCACCAGCGTCATCGGAACCCCGTCGTCGGCACCCGCGGCGAGGGTGAACCGCAGGGCGTGCCCCTCTATCCACACCTCGCGCTCGGCGTTGACCCGGCCCTGGACGCGCAGCCGGCCCTCGAGCCGGGCGAAGTCGGTGGCGTCGGGGTCGGCCTCGGGCGTGCGCCTGGCGACCCGGAGCGTGTGGTCCGGCGACAGCACCTCGGCCGCGATCGAGCCGACGTAGCGGCGGGCGTGCTCGAGCCGACCCGCGGCGGCCGGCCGGAGCCGGCGTACGGTCCCGTCCCAGCGGACGTCGCCGAGCCGCACGAGCCACCGGGCCAGCGGCGGCTCCAGAGGCACCTCCTGGTAGGGCACCGACGTGTCGGCGGGGACCTCCGTCACGCCGCTCGGGGCAGGTCGGGGTGCGGTCGTGCCTCCTTCGACGCTCACCTCGGTCGTCTCGTCCACCGGGTCGACGACGAGCCGGAACGTCTCCACCGTGCGCGTCCGCTGGCCGTCGAGGCAGTCGGCCCACCCGTCCTCGGGCGGCCTCGCGGTGGTCTCGTCGAACTCGATCCAGACGCTGCGGTGGGCATCGTCGACGAACGCGTCGAAGAGCGCGGCGTCGATCGGCGTCCGCGCCAGCACTACGATCTGCCGGCCGTAGCCGTCGACCGCCATGCCGGGAGTCAGGTGGACGTCCACGAGCGTGGGGTCGGCGGCGTCGGGGGTCTCGACCAGGTCGAGGCCGACGACGATCCCCCACGTGTGGCCACCGAGCTCGTGCCGGGCCTGCGTACGCCGGTGGTAGTCCTGCTCCACCTGGAAGTCGCCGGTCGTGAGGAACTGGTTCTCCGAGTAGCGGGTCCTGGCGATGTCGAGCGCGGTGACCGGCAGCGTGGTCATGACCCGCCTCCCGGCGTACCGACCGTGGACCGTGCTCCGCTGACCCCGACGATGGTCCCGCCGAGCGTGTAGAGCGTCGCGGTGTCACCCTTCGCCGCTCTGGGCACCAGGTCCCTGCCGAGGGCCTCGGCGCGGTCCTGGACCTCGACCACCTCGACCTTGATGCCCTTGCGCCGCAGCGAGGCACGTGCCTTGGCCAGGTCGGTGTGGAGCAGGGGCGCCAAGGAGGTCGTGCCCTTCTCCTCCCTGAGCCTGTCCTCCACGTCCATCAGTCGCCTGAGGGGCTGCACCCGGCGTACGGCGGTGCGCGCACGGTCCCGCCACAGCCCGGCCAGCGCGAAGTTGTCGGCCCGCAGCGTGCTGAGGATCGTGTCGAACGCTCCGGAGTTCAGCGGCCCGATCAGGTTGCTCTTGAGGGACATCCGGCTGTTCTGCAGGTCGCCGTCGTCGTCGGGCATCCGCACGAAGCGTCGCGTCGGGATCGGGAAGCAGCACACCAGCGCCGCCAGCCAGCTGAGCACGGGTCCGATGGGCATCCAGTACTCACGGGTGACGAACGACCCGGCGTACCGGCGGCACGACAGGTTGCAGATCCGCACCACCTTGCCGTCGCGGACCGTGACGCAGGCCAGCATCACCCGGTCGTCGCAGGTGTCAGGCGGGCACGGAGGGAGCAGGCTGAAGCAGATGCAGTCCCGCAGGTAGAGCAGCACCAGGATGATCAGCGCCTCGAGCGCCGCGAACAGCCGCTGGCGATACTCCTCGAGCGTCTCCTTCTCCCGGTCGTAGGGCGAGCAGTCGATCTCGAAGAGCTCGGTCGGCAGGATGCACTCCGTGTGCAAGGGGTCGCGCCGGTAGAGCTCGACCACGTTCTGGTACAGCGTGCAGATCGCCGTCCGCGCCGAGTCGTTCGACGCACTCACCTGCGCCCCCAGGGCCAGCGAAAGCGCACTGGTCTGCATGTTCTTGGTCAGCCCGCGGCTGAGCAGCGGCCGCAGGCTCGTGATGCACTCCACGACCTTGACGGGAAAGGTCCCCTGCAGGCGGTCGGCCAGCGACTCGTCGCAGCACCCGCCGTCTCGACCCGCGACGCCGAACTCGTAGAGCTCGCTGACGCGGCTCGGCTCGCAGTCGGCCGGCGCGCGGCGCGCGGGGCGGCCGGCCTCGGAGCACGAGCACGAGCTCCGCCCGGAGGACCCCGTCGACCCCCCGCAGCCACAGCCACCCGACCTCGTCGATCGGGAGGTCGTGGTCGCCGCGCCCGACCCGCCGCAGCCGCAGCCGCCCGGGCCGCTGGAGTTGCCCGAGCACCCGCCCGATCCACCGCCGGAACAGCCACCCGAACAGCCTCCCGAGGACCGGCCGCAGCCACAGGTGCCGCTCGCCGTGCCGCCGAGTGGCGCCACGACGCGGCCCTGCTTCTCGACGTACCGCACCCACAGGCACCAGGACTGCTCGTCCTCCTCACAGCCCTTCGCCTCGGGGATCCTCGGCGGGTCGCAGTCCGCGGCGCGCTGCTGTCGGGTGCACGCGTTCACGAGGTCGACGACGTCGACGGTGACGCCGCCGGGCAGCACGATGTCGGCTCCCTGTGGGTCGATGGCGTACCCGGGACGTACGACGACGCCGGGGCCGCAGTCGTCGCACTCGACCTGCAGGCCGCACACGACCCCGGTGCCGTGCAGGAACCGGTTGTGCAGCCGGTCCTTGTCGATCATGTACGTCGTCAGCGCGGTAAGCTCGGTGTCGGTGAGCAGCTGGCCCGCGAAGAAGCGCGGCCGCACGAACGTGTGCAGGCCTGCGCACGACGAGCAGCCGCAGCCGCTCCCGTGTCCGTGCCCCGTGGACGCCCGCGAAGCCTTGCGTCCGATCTCGAAGATGCTCACTGGTCATCCTTTCCCATGCGGAACCAGCTCTCGAAGCGGCCGCCCTCGATGTGGTCGCCGGTCGGACAGCGCTTGGTGAGCCCGGGGCCCAGGTGGTTGCCGTCGAGGGCCCGTTTCCCGACCGAGCCGTCGAGCCGCTCGTCCTCGTTCCAGGACAGGAGGGCGTCGCCGTCGAGGACGACCCTGTAAACGCCCTGCGGCACCTCAGGCCCCAGCTCGATCCGGACGCCCATGACGTCGTCCTCGGCCGGCTCGCGCTCGAACTCCTTGATGACGTCCCCGCAGGTCGCCTGCACGCGCACCGGCTGGGGGTCGCGGTCCAGCGCGACCCAGTGCCAGCCCGGCTCCGTGCTGGTCTCGGCACGCGTCCGGACGTAGACGGTGACCGACATGAAGTCGAACGTGGAGGCGTCCATCGGCTCGCTGAACGCCACGATGACGCCCAGCTCCTTGATGCGCCGCTGCTCGGTCGCGCTGAGGGTGCCGCGATGCTCCCAGGACAGCGCGACGACCTGCGGCAGCTTGACCAGCGGGAACTCCCCGGGATCTCCCTTCTCGCCGGGATCCCCCTTGTCCCCCTTCTCGCCGGGATCCCCCTTGTCTCCCTTGTCTCCCTGCTCGCCCGGCTCCCCCGGTTCACCGGGCAGCCCGTCCTCGCCGTCCTCGCCGTCCTGGCCGGGCGGTCCCTCCGGACCCGTCGGCCCGGCCGGTCCCACCGGGCCGGGCTCTCCCGTCGCCGACGGGCGCTTGAGCAGGCACTCGACCGCGGCCGCGAGCTGGCAGACGCTCGGCAGCAGCATCCGGCCCGCACCGGTCAGGGTGTCGTCGGTGAAGGGACCACCGGGCTCCCACGACTCGATGGTCGCCAGCACCAGGCAGTCCGCGGTGCCGCAGTCGGGGCAGGCCCGTTCGCCGAGCGAGGCACCGCAGTCGTTCACCGAGAGGTCGAGGACCGCCACTCCGGCACCCGCTGGAGCATCGGCGCCCCCGGTCGAGCCCACCAGCACCCGCGACCGCACAGGGTCGATGGCCACTCCTGTGGGACCGTCGCCCACGACCTCGGCCTCACCGGCGGCGGTGTCCCCGGCGCCCAGCGCCACGAGGTCGAGCACCCGCACGGTGCCTGCGTCGTCGCTGACGCGCGTTGCGACGACCACGCCCCACGCGCCGCTGCCTGCCACGGCCAGCGCCGCGGGCTCGTCGACCGTGTCACCGCGTCCGCCCAGCACCGTGAGCGTGCCGTTGGTCAGGTCTGCGGTGTAGAGCCGGGCCTCCCGGGCGACCGCGTCCGCGACGAGGAGCCGCTGCTCCCCCGCGGCGGGCACCGCGGCGACGACCAGGACCCCGGTCAGAGCCACCGAGTGACCGGTGGTCGGGTCGGTGGCCTCGACCAGCAGCACGCTGCCGTCACCCCCACCCACGGCCCAGCCCTCGCCGTCGGGGAAGACCGCGACCGACGTCGGGGAGGTCCCCGTCGTCGCGCTGCCCTCGAGGGACGTCGAGGACCCCGAGCCCGTGTCCGCGTCGGGTGACCACGCGTGCACCGTCGCTCCGTTCACGTCGAGCGCGACGAGGCCACCGTCGGGCCGGGCGGCCAGCCGTACGGCGCCCGCGGGCGCGGCCGGCAGGTCGAGCGCGACCACCGTGCTCAGGTCGGCGGCATCGAGCACCAGCACCGCGTCGGTGTCGGCCACGGCGACGTACACCCGGTCGCCGGTGCGGGACACCGCTACGTCGAGTCCGATGGCGGGCAGCGGCTGGACGGCGAGCACGGCGCCCGTGCTCGCGGCGAACACCAGGAGGGAGGTCTCCGTGATCACGTAGGACTTGTCACCCGCCGCGTCCAGGGCGAAGCCGACGGTCCCGGCGACGGCCAGGCTCGAGGCCCAGTCGAGCGAGGCGGGCATCGGTCGCGCGGGCAGTGGTGCGTCGATGACCACGCCGAACCGGTAGGAGTCGAGGACGCGACTGGGACGGCACGAGTCGTGATCGCAGACGGCGTCACCACACCCGCACCCGTCGAGGATGGTCTCGACCTCCTCTGCGAGGCACTCGCGGTAGGAGAGGCACAGCTGGAGCCGGTGGCTCCCCGTCAGCTCCTCACCGTCGTGGTCGGCAGCCCATCGGTCCAGCGCGAGCTGGCGCAGCGGCACGACCTCCTCGTGCGTGAGCAGGATCTCGTTGCCGCAGCAGTCGATCGCGGCGCCCGGGGCCACGACCACGTAGTCGGGGCGGCACGCCGGGTTGGGGTGCTGGCCGACCTCGAGCCCGCAGACCAGGCCGGTTCCGTGGAGATACTGGTTGTGGCGGGTGAGCTTGCCGAGCTGGTAGCGCTGCTCGTCGGTGAGGTCCCGCTCGGTCATCAGCTTGCCGACCCACCACAGGTTCCGGGACAGCTGCGGACTCTGACAGGTGTCGCAGCAGTGCCCGGGGGCGAGGGTGCTGGAGGCGTTCATCTCGTTCTCCTCATCCGATGACCGCCCGGGTGCCCACCCGGGCGTCGATGCCGATGGCCGGAAGGTCGCCGCGACGTGGGTCGCGCGCGACGGTGAAGGGGGTGCCGTGCTCGCCCCCGAGCCGGTCGCCGAGCCGCGCTGGGGGCGGCGGGCCCGCGACCACTGCGTCGATGCCGAGGGCCGCCTGCTCCGTCACCCGTGCGGTGGGTGTCACCACGGCGACGGACGACAGCGTGTGGGCGGGCTGCACAGCCCGGAGGACGCTCGCCGCCGCGGCGGCCAGGTCGTCGAGGTCGTCGGGCCCGTCACAGGTCGCCGCGTGCACGAACACCGTGAACCGGTGGGCGAAGACCGCGAACGGGTCCTGGCGTGGCGAGGGCGTGCTCACCAGCCGGAAGGCGCCGATGGCCGAACCGCCGTCCAGCTGGAGCCGCCCGACGACCTCGCGCCCGAAGAGCTGGGTGGTGTCGCCCAGCCTCCCGTGCTCCAGCACAGCCCACCGCCGCAGGCGGTAGTGCTCCAGGACCTGCGTACGCCGACCCAGCCACAGGCCAACGTGGCGTGCGACCCCGTCGGGGGTCCCGCGGCGCCGGTAGAGATCGGCCGCGGCGGCGACCAGCCGGCGCCGGCGCTCCTCCGGCAGGGCGCCCATGCCGGCCATGCCCACCCACGTGCCGAGCCAGGCGAGCAGGTCGCGCGCGGGGTCGGCATCCGCGCTGCGCGGGTCGAGCTCGCGCGGTACGTCGTCGAGCACCCCGGTGACAGATCCGCGGACCGTGTCTGTCAGCGCCAACAGGCGTTCCAGCGCGTCGGACTCTCCGGCGGCGTACACCGCGGGCAGCTCGCGCAGCGACGTCTCCCGGGGGAAGTGCACCTCGACGTCGTCGACCCTCGGGGAGACGGTCCCGTCGCCGACCAGCCGCAGCCGGAGCCACAGGTAGCGCCCGCGCGGTCCGGGGACCAGCACGTCCCACGAGGTCACGCCCGGGTCGCCGAACACGCCGGCCACCACCCACCGGTCGTTCGGGAGGACCGCCACCTCCCCCTCGCCGAGGTCGGCGTCCGTGACGAGCACCTCGACCTCGACCCGACTGCCCTGCGGCACCTGCCCGTTCAGGACGACCCGGTGCCAGCGACAGCCGGGGGTGCCCGAGTCGAGCGCCACCGAAGCGGCCGTGCCACTCGTCGGGTAGCGGAGCACGGGACCCGGACGACAACCGGGCACCTCGGCGGCCGGCCTGGCCTCCCGCCACCGGCCGCGCTCGTCGATGACGTGCACCAGCCCGGCCTGCCGGTCGAGCACGCCGACCTCACCGTCATCGAGGCAGACGAGGCCGTCAGGCGCCCACGCTCCCTCGGGCCACTCACGAACCGGCGCACACCCGTCTGCCGGCACCCGCCACGTCGTCGCGACCGCCTCGACGGTGACCGCGTCGTCGTCGGCGCCCACGACCCGCCACGGTCCGGCCACCGCACGCAGCTGACCCATCCCCGTGGTCAGTGCCACCGTCCGGTCCTCCGGCCGGAGCACGGCGCGCTCGCAGCACGGCAGGTCGATGTACCTCTCGGGCGGGCAGTCGAGCACGGTGGGCGGACGGGTCTCGGCCAGGCGGAGCCGCCCGCACTCCGTGGTGGTCCCGCTGCTCAGCACCGGGCTCGAGCGCCAACCGGGGTGGTCGGCGAGGAGGAACCATCGCGCGGTCATGCGTACACCACCCGCACATCGGGATCCAGTGGCTGCACCAGCTCGCCGGGCAGCAGCTCGACGTCCCGGCAGAACGGCTGGCGCTCCTCGTCGAGCTCGACCGTCAGCTGGTTGTCACGCACCCTGAAGACACCGGGCACGCCGAGCACCACCCGGAAGAGGTCCGAGTAGTAGATGGTGCCGCCGAAGGGCCAGCCCTGGCCGTCGTCGCCGCCACGCAGCGGGTGCAGGAACGTCGTGACCGCCTCGGCCACGCCTCGGCGCACCTGTGCGGAGTCGGCGTCCGGCTTCGCTACGACGTCCGCGACCACGCGCACCCGGCGGTACGTCGGACACGTCGCGAACACCTCGGTGGTGACCAACCGGTGCCGGTCCAGCCACGCGCAGACCGCCATCAGCGTCGCCTGGGTGGCACGTGGCGCAGCCCCCGGCGCATCCGGGACCACGAGCACGGTGACCGCGCCCGGGACGTCGACGTCCGGGTAGCGCGGGTGGCGCAGCGCGAGGGCGTGGGCGCGGGCGACATTGGCCGGCGCCGTACGGGCCAACAGCTCGAAGTCACCGGACGTGACCGCGCGGCCCTTGGCCTTCAGCTCGGCGGGGGCACGCAGCTTGGCGGCGTCGACCGTCTCGCCGTCGGTGCCGCCGACCGCGGCCAGGTCGTTACGGACGCCGCGGATCCCCTGGACGGCGGTCGCCAGGGTCGTGACGGTCCCCGCGCCCACGTTGCTCGCGGCTCCTCCACCGCTCAGCCACCGCCGGGCGACGATGTTGGAGGCGGGCGCCAGGACGTTGCCGGTCGGGATGGCACCGTGCCGACCGTCACCGAAGCGCACCTCCCCCGTCGTCCGGTCGAGCAGGTAGTGAGGGTCATCCGGACCGGACCCGCCGAGATCGTCCACCTCCTGCCACACCTGGAAGCCGCTCCCCTCGTCGATCTCCAACCGCAGGCTGTCCACGCTGACCATGCGCCCGTCGTCGCGGCGCAGCCGCTCCGCACGGTCGAGGGCGACCACCGGTGCCCGTGACAGGGTGAACGGGCCCTGCTCGGGCATCCCGTCGGAGCCACCCAGCACCTCGTCGCGCAGCGTCACCGCTGCCCGCGCAGGAACGGTGTTGGGTGCGACCCGCTCCAGGACGGGGCCGCGCTCGTAGGCGCCACTCACCATCCGCACGCGGAGCCAGTGCAGCTCCTGGGGCACCTGGCCGACCTTCTCCCGACGCGCGGAGGCACCCGGTCCGAAGAGGACGACGCGCCCGCTCACCGTGAACGCCGCGGTCTCGTCGCGCTCCACTCCCAGCGGCTCCCACCCCACGCCGTCCCAGTACTCGTAGGCGAAGCGGGCCGGTTGGGGCACGGCCAGGGCACCGGCCTGGGCGACCGGGATCGCGCGCCCCGCCGACACGTAGACCATGAGGGTGATCGCGCTGTCGGTGCACGGACCGATGCCGCCGGCGCCGGTGCCCGGGAAGCCCAGGAGAAGGGCGGAGCCCTCGTGGGCGTAGGGGCCGAGCGGGGTGAACGTCTGGTCGGCCGTCACATTGGCCGTGGTGACGTCGCGGAAGGCGAACCCGTCGAAGGTCTGCACCGCCTGGAGGGGTGCGCCGACGGCGGTGAACCCCTCGGCCAGCTCGAAGACGACCGGCTTGCCGTCGGGTCCTGGGGCGGACGCCTGGGTTCCCGCTGGGACGTCGACGTCCGCATTGGTGGCGGTGGTGAACGTCAGGTCGACCCGCGCCGGCTGCGCCGGCCTGGTCTGGATGCCCAGCAGCCGGAGGAACTTCACGTGGTTCAGCTCCGGCACCTGGTTCACGCGGTAGACGAGCTGGTCGGTGAACCACGCGAACAGCTGGAGGAGCGTGATCCCCGGGTCGGCGTCGTTGTGGTTGGTCCACTCCGGCAGGTAGCGCGGGATCAGCGAGCGCGCCTGCACGAGCAGGTCGTCGTACGTCCGGTCGTCGAGGTTCGGTGGCACCAGCCCGGTCATCGCAGCTCCCCCTCACCGATGTAGAGGGGGTAGACCAGGTTGTTCATCGCGTTGTTGTCCTTGAGGCGGTAGTCGATCGCCACCAGCAGCACGTTGGCGAGGTCGCCCTTCTGGGTGACCCGTACGTCGAGCACGTCGATCCGCGGCTCCCAGGTGGTCAGGGACTCACGCACGTGGTGGGCGACCGTGGCGAAGGTCGCGTCGTTGATCGGGGCCAGCACGAGGTCGTGCGCGCCGCACCCGAACGTCGGGTTCATCTGGCGCTCGCCGAGCGCTGTCGAGAGGACCAGCCACAGGGACTCGGCGACGGAGCGTTCGCCGTACGACATCGCGAACCCACCGTGCGGTCCCACGACCATCGGGAACCTCACACCACCGCCGAGGAAGGACCTGGTGTCGGGCACGTCAGTCACCCACGATCGCGGTGATGGCCGTGACGGCGGTCTCGAGCACGACGATGATCGCGTCGAGGGCCTCGGTGTCCTCGGGGGGCGCCCCGCCGGTCTCGAGCGTGATGTCGAGCTGCATGCCCGCCAGACCCGCCACCGTGGTCACCAGGGCGAGCACGCCGGCGATGGGGTCGATCGAGCTGGTCATCGCCTCGGCCTGGGTGGCCAGGTTCTTCTGCGCGCACTCGAGCTGGTTGCGCAGCTCGGGCCGGCCCTCGGCGTCGCCCATGCGCAGCGCCAGGCCGTTCATGGCGTTGCGGATCGTGCGCAGCTGACCGAGCAGGCAGTTGAGCACCGAGCGGATCAGCTTGAGCAGGTCCATGACCATCAGCGGGACCTTGGCGAAGGCGGTGAAGCAGGCCATCACCTCGATGGCCGCCTCGGTGAACTCCGGCATCGCCTCGCCGATCTTGATCGGGTCGAGGCTCGGGACGGCCTTGATGATGTCGATCAGCGGCTTCAGCAGCTTGAGGATCTTCATCGGGCACGAGAGGGCGGCCAGGAGCGGCGCCATCTGGAGCATCAGGTTGTAGTTCATCGAGCAGTCGTTGGGGATGCCCTTGGAGGTGTCGACCAGGGCGTTGATCGATCCGCCGAACGGGAGCTCGACCTTCATCGGCGACGGCATCGGCAGCGCCAGGTCGGCGCACGAGAGCGGCTCGAGCGCCTTCTGGAGTGGCTCGCTCAGCGGGATGTCGTACGTCGGCACCATGGGACGTCCTCAGATCGGGTTGGAGTTCGGGGTGACCACCCGGCGGTTGCCGAGGCTGGTCAGGACGATGGCGGCGGCGTCGAGCTCGAGCTGTCCCACCGCGTGGATGACGACCTTCCCGTTGCTCATCACGATCGAGTTGCCCGACGAGTCCTCGATCGCGATGCCGCCGTCGTTGCCGTTCTCCGGTGTCGGGTCGAGGAACCGGATGGTGTGCTTGTTGACCGAGCGGATCATCCGCTCCTTCGTCGAGGTCGACGGCGGGTCGTCGACGCCGTTCCAGAGGAAGCCGAGGACGATCGGCCAGCTCGGGTCGTTGCGGTCGAAGCCGAGCACGGCCTCGTCGCCGACCTCCGGCACGAACCAGCAGCCGCGGTCGTGGCCGGCCATCGGTGCGGCGATCGGCGCCCAGGCACTGCGGGTCTGCACGCCGAGGTAGGGGTAGGCGACCCGGACGCGACCGCGCCCCAGCGGGTCCTCGGTGTCCACCACCAGCCCGAGCACCAGCCCCTGCTGGTTGGCGACCGGACTGCCGGCGGCGAGCGTGCCTGCGGTGCTCGTCATGAGCGTGCCTCCTGGTCTCCCTCGAGCCGCGCCTTGAAGGTGGTGCGGTAGCCGGTGTCGTTGATGACGTGCCTGGACGAGGTCACGAAGTAGTTGCCCGTCAGGTGCGGGCCGACGCGCTCGATCCGGATCCGCCGCCCCGCGCGCAGGTCGGGCAGGCCGATGACGACGCCCTCGACCTCGACCATCCGTGCCGCGATCGAGTTGAGCAGCTCGACGGCCTTGGCCCGGGCCGCCTGCTCGGTGGCGATCACGTGGTCGGTGACGACCTCCTCGCGGCCGTTGGCCCGCGCCAGCGCCCGGGTGGTCGCGGGCAGCATCCCGCCGTCGGCCTCGATCGTGGCCTCGCCCTTCACGCCCTGCTTCTTGACGCGGTCCCATCCGAGCACGGTGACCTTCTTGACCTGCCGGGCCGTCGAGATGGACGTCTTCAGCGACGTGAGTGTCTTCCCCCACTCGAGGAGGTAGGTCCGGTCCCGCACGTAGCGGGACGGGCCGAAGTACAGCTCGTACTTCTTGTCCGGCCGGGTCACCAGGTAGACGTCGTAGCCGTTGCGCCGCGCGAGCTGGAGCAGGAAGACGATCGGGTACTGGTTGTTCATGAAGACGTGGTCCTGGTCGGGCTCGTCTTTGAGCACCTCGTCGCTGATCCGGACCCCCTCGATGCCGGTGAGACGGGGCTTGCCGTCAGCGGCACCCGCCGAGTTCCCGATGTCCTGCGCCACCAGGCTGTCCTTCGTGGTGCCGTTGCCGGTCTCGGGCCACGACCACGTGTACTGGCGGTCCCGGAGCTTGTCGAGCACGCTCAGCCCCCGCACCGTCAGGCGGGTGCTGCCGGAGTCCGGCAGGTCGAGGTCGAGGGCGGTCAGGAACCCGCGGGTCATCAGCCGGAGGTCCGTGCGCTCGCCGCGGTAGCCGAGCGAGATGTTGACGCCGTTGCCCGGCTGCACGAGGCCCCAGAACTTCTCGTCGGCCCCCTCGCCGACGAACTGCGGCCGCAACCGGTCGGTGTCCCAGTTGTTGACCACGAACGAGAACGAGTCCATGTCGTCGAGGTTGTCCTCGAAGGTGACCTCGATGACGTCACGCACCACGTTGCGCGGCAAGGGGTAGCCGTTGACCTCGATCTCGAACGCCGGGACGTAGAACGACTGGTTCGCGCTGTAGAGCGGCATTACGGTCATCGGCTCGCCCCCTTCGGGACGCGGAGCACGGTGCCTGCCTTCAGGGCGAGCGGGTCGGCGATCCGGTTCTCGTCGGCGATCCGGCGCCACTCGCGGGCGTCGCCGTACTCCCGGTAGGCGATCCGGCTCAGCGAGTCTCCATCGCGGGCGACCGTCGCCTTGGTGTGGTCGGCGGAGAGGAAGCCCAGCTCCTGCAGGTGGAGCCGGAGCGGCTTGTACTCCTTGAGGTCGACGGTCAGCTTCGCGCGGAGCGGTACGCCGTTGGGCGCGAACATCGTGTACTGCTGCCGGACGCTCGTGACCACGCACCGGAAGGCGTCCCGCTTCTCCCCCGGGAACGCGGTGCCGCCCCAGGTGAAGAGGAGCACGGGCGGAGCGTGGGTCGAGCGCTCGGCCTTGATCAGGTCGTAGAACTTGTCCGTACGCTTGGTGACCGGTGCCGCCTCGGCGCCGGTGCCGTCCTCGGTTGAGTCGAAGAACAGCTCCACCGACACCGTCTCGGCCTGGCCGCGGACGTACTGCAACAACGGGGTGTCCAGGCCGGGCACCGGGATCTCGGCCACCTGCGCCGTCTTGGTGAAGGTCAGCTCGCTCGGGTTGTACTGGACGTCGAGGGTCTTGCCCTGCATGTCCGCGGACGTGGCGAGCCGGTGGAACCGGGCCTTGGCGAGGACGGCCATCAGCAGCCTCCCGATCGCACGGACGTCCAGGGACTGGCGTCGTCGTGCCGGCGCGCGTCGTCGGCCCGACGCTGGTCGAGGCGCTGGATGACGGCCTGGGTGACCGCGTCGATGACGTCGGGGCTGAGCAGCGACCGGTCGTCGACGGCGCGCACGGTGGCGTCCATCTCGCCGATGTGGACGTCCATCACGGCCCCCCGAAGATCGAGGTGACGGTGTTGAGCAGCTCGCCCAGCGCGCCGCCCGTCTGCACGAAGAGCCCCTCGTGGACGATCTCGAGCTCCTCGACGGCCACCGCGCTCGACGTGGCGACCAGCGCCGGACCCGACCAGCGCACCGGCAGGCCCCGCCGGAACCGCCACCGGCAGACGGCCTCACCTGTGTCGTCCAGCAGCTCGACCACGCCGTCGCGACGCCGGCCGCGTCCCTGGAGGAACGTCTCGTGCCAGGTCCACAGCTCCTTGCTGACCGCGAGCCCCCGGCGCAGCTTGATCGGCGGATGGGTGACCCGCCCCGGGAAGCGCAGCACGGCGTCGTTGCGCCCGCCCTCGCGCCACTCGTCGACGGCCATCGTCGCCTCCAGGCCGGAGACCTCCGAGAACCCGCCGGCGACCGGTGGGGCGAACGAGCCGATCACCGCGGATGCGGGCTTCGCGGTCTCGACCAGCCGCACCGTAAAGTTGAACCCGCCGACGAGGCCGCTCATGAGGCCACCCCCGCCCGGACGACCTCAGGCATCTCGGCGACCTCGAGGCGGTTGTCGGTGCGGGAGACCCGCAGGACCACGAACTCCGCCGGCCTGGCGATCGCGACGCCGAGCACCATCAGGAACTGGCCGGCGGCCGCGCGACTCTGGTCGACCTGGAGCGCGTAGGCGTCCTCGGCCTGTGGCCCGACGAGGCCGCCCTCCTCCCACACCTGGCGCATCAGCGTGGCGACGGCCGACTCGACCGTGCGAGCGAGCTGTGGTCCATTGGGCTCGAAGACCGCCCACGCGAGGTGCAGGCGGAGCGCACGCCGGAGGTAGATCATGGTCCTCCGGACCGGCAAGAAGACCCACAGCGCGTCGGCCGACAGGGTCCGCCCGCCCATCGGCACCAGGCCCCGACCGGGCAGCGCGCGGACCACGAGGATCCCGTCCTCGTTGGCGATCGCGTGCTCCTCCTCGGTGAGGTCGACGTCGACGCCGTGCGCCCAGGAGAGGCTGCGGTTGGCGGGGCTCCGCCACGGCCCGTCCAGCGCGTCGGTCTGCGCGATCATCCCGGCGAGGTGGCCCGAGGCCGGCACCCGGCGCAGCCGGTTGACCGAGCGGGGGTCGACGACGGTGAGCCACGGGGCGACGGCGACGCCGTACGACGACGAGAACCGGCTGGCCCACGACCGCAGCCCCGCCAGGGTCGGGGGCCGCTCGGCGCAGGGAGGGTCGAGCAGGAGAACCCGCTCGGTGTGCCGCTCGCACGACTCGACGAGCGCCTGCTGGGCGCGCACGACGTCCTCCTCGGAGAACCGGGCGCCGGCGTCCACGACCACCGCGTCGAGTCGCTCCGGAACGGTCTCGGCCTCGGCGCACGGGTCGCACGGGTCCGGCGGCTGGGGTGGCGCGAGGACCACCGGCGCCGACGGCGTACCGACCAGGTCGGGCACCACCAGGACGGCGGGCTCCTCGACTCCGACCAGGGCAGCGACCCCGCGACGGTCGTCCAGCACCTCGTCCCCGACGAGGTCCGCCACGACAAGTCCAGCGGTCCCGTCCCGTCCACCGCGCAGCCGGACCCTGGCGGGCTCGGGGGGCACGGTGCCGGTCACCGCGAGGCGGATCCTCGGGCTGGCGGCGGTGACCGCCTCGGCGTAGCGCTCGTGCTCGGGCCGCATCGAGAGGTCGGGCCACGTCTCCACGACCTGTCCCCGGTCGAGCACCAAGATCGAGGTGGACGACGTCTCGAGCGCGAACCTGTCGAGCAGGCTCACGGAGAGGGGCAGGGGGGCCTCCCAGTGGACGACGCGCTCGGCGTGGTCGATCGCCGCGACCACGGCGGCGACCACGACCGGCGGGCCTCCCGTGTCTTGGCTGATCCGGACCTCGTCACCGACGAGCAACCCGGCCGTCGTCTCGACCGGTGTCGCCAGCCGGCTGCCCGGCACCTCCGGACGGCTGGACGTCGCGAACCGCCGCCCGGGCGTCGCGACCACCTCGACCTCGTCCGCCCAGACACCGGGGCTGGCCGACTCGACGTCGAGGGCCGGCACCCCGCCACTGCCACGCAACCGTGCTGTCGCCCGCCCCGCGCCGGTGGCGACGTCCATCGCGATCGTGACGTCGAGCGACGGATGCAGCGGCCGGTCCCAGGTCACCTCCGAGGTGGAGGTGTCGATCGCGGTGACGAGGTAGGTGTGCACCAGGTCGTCCTGGCGGACCGTCGCCGCCGCACCCACCACGAACCCGGCAACCGACTCCAGGAGGCTGACGCTGCGGTCGGCCGGCTGCGGCGGCAGCGTCCGCGTCAGCACCGCGGGTGCGGCGACCCGCGTAACCCAGCAGACCCGGCCGCCCTGGTCGAAGAACGCCTTGACCGCGTAGGCGCCGAGCCCGTTGGGCACGAATCCCCCGAACACCAGGCCGAACTGCGCCCACGACCCGACCCGGACCGGCGTGTCCACCGGCCCGCGCTCACAGACGCAGACGAACGCCGGCACGTCCACCCGGACCGGCTCGACGGCCGGAGGCGGGTCGACCACCTGGACCAGTACGCCGGGCGCGTGGGCGCCGGCGACGAGGGACACGGCCATCGCTCAGACCATCTCCAGCTTCTCCACGCACAGCTCCAGCGAGACGATCGCGACCTCGTTGGTGGTGGCGTTGAGCGTGGGGAAGTCGAGCTTGCACGGCCAGGCCTCGTAGAAGTTCCAGCGCAGCTTGTCCTGGTGCTCCTCGTCGAGCAGCACGATGGAGCCGTTGCGGCGGTCGGCGATGCCGTTGACGATCTGGCGGTACCAGAGCCAGATCTCGTTGTTGTCGGTGATGCCCTTCTTGAAGATGACGTTGGAGTACTTGCGCAGCCCGAAGAGCTTCTTGGGGTGAAGGTCCTTCGAGTTGCCGTCGCGGTACTCGGTGACGTCGGTGTTGGCGGTGAGCCCGCTGACCTCGCGGAAGGCGGCCACCGCCTCCGACATGTTCGCGATCTCGACCCGGAAGCCGAACCCACGGTAGGGGTCGACCCGATCTCCTGTTGGCATGGCGTGCCTCTCCTGCCTGTTCGTGCGGGTGTGGATGATCAGAGCTCGGCGACGCTGGAGCCACCCAGCCACTGGCCGATGCGGAGGATGACGAACTCGGCGGGCCGGACCGGGCTGATGCCGATCTCGACCACGAGGCGACCGTTCAGGATGTCGTCGTCGCTCATCGTCGTGCGGTCGCAGGTGACGAAGAAGGCCTCCTCCTTCTTCTCCCCCATCAGCGCTCCGTCGCGCCAGACGCCCTCGAGGAAGATCGAGACCGAGTCCTTGACCCGCTGCCAGAGCCGGTGGTCGTTGGGCTCGAAGACGACCCACTGGGTGCCCTCGTCGAGGGACTCCTCGATGAAGATGAAGAGCCTGCGCACGTTGACGTAGACCCAGTCCTGCTCGCTGGTCAGGCAGCGCGCCCCGTAGACCCGGAAGCCCCGGCGGTCGGTGCGCAGGTCGCGCAGGACGTTGATGCCGCGCGGGTTGAGGATCTCCTGCTGCCCCTTGGTGATGGTCTGCTCCAGGCCGGTGATGCCTAGGATCACCTCGTTGGCCGGCGCCTTGTGGACGCCGCGGGTGTTGTCGGCCCGGGCGTACACGCCGAGGACGTGCCCGGACGGGGCGAGCACCCGGGGCAGTCCCGAGACCGGGTCGAGGACCTCCACGCGCGGGTAGTAGAGCGCGGCGTACCGGGTGTCGAAGTTCGTCGCGTGCTGCTGTACGTCGTCGAGGCTGGCGGGGCCGCCCGAGGACGACATCGGTGGATCGAGCACCGCGAAGCGGTCCATCAGCCGGCTGGCCTGCTCGATCAGCGCGCCCTGCACCGCGACGTCGGTGACGCCCGGTGCGGCGAGGAGGGCGACCTCGTCGACCTTCTCGAGGGCCAGCAGCCCTGTGGCCCGGTTCGGTGCCACCTCGGTCCCGCGGTACTCGGCCGCGGTCGGCACGGCCGTGCCGTCGATGCCAGGCGTGGTGAGGCTGTCGGCCAGCCCGTCGGCGGGGCTCGGGAAGAAGAACGGGTGGGTGGCCGCCGGCGCGGCGACGGTGATGTCGACCAGGACGAGCGAGGAGGCCCTCAGCTGGTCGACGTAGTAGCGACCCGGGACGTTCTCCAGCGTCAGGCCGGTGAACCTCTCCGTCACCGCCGTGCGCTCGACCGGGTCGGTCCAGCTGAGCTCGAGGTCGAACTCGCACGAGACGATCCTGGTCTCGGTCACCGGGGCGACCGGGTTCCACGCACCCGCGGCGACGGCGGCACCGTCGATCACGAGCGCCTGGCCCACGATCTGGGTGACCTTGCGGTAGACCTTCTCTCCCGCGGCGAGGCCGAAGCTGACCTCCACCCACGCCCCCGGGTAGAACCCCGCAGTCGAGGTCACCGGGATGGCGTTCGAGGCGGTGCTCATCAGGGTGTGGCGGACCACGGCGCGTCCGGCGGAGCGGTAGCCCACGCCGATCCGCACCCCGCCGCCCCACGAGCCCACGCTCGATGCGACCACGCCGAAGGTGGCGGGCTTGGCCGATGTCGGTCCGCCGAGCGAGGTGACGGTGCCCGTGCCGGACACGCCGTCGACGTTGGACAGCACCCGGGTGTAGCGCGCCTCGAAGGTTACCCCCGCGGCGAGGGCCGGCGCGAAGGTCACGGTGTCCGTGGCCCGGTCGTAGCTGCTCAGCGTCAGGTTCGCCGACTGGGTGGTGACGCCGTTCTTCTCCATGACCAGGCGCAGGACGCTTCCGGTGCGCAGCCCGCGCGTCGTGGCGAGCGCGGCCGTCGTCGCGCCGTCCAGGGCGTCCGTGCGCAGCCGGGTGATCATGCCGCCGGTCAGCGTGGCCTTGGCCGCGGTGGCCGTCGCCGGCACGACGCGACTCACGTACAGGCGTCGCCCGCCGTTGGTGAAGAACCCGCGTACGGCGTCGGGCAGGTCCCGGTGCCGTGCGAAGGTCGGCCCGAAGTCGAACGACCCACCGAAGGCACGTACGAACTCGGGATAGTTGGTCACCAGGGTGGGCGGGCCCTCGGTCGGACCCCTGCGGGTCACGCCGATCATCCCAGTGGTAGTGGTCCCGACCGCGGCGATCGGCGGCGGGCCGGAGCTGACCTCCTCGACGTACACGCCGGGGGCGAGGTACTCGGGCATCTACGGCTCCTTCTCTGCTGGGCTGCTGCTGGTGCTGGGGTTTCTGCTCAGACGGACATCTCCACGTCGATGACGTTCGGGTCCGACGTGCCGTCCAGGCGGTGCGCGACCGGCCCGTACGTCGTCAGTCCGGCGGCGGACACGGTCAGCTCGATCCGCGGGATCCCGCGGACCCCGTCGAGTCGCCACCCGCCGTCCGGGTCGGTGCGCAGGTGCGCGGAGCGCAGCTCCGTGCGGGTGCCGTCGCTGACCTCGACGACGGCGGCGTTGCTGTTGGCGGCCGTGACGAGCAGGCCGTCGCCCCGCTCGACCGCCCGGACGAGGGTGGTCGCCCCGGTGAGCGCGCCGGCCGTGTGCCGGCGTACGGGCGCCCCGTCGGCCACGGTGCGCGCGAGGGGCACCCGGAGCACGACGACGTTCCCGGGCTCGAGCCCCTGCACGGTGACGTGCTCCTCGCGTTGCTGCTCCCCCAGCGCCAAGACGGTGCCGCCGCCGATGCCGGTGGTCGTGGTTAGCACCACACGGGTCGAGCCGGCGGGCGACGCGGCGGCTGTGGTGGTCGTACCGGTCTGGGTCAACGCACGCCCGCCGACGGTCATCCCGGCGTCGTGGTCGAGGGCGAGCGGTGCACGCAGGGTCACGATCCGTTGCGGTGCCACGCCGCGCACCTCCACCGTCGCGCCTGGGACTGGCGGGTGCGGGTGGTCCTCCTCTCGCACCCGTCCGGCCACTGCCACGACGGCCGCGGTGAGCAGCACCGCTGGTGGGCGCAGGGGCAGCAACGAGCCGGCAGGTGCGTCGATCTCGACCGACTGCGGCGCCCGGCCGGGGCGCTCCAGCACCACCCCGAGGGTGCGCGCAGTGGTGGCCAGCGACGGCAGCGCGCGCTCCGGGACGCCGGTGACCACCAGGGTGCCGTCCGTGACGTGGGCGAACGCCCCCGGCGAGGTCGACCTGGCGCGTACGACCTCGGGCGCCGCGCCCGTCCACTGGTCGACGAGAGGGGCGACGACCAGGGCCTGGGTCTGCAGGACGTCGCCGGGCATTGTGAGGTAGCTGCCGGTGGCGTTCACCACGGTCGACGTCACGGCGACACCCCTGATCCGACCACCTGGTCCACCCTCGTCTCGGAGTGGAGGACGCGGGTGCTGTCGCGCGGTGGGAGGTGCGTGTCGATGACCAGGCCGTTGACGCGTAGGGCGATGCCGGCGCGCTGGTGGGTGTGCAGCGCCCCCCAGAGGAGCGACAGGTCGTACTGGGTCAGGGTGTCCATGCCCAGCAGGAGCGTCGTGCCCGAGGTCGTGAGGCCGCCGACCAGGTCGGGGCCGCTCAGCCGTCGGTGGTCGGCCAGCACCTGGACGACCCGGCCCAGCAGGGCTGCTCGCGTCGGGCCGTCCGGGTCCAGGGGCGTCACGTGCAGGAGGAGCTCGACGGGCGTCGACCGGTGGAGCTCCCGCTCGGACTCCGGCCGCGGTGCCGGTCGGTTGAGGAGGTCAGGCTGCGGGTCCACCCGGTGCAGCCACACCGAGACCGCCGTCTGGGTGCTGTTGATCTCGAGCTCGCGCGGCGAGAGCGGCGACACGGGCACCGTCGTCAGCTGCGGCTCCGAGGATTGGGTGATGTGGCGGTCCAGCAGCGCGACGACGGAACGCACGGCGTCGTAGATCGCGGTGAAGTCGGCCACTCGGTCATGGAAGCGGGCGAGTGTCACTGGGGCGTGACGCGCGCGTGCTGGTCGGCGTCACCCGGACGTTACGGGCACAAGAGCACCCGGGGCACCACCTCAAGACGAGGCTCCCGGACCTAGAAGCCGCCAGTTGAGGAGCCGCCCGCGAGTTCCAACCTTTGCCGCAGGAAGGGCTTGTCCATGGCACACGTTTTCGCAAGGGTTGGCGGCCGACGAGAAGGTGGCGCACCCCCTCGACTCCGTGGATGATGTCCCCCACGACCGCGTCCGCTACGACAAGGTCGACAAAGCCGGCAAGATCACCTGGCGCTACCGCAGCGAGATGTACTCCATCGGCATCGGCCGAACCCACACCGGAACCCGCGTCATCGTCCTGTCCCAAGACATCGACATCCGCATCATCGACGCCGCCACCGGCGAACTCCTCAGAGAGCTCGTCCTCGACACATCCAAGCGCTACCAAGGCACCGGACGCCCACCCGGCCCCACACGCTGAAAATGAAGGAGGGCCGAACCCACGTCTATTGGGTTCGGCCCTCCGCGATGTCTTGAGACATCGCACTTGTCGGGCTGACAGGATTTGAACCTGCGACCCCTTGACCCCCAGTCAAGTGCGCTACCAAGCTGCGC
>DGBP01000066.1 GCA_002384855.1 Nocardioidaceae bacterium UBA4001 | reverse complement strand
CCTGGTCGTGGCCGGGGGCTGACCTCCCCGGTCAGGAGCGGATGACCCGCGTCGAGCCCGTACTGCGCCTCCAGACGATCGCACCCTGGTCGAAGTCGACCCGCTGACCTCCCCTGACCTTGTAGTTCGAGGTCTTCGGCCAGCCGAGCCCGCTGCTGAACGCGCCTTCGCTGCGCCAGCGCCGCTCGATGGCGCCGGTCACCGTGAGGGTCGCGCCCGTGCTCCTGTGGAAGATCGAGCCACCCTCGAAGCGGGCGTGGTGGTTGCCGCCGCCGCGGTGGACCACACGGCTGTGCGGGAAGCCGAGCGACGACGACGGGCCGCCGAGGCCGAGGTACCTGGTCAGGATCGGGCCGTGCACCTCCCACGGGTTCGTGCGGGGGGAGTCGAAGATCCGGCCCTTCGCGAACCGTTGGCCCACCCCCGAGGCCACGGCGTACTCCGGGCCGCGGACGTCGCCCACGACGGAGCTCGCTCCGCCGATCTGGCGCCAACGGGTGATGACCGGCGTGGACCGGATCGCGAACCAGCTCGAGCGGAGTCCGTAGGCCCACCGGACCTCGTCGCCGGAGATCGTCACGTCGGCGGCGGTCCCGTCGAGGACGACCGAGGTGACTCGCCCCTTCCACTGGCCGTTGCCGTCGCGCTGGGTCACCCGGATCCGGCGCAGTGTTCCCACCCGGGGGTACTTCCGCTCGAGCACGCGTGCGTCGACCGTGACGGTCCAGCTGTGCACGGAGTTGCCCGACCAGGCGTCGTACGGGTCCTTCTGCGCCGGCAGGTAGGGGACGCTGCCGGCGGAGGTCCACCCACCGCTGCTGGCGGAGAACTGGGTGAACGCCGGCGCGCCGCCGTGGGTGAGGATCGTGCGGGCGGTGGCCCGGACCGCGTCGTTGCTGCGGGGGTCCTCCCCGCTGACCCCGCCGTACACCTGGCACGAGGTGGTGTCGCAGATCTGGTAGTGGCCGTTGCGGTTCCGCTCCCGCGACCACGTGGCGTAGGTGCGCGCGGCGACAGCCTGCGCACGCACCGCCTCGGGGTGCCAGGACGCAGGCATCTCGTACGGCACCACGCCCATGACGTACTGGTCGACCGAGACCACGTTGACGGTGTCGCGACGTCGGGAGCCGGGCGCGGGCGAGGCCGCCCGCAGGGTGCCCCGGTAGGTCTTGCGCCCGGTCGGGGTCCACAGCGTGATCGGCGCCTTGGCGAAGAACTCCACGTCGCCCGCGAAAGAGCCGTTCCACCTGCGTGCGAACCGCTTCCAGCCGGCGTCGTACCTCTGCACCACCGTGCGCCCGTCGACGACCACGAGCCGCCAGCGCTTGAAGGAGTCACCCACCGGCAGGCTGTGCACCGACGCGTCGCCCAGGTCGCGCACACCGAGCCCCGAGACGGGGCTGACCACGACGTCGTCGGTGGTGTCGGCGCTGACCAGCACCCTCACCTCGCCGGTGACCGTGCCCGTCCGGGTGCCCGGGTAGTAGAAGTCGAGGATCTCCCCGTGGGACAACCCGCGGGTGGCTGCGCCCTGCGCACCGTGCTGGGACATGCCGTGGCCGTGACCGTAGCCGTGGCCGTCGACCACCAGCTTGTCGTTCGCGGGGACCCAGTAGCTCTGGTCGGTGGTCACCGCGGCCGCCTGCGACGTGGCGACCACCCCGCCGGTCGCACCGACGAGGGCCCCGGTGACGACTCCGGCGACGATCGCCGCGACCGCTCCGTGCGCGCGTGCACCCATGCCTGTGATCCCCCTGCTCGAACGCCGCGGATCCGCGTGGGAAATGCGTGGCGAATGTGATTGGTGGTGACTTTGTGACGCAAGTATTGCCCGCAGTCCCATCAATTCTCCACCGGACCGGAATTCCTTTTCGAAATACAACGATGTAATTCGCGCAGCGCATATCGCGAATTCACCGGACCGGCCTTTCGCCCCCCGGGCTAGGCTCGGGGCATGGACCTCCTGCTCGTGCTTCTCGTGGTCGGCGCGGTGCTCGCGCTCGTGGTCACCAGCTCCAACCGGCGGCGCACGGAGCTCGAGCGCAGCAAGGCCGCCGACCTCGCGGCCGTGGTGAAGGTGGCCGAGGAGGACGTCACCCGCTTCGGTGAGGAGCTCCAGCGGCTCGACACCGAGATGCTCGTGACACCCCTCGACGAGCCGATGCGGCAGGACTACCAGCGAGCGCTGGACTCCTACGAGCGCGCCAAGGAGATCGTCGGCCAGGTCAGCGAGCCCGAGCAGGTCAGGCACGTCACCGAGGCCCTCGAGGACGGCAGGTACGCCGCCGCCTGCGTGCTCGCCCGCAAGGACGGCCGGCCCCTGCCGGTACGCCGGCCGCCGTGCTTCTTCAACCCGGCACACGGGCCCTCGACCACCGACATCGACTGGGCCCCGCCCGCAGGCATCCCGCGGCAGGTCCCGGTCTGCGCCGCCGACGCCGACCGGGTCCGTCAGGGCGCCGAGCCCGACATCCGCACGGTCCAGCAGGGCTACGAGCGCGTGCCGTACTGGCAGGCCGGTCCCGCCTACTCGCCGTACGCGATGGGCTACTTCAGCGCCTACGCGATGACCGGCCTGCTGCCGACGTTCATGCTGATGACCATGCTCTCCCCCGCCTGGGACGGCGGCGCGGTCGAGGGCGGCGACACCGACTTCGGTGCCGGTGAGAGCGGCGGAGACTACGCCGGTGACGCAGGCGGAGGAGACTACTCCGGTGGCGACGCTGGTGGTGGCGGTGACTGGGGCGACGGCGGCGGCTTCGACTTCGGGGACTTCGGCGGCTTCTGACCGCCGGCCGAGCCCGGCCCGCTACCGCTCGTAGCGGTGCAGCCTCCGCGCGGCCTCGGCGATCGACCCGCTCATCGACGGGTAGACGGTGAACGCCTGCGCGAGCTGGTCGGCGGTGAGGTTCTCCGACACCGCGATCGAGACCGGGTGGATCAGCTCGCTCGCCCGGGGGCCGACGACCACGCCACCGACCACGATCCCGGTGCCCGGCCGGCAGAACAGCTTCACGAAGCCGTCCCGGACGCCGTGCATCTTGGCCCGCGCGTTCCCCCGGAGCGGCAGCATGACGGTCTCGACCTCGATGACGGCGTCGTCGACGTCGTTCTGCGTGTAGCCGACCGTGGCGATCTCGGGCGCGGTGAAGATGTTGGCCGACACCGTCTTGAGGTCGAGCGGGGTCACCGCGTCACCGAGGTAGTGCCACATCGCGATCCGGCCCTGCATGGCCGCCACCGAGGCGAGCATGAACACCCCGGTGCAGTCGCCGGCGGCGTAGATGCCGCGGGCCGAGGTGCGCGAGACCCGGTCGACGTTGACGAACCCGCCGTCCTTGAGGTTCACCCCGGCCTCCTCGAGGCCGAGGTCCGCGGTGTTGGGGATCGACCCGAGCGCGAGCAGGCAGTGCGACCCCTCGACGGTCCGGCCGTCGGTCAGCGTGACCGTGACCAGGTCCCCGTCGCGGACCACGGACTCCATCCGCGACTGCGACAGCACGGTCATCCCGCGGCGGGTGAAGACCTCCTCGAGCACTTGCGCCGCGTCGGCGTCCTCGCCGGGCAGCACCCGGTCGCGGCTGGAGACGAGGACGACGTCGATCCCTAGCGCGTTGTAGGCACCTGCGAACTCCGCACCGGTGACACCGGAGCCGACCACGATCAGCCGCTCGGGGACCTCGGTGAGGTCGTAGACCTGGTCCCAGCTGAGGATCCGCTCACCGTCGGGGCGGGCGGTCTCCAACGTGCGCGGACTGGCCCCGGTGGCGATCAGGATCACACCGGCCTCGATCGCCTCGGTCCCGCCGTCCGCGAGCTCCACCACCACGCGGTGGGGGCCTTCGAGCCGTCCACGACCCCGGACGATCCGCACGTTCTCGCGCACGAGGCGGCGCTCGATGTCGGCGGACTGGTCCAAGGCCAGCTCCTTGACCCGCTGGTTCACACGCAGCAGGTCGACGGTGACGTTGCCGGGGCTCTTGCCGTGCGGGGTGCTCACCGAGATGCCGAGCTCGCCCGCCTCCTCCATGTCGGCCATCAGCTCGGCGGTGGCGATCAGCGTCTTGCTCGGGACGCAGTCGGTGAGGACCGCGGAGCCGCCGATGCCGTCGGAGTCGACGACGGTGACCTCCGCCCCGAGCTGCGCCGCCACCAGCGCCGACTCGTAGCCACCAGGTCCGCCTCCGACGATCACCACGCGATTCACCCGGCCCATTGTTCCATTCGCGCGTTACTCTCCGTGCCGTGCCTCTTTACGCCGCCTACGCGTCCAACCTCGACCCCGCCCGGATGGGTGAGCGCTGCCCGCACTCCCCGCTGCGCAGCACCGGTTGGCTCACGGGGTGGCGGCTCACCTTCGGCGGCGAGGAGCACGGCTGGGACGGCGCGCTGGCCACGATCGTGCAGGACTCGTTCGAGCAGGTCTTCGTCGCGTTGTACGACGTCACCGACGAGGACATGAAGACCCTCGACGACGTGGAGAGCTTCGACTCGGGGCTCTACCGCAGGACCCGGGTCCGGGTGGCGACGCTGGCCGGGAGCGAGCTGGCGTGGGCCTACGTGCTCGACGCCTACGAGGGCGGACTCCCCTCCGCGTCCACGGTCGGCATCCTCGCGGACGCCGCGGAGGCCGCCGGTGCTCCGGACGACTACGTCGAGGCCCTGCGCGCACGCCCCTGCCGCTCCGTCGGCCTCTGACCCACCCGCCCGCGGGCAGGGCTAGGCTGCCGCGGTGAACAAGACCAGCACCTCCCCCACCCCGCAGGAGCTCGCCGCGGAGGCCGCAGCCGCCCTGCGCGACCTCACCGGCGTCGAGGAGCACGACGTCGCCCTCGTGATGGGCTCCGGCTGGCTGCCCGCCGTCGACGCCCTCGGCGAGGCGACCGCGGAGATCAGCACCACCGACCTCCCGGGTTTCGCCGCCCCCGCCGTCGCGGGCCACGCCGGCAAGGTGCGGTCGGTCCGCTCCGGGGACAAGAACCTGCTGGTCTTCCTCGGCCGGACCCATCTCTACGAAGGCCTCGGCGTCCGGCCCGTGGTCCACGGGGTGCGCACCGCCGCGGCCGCCGGCTGCCGGACGGTCGTGCTGACCAACGGCTGCGGTGGCCTGGACACCGCGTGGGAGCCGGGCACGCCGGTGCTCATCCGCGACCACATCAACCTCACCGCGACCTCGCCGATCGAGGGCGCGAACTTCGTCGACCTCACCGACCTCTACAGCCCCCGGCTCCGGGAGCTGTGCCGCTCGGTGGACCCGTCCCTCGACGAGGGCGTCTACGTGCAGCTGCCCGGACCTCACTACGAGACCCCCGCCGAGATCGGGATGGTCCGCGCCATCGGCGGTGACCTGGTCGGCATGTCCACCGCCCTCGAGGCGATCGCCGCCCGCCAGGCCGGCATGGAGGTGCTCGGCATCTCGCTGGTCACGAACCTGGCCGCGGGCATCTCCGGCGAGCCGTTGAACCACGAGGAGGTCCTCGCCGCGGGCAACGCCGCCGCCACGCGCATGGGCGCGCTGCTCGGCTCCGTGGTCCCGGCGGTGTGACATCCGCGTCCTCGTCACCGGCGCCGCCGGCAGCATCGGCACCGTGGTCTGCGCGGGCCTCCTCGAGCGGGGGTACGACGTCGCCGGCCTCGACCTCGCCCCCGAGCCGGGAGGCTTCACCGGAACGTGGTTCACCGCGGACTGCGCCGACCCCGACGCCGTCGACGCGGTCCTCCGGCGGCTCGAGAAGTCGGGTCCGCTCGACGCGGTGGTGCACCTGGCGAGCATCCCCGACGAGGCACCGCTGCCGGTGATCCTGGAGTCGCACGTGCACACCACGGCGGCGCTCCTCGACGCGATGGTCGACCACGGCGTGAGCCGGATCGTCTACGCCAGCAGCAACCACGCCGTCGGGCGCACACCCCGGACGGGCCTGCTGAGCGTCGACGTGTCGCCTCGGCCGGACACGTTCTACGGCGTGGGGAAGGTGGCGGCCGAGGCCCTGCTGCGGCTCTACGTCGACCGGCACTCCCTCGATGCCGTGGCCCTGCGGATCGGCAGCTTCCTGCCTCGGCCCGAGACGCGCAGGCACCTCGCGACGTGGCTCTCCCACGACGACGCGGTCCGGATGGTCGAGGCCGCACTGAACGCCACGGACCCCGGCTTCGCAGTCCTGTACGGCATCTCCGCCAACACCCGCGCGTGGTGGGACCTCGAGCCGGGCCGGCGGCTCGGCTACGACCCGCGGGACGACGCGGAGGTGTTCGCGCCGAAGGTCGAGGCGACCCCGGAGACGGAGGCCGACCGGGTCGAGGCGGCCCACGTCGGCGGGCCGTTCGTCACCGAGCGCTACTACCGCCCCGGGATGCGCCGAGACTGACCAGGCCTCTGCGGCCACCGCGCATCATCCAGGTGTGGTTGGCCTCGAGCACGGGCCGCGCCACCCGGGAGCCGGCCGCCAGGAGCCGGCCGCGCACGGTGACCTCCTGCTCGTAGAGGAGCCGGGTGCTCGTCGGTCCCTCCGCGGCGAGGCGCCAGCGCGACCAGCCCTCGAGCTGCCCGGCCAGCCTCACCTCGAGGATCCCGGCCGCCCGGTCCTCCACAACCCGCTGCAGCACCAGGTCGAGCGAGTACGGCAGCAACGACCGGGCCACCACGTGGGCCGTGTCGTCGTCGACCCGCACCACCGCACGCACCTGCGGCCACCACCGCGGGTAGCCCCCGACGTCGGCCAGCACGTCGAACAGCACGTCGGAGGCGAGGGGTGTCGTCCAGGTGTGCTCGAAGCGGTACCTCGCCGTCACGGCAGCACCTCCGTCCCCAGGTCGAGTCGCATGACCATCCGCTCGAGGGCGAGGCCGGCGGCACGCCGTACCTGGGTCTCGGGGTCGTCCAGCCCGGCGCGGACGACGGCCACGTGCTCGGTGTCGCCGACCAGGCCGAGCGTCCTCAGCGCGACGGCGCGGACCCGGGTCAGGTCGTGGGCCGCCAGGGCCACCGTGCCGTCCGCGGCCTCGGCGAGCTCGCGGCGGGCGGCGACCTTGAGGCACATCTCGGCGGGCCGCCAGTTCTCGTGCGCGACGCCCCGTACGACGGCGGGCGCCGCCTCCGGACGCCACAGGTAGAGAAGCCCGCGTGCACGCCAGGTCGGCCACCAGTAGTCGTGGTAGCCGGCCTCGCGGAGCCGGCCGACCGACGTCCCGTGCACGCTGAGGCCGACCGCGATGTCGGCGAGCTCCTCCGGGGACGCCCCGTCGAGCAGTGCCGTGCACGCCCGCACCACCTCCGCCTCACCGTGCCGGGCAGCGAGCTCCTCCACGACCTCACGCACCTCGCGGCGCGGGGCGGGGTCGGCCTGGACAGTCACACGGCAACGCTAGCCTTCGGGCCATGACACCTTCCAGCAGCACCACGGGCCTCGACGCACTCATCGAGCAGGCCCGCGCCTGGACCGTCGAGGACCCCGACGCGCAGACCCGCACCGAGCTCGAGGAGCTGCTCGTCCGGGTCGAGCGCGACCCCGCCGGGGCGGACGCCGACGATCTCGCGGACCGGTTCCGGGGCACGCTGGAGTTCGGTACGGCGGGCCTCCGGGGGGCGCTGGGCGCCGGCCCGAACCGGATGAACCGGGTCGTCGTCACGAGGGCCGCCGCGGGCCTGGCGGCCTACCTGCGCGACCACGGGGCGGGCGAGGGCGACACGGTCGTGATCGGCTACGACGCCCGCCACAACTCGGACGTCTTCGCGCGGGACACCGCGGAGGTGATGACCGGCGCGGGCCTGCGCGCGCTGGTGCTGCCCTCGCCGCTGCCCACGCCCGTGCTCGCCTACGCGATCCGCGCGCTGGGCTGTGTGGCCGGTGTCATGGTCACCGCCTCCCACAACCCCCCGCAGGACAACGGCTACAAGGTCTACCTCGGTGACGGGTCGCAGATCGTCGGGCCGGCCGACCGCGAGATCTCCGACCGCATCGACGCCGTGGGGCCGCTCGCCGGAGTGCCCCGGTCCGACGCGTGGGAGTGGCTCGACGCCGACGTGGCGGACTCCTACGCCGCCGCCGTGGCGGGGCTCGTCGGCCCGGCGTCCCCGCGCGACCTGACCGCGGTCTACACGCCCCTGCACGGCGTCGGCGGCGAGGTCGTCGCCGACGTGCTGGAGCGCGCCGGCTTCGCGGCACCCCACGTCGCCGAGGCCCAGGCCCGGCCGGACCCCGACTTCCCCACCGTCGCGTTCCCGAACCCCGAGGAGCCCGGCGCGATGGACCTGGCGCTGGAGCTCGCCGACGAGGTCGACGCCGACGTCGTGCTGGCCAACGACCCGGACGCCGACCGCTGCGCGGTAGGCGTCCCCGGGGTCCACGGGTGGCGCATGCTCCGCGGCGACGAGGTCGGCGCGCTGCTCGCGGACTTCCTGCTCCGCCAGGGCGTCCAGGGGGTCTACGCCACGACGATCGTGTCCTCGTCGCTGCTCGGCAAGATGGCCGCCGCGCACGGGCAGGACTACCGGGAGACGCTCACCGGCTTCAAGTGGCTCGGCCGCCTCGAGGGTCTCGCCTACGCCTACGAGGAGGCCCTCGGCTACTGCGCCGCGCCCGCCCTGGTCCGCGACAAGGACGGAGTCTCGGCGCTGCTGCGGGTGGCCGAGCTTGCCGCGATCCTCAAGGAGAAGGACCTCACGCTGTCGGACCAGCTCGACGAGATCGCCCGGACCTACGGTCTGCACGCGACCGACCAGCTCTCGGTCCGGGTGACCGAGCTGTCGCTGATCGCCGAGGCGATGACCCGGCTCCGCAATGCTCCCCCGTCGTCGTTGGGCGGTCTGCCGGTCGAACAGGTGGACGACCTCGCCGAGGGCGGGCCCGACCTTCCCCCGACCGAGGGGCTGCGGTTCCGGCTCGCGGAGGGCGCGCGGGTCGTCGTTCGCCCTTCCGGGACCGAGCCGAAGCTCAAGTGCTACCTGGAGGTCGTCGTACCCGTCGAGGACGAGGACGACGGCGCCGTGGACGCGGCCAGGATCGCCGCGGCCGGCCGTCTCGACGCGATCCGGGGCGACCTGTCGGTGGCCCTCGGGCTGTAGTCCGGAGCTCCCGAGGGTCGCCACCGGGCGATTCCCGGCATCCGGCCGGTCACACCTATGCTGTGCCGGTGACTACCGCGGTAAGTGCAGGCAACGGAGCCGGCAGCGGGGACCTGGCAGAGGCGACGTCGTCTGAGGCGTCGCTGCGCCGTTTCCTCCACGGGCTCCCGGGTGTGGACCAGGTGGGGGCCGAGGCCCGGGCCGCCATGCTGGGGACGCGCTCGATCAAGACCACGGCCAAGGAGCTCGCGATCGACCTCGCGATCCGGATGGTCGACCTGACCACGCTGGAGGGGCAGGACACCCCCGGCAAGGTGCGGGCGCTGTCGAGCAAGGCGATGCGTCCCGACCCGGCCGACCCGTCGTGCCCGCAGGTCGCGGCGGTCTGCGTCTACCCCGACATGGTGCCCTTCGCGAGGGAGACGCTGGGCGACTCCGGTGTGCACGTGGCGTCGGTGGCGACGGCGTTCCCGTCGGGTCGGGCGTCAATGGCGGTGCGGCTGGCCGACACCCGTGATGCGGTCGAGGCGGGTGCGGACGAGGTCGACATGGTGATCGACCGTGGCGCGTTCCTGTCGGGCCGCTACCAGCAGGTGTTCGACGAGATCGTGGCGGTGCGGGAGGCGTGCGCGCGTCCCGACGGCACGGCGGCGCACCTGAAGGTGATCTTCGAGACCGGCGAGCTGGCGACCTACGACAACGTCCGCCGCGCGTCGTGGCTGGCGATGATGGCGGGCGCGGACTTCATCAAGACCTCGACCGGCAAGGTCTCCCCGGCGGCCACCCTGCCGGTCACGCTGGTGATGCTGGAGGCGGTGCGCGACTTCCGCGAGGCGACCGGGCAGATGGTCGGGGTGAAGCCGGCCGGCGGGATCCGGACCAGCAAGGACGCGATCAAGTACCTCGTGATGGTCAACGAGGTCGCCGGCCCCGACTGGCTGGACCCGGTGTGGTTCCGGTTCGGCGCCTCCTCCCTGCTCAACGACCTGCTGATGCAGCGCACGAAGATGAAGACCGGCCGCTACTCCGGCCCCGACTACTTCACCCTGGACTGATCACTGATGGCTGAGAACAAGGTCTCGACGGGCTCGACCGGCGAGTCGGGCTCGACCGGCGAGTCGGGCTCGACCGGCGAGTCGGGCACGACCGGCGAGTCGGGCACGCACGCGCTCGACGCGCGCACGGCCTTCGAGTACGCCCCGGCGCCGGAGTCCCGCGCGGTGGTGGACCTGAGGTCCTCCTACGGCCTGTTCATCGACGGCGAGTTCACCGCGCCGGGCGCGGGCAGCTCGTTCAAGACGGTCTCACCGGCAACCGAGGAGGTTCTGGCCGAGGTCACCGAGGCCTCGGCCGAGGACGTCGACGCCGCGGTCAAGGCCGCCCGCCGCGCCTACGACAAGGTGTGGTCGCGGATGCCGGGCCGCGAGCGCGCGAAGTACCTCTACCGCATCGCGCGGATCGTCCAGGAGCGTTCCCGTGAGCTCGCGGTGCTGGAGTCGCTGGACAACGGCAAGCCGATCCGCGAGTCCCGCGACGTCGACGTACCGCTGGTGGCGTCGTGGTTCTTCTACTACGCCGGCTGGGCCGACAAGCTGGAGTACGCCGGCCTCCGCTCCACCCAGCCTCTGGGCGTCGCCGCGCAGGTGATCCCGTGGAACTTCCCGCTGATGATGCTGGCGTGGAAGATCGCCCCCGCGCTCGCGGCCGGGAACACCGTGGTGCTCAAGCCCGCGGAGACCACCCCGCTGACCGCGCTGCTGTTCGCCGAGATCTGCCAGCAGGCCGACCTCCCGCCCGGTGTGGTCAACATCGTCACCGGCGCCGGTGAGACCGGGAAGGCGCTGGTCGCGCACCCGGGTGTGGACAAGGTCGCGTTCACCGGGTCCACCGAGGTGGGCCGGGCGATCGCCAAGGCCGTGGCCGGCACCGAGAAGCGGGTCACCCTCGAGCTCGGCGGCAAGGCCGCGAACATCGTCTTCGACGACGCCCCGGTCGACCAGGCCGTCGAGGGCATCGTCAACGGCATCTTCTTCAACCAGGGCCATGTCTGCTGCGCGGGGTCGCGGCTGCTGGTGCAGGAGTCGGTCGCCGAGGAGGTCCTGCACAGCCTCAAGCGGCGGATGGCCACCCTGCGCGTGGGCGACCCGCTGGACAAGAACACCGACATCGGCGCGATCAACTCCCGCGACCAGCTGGAGAAGATCCACGAGCTGTCCGACACCGGTGACGCCGAGGGCGCCGAGCGATGGGCGCCGCAGTGCGAGCTGCCCTCGACCGGCTTCTGGTTCCCGCCGACGATCTTCACCGGCGTGACCCAGGCCCACCGGATCGCGCGGGAGGAGATCTTCGGCCCGGTCCTGTCGGTGCTGACCTTCCGCACCCCCGCCGAGGCGGTCGAGAAGGCCAACAACACCCCGTTCGGCCTGTCCGCGGGCGTGTGGTCCGACAAGGGCTCGCGCATCCTGTGGATGGCCGACCAGCTGCGCGCCGGCGTGGTGTGGGCCAACACGTTCAACCGCTTCGACCCCGCCAGCCCCTTCGGTGGCTACAAGGAGTCCGGATACGGCCGCGAGGGCGGCCGCCACGGCTTGGAGGCATACGTCCGATGAACCACCCCACGAAACTGCTCGCTGCGCTCGCACTTCCGCGGGGGCCCCGATGAGTGAGCGTCTCGAGGTCCGCAAGACCTACAAGCTGTACGTCGGCGGAGCGTTCCCGCGTTCGGAGTCCGGCCGCTCCTACGAGGTCACCGACGCCAAGGGCAAGTTCCTCGCCAACGCCTCCCAGGCCTCCCGCAAGGACGGCCGCGACGCCGTCGGTGCGGCCCGCAAGGCCTTCGGTGGCTGGTCGACCCGCACGCCGTACAACCGGGGCCAGGTGCTCTACCGGGTCGCGGAGGTCCTCGAGGGCCGCCGCGCGCAGTTCGTCGAGGAGGTCTCCGCCTCCGAGGGACTGTCGCGGTCGAAGGCCGAGACGAGCGTCGACGCCGCGACCGACCGGCTCGTCTGGTACGCCGGCTGGGCCGACAAGCTCGCCCAGGTCGTCGGCGGCGCGAACCCCGTCGCGGGTCCGTACTTCAACTTCTCCCTGCCCGACCCCACCGGCGTCGTCGCGATCCTCGCGCCGCAGGACTCCTCGCTGCTCGGGCTCGTGTCGACCATCGCCCCCGCGATCGTGTCGGGCAACACGACCGTCGTGGTGAGCTCCTACCAGCGGCCGCTCCCGGCGATCACCCTCTCGGAGGTCATGGCCACCTCCGACGTCCCCGGCGGGGTGGTCAACATCCTCACCGGCGACGCCGCCGAGATCGGCCCCTGGCTCGCCTCCCACATGGACGTCAACGCTCTCGACCTCGCCGGGATCGAGGACGCCGACCTGGTCCGGGACCTCGAGGTCGCCGCCGCCGAGAACCTCAAACGCGTCCTGCGCCCCGCGCCAGGCACCGACTGGACCGCCCAGCCCGGGCTCGAGCGGATGACCGCGTTCCTGGAGACCAAGACCGTCTGGCACCCCATCGGGATCTGACTGCGTCCTCTCGGGGCTGCCCCGCCCTCCCGGGGGCCTCCGAAGGTGGCTGCCTTTGCCCCGCCTTCACCCGACACCGCCCACCACGACACCACCCGTTCACGACGGACCCACAGCCTGGGCCCATGCGCGTAGCCATCGTGACCGAGTCCTTCTTCCCCCAGGTCAACGGCGTGACCAACACGGTGCGGCACACGGTCGACCGCCTGCTCGAGACCGGGCACGAGACCCTCGTGGTGGCTCCCGGCCCAGGCCTGGGCAGCTACCGGACGGCACGCGTCGTCCGGACGAGGTCGGTGGCACTGCCGGCGTACCGGTCCTTCGCCCTCGGCCTTCCCGACGCCGAGGTCGAGCGGGCCCTCGCCGCGTTCCGTCCCGACGTCGTCCACCTCGCCTCCCCCATCGCCCTCGGCGCTGTGGGCCTGCGCGCGGCGCGCCGCCTCGGCGTGCCGACCGTGGCGGTCTACCAGACCGACATCGCAGCCTTCGCCCGGCAGTACGGCATCCCTGCCGACACCGCGATCGGCCGCTGGGTGGGGCGCATCCACCGCAGGGCGTCCCGGACGCTCGTACCGTCGACGTCCTCCTACACCCAGCTGGAGGCGCTCGGAGTCGCCGACCTGCACCTGTGGCGTCGTGGCGTGTCGCTCGACCTGTTCGACCCCCGGTACCGGAGCCCGCAGCTGCACGACCACTGGACCCGCTGTCACCCGGAGCACGTCGTGGTCGGGTACGTCGGACGCCTGGCCGCCGAGAAGCAGGTCCGCCGGCTGACCGAGATCGCCTCGATCCCCGGCACGCGGCTCGTCGTCGTGGGCGACGGGCCTGCTCGGCGCTCGCTCGAGAGGAGGCTCCCGCAGGCCAAGTTCACCGGCATGCTTCGCGGCACCGATCTCGCCCGTGCGTTCGCCTCGCTCGACGTGTTCGTGCACACGGGTGAGGCCGAGACGTTCTGCCAGACGGTCCAGGAGGCACAGGCCAGCGGTGTGCCCGTGGTCGCCCCCGCAGTCGGCGGCCCGTTGGACCTCGTCGACCACGGCCGCACCGGGTTGCTGTACGACCCGTCGGACCGGAAGTCGTTCCGCCGTGCGGTGTCCGGGCTCGTGGCCGACCCGAGCCTCCGGCAGGCGTTCGCCGCGCGCGCGCTCGACACCGTGACCGGCCGGAGCTGGGCCAGCGTCGTCGACGAGCTGGTCCACGTCCACTACGCGGGCGTCATCGGCTCCCCCGGCCTGCGGGCGGTGGCCTGAACCCCGACCGCAGGTGCCCCCAGCGATCCTGCTGTACACCAGGCGGCCACCCGACATCCTCCTGGATGCGGGCTCCCCGTCGGGCACCGCTGGTGGCGTTTGCGACATGACCACGCGAATCAGCGTCATCGGAACCGGATACCTGGGAGCCACCCACGCGGCATGCATGGCCGAGCTCGGGTTCGACGTCCTGGCCGTAGACAGCGACCCTGAGAAGATCGATCTCCTCACCCGCGGTGTCGTGCCCTTCCGCGAGCCCGGCCTGGACGACCTCGTCGCACGACACGTCCTCTCCGGGCGCCTCCGGTTCACGACCGACCTGAGGGAAGCGGCCGCCTTCGCCGACGTCCACTTCATCTGCGTGGGGACACCCCAGTCCCGCGAGGGCCTGGCCGCGGACGTCTCCGCGGTGTACGAGGTCGTACGCGGACTCGCGCAGCACGCCACGCGTCACTGCCTGATCGTCGGGAAGTCCACCGTCCCGGTGGGGACCGCGCAGAGGCTCACCGAGCTCGTCGAGGAGCTGACCCCGGCCGCCGTGACGGCCACCGTGGCATGGAACCCGGAGTTCCTCCGCGAAGGACACGGGATCGAGGACACCCTGCGCCCGGACCGGCTGGTCTTCGGGGTGACGGGCCCGGACGCGGAGTGCGCCCTACGCCAGATCTATGCGCATCCGATCTCCGCCGGGACACCCGTGCATGTGACCGACCTCGCGACGGCAGAGCTCGCCAAGGTCGCCGCGAACGCCTTCCTGGCGACGAAGATCTCCTTCATCAACGCGCTCGCCGAGGTGAGCGAACGAGCCGGCGCGGACGTGACCGCGCTGGCCGACGTCCTCGGCGACGACGACCGGATCGGTCGGCGGTTCCTCGACGCCGGAGTCGGGTTCGGGGGCGGCTGCCTCCCCAAGGACATCCGCGCGTTCGCCGCTCGTGCGACCGAGCTCGGCGCGCAGGCGGTCCCTGCCCTCCTCGGCGAGGTCGACGCCATCAACCTCCGTGCACGCGCCCACGTGGTCCGCCTCGCGGAGCAGCTCGGCGGCGGGCACCTCCAAGGGCTGCGGGTCGCGGTGCTCGGAGCCGCGTTCAAGCCACTCTCCGACGACGTTCGCGACTCGCCCGCCCTCGACGTCGCGCGCCGGCTCCACCGCGGAGGTGCAGAGGTCCGCGTCTACGACCCTGCCGCGAACAACAACGCCCGGTGGGTCGTCCCGGCTCTGACCTACGTGGCCAGCGTCGACGCGGCCCTGAGCGCCGCCGACCTCGTCCTCCACCTGACCGAGTGGCCCGAGTTCGCCGACATCGACCCTGGCCACGCGGCCGGCCTGGTCACCCACCCGCGCATCATCGACGGCCGCAACCGCCTCGACGCGGAGCGGTGGCGGCTCGCGGGCTGGACGTTCCACGGCGTGGGCCGGGGTGCGGCACCGGTCCCCCGACGGGCCGGCCGGCCGCTGAGCACAGCGGGTGCCCGCCCGGCCCCTCAGGAGGAGCTGCTCGAGCCGACGTGATGACCTCGACCCACGACACGACGCGCGCGTCGTACGCTCGACGCCTCCGCACGGTCGGCCTCACCGTCGGGGTCAGTGCGCTGACCGCCACGCTGGCCGCATCCCACCTGGTGCGGCACCAGGCGCGGACCGCCCGCAAGGCCATCGGCAAGCCGCTCGGCGAGGAGGCTCTGCTCGCCGACCGCACGTACAAGAAGAAGTACGGCAACCGCATCGACCTGCTCCTCCTCGGCGACTCGATCGCGGCAGGCCTCGGCGCGGAGTCGCCCGACCACACGCTCGGAGCCCAGCTCGCCAAGCGACTGGCGCGCCGGACGCGGCGGTCCGTACGGCTGCACACCGCTGCGATCGTCGGCTCGGAGAGCTCGATGCTGCGTGCGCAGCTCGCGGGTCTGCCGGCCGGCTACGCCGCGGACGTGGCCGTGATCGTCGTGGGCGGCAACGACGTGACCCACCGGGTGCGCAGCTCGGTGTCCCAGAGGCATCTCGCCGAGGCGATCAGCGCCCTGCAGGAGGCCCGAGCCGTCGTTGTGGTCGGCACCTGCCCCGATCTGGGGGCGCTCACCGCTGTGCCCCAGCCGCTGCGCACCCTGGCGGGTCGAGCCTCTCGTCAGCTGGCCGCGGCCCAAAGAGACACCGCGGTGAGCCTCGGTGCGTACGCCGTCTCCCTGTCCGACGTGGTCGGGCCGTTCTTCGTGGCCCAGCCGGACCAGATGTTCGCCGTCGACCGGTTCCACCCGTCAGGGGCCGGATACCGTCGTACGGCGAAGGCCCTGCTGCCCAGTGTGACCGCAGCACTCGGCTCCGACGAGCCCCTGCCCTGGGGCCACTCCACGCCCCCGCCCTGAGGGTGCTCTTGCTCGGTTCACCCCGACGACGCCCGTTCTTCATCCTTGCGTGCGACTGTCGCTGCCCGTAGGGGAATTCTTCACAAGAGGAGATCGTGCATGTCGAGAACGTCGACGTCCCTCAAGGGCGTCCTGGTCACTGGCGCCGTCCTGACAGTCGCCGGAGTCGGTACACCGACCCACGCCGACCCGGCCCGGACGGCGGCCGGCCGCCCAGGGGTCGAGCTGACCGAGATCGGGCGCCACACCCCTACGAACGTCGGCTTCGACGAGGGTGCTGCCGAGATCGTCGCCTTCGATGCGGCTACGGCGCGGCTGTTCGTCGTCAACGGTTCGGAGGGCACGCTGGACGTGCTCGACGCCTCCGACCCGACGGATCCTTCGCTCGTCAGCCAGATCGACCTCGCCGAGTACGGCGCCTCCCTGACAGGCGTGGACGCCGGTGGCGGTCTCGCGGCCGTCGCCGTTCATCCCGAGAACGCCCAGGCAGAGCCCGGCAGGGTCGTCATCCTCGACACCGCCACACTCGACATCGTCGCGGACGTGGCGGCCGGGTACCTCCCGGACGCCGTTGTGTTCGACCCCGACAGCTCGGTGGCCATGGTGGCCAACGAGGGCGAGCCCAGCTCCGACTACGCGGCCGACCCCGAGGGATCGCTGACCCTTGTCGACCTCGAGACCTTCGAGCCGACCCAGGTCGACTTCAGGCAGTACGACGGCCGCGAGGACGAGCTCGACGAGTCGATCCGGATCTTCGGGCCCGGCGCCTCGGTGTCGCAGGACCTCGAGCCCGAGAACATCACTTTCTCCTCCGACGGTGAACGCGCCTGGGTGACGTTGCAGGAGAACAACGCCATGGCGCACGTCGACGTCGCCGCCGCGGAGGTGACCGACCTGTTCGGCCTCGGCTTCAAGGACTGGACCCGGGCCGGGGCAGGCTTCGATGCCAGCAACCGTGACGGTGGCATCGAGATCCGCGACTGGCCGGTCCTCGGCATCCCGCAGCCGGACGCCGTGGCCGGCTACGACTTCCGGGGTGAGACCTTCCTGGTCACCGCCAACGAGGGAGACGCTCGCGACTACGACACCTACTCCGAGGAGCGCCGGCTCGGCGACGTGGGCCTGTGTGAGGGATACACCTACGGAGACATGTCCGCCGAGGACCTCGTGAAGGACGAGAACCTCGGCCGGCTCAACATCACCCTCGCCAACGGCTACGACGCCGAGGACGACTGCGTGGAGGAGATCTACGCCTACGGCGCCCGGTCCTTCTCCATCTACGACGCGACCGGCGAGCTGGTGTACGACTCCGGCAGCGACTTCGAGGAGATCACCGCCGAGGCCCTGGGCACCGTCGGCTTCAACGCCAACAACGACGAGTCCGGCTCGGACGCCTTCGACTCCCGCAGCGACGACAAGGGTCCCGAGCCCGAGGGGGTCGCGGTGGGCCGCGCCTTCGGCCGCACCCTGGCCTTCGTCGGCCTGGAGCGCGTCGGCGGGGTGATGACCTACGACGTCACGGACCCGCACACCCCCGAGTTCATGGACTACGCGAACGGCCGCGACTTCGAGGCCGCCACCGCCGAGGAGTCGGTCGACCTCGGCCCGGAGGGGGTCCTGTTCATCCCTGCCGACGACAGCCCCAACGGCGCGCCCCTGCTGGTGCTGTCCCACGAGGTGACCGGGACGACCACGGTCTACGAGGTCCGGCTCGACACGCCAGCGCGGCGCGGCTGACGCACTCACTGAGGCGAGTGGGTGTGGTCCGAGCAGGGGCACCCACTCGCCAACGAGGTGGCCGGCCCTCAGTCGCCGAGAGCCTCACCTCGACCATCAGCTCGTCGGCGAGCTCCTCGAGCATCGACACCAACGGCTCGATGCTCGTCGCCGGCGGGGCGTCGAGCACGGCGCGAGCCTCGAAGAGGGTGCCGCGCTGACTGCGCTGCCAGCTCCCGCCGTGTGCGTGGACGGAGGTCGCGAGGGCCGACACGAGACCGGGCCGGTCCTCGCCGATCACTGTGAGGATGAGGGACGCCGTTGACGCATGCTACGAGACCCGGTCTCTCACCGTCCGAGTAACCGATCGCCGTGGGTGTCGTTGAATCCAGGACGACACACCGACCTGTGAAGGCGACGATCATGACTCGACGGCCACTTCTCGGCACGCTCGTCGGTACGACGGCTCTGGCACTCACCGTGCTCTCCGCCGCCCCGGCGCTCGCGCACGGCGACCAGCAGGGGGACCTCCCCACCAACAGCCGCGCGGCCAGCGTGGCCGAGTCCGGGACCGGCGAGGAGATGTCCTTCGTCGCCAACCTCCAGTACGACGGCTCGGGCGAGGCGCAGAACGGCTCCGACGTCGAGTTCCTCAAGGTCGGGAAGAAGGAGTACGCCCTCGCCGGGACCTTGCGAGGCGGCATGCAGATCATCGACATCACCGACCCCGAGAACCCGTCCGTCGCCGCCGTCTACGACTGCGCGGTCTCGCAGGGCGACATCCAGGTGTGGAAGAACGACGGCCGCGTCCTCGCGAGCTACACCGCCGACGGGACGTTCGGCACGGCAGGAGCCGCGTCCCGCTGTGGCCGCGACCTCGGTCTGCGCCCGGACGCCTCCGGCACGGTGATCGTGGACCTCACCTCTCCCACGTCGCCGCAGACCGTCAGCTATCTCGACGTACCGCGAGGGTCGCACAACATGACCGTCCACCCGAGCGGCGACTACCTCTACAACTCCAACTCCGACCTGATCACGAGCACCAGCCCCACGATCACGATCTACGACGTGTCCAACCCGGCCCGGCCGAAGTGGGTCAAGGACTACGCGATCCCGTTCGTGCCGACCTCCCTCGGCTCGGAGTCGCACGACATCACCTTCAACGAGGACGGGTCCCGGGCGTACTCCGCCGCACTGTCGCAGACGCTGATCCTGGACACCACCGACCCGGCCAGCCCGACCCGGGTCGGCCAGGTCGTCGACCCGGCGGTCAATGTCGCGCACCAGTCCGACCCGGTCACCCTGACCCGCGAGGACGGCACCGAGCGCGAGGTCCTGATCGTGACCGACGAGCGCGCCGGCGCTGCTGCCAGTGCCGAGTGTCCCGGCGGTGGTCTGCACCTCTACGACATCACCGGTGACCTCGAGCAATCCCCCGAGAAGATCGGCACCTGGTTCATCCCGGCTGCCACCGTCCAGGACGGCGCGACCTGCACCTCCCACGTGCTCCGCGTCTACGAGGAGCAGGAGATGCTCACGATCGCGTGGTACGCACAGGGCGTCCGTGTGCTCGACATCTCCGGTCTCGCCGACCTCGAGGGCTCGCTCACCACGGTCGGCATCGGTGACGGCGCGGGCATGCGCGAGGTCGGCAACTACGTCCTCGAGGACTCCGACACCTGGTCGTTCAAGACCAACCGGATCGCGGCCGACGGCTCGTTCTACGGGTACGGCAACGACCTGGTGCGTGGCTTCGACGTCTACAAGTTCTCCGGCGCCGGCCTGAGCGTGCCTCCGCTCGAGCCCACCGACCTCGGCTCGCGGCGGCCGGAGCGCAAGGGCATGACGATGGCCTCGAGCGCAGTGATCATCGGCCCCGCGATGCTGTTCGCGGCCGCGGTCCGCCGTCGTACGCGCACGCGGCGCTGACCGGCCACCCCGTGGTCGGTCCGGGCATCAGCCGGCGAGCCGCGGCCGTCCTCGTCACGGCCGGGGCCGCCCTCGCTCTGCTCACCGTGTGGATGCTGCGGCCCGAGTCCCCTGCGTGCACGACCACCCGCTCTGGCCTCAAGGCGTGCATGCCGCTCTACGTGGTCCCGACGCCGCTGTGGGTGTACGTCGCGTTCGGGGCGGCCGGTGCGGTGGTTGCACTCCTCCTCGCTTTCCTCGCAGAGCGACGATCTTGTCCACGATCCCGTCGTCGGCGAGGATCACCGCGGTGGCGAGGTCGTAGAAGTGCCCCAGGAACTCGCGGAACTCCGCGGGCCGCATCGTCTCCCCGAACGACGTGGACCCCCGGACGTCCGAGAACACCAGCGTGACCGGTATCTCCAGGCCGGTGACCCCGCGGGCCCCGCATGGCGCCGACGCACTTGCTGCACATGGGCGGGTTGCCGGCGGACTGGCCGAACCCCATGTGCTTCATCGCGACCGCGCCCACGCCGCGGAACGGCACCAGGCAGAGCTTGCAGCGTGGGTCGGAGGGCAGGTGCCGGAACTTCCGCCGCTGCGCCGCCAGGATCGGGCTCTCGCCCGTCAGCGAGGCTCGAATCTGCTCGAGTGTCGGTCCGTTGTCCGCCACCATCCGACGGTACGACGGTCCGCGCCCTGGAGGCCATGACCGGATCGGGGCATCTGCTGCTGACCGGACCAGCTGACGGTCGCAGCATGAGCCCAACGTGCCGAGGCCCCACAATGGTCTGCGTGCCCACCTCCCACCAGTGGATCGCGTTCCTGATCGCCTCGATCCTGTTCATCCAGGTGCCGGGACCGAGCCTGCTCTTCACGATCGGCCGTGCGCTGACGGTCGGTCGACGTGACGCGCTGCTCTCGGTCCTGGGCAACGGCCTCGGCCTGGTCACCCAGGTGGGGTTGGTGGCCGTCGGCCTGGGCGCGGTCGTGGCCGCGAGCTCTACGGCGTACACGGTGGTCAAGCTGGTCGGAGCGGCGTACGTCGTCTGGCTCGGGGTCTCGGCCATCCTCCACAGAGCTGACGCGCGCAGCGCGCTGGTCAGCTCCCCCGCTCCGCGGAGGCATGCGATCCGCACCGGCTACGTCGTCGGTGTCACCAACCCGAAGACGATCGTGTTCTTCGTCGCCTTCCTGCCGCAGTTCACGAGTGGGTCCGGCTCGGCCGCCCTCCAGCTGGCCCTGCTCGGCGTCGTCTTCGGAGCTCTGGCCGTCTGCTCGGACAGCCTCTGGGCGCTCGGCGCCGGGAAGGCACGGGACTGGTTCGCCCGGAAGCCGCACCGGCTCGACAAGCTCAGTGCCGCGGGCGGCGGGATGATGATCGCGCTCGGTGTCACCCTCGCGGCCGGCGAGTAGGACCTCGCCGCGGGCGCAGGCCGCGAGTCCGGTGTACCCGGCTGACGTCCGGGTCGTCGCAACGTCGCGCGTGACCGCACGGGTGCAGACAGAGACGGGTGGTGCCAGCTTGCCCGGGCGGGGGAATCGGCGCTCACCGACTGGCTGCTCGACTCCGACCCGGCGCTGAGGTGGCAGGTCGAGCGGGAGCTCCTCCACCTGCCCGAGGAGGTCTGGACCGCCACCCGCTCGAGGGTGGCGACCGAGGGGTTCGGAGCCCGCCTGCTTGCGCTCCAGGACCGCGACGGGCAGTGGGCCGGCGGGGCGTACTTCCCGGGTGACTTCGACTTCCACGGCCCCGAGGCGCAGGACGACGCCCAGCCGTGGACGGCGACCACCTGGTCCCTGAACTCACTGCGCGAGTGGGGCCTCGACCCTGCCGCCCTCGGCGACACTGCGGCGAGGATCGCGGCAAGCAGCCGCTGGGAGTACGACGACCTGCCCTACTGGGGCGGTGAGGTGGACTGCTGCATCAACTCGTGGACATTGTCCAACGGGCTGTGGCTGGGTGCCGACGTGGACGGGCTCGTCGACTGGATCCTCGAGCATCGGCTCCCCGACGGTGGGTGGAACTGCGAGTGGGTCCAGGGGTCCACGCGGTCGTCGTACCACTCGACCCTGAACACGCTGAAGGGTCTCCTCGACCACGAGAAGGTGACCGGTGGCCGCGAGCGCGCGGCCGAGGCGCGCCGAGGCGGCGAGGAGTACCTCCTCGAGCGCCGGCTCCACCTCCGCCTGTCCACCGGCGAACCGGTCGCTCCGTGGGCGAACCACTACGCCTACCCGTTCCGGTGGTTCTACAGCGTGCTGAACGCGGCCGACTACTTCCGCGCGGCGTCGGTCCACGACGGCACCTCCCCCGACGGGCGCATGTCGGACGCGATCGAGCAGATCCGCGCCGCGCGCCGGCCGGACGGCACCTGGCTCCAGGAGCGACGGCACCCCGGCCGGGTGTGGTTCGAGGTCGACGTCCCCGTGGGGGAACCGTCGAAGTGGCTGACGTTCTACGCGACCAGGGTGCTTCGGTGGTGGGACGGCGACCCGGTCGGCCTGTGACGACCGAGCCGGGCGGTCGTGGGGAGGATCGTCGGCGCCAGGTGCCGGAGATCCTCCCCGAACCGTGGCGTGACCACCAGGGTCAGCTCGGCCCGCCCGCCCCACTGCGGGTCTCGCCGAGGATCACCGCATGCTGGTCCCACCGGGATATCTCGCAGCCGTTGGTCCGGTCGAGCTCGGCGTCTACCGGCTCGCCCCGCAGCGTTCCGGTGACCGTCGCGGTCTGCGGCCCACCGTAGATCTCGGTGCACATCGTGTCGGGCGGCACCGGCGCGAAGGGATCGTCGAGCTCGTCGAGCAGGCGGCAGGCCGCCTCCGGGTCGGGGTGGTCGCCGCCGGCCGGGTCGCAGACGAGCGAGAACCTGCGCTCCTCGCTCCCCCGGCCCGACCGCACCACGATGATCAGCTCGGTGGTCCCTGCCCTCGTGGCCGGACCCGATGGCTCTCCGCTCATGTCCCCTCCGTCGTCGGTGCCACAGCCGGCCGCCAGCACGAGCGGCGCGACCACGGCGGCGAGCAGCGCGGCCGGTCTCGTGACCATGCGGCATCTCCTGTCCTGTGGTGTCCGCTCATCCTGCCCGTTCCGGCCGTCGGGCGACCGCAGGCTCATCGCAGGACTTGCAGATCTCGAACCTGCACAGGACCTTCACACCTTCTCGGCCACCTCTGGACGGCCGCGCTTCTACCCTCGACACATGGCCCTGGAAGCAGCACGCGTCCTCGTCGTCGAGGACGAGCGCATCATCAACCAGTCGGTGACGGACCGCCTCCGCGCGGAGGGCTTCGACGTCCGCCAGGAGTACGACGGCCCGACTGCCGTCGCGACCGCTGCGGCGTGGACGCCCGACGTGGTGGTGCTCGACGTGATGCTGCCCGGCTTCGACGGCCACGAGGTGTGCCGCCGGGTGCAGGCCGAGCGGCCCGTGCCCGTCCTGATGCTCACCGCCCGCGACGACGAGACCGACGTCCTCGTGGGGCTCGGGGTCGGCGCGGACGACTACCTGACGAAGCCGTTCAGCATGCGCGAGCTGGTGGCTCGGGTGCGCGTGCTCCTGCGTCGGGTCGAGCGGGCTGCGACCTTGGCGGCGGCGTCCGGACCCACCGACCTCTCCGTCGGGCCCCTGCACATCGACCCCGCACGGCGGCAGGTCAGCCTCGACGGGGAGCCGGTGCACCTCACCCCGACCGAGTTCGACCTGCTCGCCTGCCTCGCAGCCGAGCCGGGGACGGTGCTGACCCGGGAGCGGCTGCTGGCCGACGTGTGGGACTGGCCCGACGCGGCCGGCACCCGCACCGTCGACAGCCACGTCCGGTCGTTGCGGGGCAAGCTCGGCCCGGAGGTGGTGCGCACGGTGCACGGGGTCGGCTACGCCCTCGAGGTGGCGACGTGAGACCTCTCGACCCCGTGACCTCGATCAAGACGAAGCTCGGCGTGCTCGTGGCCGTGACCATCGCCCTGACCGCCGTGCTCACCACCGTCGGCACCCGGCGGGGCCTCGAACCGCTCCTGACCATTCCCGCCACCGTCGCCGTGGCGCTGCTGCTCACCCAGGTGCTCGCCCGGGGCATGACCTCTCCGCTACGGGAGATGACTGCCGCTGCCCGGACGATGGCCACCGGCGACTACACCCGTAGGGTCACCGCGACGTCCAGGGACGAGGTCGGCGAGCTCGCCCGCGCCTTCAACACCATGGCGGCCGACCTCGACGCGGTCGACCGCCAGCGGCGCGACCTGGTGGCGAACGTGTCGCACGAGCTGCGCACCCCGGTCACCGCGCTCCGCGCCCTCCTGGAGAACCTGGCCGACGGCGTGGTCGAGCCCGACCCGGACCGGCTCAGGGCCGCCCTCGACCAGACCGAGCGGCTCGGCCACCTCGTCTCCGACCTGCTCGACCTCTCCCGCGTCGACGCCGGCATCAGCAGCCTCGACTCCCAGCCGCTCGAGGTGGGGCCGTTCCTGCTCGACGCCGTCCGCGAGGCCGAGCTGACGGGGCGGGAGGTCCGGTTCGAGGTGACCGTCGAGCCGGTCGACCTGGTCGTGCATGCCGACCGCGCCCGCCTGCACCAGCTGGTCGCCAACCTGCTCGACAACGCCGCCCGCCACAGCCCGGACCACGGGACCGTGCGCGTGCAGGCCCACCGCGGGGAGCGCGGCATGCTGCTCGAGGTCGCCGACGAGGGCCCCGGCATCGAGCCCACTCAGCGCACGGCGGTCTTCGAACGCTTCACCACCGGCACCGGCGCCGACCAGCACGACGGCGGCACCGGCCTGGGCCTGGCGATCGCTCGCTGGGTCACCGACCTGCACGGCGGCTCGATCGAGGTCGCCGACACCGCGACCGGCTGCCGGATCCGCGCCTGCCTCCCGGAAGGAACCTCCGCGTGACGAACCCCGCCGTCCCCACCATCGCACCCGCGACGCCGAGGCCGACGCTGGACGCGGTCTTCGGGTCCGTGTGGCCCGAGCGCGCGCTCCCCACCCGCCCCCGCCTGGTCGTCGCATCGGCAGTCGTCGGCCTCCTGGCCGCCGTGGTGACGCCGGGCCGGGACCGGGGCATGGGCACGTTCGTGGTCCTCGCGACGCTGTGCGGCGTCGTCGCGGTCGCCGACCCGCGCCTGCGGACGCCGTACCATCTCGCCGCCGGTGGCCTGTCGCTGCTGCTGATGGCCCCGCTGTTCCTCCTGGACGCCGACTGGATCGTCGTGCTCTGCCTGCTCGCGGCGTTCGCCGTGGGCTCCTCGGCGCTCACCGACGCCCGCTCCCTGACCGGCCTCGCCGCCTCTGCGGCCGCGGTTCCGCTGGCTGCCCTGCGCGGGCTCCCCTGGCTCGGCAGCTCCTTCACCACCGCACCGGGGTCGCGCACCTGGGCCCCGGTCGTCCGCACGGTGGTCCTCTCGCTGCTCGCGGTCGCGGTGTTCGGGGCACTGTTCGCCTCGGCCGACGCGGTCTTCGCCCGATGGGCCGACGCCCTCGTCCCCGACCTGACCCTCGGCTCGCTGGGAGTGCGGGCGTTCGTCTGGCCGGGCATCGGCGGGCTCACTCTTGCCGGGGTGTACGTCGCCCTCAACCCGCCCCGGGTCGACCGGCTGGCGCTGCCGCAGGGCACACCGGTGGCCCGGAGGTTCGAGTGGCTGGTGCCGGTGTCCCTTGTCGCCGCCGTGTTCGCCGTCTTCGTGACGGCCCAGCTCACGGTGATGTTCGGAGGGCACGACTACCTCCGACGCACGACCGGGCTGACCTACGCCGACTACGTCCACCAGGGGTTCGGCCAGCTCACGGTGGCGACCGTCCTGACGCTGGGCGTGGTAGCCCTCACCGTGCGCAAGGCGCCCCGGACGCAGGCGCGTGACCGGCTCCTGCTGCGGGCCGTGCTGGGTGCGCTCTGCCTGCTGACGCTGGTCGTCGTGGCCTCCGCGCTCTACCGGATGCACCTGTACGAAGAGGCGTACGGCTTCACCCGGCTGCGCCTGCTCGTGTCGTTCTTCGAAGGCTGGCTGGGTCTGGTCGTGGTGCTCGTGATGGCTGCGGGCCTCCGGCTGGCCGGTTCCTGGGTCCCCCGGGCAACCCTGCTCACCGGAGCCACGGCGCTCCTCGCCCTCTCGGCCCTGAACCCGGACGCCTACGTCGCCGAGCGCAACGTCGCCCGCTACGCCGCCACCGAGCAGGTGGACTGGTACTACCTCTCCGGGCTCTCGGCGGACGCCGCTCCGGTCCTGACCGCGCTGCCGTCCGACCTGCGCGGGTGCGTCGCGGTCGCCCGCCCCGCCGACGACGACTGGCTCGGCTGGAACCTCGGACGGTTCCGCGCCCGGGTCGCCGTCCCGGCCGACCCGGGCAGGATGTCCGAACCCTGCGCGGCGGTCTCCACGACGGGAGGACACGGGTAAGCCACCGGGACGTCGAGACGCTCACCGCGGGCTCCGGTGGCGACTCGCCGGCGTGGCCATGGCTACGGCCGCGTGCTCATCACCGAGGCGATGCGGGTCGCCCGCGCCGCCGGAGCCGACTACGCCCTGGTGGTGACCACCGAGGAGGACCGCCTCGCCCAGCGGCTCTACGGAGCGGCCGGGTTCCGCAGGACCGAGGGCGAGGACGGGCCGCTGATGCTGGCCTACGAACGCGACCTGTAGCCCCCGAGCGAGGCTCCGAGGGCGACGCCACCGGCACCGGCCCGGGGCGGCAGAATGGCCCGGTGCGCGCACAGGTCATCGTCCTCGCCGGCCCGTCCGGGTCGGGCAAGTCCCGGCTCTCGACGCGGATCGGCCTCCCCGTCCTCAACCTCGACGACTTCTACAGGGACGGCTCCGACCCCTCGCTCCCCCGCCTCGAGCTCGGCCAGGGGCAGATCGTCGACTGGGACGACCCCAGGGCCTGGCTGCAGGAGGAGGCCGTGGCCGCCATCGAGGAGCTGTGCCGCCAGGGCCGGGCGGAGGTGCCCGTCTACGACATCGCCCACGACGGTCGCGCCGGCCAGCAGGTCCTCGACCTCGGCGGCGCGCCGTACTTCCTCGCCGAGGGCATCTTCGCCCAGGAGGTCGTGCAGGGCTGCCGCGACCGGGGCCTCCTCGCCGACGCGGTCTGCGTGCGCAACCACCGGTGGGTGACCTTCTGGCGCCGGCTCACCCGAGACCTCCGCGAGCGGCGCAAGCACCCGCTCGTGCTGCTGCGCCGCGGGCTGGTGCTGCTCCGCAACGAGCCACAGGTGGTGGCGCACGCCGTTGCGCTCGGCTGCACCCCGATGACCTCCGAGGAGGCCTACCGGCACCTCAAGGCGCTGACCTCGGCCGGCACCGGGGGTCCCCGGCCCGAGCGCTGAGGCTCAGCGGCTGAGCATCGCGTCGATGAAGACCTCGGCGATGTCCTGCGGGTCGCGCGCGACGTAGCTGCGGCCACCGGTGGCTGCGGCGATCCGGCGCAGCGCCTGCGCGTCCGCGTCGGGGCCCATGCCGATGGCGATCACCTGGATCGGCCGGGCCGGGTCCTTCTCCCGCTCGACCGTGCTGACCAGCTCGTTGAGCGAGAGGCTCCCCGGGTCGTCGTTCTCACCGTCGGTCAGCAGGATCACACTGTTGACCGCGCGGGCCTCGTAGTCCTCCTGCAGCGTCCGGATCGCGGCCAGGGTGGTGTCGTAGAGACCCGTCCCGCCGTCGGTCATCTGCGGGAGCTTCCGCAGGGCGGCGCCGAGCACGTCACGCTGCGACACCCCGCCGCTGCTCGAGCCGAGCTTCCGGATCGGTGCCAGGGAGGTGTAGTCGCGGCCGCCGGCGCCGAGCTTCTCGGAGAACGCCCACACGCCGATCTCCGCGTTGTCGGGGAAGAGCTCGAGGGCACCGGCGGCGGCGGCCACCGCGAGCGAGATCCGGGGTGTGCCGGAGTCGACGAAGTCCATCGACCCCGAGACGTCCACCACGGCGAGGATGCGCGAGGGCACGGTGAGCATGGCCCACTGCCGCAGGGCGCCGCTCACCGTGTCCGCCTTCGGGGAGGGGACGATGTCGTACGGCTCGGGGCCCAGCCCGCGGCCACCGCTCAGCGGGGTGCCGCTGGCGTCGCGGAAGCCCTCCGCGGCGATCAGCTCGGTGCCGGTCGGCCCGGACAGGAAGGTGGCGAGCCTGCGACCGGCCTCGACCACCGACTCCTCCGCGAAGACCGCCGCGAGGGGGTAGTCGAGGAGCATGGTCCCGGACTTCGGCACGGCCGCGTCGAGCGCGGTCGCCTTGCCGCCGTCCTGCAGCTTCACCAGCTGCTGCTCGGTCAGCACGCCGAGCGTGCCCTGCTCGGCCGCCTCCGCGACCTCCTGGGGCGTCTCCGGCTTGTCCGGCTGGCCGCCGTACCGCTGGGCGAGCGGCACCATCATCGCGCCGGTGTCGGTGCGCGAGGCGCCGGTGGTCGCGGCCTCACCGAACGCCGAGAGCAGCGCCACGGTGCTCGCCGAGCTGGTCAGCGGGTCGAGATAGGCGACGGTGCTCATGCCGACCTCCTGCCAGGAGGCGGGAGCCGCGGCGTCCGGGCCGGCCACGACCACCGGGGTGCTGGCCAGGGACTCGGTGACGCGGGTCAGGTCGGTGCCGGAACGCTCGGCGCGGGTCACCCACACCGAGAAGTCGGGGATCCACAGGTCCGGCGCGTTCTCCGGCTCGGCGCTCAGCACCTGGGCGACGAGCTCCGGGGAGGACGACTCGACCTCGTAGGCCACGCAGAGCCCGTCCACCTCGGTCTTGCCGGTCTCGAGGTCGCGGGCGGCCTCGGCCACCACGGGAGCGATCTCGGGGGCGGCCGCGACCTCGACGGTCACCCGTCCCCCGCACTCGGCCGCGACCGGTTCCTTGGCCGCGTTGCCGACGACCGTGAAGGCACCGACCGCGATCACCACCGCAGCGACGAGCACGCCGAGCACTGGGACGGCGCGCGAGCGCGGCCGTTCCGCGGACGCGCTGTGCCGTCCTGACATGAGGGCCTCCCTCCCGTGTGAGCCGCAGGGAGGATACCGCGGACAAACCGGCCGCGGGGCGGAACCCGGCTAGACCATCGCCTCGAGCACGGCGTAGGCCGGCTTGATCTCGGTGTTGATGATCTCCAGCCGTTCGTCGAAGGGGAGGAAGGCGGACTTCATCGCGTTGATCGTGAACCACCGCAGGTCGGCCAGAGTGTAGCCGAACGCCTCCACGAGGGAGAACATCTCGTCGGTCATCGAGGTGCCGCTCATCAGCCGGTTGTCGGTGTTCACGGTGACCCGGAAGCCGAGGTCCTTGAGGACCCGGATCGGGTGCTCGGCGATGGAGGCGGCCGCTCCGGTCTGCACGTTCGAGCTCGGGCACATCTCCAGCGGGATGCGCTTGTCGCGGACGTACGACGCCAGCCGCCCCAGCACGTAGCCGCCCTCGGGACCCTGGCTGATGTCGTCGATGATCCGGACGCCGTGGCCGAGCCGGTCCGCGCCGCACCACTGGATCGCCTCCCAGATCGAGGGCAGCCCGAACGCCTCGCCGGCGTGGATCGTGAAGTGGGCGTTCTCCCGCTGGAGGTACTCGAACGCGTCGAGGTGGCGGGTGGGCGGGAAGCCCGCCTCGGCCCCGGCGATGTCGAAGCCGAGCACCCCCCGGTCGCGGTAGCGCACCACCAGCTCGGCGATCTCGCGGGAGCGCGCCTGGTGACGCATGGCGGTGAGGAGCTGGCGTACGACGATCGGCTGCCGGTTCGCGCGCGCAGCCTCCTCGCCCGCGGCGAACCCCTCCTGCACGGCCTCGACCACCTGCTCCAGGCTGAGCCCGCCGACGAGGTGCTGCTCGGGGGCGTAGCGCACCTCGGCGTAGACGACCCCGTCCTCGGCGAGGTCCTCGACGCACTCCTGGGCCACGCGACGGAGGTTCTCGGCGGACTGCATCACCGCGACGGTGTGGTCGAAGGTCTCCAGGTAGCGCTCGAGCGAGCCGGAGTTCGCCGACTCCTCGAACCACACGCGCAGCGACTCGGCGTCCTCGGCGGGCAGTGCGTGACCGGCGCCCGGGGCGAGGTCGATGATCGTCTGCGGCCGCAGACCGCCGTCGAGGTGGTCGTGGAGGAGCACCTTCGGAGCGCGGCGCACCTGGTCCCTCGTCGGCACGTGCACCTCGGCGACGCCCTCGGTCATTCGGCGTCCTCGGGGTCGCGGTGTGCGAGGTCGGGGCCGAACGCAGGCAGGCAGACGGCGACGTACTCCGTCTCCTCCTCACCGGTGGAGTAGCGCACCCGCTCCCCCGCCCGGGTCAGCACCGCCTGACCGGCCGGCACCCGGAGCGTGGTGCCTCCCTCCTCGCCGTCGACCTCGACGAGGACCGTTCCTCGCAGCACCACGGTGATCTCGTCGAACTCCGGCTTCTGGGCGGGTTCGCTCCAGCCGCCGGGGGCGACCATGTGGGCCACGGACACGGACTCGGTGCCGGTGGTGACGCGGCCGACGTACTCGTCGATGACCTTGCCACCCGGCACGGGGATGCGGGTCGGCGCGGGGATAAGTTCAGCCATGACGAACATCCTTGCATCCCGACCAGAGAGGCAGACATGCGCGTTTTCGAGACCTTCGACGAGGTCGCCGCGGCATCCGGTGAGGAGCTCGGCACCAGCGACTGGCTCACGATCGACCAGGAGCGCGTCGACGCGTTCGCCGACGCCACCGGCGACCACCAGTGGATCCACGTCGACGTCGAGCGCGCGAAGGGCGGCCCGTTCGGCGGCACCATCGCGCACGGCTACCTGACCCTGTCGCTGGTGCCCTTCTTCGGCGCGCAGATCTTCCGCCTCGAGACACCGGGCGCCAAGCTCAACTACGGCGTGAACAAGGTGCGCTTCCCCAACCCCCTCAAGGTCGGCTCGCGCGTGCGCTGCACCGCCTCCTTCGGCGAGGTCGCCGATCTGCCGGCCGGCAAGCAGCTCGTGATCAGGTACGTCGTCGAGATCGAGGGCGAGGACAAGCCGGCGTGCGTCGCCGAGACCGTGGTGCTGCTGCTCAGCTGACCCGGTCGATCACGAGCGGCCTCGGGGTGTACGACGCCGCGTCGGCCGTCACGTCGACACCGTCGAGCAGACCGTCGAGGGCCCGCTCGAACCGGGCCGCGTCGTCGGTGTGCAGGGTCATCAGAGGCTGCCCCTCGGTCACAGGGTCGCCCGGCTTCGCGTGCAGCTCGACGCCGGCGCCCGCCTGCACCGGGTCCTCCTTGCGGGCCCGACCGGCGCCGAGACGCCAGGCGGCCATGCCCACGGCCATCGCGTCCAGCCGGCTGAGCACGCCCGAGGCGGGGGCGGCGACGACGTGGGACTCGCGTGCGGTCGGCAGGGCTGCGTCGGGGTCCCCGTCCTGCGCCCGGACCATCGCCTTCCAGGTGTCCATCGCGGAGCCGTCCGCGAGCCGGTCGGCCGGGTCGACGTCGGTGACGCCCGCCGCCGTGAGCATCTCGCGGGCCAGCGCGAGGGTGAGCTCGACGACGTCGGCGGGCCCGCCGCCCGCGAGGACCTCGACGGACTCGCGAACCTCGAGGGCGTTGCCGGCGGTCAGGCCGAGCGGGGTCGACATGTCGGTGAGCAACGCCACCGTGCGCACGCCGGCGTCGGTGCCCAGCGCCACCATCGTCTCGGCGAGCTCGCGGGCGCGGTCGAGCTCCTTCATGAACGCCCCGGTTCCCACCTTCACGTCGAGGACCAGCGCTCCGGTCCCCTCGGCGATCTTCTTGCTCATGATCGAGCTCGCGATCAGCGGGATCGCCTCGACCGTGCCGGTCACGTCGCGCAGCGCGTAGAGCTTCTTGTCCGCGGGGGCCAGCCCGGCGCCGGCCGCGCAGATCACCGCGCCGACGTCCTCGAGCTGGCGCAGCATCTCCTCGTTGGAGAGGTCCGCCCGCCACCCGGGGATCGACTCGAGCTTGTCGAGGGTGCCGCCGGTGTGACCGAGGCCGCGGCCGGACAGCTGGGGCACGGCCACGCCGCAGGCCGCGACAAGGGGAGCGAGCGGCAGCGTGATCTTGTCGCCGACGCCCCCGGTCGAGTGCTTGTCCGCGGTGGGCCGCGACAGTGACGCGGAGAAGTCCATGCGCTCGCCGGAGTCGATCATCGCCCGGGTCCACCGGGCGATCTCCCGGCGGGTCATCCCGTTGAGCAGGATCGCCATCGCCAGCGACGACATCTGCTCGTCGGCGACGACGCCCCGCGTGTAGGCGTCGACCACCCAGTCGATCTGGGAGTCGCTCAGCTCGCCGCGGTCGCGCTTGGCGACGATCACCTCGACGGCGTCGTGACGCTCGGCCATCATGATCCCTTTCCAGTTGCGGGTGTCGCGGTGCCTACCGGCACGGACGTGTAGCCACGGAGCACGAACGTGCCACGGGAGACGGGCTCCTCCACCAGCCGCAGGCCCGGCATCCGCCGCAGCAGCAGCGCCAGCGACTCGGCGAGCTCCATGCGCGCCAGCGGTGCTCCGAGGCAGAAGTGCAGGCCGGCGCCGAAGGCGAGGTGGGGGTTCGGGTCACGGGTGGGGTCGAAGCGGTCGGGGTCGGCGAACACCGCGGGGTCCCGGTTGCCTGCGCCGAGCAGGGCGGCGATCCGCTGCCCCTTCTCCACCGTCACCTCGCCGATGAGCACGTCGTCGGTGGCGGTGCGCTCGAAGAGCTGGAGGGCGGGGTCGAAGCGCAGCATCTCCTCCACGCAGGTCACGACCTCGGCCGGGGCCGGCTCGACGCCGCGCGCGAGCATCGCCACCAGCCCGTTGCCGAAGACGTTGACCGAAGCCTCGTGACCGGCGTTGAGGAGGAGCACGGCGGACGCCACGACCTCGTCCTCGCTGAGGCGCCCGCCGGTCGAGCCCCCTCCGCCGGTCGAGC
>DGBP01000058.1 GCA_002384855.1 Nocardioidaceae bacterium UBA4001 | reverse complement strand
TGCACTCAAGCAGAGATCCAGGTTGCGGATCCGCTTCCCGGGGCGCGGGGCGGACAGGCTCCAGCCCTCCCAGCCGAACATCGCCTCGTGCACGTGGATCGGCGAGTCTGCGACGCCGGGGGTCTCGTGTGCCGTTGTGCCCTGGATGAAACCCTCCTCGGCGAGATCGTCGAGGACCTTGCCGTGCCCCTTCACGAGCACGTCGGTGAGCCGTGAGTGGAGGGAGAACCAGCGCTGCACGTGGTCGTCCCAGACCTCGACGCGCAGGCCACGGGTCACGTCCTCGGCCAGCAGGGTGCTCTCCGTGCCGCCCGCCAGGTCCGCCTCGAGCGCCGCCTGCCTGTCGAGCTGCTGCTTGGTGCTCAGCGCCTGGCCGGTGCGGGCGATCGTGAAGCCGCCGGCCCGCAGAGCCGGGGTGGCGGCGTGGACGGGGTCGCCGTTCTGCTCCACCTGTAGCAGTCGCGGGATGGTCCACAAGAAACGCTCGGTCTTGATCGCGCTGCCGTCGGTGTCGACGTCGAGCACCGCGAACCGGTCCTCGTCGCCGAGTGCGAGCGCGCCCTGGTTCCAGTCGGACCCGGACGCGGGGGTGAACAGCGCGCCGTCGGCGGCCTGCGCACAGCGCACCCTGGTGGTGCGGCAGGTGGCGTCACCGGGAACCGTGATCCGGGCGGTGAGCCACTGCGACTTCGCCAGTCGGGCGGTGTCGGCACGCAGGTCGACCACGAGACCGAGCTTGCGCAGCAGCTCGGGGTGGTCGCCGGCCATCGTGCACCGCTCGTGGAACTCCGGCTCGGGTGCCTCGGGACGGGTTGTTTCGGCCTTGGGGTCGGGTCGCTCGTGGTAGTGGCCCTGGGACTCGGGACGTTCGTAGAAGCGGCGCACCCGGTGCAGCTCGACGGCCATCCGCTCCACGAGGCCCTCGAGCCCGTCGTGGAGGCCGAACGTCGGCGGCTGGTCGGCCCACCGTTCGAGCGGGGCGCCCTCGACGATCTCGTCGAGCCACTCGGTGACCTGCGACTCGTCGTACCGTCCACGGCCCTGGTGTCCGCGGGTGAGGATCTCACCCAGCGACTGGATCAGCGGGCGGGTGAGCGGGTGGTTCCGGGGCGCCGGAGGTGAGGTGGGGTCGGCGTACATCGTGACCAGGTGGACGGCCTTGGCGAGGGTGGCCACGGTGCGGGTGTCGAAGCTGCGCCAGCTGCGGTCGTCCCAGCGCGGCACCTCCTGCCCGAGCACCGGCGTCGCCTTGCCGAACAGCTTTCGCCACAGCGGCGGGTCGACCGGGTCGAGCAGCGGCTCGCACTCGATCGGCCCGTTCTGGTCGTACAGCTCGACCCTGGCTCCGCGCTTGACGTGCTTGCTCCAGTCGCGGAACGTCGGGAACTCTCCGAGAGGCTCCTGCGGGGCCGACGGGGTGAGCTTCGGGGCCACGAACAGCGACACGTGGACGTCGCTGTCGGCGCGGGCCGAGTGCGGCAACGCGCAGACCAGGAACTGCTCCGACTGCATGGTCACTCCTCCGCGAAGGCGAGACAGTACTGATCCCAGGCAGGCGATTTCCCGTTCTCCGCGCCGAGGATCTCCCGGAACGACGGGTCGCCGTTGGAGCCGGCGAGCTTGCGCTCGGCGCTGATCTTCACCGTGCCCGAGAAGAACAGCACCTCGACCTCGACGGTGATCGTGGCGCGGCCGATCATCTTCCCCGTCGGGAAGTCGTAGACCAGCTCCATGTAGAGCTCGATCGACGCGCTGATCAGTCCCAGCACGTCGACCTCGCCGCGGAGCCGGAAGTAGCCGGTGAGCGACCCCTTCTCGCCCTCGAGCCGGATGTAGATGCCGACCATCGCCGAGATGGAGCCGGACGCGACGCCGAAGTCGACCGACAGCGCGGCACCGGCCTCGAGGCCGAGCTCGAGCACGTCGAGACCGTCGGGGGCGACCCGGATCAGGAACCACCCGCCGCCGCCGAGCGCCATCACGGTGAGCGTGAACGGCCGCTCGCGCGTGCAGAAGTTGAAGCCGACGGTGACGGCCTTGCCGAGGAACGGCACCGAGACGTCGGCCCCCAGCGACATGTTGGAGAGGTTGAAGACACCGATGGCGACGCTCGGCAGGGCGAGGGTGAAGCCCGCGGTGGCGCCCTCGGCGGTGACGTCGAGGTACGGCGGGTCGCTGAACCCGTCGAAGGGGATCAGGTCCTTGATCACCTCGACGAACGACAGCACGCCGAGGAACTCGATCTCGCCGAGAACCACGTCGACCTCGGGCTTGCCCGAGCTGCCCGCCTTGAAGAACATGTGGTCGAACGGCACCCGCATCAACGGGGCCGCCGGGAACAGCTTGAGGGCGAAGTCGCGGATCTCTGCGCTCGCGACGACGTCGGCGGTGCCGGTGCCGCCGGCGCGTCCCTCGACGGCGAGCACGAGGTTGTCCTCGCCCGTGCCGCCCACCTCGAAGAGCGCGGCGCCCGACGGCCAGTCCTGCAGCCGCGGCTTCCACTCGAACCTGAAGCTCGCCTCGATGTCGGTGGGATCGAAGCCCTGCACGAAGTCGAGGACCTGCTGCACGAGGTCGGCAGCATCCGCGACCTTCTCGAGGGTGTCCGCGAGCGCGTCCAGGGCGGTGCGGGCCTGCGGCGGCAGCAGCGGGGTGAGGGCGCGTACGTCGACGACGAGCGTGTCGAGCTTCGCGAACGTGGTGGGGATCTTCGCCGCGAGCTGGTCGAGGTCGGAGATCGCGAACAGGTTGGTCAACGCGGTGGCGAACGCGGCGGCGTCCTGGGCGAGCTTCTGCGCCTTGGCCTTGGCCTGCTGGGCCTGGGTGAGGAGCTCGTTGCTCTTGCCCTGCGCCCGGTCGACGAGCTTCTGCGCGTCGTCGACGGCCGCCTGTGCCTGTGCGACAAGCCGTTCGACGTCCTTGATGCACTGGTCGATGCGGCCGAGCGTCTCGGTGACCACGCTCGGCGCCTCATCGAGGAGACCCTTCGGGATGAGCTCGCCGAGCGGGATCAGGCCGAACAGCTTCGGGAGTGCGTCCTTGAGGAAGAGGGCGGGGTCGAAGGTCCCGGAGGCGACCGAGGCCAGGTCGCCGATCGGGCCGTCGACCCGGGACAGGCCACGGATCGGCAGGTCGGGGGAGAGGAACCCGCCGGCCTTGTCGCTGCCGGACGGGGCGCCTGCTCCGAAGCGCATCTGCGGCAGCGGCGTGGTCGGGTCGGGGTGGGCCGGCGGACTCGGTGGGGCCGCGAGGTTGACCTCGGCCCAGACGTCGCCGACCGTCGGTGCGCCGAAGCCGCTGTCGACGTACTTCTGGAAGTAGCGGATCGGCATCGGTTCGGTCGGGGAGATCTGCTGCACCGCCGGCACCGACACCGTCGCGGAGCTCAGCCGCGGCACGCTGTCGCCGAGTCCCGCGCTTCCGAGGAACCACAGGTTTCTCGTCTCGAGGTCGGTGTCGGGACCCGCCTCCTGCGGGACGAACGCGATGGACTGCCCGTTCGCGGGGACCTGTCGGCTCGGACTGTCGGCGTACGCCTTGTCGACCTTGGCCCGCTGGGGCTGGGTGTTGTAGGCCTCCGATACCCACATCAGCGGCATCTGCAGGCGGACGGGGCGGCCGGCCTGGTCGCGCGCGTCGAGGGTGAAGGAGAACCGCTGACCGGCGACGGTGGGCCAGAAGAAGCTCACCTGGCTGTCGCCCTCGGCGTTGCCGAGCGGGTCGATGACGGGGGTCACCAGGGGGCGGACGTCCACGCGGGTGAACGGCAGGTTGCGGGCGCCGTACGTGCGAGAGCGTTCGCCGACGACGAGGAACATGCGCTGGTACAGCGCGGCCACCGAGTTCGTCGCGGTCTTCATCTTCCGCTCGGTCACCTTGACCAACGCGGCCTGGTGGCCGAAGGGGTAGAGGTAGCCGGGGTAGACGACGCGGACGTACTGGTCGCGGCCGAGAGGGGCGACGTGGTCCCAGGCCAGGATCGACTGCATCGGGACCTTGGAGTAGGGCAGTGTCGTCCACGCTCCGTGCAGGTCCAGCCACGCACCGAGGCCGGAGAGCCACAGCGCGTCCGCGGCGACCGGCACCGGGGGGATCGAGCCGCCCTGGCCCGGCCACGTCTCGGAGCTCTGGCGCACGAGCATGTGGCGGTCGAAGCGGTCGAGCGACCCGAGGAAGGGCGGGTCGACGGTGGGGTCCTGCTCGGGACGGGCATGGCTGAGCGGGTACGTCGGCAGGCTCTCGTCGGCCGTCTTCGTCCACGCGTCGCCGACCCAGTCCCGGTCGCGCGCCCAGATGGCCCGCACGATCCTGCGCTGCTTGTTCTTCTCGTCCGGTGGCGCGCCTTCGGAGGTCGGCTTGTGCGCGAGCCTGCTGTGCCACAGCTCCACGTGGTCAGTCGCGTCCTCGGCGGGGACCACCTCGTCGGCGTGGGCGAAGCGTGCCTCCGTGCTCGGGGAGATCACCAGTCGGAAGGGCGCCTCGATCGCGGTCTCGCCCTCGGTGGGCGGCCGGCTGAGGGTCCCTCGCGGACGCAGCGGGCCGACGATCTCGGGGATCAGGCCCGTGCCCGGGCGGAAGATCGAGCTGTCGGGGATGCTCGTGCGGGCGCCGACCGACCCGGTGCGGGTGCTCAGCTCGGTGCGGACCAGTCGGAGGTTGCGCGCCTGCTCGAGGACGCCGGCGAGGGTTCGGGTGTCAGGAGCGGGGTGCTCCTTCAGGAAGGATGCGGTCGCCTTCTCGATGACCGCGCCCTCGGGCAGGAGTCGCGCGACGAGGCCGTCGCCGACGTGGATCACGGGGACGTCGATGATGAACGGTGGCAGCTTGCCCGTGCTACCCCGAGCCGGTGCGGTGCCGGGCAGGGCGAGCGGGTGTACGACAAGCTCGAGCCGGCTCATCGTGGCGAGGATCCCGGTCGTCGACAGCTCGATGGTCACGTCGGCGGGGACGTCGTACACCACCCGGCTCGCGCGGGCCGGACGGAAGCCGACCGGGGGATCAGGCGTCTTCTCGGCGTTGGCCTCGTCGAACTTCGGGTCGCCCACCTCGGACAGCCGGCCGGTCAGCGGGTCGGGCACGGGTGCGGGCGACTCGTAGATCGCCTCCTCGAACCCGTGCTGGAACGAGTGGTGCACCGTCATCCGGGCGGTCTCGCCCGCCTTGGGGCGCAGGTGCGCCGGGGTGGCACCACCGGTGACGAGCTCGCAGCCCGTGAAGGTGACCGCCAGCGCGACCAGGTCCCTGGCGCGCACGACGTCGACATGGATCGCGTCGTCGGTTGCCGTCACTCCAGTCGCGAGCCCGGGAACGGTGCGCCAGGCGGCGGCGAAGCGCAGCGGCTCGACGGAGGCCAGAACGCGGCGGCGGGGTCGGCGTGGGCGAGGTGGCATGGGGTGCCCCCAATCGCAGGCTCTTTACCTGCCCTTTACTCGAGTGACGCTAGCGGTGCGGCAGGTCTGGCCGGAATGGTCCGTTTGGGTCACTTGCGTCGCACGGCCGCTTCGCTCGAGAGCACAATGCGGGTGCCTGTCGAAATCCACGGTCGTCGTCCGACGTACTGCTGACAGCAGACACCACCGGAAAGGGTGAGCAGCATGCGGTACATGGTTTTCGTGAAGATGGCCGAGGACGTCGGGGCGCCGCCGGACGAGCTCGTCGAGGTGATGGGCAAGGAGATGGGGGAGGCGTTCGCGTCGGGCTGGATGGTCGACGCGGGCGGTCTGTACCCGACCGGCCAGAGCACCGAGATCCGCGTGGCGGCGGGTGACCTGACGGTGACCGACGGCCCGTACTCCGAGGTCAAGGAGGTCGTCGGCGGCTACTCGATCGTCGAGGTCCGCTCCGAGGAGGAGGCGGTCGCGGCGGCGCGGCGGGTCGCGGAGATCCACCAGGCGCACTGGCCGACGTGGGAGGGCTCGGTGGAGGTACGACGGATCGCCGGACCCGACGACGGACCGCCCGGCGCCGGATGATCCGGCCAGCCTGACCTGCTGAGTCTGCAGGCGGATCTACGTAGTTTCCCGTAACAGCGCCGGGCGCCGCGGGTGGAGGGTCGAGACATCGACCCACCACCCAACCGGAGGCCCGTCATGACAGGCTCGATGAACACTCAGCAGCAGGACCCACCTGACACGCGAGCGCCGGTCAGGCGTGGCTTGCGCCGCTCCAGCCTCGTCGTCGCGGTGACCGGGGGCGCCGCGGCGATGCTGGCCCTGTCGGCGACCGCGAGCGCAGCGGCGCCCACCTGCTCCGACTCCACGCTCATCGACGTCGAGGTGCACGGGCAGCACGTCATCGGCGACTACGTCACCGGCCTCGGACACGGCGTCCTGACGTGGCCCCCGCGCGGTCAGGTCGGTGCTGCTGTCGGCAGCGATGGCCCCGCGGTCGTGGGCGGCCCGGGCCCCGGCTTCCACTTCCCTCGCGGCATCGCGCCGGGCGCCTCGTTCTGCGTTCTCCAGTCGAGCTCGCCCGGCCTGCACGGCTGACCCGACGTCCGACGTACTCCACCAATGCCGCCAGGCCCGCAGGCCCGGCCGGCTCACCACACACAACTCGCTGGAGGATCAGATGCCACTGTTCATGGACGTTCACGACAAGGTCGAGGGGCTCACCGCCGAGGCGGTCGCCGGAGCCCACGCACGCGATCTCGAGGTGCAGGACGCCTACGGCGTGAGCTACCTCAAGTACTGGTTCGACGAGGCGTCGGGCAAGGTCTTCTGCCTGGTCGACGCACCGGACGGTGAGGCCGCCGCGCGCGTCCACCGGGAGGCGCACGGCCTCGTCGCCGACCAGCTCATCCCGGTGCAAGAGGGAGCCTGACGGGGGCACCCGGCCGGCCCGCTCGCGGGTCGGCCGGTCTGCTGCCGGGAGAAATCCTGTCACCGGAAGCCGCCGAGGCAGATACTGGGTCGACCATGGCCTCACCCAGGGGTGCCCCAGCGAGAGCCACCAGCCGCGTCATGTACGGCCGGCAGGAGGACCTCGCCCGCCTCGACGAGCTGTACGACGACGTGGTCGCGAACCGTCGCACCGGAGTCGCTCTCGTCGAGGGCGAAGCCGGCATCGGCAAGACACGCACGGTCAGGGAGTACGGCGACTCCGCACGAGCCAGGGGCGCGGACCTGCTCACGGGCGGCTGCGTCGACCTGGAGGCCGAGGCGCTTCCCTATGCGCCCCTCGTGGAGGTGCTCGCCGACCTGGTGAGGCGGGAGGGTGCGACGTACGTCGCGAGCCTCGCGGGGCCGACCGCGGACGAGCTGGCGAGGTTGGTGCCTGCGCTGCGTCCCGGGGAGAGCGTCGGTGCGAACACCCCGGCCAGTGCGTCACGCCTCTTCCAGGCGCTGTGCTCGGTGCTCGACCGGCTCGCCGACGCCAGACCGCTCGTCCTGGTCATCGAGGACGTCCACTGGGCCGACTCCTCGACGCGCGACCTGCTGACCCTGCTGGTGCACCAGCTCCGCAGCCCCGTGCTGGTCGTCCTCACGCTGCGCACCGACGAGGCCGACGACGATCCCGACGTCCGCCGGTTCACCGCGGCCATGAGCCGCCGAGCGGACCTGCACCTCCGGCTGGGACCCCTCAGCCGAGACGACCAGGCGCGCCAGATGGGCGACATCCTGGGCCTTCCCCCGACGACGCCGCTGGTCGACGAGGTGTACTCGCGGGCGGACGGCAACCCGTTCTTCGCCGAGGAGCTGCTGGCCCTCGGTCAGGGCGGTCAGGTCCCGGCCACGGTCCGGGAGCTGCTGCTCGCCAGGCTGGAGGCGTTGGCTCCCGGGACGCAGCAGGTGCTGAGGGCCGTGGCGGTCGCCGGACGGCAGGTGCCGCACCGCCTCCTCGACCGGGTCGCGGACGTGCGGGGGCCTGCCCTCGACGAGGCCCTTCGGCCGGCGGTGGACCGTCACCTGCTCGTGGTCGAGCCGGCCGACGGCGGCTCGTACCGTTTCCGGCACGCGCTCCTGCAGGAGTCGATCGCGAGCACCTGCCTGCCCGGGGAGTCGGTGCGCCTGCATCGGCGGCTCGCCGAGGCGTTGAGCGAGGACCCCACTCTCGCGCCGGACAGACGATTCATCGCGGGGCGGATCGCAGGTCACTGGTACGCCGCCGGCGACGGCGAGCGTGCCCTCGTTTCCTCCGTCGAGGCGGCTCGCGAGGCGGAGCGGGCGCTCGGCTTCAGCCAGGCACTCGCGCACTACAGGCGGGTCCTGACGCTCCTCGACGTCGTCCCGGGTGCGGACTCGCTGCTCGACGGGCCCCGCTACCGGCTGCTGTGGTCGGCTGCGGAGACCGCGTATCTCGGTGGGGATCCCGAGCCGGCCGCGGAGCTGGTGCGGCGGGCGATCGACGTCGTCGACGCCTCGCGCCGTGACCACCACGCCTACCTGTACGAGCGACTGGGCCGGTACCTGTGGATGGCGGCGGACGGGGAGGCCGCCCTCGCCGCCTACGAGCACGCGATGGCCCTCGTGGAGGACCAGCCGGTGTCCCGGTGGCACGCGTCCATCGTCAGCGGCTACTCCCAGGTCCTGATGCTGGCCGGGCGGTTCGACGAGTCGATCCCGTACGCACGGCAGGCGATCGCCATGGCGCAGGGGTTGGACGATGCGCGCGCGATCGAGGGACACGCGCGCAACAACCTCGGAGTCGACCTGGCGCTCCTCGGGCATCCCGAGGAGGGGATCGCCGAGCTCGCCGAGGCACGGACCATCGCCGAGGAGGTGGGCGACGACGTCGACGACATCGGACGCGCGATCGTCAACATGAACTCCGTGCTGCTGGACTCCGGGCGCCTGCAGGAGGCCGCCGAGACGGCGCTGGAGGGGATCCCGGTCGTCGACGGTCTCGGCCTGCGGCGCCGCAAGGGCGTCTGGTGCCGCTGTGACGCGGCGCAGTCGCTCCTGCTCCTCGGACGGAACGCCGAGGCCCTGCGGCTCACGCGCGAGGCGCTGGACCTCTCGCCGGACGGGATCGACGAGGTGCGGAGCCACATGGTGCACGGCCAGGTCCTGCTCCGTCTGGGGGAGCTCGCCGACGCCGAGCACCACCTCGAGCGTGCTCGCGACAAGGCCGGGCGGATCCTGGACGGACAGATCCACGGTCCGCTGTACGCCGCCCTCGTCGAGGTCCATGCCTTGCAGGGCAACCTGACCGAGGCGCTGGCGTTCGCCCATGAAGGATCTGCCCGGCTGCTCCACACCGAGGACGCGGTCTTCAGCGTGATGCTCTTCGCCGCGGCAGCGAGTGCGGCCGCGGACCAGGCGGTGGCGGGGCGACGCCGTACGACGGACGGCCGGACGGTCGCGGAGTCCGATGATGAAGCCGCAACGGTCAGCGAGTGGGTCTCGCTGGCGGAGCAGGCCATCGCCCGGTCACCCGCGCCGAGCCGGGTCTCGGCCGCGTACGCCCAGGTGGCGCGATGTGAGCCGGCGCGCGCCAGGTCCCTCCCCGACGCAGCCGCGTGGGCCGACGCGGCAGCGTCGTGGGACGAGGTCGGAGAGCCCTACCGGGCAGCCTCGGCCCGACGTCGCCAGACCGAGGCGCTCCTCGACGCCACCAGCCCGGACCGGCCGGCGGCCCAGCAGGCGCTCCGCACGGCTTGGCAGGCAGCGCAGAAGATCGGCGCCGCTCATCTGCAGGCGCAGCTCGAGGACCTCGCCAGACGGGCGCGCATCCGGCTCGCCGATGGGGGAGGCACGGCGCCCGACCCGACGTCCCCGCTGCGGCTGACCCCGCGCGAGCAGGAGGTCCTGCGGCACGTCGCGGAAGGCCTGACCGACCGGCAGATCGGCGCGCGCCTGTTCATCAGTCCCCGGACCGTCGAACGCCATGTCTCCAACGTCCTCGCGAAGTCCGGCGTGAGTCGACGCGCGGAGCTCGTGGCCCTCGCGCACCGTCACGTCGGCCCGGTGGCCGAGCCACGGCTCAGCCGCGAGGCGTCGCCGGCCCTACCGCGACGGTCGGCGGAGTGAGGTCGGCATACGTGCCGACCGCACGCACCTCTGTCGGACCCGCCGCCGGCTCGAGGGTCCCCGCCTCCCGCATGCCCCGCTGCAGGTCGACGCGCCACAGCAGCACGGCGCCGACCACGAAGAAGACGATGAGTGCGAAGATGGCCGGCCGGTACGAGCCCGCGAGATGGTGGACGACGCCGAAGGTGAGCATGCCCAGCCAGCTCGTCCCGCGTTCAGTTGCCTGGTACAGGCTGAAGTACTCCGCCTCACGTCCGCGGGGGACCAGCCGGCTGTAGAAGGAGCGCGACAGGGCCTGGGTTCCGCCCAGGACGAGGCCGATGCCGAAGGCGATGGCCGCGAAGAGCCCGAGCTCCCCCTCGGGAACCACCATGGCGAACGTCACCATCAGCATCCAGATGCCGAGTCCGCCGAGGAGGACCCGTCGCGGGCCGTAGCGGCGCGCCAGCCGGCCGGAGAGCAGCGCGCCGCCGAAGGCCACGAACTGCACGAACAAGAAGATGCCCATCATGGCGCCGGGAGGGAAGCCGAGCTGCTTCGTGCCGTAGACCGTGGCTGCGCCGATCACGGTCTGGAGGCCGTCGTTGTAGAACACGTAGGCGACCAGGAAGGTCAGCGTGACGGGGTAGCGCCGCACGTCGCGCAGCGTCGTGAACAGCTGCCCGAAGCCCTGTCGTGCCAGCGAGCCGCGCTCGGGGACCACGGCGACCGGTTCGCGGTTGCGGATGCCGAGGAAGGGGATGAGCGTGAAGCCGGCCCACCACAGCGCCGCCGAGAGGATGCTGATCCGGATCGCCATCTCCAGGCTCAGGCCGCCGGGTTCCTGGGCATACGTCAGCAGGGCGAAGTTGGCTGACAGCAGCAGGCCGGCTCCGAGGTAGCCGAGTGCCCAGCCGCGTGAGGACACGCGGTCGCGCTCCTCGGTCGTGGCGATCTGGCAGAGGATCGAGTCGTAGACCACGAGCGAGGAACCCAGGGCGAGGCTCGCGCCGAAGAGCAGGAGTACGCCGAGCTCCCAGTTCGTCCCGGTGACGAAGAACATGAGCGCCACGCAGACGCTGCCGAACCACGCGAAGCCGCCCAGCATCTGCCTCTTGTGGGCGGACCGGTCGGCCGCTGCGCCCACGACCGGCAGGAGGAGCGCCGAGACGATCGTGATGAAGGTCGCCACGTAGAACACCAGGGAGCCGGGCGGGAGGGGAAGGCCGAGCACGATGAGGTCCTCGGTGCACGGTGCCGCCGGTGTGCCGGGTGCTCCACAGACATCGGTCTCGGCGATCCCGATCAGGTAGTACAGGAAGAGAACACCGGCCACGGTGGTGACGTACGCCGAGTTGGCCCAGTCGTACCAGTACCACGCACGCTGTTCCTTGCGGCGAGCGGCGTCCAGGGCTGCCGAGGTCTCGAACGACGTCCCGGTCATCTGCGCCACCCCCCAACTGCTCCTGCAGACCACTGTCCGCCTAGGGGGCTCCGTGCGCATGGGTTCTGCTACTCAGGTCCCTGCCGCAGGATGCTCGGTCGCTGCGTGCTGCAGATCGAGCCGGGGGAGCCGGAGACGTCAGGGCCGCCGTGCGCCCAGGTCGTGCAGACGCTGCACCAGCGCGGGAGGGACGACGGTGTCCGGATCACGTCCTGAGGCACCGTGGAGCGCCTCGGTGGTGGCGACGAGGGCGGCGTACAACGGCGGGCAGGTGGGACAGCGCTCCAGGTGCACCTCCACACGCCGCGACGAGTCGAGGTCGAGCTCGCCGTCGATGTAGTCGCTGACCTGCCTGCGAGCCTCCCAGCAGCGGAGCGGGACGCCCTTCAGTGCCTCCCGGCGGTCGTGTCCGCGCGCCAGCTCGGAGACGAGCATCATCCGCCCGCGCCGCAGCCTCTGCTTCGCCGCAGGCAGGCCCACACCTTGCACCTCTGCGACCTCCCGCATGGTCATCCCTTCGGCGTCGTGGAGCACCACCGCGGTCCGGTAGCCGACCGGCAGGTGGGTCAGCGCCTCCAGCAGGTCGGCCCGGGTCTCGGCGCGGGCGGCCACCTCCGTCGCGTCGACGGTGTAGCTGTCCTGGTGCCACCGTCGCTCGACCTCGTCGGCGACGTCCTCCGAGACCACCTCGCGGTGGCGGCGCGACTCGTCGACGGCGAGGTTGTGGAGGATCCGGTGGAGCCAGGTGGTCAGGGACGAGTCGCCGCGGAACCCGGCCGCCCTCTCCAGCGCTCGGGTCAGGGTGTCCTGGACGAGGTCCTCGGCGTGGGCGGGGTCCCTGGTGAGGGAGCGGGCGTACCGGAGCAGCCCGGGCACCTCCCTCGCCAGGCTGCCTGCCAGCTCGTCGGCGTCCATGGCTCCGGAGAGTAGCGGCCGACTACCTCGCGGCCGTCCTCGCGGCGTGCCTGGTGCCGTGGGTGCTGATGCCCAGCAGCCGGTACAGCGGGCAGAACCCGATCGCCGACGTCACCAGCAGCACGGCTGCGACCACGACAAGTGCGATACCCGCGCCGCTGGTCACTCCGACCGAGAACGCCCACACGGCCGCGGCCAGCCCGAGAACGGCGCGGACGGCTCGGTCGACGGTGCCTACGTTGTGCGTCATGACTGCCTCCTAGGTGAAGATCGAACGAGACGAACACTCCATGGACGGACGCGGGGGGCGGAGGGATACATCGCGCCGGGAACGCCTCGTTGCGCTGCTCGTGGCGGGTCTACTCTCAGGCGCATGGATCGCGACGCCGCATCCGAGATCGCCGCCGTGTGGCGGCTCGAGTCGGTTCGTCTGGTCGCCGCCCTGACCCGGATGACCCGCGACGTCGGACTCGCCGAGGACCTGGCGCAGGACGCCCTCGTCGCCGCGCTCGAGCAGTGGCCGGCCGACGGCGTACCCAAGAACCCGGGCGCCTGGCTGATGGCGGTCGCCAAGCGTCGCGCGGTGGATCACTTCCGGCGCGCGGAGACCCTCCGGCGTCGCACCGCCGAGCTGGGCCGCGACCTCGAGGAGGTGCACGTGCCCGACCTCGACGCCGCCGTCGACCACATCGAGGACGACGTGCTGCGGCTGATGTTCCTCACCTGCCACCCGACGCTCCCGAAGGAGTCACGGGCTGCGCTGACGCTGCGCCTGGTCGGCGGGCTCACCACGAGTGAGATCGCACGCGCGTTCCTGGTCAAGGAGGCCACGGTCGGCCAGCGGATCTCGCGGGCCAAGCGCACGCTCGAGGGCGCGGACTTCGACCTCCCGACCGGCGTGGAGCGGCAGCAGCGCCTCGGCGACGTGATGTCGGTGGTCTACCTGGTCTTCAACGAGGGGTACTCCGCGACCTCCGGGGACGACTGGACGCGCCCTGACCTGTGCCACGAGGCGCTGCGCCTGGCGAGGATGCTGGCGGCGCTGGTGTCCGAGGAACCCGAGGTGCTCGGCCTCCAGGCGTTGCTCGAGGTCCAGGCGTCGCGCCTGCGTGCGCGGGTGGGGGAGGACGGATCGCCGGTGCTGCTCGAGGACCAGGACCGTCGGCTCTGGGACATGCTGCTGGTCCGCCGCGGCCTCGACGCACTGGCCCGGGCGGAGGGGCTCGGCAAGACGGTCGGGCCGTACGTCGTACAGGCCGAGATCGCCGCCTGCCACGCCCGCGCACGCACCGCCGAGCAGACCGACTGGCCGCGCATCGCGGGGCTGTACGACGTCCTCGCCGGTGTCGCACCCAGCCCGGTCGTCGAGGTGAACCGGGCCGTCGCGCACGGGCGGGCGTTCGGGCCGGAGGAGGGTCTTGCGCTGCTCGACGGGTTGTGCGACGGTCCGCTCGCCCGGTCGCACCTCCTCCCGGCTGTGCGAGGGGACCTGCTCGCGCGGGCCGGCCGGGCGGGGGAGGCGGCTGCTGCGTTTCGTGAGGCGGCGGGGATCACGCAGAACGACTCGGAGCGGAAGGTGCTGCTGCGGCGGGCGGGTGAGGTCTGACTCCGGGGGGTTCGAGACGCTCGCTCCTCAACCACCGGCGGCGCCTCGACCACCGGCGGCCCGCTGCGTGATCCGTAGGTAAAGGGCGTTCACCCCACGGTTCCGGTGCTGTAACGCGTCCTCCACCGCGAGTTCGGTCGTCTTCGGAGGAATTTTGACCCCACGAGGCTATTGCCACCGCTGTCGCAACGGGTCTAGCGTCCGATCAGTTGGGAGCCGGGTGACTCCCGCCCATCGGAGGTCCTGACATGGCCAACTCGAAGAGGTCCATCCACCACGCCGGCATCGACTCCGAGGTCGAGGGCGCCGAGTACTTCGAGAAGCGCCAGCTTCAGGGCGGGGTCGCGGGGTGGGTGCTGCTCGCGGGTCTCGGCGTCGCCTACGTCATCTCCGGCGACTTCGCGGGGTGGAACTTCGGCCTCGGTGAGGGCGGCTGGGGCGGCCTGATGATCGCCACCATCGTGATGGCGGTGATGTACCTGTTCATGGTGTTCGGGCTCGCGGAGCTGTCCTCGACGATCTCGACGACCGGGGGCGGCTACGCGTTCGCGCGTCGCGCCATGGGTCCCTGGGGCGGCTTCATCACGGGCACGGCGATCCTCATCGAGTACGCCATCGCACCGGCGGCCATCGCGAACTTCATCGGTGCCTACGTGGAGTCGCTGGTCGGCTTCAACGGCTGGTACGTCTTCCTGTTCTTCTACGTCATCTTCATCGGCATCCACCTGTGGGGCGTCGGTGAGGCTCTCAAGCTGATGTTCGTGATCACCGCCATCGCGGTCTTCGCGCTGGGCGTCTTCGTGGTCGCGGCTGCGCTGCAGTTCGACCCGGCCAACCTCAACGACATCCCGGTCGACGAGTCGGCCTGGGGCTCGAGCGAGTTCCTACCGTTCGGGGTGATCGGCATCTGGGCCGCCCTGCCCTATGCGATCTGGTTCTTCCTCGCCGTCGAGGGCGTCCCGCTCGCCGCGGAGGAGACCAAGGACCCGGCGAAGGACATGCCCAAGGGGATCATCGGCGCGATGCTCACCCTGATCGTGTTCGCCGCGCTCATCCTCGTGGTGGCTCCCGGCGCAGCGGGTTCGGACTTCCTCAAGGAGTCGGGCAACCCGCTGGTCGAGGCACTCGAGGCGCCGGAGGCCTACGGCAGCCAGAACCTCGTGAGCGGCTTCATCAACCTGGTCGGCCTGCTCGGACTGATCGCGAGCTTCTTCTCGATCATCTACGCCTACTCGCGTCAGACGTTCGCGCTGTCCCGGGCGGGCTACCTGCCGAGGATCCTGTCGGTCACCGACAAGCGCAAGACCCCGGCGCTCGCGCTCATCGTGCCCGGCATCATCGGTTTCGTCATGGCCGTCCTGAACCAGGGCGACCTCCTGATCCTCGTCGCGGTGTTCGGCGCGACCATCTCCTACGTGATGATGACGCTGTCCCACATCATCCTTCGCATCAAGGAGCCCGAGCTCGCTCGGCCCTACCGCACGCCGGGGGGCGTGGTCACCACGGGCATCGCGCTGGTGCTCGCGGTGATCGCCCTGGTCGCCGGGTTCCTCGTGGACACCCGGGTGCTCGTGATCACCGCGATCGTCTACGCGATCGCGCTGCTCTACTTCGGTCTCTACAGCCGCCACCACATCGTCGCTACCGCCCCGGAGGAGGAGTTCGAGCTGATCGAGTCGGCCGAGTCGGAGCTGCGCTGACAGATGGATGGGCCCGGCTCACGGGCCCCGCACCGAAGTCATGGGAGGAAACGCATGCGCATCGCGCGGGTTGTCGGCTCGGCCGTCTCGACGGTGAAGGAGGCCAGCCTCGTCGGGCACAAGCTGCTCCTGGTGCGCGAGGCCGACCACACGGGGGAGATGACCGGGCCGGTGCAGGTGGCCGTCGACGTCGTCGGCGCGGGCACCGGCGAGCTGGTGATCATCTCCGAGGGCAGCGCCGCCCGGCAGGCGAGGACCACGTCCGACCAGCCGGTGGACGCGATCATCATGGGCATCCTGGACTCGCTCGAGGTCGACGGCACCGTCACGTTCTGGAAGAGCTGACGATGCCGGGTCCGCAGCGGGAGGTCCTGAGCGTCGGGATCGACGTGGGGACGACGACCACCCAGGTCGTCTTCTCCCACCTCCTGCTGCACGACGTCGCGCGACCCGGCCAGGTCCCGCGGATCCAGGTGGACGAGAAGTCCGTCGTACACAAGGGGGAGGTGCACCAGACCCCGCTCTCGGCACCGGACCTCGTGGACGCCGACGCTCTCGCGGACCTGGTGCGCCGGGAGTACACCGTCGCCGGGATCTCGCCCCGGTCCATCGAGACCGGCGCTGTGATCATCACCGGCGAGACCGCCCGCACGAAGAACGCGGAGGCGATCCTCGAGGCGCTGTCCTCCGAGGCCGGTGACTTCGTGGTCACGATCGCCGGCCCCAACGCCGAGGCCCAGATCGCCGGTCGGGGCTCGGGCGCCGCACGCTGGTCCACCGACCACTACGAGCAGGTCACCTGTGTCGACATCGGAGGAGGTACGTCCAACGCGGCGGTGTTCAAGATGGGCCGCCACCTGTGCTCGTCGGCGATCGCGGTGGGCGGCCGGCAGGTCGAGCTCGACGCGTCGGGCCTGGTCACCCGGGTGGCCCCGCCGGGGAGGTCGATCGTCGAGGACCTCGGCCTCGACCTCAAGGAGGGGCAGCACGCCGGCCTCGACCGCCTTGGGCGCTTCTGCGACGTGATGGCCGACCTCGTCGTCGACCTCGCAACCGGGAAGGAGGTGCGCGTGGGTCGTGGCGTCCAGCTCACCCCGCCGCTGCAGGGCACCGAGGCGTCCACGTCGGTGTTCCTCACCGGAGGCATCGGGGCGCTGTACTACGAGCCGATCCCGGTCGACTCGGTCGCCGACGTGGCCCGGTTCGGAGACGTCGGCCCGCTGCTCGCCGAGTCGTTGCGCGACAACGACCGTCTCCAGCGGCTCACCGTGCGGCGGCCGCCCGAGACGCTGCGGGCCACCGTGCTCGGTGCCGCCGGCCAGACCGTGACCCTGAGCGGCTCGACGATCTGGGTGGCTCGCGACCTGCTGCCGCTGCGCAACCTCCCGGTGCTGCGGCCGGCCATCCCGGGGCGCGGGGGTGGCCCGTCCTTCGGCGCCGCCGTGCACGAGGCGCTCGTGCGCTGGGACCTCGAGGACGACGTGCTGGCCGCGATCGTGGTCGACCTCCCCAGCGAGCTCGGGTACGCCGCGCTGCAGGCGGTGGCCGGCGACATGGTCGCCTACCACGACTCCGGGCACAGCGACCGCCCGCTCGTGCTGGTCATGCAGCAGGACTACGCCCAGGTTCTCGGTCAGACCATCCAGACGATCCGGCCCGACCTGCCGCTGGTCGTGATCGACCAGGTAGGGCTGGGGGAGGGCGACTTCATCGACATCGGGCTGCCCGTCCTCGACGGCCGTGCAGTCCCGCTGTCCATCAAGACGCTGGTGTTCTATGACTGACTTCGCGCGTGCACGGGGTGAGCGGCGATGAAGCTGGCCACGACGCTGTTCGGGGAGCGCTACACGTTCCGCGACATCAAGGACCTGCTCGCCAAGGCCAACGAGGAGAAGTCCGGCGACCAGCTCGCGGGCGTCGCGGCCGAGAGCGCGGCGGAGCGGATGGCCGCGAAGTTCGTGCTGTCCGAGGTGACGCTGGAGACGCTGCGCGCCAACCCGGCGGTGCCTTATGAGGAGGACGAGGTCACCCGGGTCATCGACGACGCGGTCAACGAGACCGTCTTCCAGGAGATCAAGGGCATGCAGGTGGGGGAGCTGCGCGAGTGGCTGCTCGCCGACACCACCAGCGAGGAGATGATCCGGCGGCTCGGCAACGGGCTGACCTCCGAGATGGTCGCCGCCGTCACCAAGCTGATGTCCAACCTCGACCTGATGCTCGCCGCCGCCAAGATCAAGGTCGTCAAGCACGCCAACAACACCATCGGCCTGCGCGGCACCCTCGGCTCGCGCTGCCAGCCCAACAACCAGACCGACTCCGTCGAGGGGATCCGGGCCGCGATCTACGAGGGGCTCAGCTTCGGCTCCGGCGACAGCGTGATCGGCATCAACCCCTCCGACGACTCGCTGGGCAGCGTGGCGCAGCTGCTGGAGATGACCTACGAGGTGATCACCCGCTGGGAGATCCCGACCCAGAACTGCGTGCTCGCCCACGTGTCCACGCAGATGGAGGCCATGCGCAAGGGCGCCCCGGTCGGGCTCGTGTTCCAGAGCCTCGCCGGCTCCCAGAAGGGCAACGACTCCTTCGGCATCGACGTCGAGATGCTCGACGAGGCCTATGCCCTGGCGAAGCGTCACTCGGTGGTGACCGGACCGAACTACATGTACTTCGAGACCGGTCAGGGCGCCGAGCTGTCCGCCGACGCCCATCACGGCGCGGACCAGCTGGTCATGGAGGCCCGCTGCTACGGGCTCGCGAAGCGCTACGACCCGTTCCAGCTCAACACCGTCGTGGGGTTCATCGGACCCGAGTACCTCTACGACGCCACGCAGATCACGCGCGCCGGGCTCGAGGACCACTTCATGGGCAAGCTCAGCGGCATCTCGATGGGCGCCGACGTCTGCTACACCAACCACGCCCGGTCCACCCAGAACGAGCTGGAGAACCTCGCCGTGCTCCTCGGTGCGGCCGGCGTCAACTACATCATGGGCATCCCGATGGGCGACGACTCGATGCTGAGCTACCAGAGCTCGAGCTACCACGACGCCCCCTCGCTGCGGCAGCTGCTGAACCTCCGGCCGCTGCCGGAGTTCGAGGCGTGGATGGAGGACCTCGGCCTGCTGAAGGACGGCCGACTGACCGAGAAGGCGGGCGACGCCTCCTTCTTCCTGAGCCGGTGAGGAGGTGACCGTGAACAGCTCCCCGTCCGCGACCGAGGTCCGCGACATCGTGCAGGCCGTCCTCGCCGAGCTGGAGCGAGCCCCGTCCGGCGAAACCGTGCGGGCCCCCGCCTCCGCCGACGCGCCTCCCGCGCCTCCCGCGGCGACACCGCGTGCATCCCTCGGTCGAGGCGGCTCCGCCGGTACGTCGAACGAGATGGACGTCGACGTACCGGACCCGACCGTCACCGAGGAGCGCCGACGGATCGGGGTGGAGCACCCCGCCAACGCCTCGGGCCTGGCCAACCTCGCGTCGTCGACCTCCGCCCGACTGGCCGTGGGTCGCGCCGGCCCCCGGCCCCGCACCCGGACGATGTTGCTCTTCGGGGCCGACCACGCGGTCACCCAGGACGCGATCTTCGGCGACGTGCCCACCGAGCTGCTCGACTCGTTCGGGCTGTTCACCGTGCAGACCCAGGTGACCGACCAGGACGAGTACCTCCTCCGCCCCGACCTCGGCCGCCGGCTCAGCGACGAGGCCCGCAAGGTCGTGGCCGAGCGGTGCGTGAAGAAGCCGCAGGTGCAGGTCGTCGTCGGCGACGGGCTGTCCGCCGCCGCGGTCACCAACAACCTGCCGCACATCTACCCCGTCCTCGAGCAGGGCCTGACCAGCGCCGGCTTCAGCCTCGGCACGCCGTTCTTCGTGCGCTACTGCCGGGTCGGCGTGATCAACGACGTCAACGACGTGGTCGGTGCGGACGTCGTCGTGCTCCTCATCGGCGAGCGACCCGGCCTCGGGGTCGCCGACGCGATGAGCGTCTACTCCGGGTGGCGACCGGGCCCGGGCAAGACCGACGCGCACCGCGACGTGATCTGCATGATCACCGCCAACGGCGGCACCAACCCGCTCGAGGCCGGTGCCTTCGCCGTGGAGCACGTGAAGAACGTGATCGCGGCCCAGGCCAGCGGCGTCGAGCTGCGGCTCAAGCAGAGCGGGGAGCGGTGATGGCCGTCCTCGACCCGATCAAGCCGACGATCCTCGCCACCCGGGTGATCCCCAACGTCGACCGGGGCCTCGCCGCCAAGCTCGAGCTCCGTGACGACCAGCGCAGCATCGCGCTGGTCACCTGCGACATCGACGACAGCCTCTACGTCTCGCTCGACGAGGCCACCAAGATGGCCGACGTCGAGGTGGTCTACGCGCACAGCTTCTACGCCGGGTCCGCGCATGCCTCCGGCCCGCTGTCCGGCGAGATCATCGGGATCCTCGCGGCCCCCGACCCCGCGGAGGCCCGGGCCGGCCTTGCGGCCTGCATCGACTACGCCGAGAACAGGGCGTGGTTCCAGGCGGCCGACGAGGCGGGAGAGCTGGCGTTCTTCGCGCACACCATCTCGCAGATCGGCAGCTACCTGAGCAGTGAGGGCGGGGTGCCGGTGGGCACGTCGATGGCCTACCTGATCGCGCCGCCGCTCGAGGCCACCTTCGCGCTCGACGCCGCGCTCAAGGTCGCCGACGTGGAGATCGCCGTGTGGTTCGCCCCGCCGTCGGAGACGAACTTCTCCGGTGGCTACCTGGTCGGCGAGCAGAGCGCCGTCACGGCGGCCTGTGCCGCGTTCCGAGACGCCGTCGTCGACGTCGCCGCAGCCCCGAGGGAGGTGTGAGATGGCCGCGCAGGAGGAGTACGACGCCGACCTGAGGTCGATCCAGGAGGCCCGCCGGCTCGCGGTGGCCTGTCGCACGGCGCAGCGCGAGTTCGCCCACGCGACCCAGGCCGAGGTGGACCGGATCTGCGCGGCGATGGCCGACGCCGTCTTCCGCGACGCGGCCAGGCTCGGACAGCTCGCGCACGAGGAGACCGGCTACGGCCTGCCCGAGCACAAGCGGATCAAGATCGAGTTCGCCTCGCGCACGGTGTGGGAGTCGATCCGGGACGTGCCCACCGTGGGCGTGCTGCGCCGCGACCCGGACCGTCGCGTGGTCGAGATCGGCTGGCCGGTCGGCGTGGTCGTGGGGCTGTGCCCGTCGACGAACCCGAACTCCACGGCCGTCTACAAGGTGCTGATCTCGGTCAAGGCCCGCAACGGCTGCATCATCGCGCCCCACCCGTCGGGGAAGCGCTGCACCTACGAGGCCGTGCGGCTGATGATCGAGGCGGGCGAGCGCGCCGGGATGCCCAAGGGCCTGGTCTCGTGCATGCAGGAGGTCAGCCTCGCCGGCTCCCAGGAGCTGATGAACCACTACGCCACCTCGCTGATCCTCGCCACCGGCGGCACCCCGATGGTCCGTGCCGCACACAGCGCCGGGAAGCCGGCGCTGGGGGTCGGCCCCGGCAACGTCCCGGTGTACGTCGACCGCAGCGCCGACGTGCTCGCGGCGGCCAACGCGATCGTCAACAGCAAGTCCTTCGACTGCTCGACGATCTGCGCGACCGAGCAGGCCGTGGTGGCCGACGAGCCGGTCGCCGGTGCGCTGCGGGCGGAGATGGAGCGGCTCGGCGCCTACTTCGTCTCACCCGAGCAGAAGGCTGCCCTGGAGCGGACGGTGTTCAACCCCGGCGGCGGGATGAACCCGCGGGCGGTCGGCCAGACCCCGCAGCAGCTCGCGAGGCTCGCCGGTATCGAGGTCCCGGCGCACGCACGGATCCTGGTGGCCGAGCTGTCCTCGGTCGGGCGCGACGAGCCGTTGAGCGCGGAGAAGCTCACCACCGTGCTCGGGTGGTACGTCGAGAAGGACTGGCACGCCGGCTGCGACCGCTGCATCGAGCTGCTGCGCTACGGCGGCGACGGGCACTCGCTGGTCATCCACGCCACCGACGAGGACGTGATCCTTGCCTTCGGCATCGAGAAGCCGGCCTTCCGGATCCTGGTCAACACCTGGGGCACCCTGGGAGCGATCGGGGCCACCACCGGCGTGATGCCGGCGATGACGCTGGCCCCGGGAGGAATCGGCGGCGCCGTGGTCAGCGACAACATCACGGTCACGCACCTGCTGAACGTGAAGCGTCTGGCCTATGCCCTGCACGAGCCGCCGGAAGCGGCGTACTCCCACGCGCCGGACGTCCGCGGCGCCCCGCGGGCGACGGCCTCTCGTGGGTCCGCCACGCCGGTGCTCGGCGGCAGGGCGATGCCCGACGGCGACCAGCGCCGCGGCGACGGGCCCGCAGACGACCGGGTGGAGCGCATCGTCGCCCGGGTCCTTCAGGAGCTGGGAGGTGGTCCGTGACGAGAACCGCGACAGGGCGGCCGCCACCCGATGACCCGCCCACAGCGACCCAGCCGGCGACCCCGACCGCAACCGAGCCGGCAGCCAACGAACAGCACACGAGTGAGAGGAAACCCCAGTGGCCAGTCCCCAGATGATCGCGCTCGGCATGATCGAGACGCGCGGGCTCGTCGGCGCGATCGAGGCCGCCGACGCCATGGTGAAGGCAGCGAACGTCACGCTGATCGGCAAGCGGGAGATCGGTGGCGGCTACGTCACCGTGATGGTCCGCGGCGACGTGGGTGCGGTGAAGGCCGCCACCGACGCCGGTGCGGCCGCCGCGCAGCGGGTCGGCGACCTCGTCAGCGTGCACGTGATCCCGCGTCCGCACGGCGACGTGGAGTTCATCCTGCCGTCCGACAACCCTCAGGCCGGAACGGGCAAGGCCAACGCCTGAGCCGGCCGCTGAGGGACAGGTCCGGCCATGGGTCGACGGGTGCACACCGCCGACGACGTGCTCCGACTCGCGCGCGCGGGCGCGACGGAGCTGGTCGTCGCGCCCGGCGAGCGGCTCACGCCGATGGCGCGGGACGTCGCGGCCGAGCGGAGGATCCGGGTCGTCGAGGCGCCGACAGGCGCGGCGGCCGACGGACCGGCCGCGCCCGCGGCCGCGCGGCGCGGATCACCACGGCGGCTGCACCACGTGGCGGGGCTTCCGACGCTGCAGCTCGGGCCGTTCCCGGTGGACCTGCACCGGCCGGAGATGGAGGTGCGGCTGCGCGACGTGGTGGGCGCCGCGGAGGGCCTGCCGATGGCGGCCGGGGTGATGAGCCTGCGGGAGGGCAGCTTCCCGTGGGACCTGGACTACGACGAGGTGGAGTACGTGATCGAGGGAGAGCTGCACATCACCACCGCCGACCAGCGCGTGGTCGGGCGGCCCGGTGACGTGATCGCGGTGCCGAAGGGCTCGTCGATCACCTTCGGCACCCCGTCGTGGGCGAAGTTCCTCTACGTCACCTACCCGGTGGACTGGGCAGGGGCGTCATGACCGGCCCGTCGCTCGCCCGCACCATGGCGGCGCTCGAGGCAGCGGTCTCCAGCGGTCCGCTCGCCGAGCCCCCGGGTCGGGTCAAGGTCGGGGTCGACCTCGGTACGGCGTACACGGTGGTCGTGGTCCTCGACGAGGACGACACCCCGCTCGCGGTGGCCCACGCGCGGGCCGACGTCGTCCGCGACGGTGTGGTCACCGACTTCGTGGGCGCGGTGGACGTCGTGCGCCGGCTGAAGTCCGACGTCGAGTCGCGGCTGGGGGTGACGTTGCGGTCTGCGCACGGCGCGTACCCGCCGGGGGTGCCGCTGAGCGAGGTACGCGCCGTGCAGCACGTCATCGAGGGGGCCGACCTCGACTGCAGCGGTCTGGTCGACGAGCCGACCGCCGCCAACGCAGTGCTGGGGCTGCGCGACGGCGTGGTCGTCGACGTCGGGGGAGGCTCGACCGGGATCGCCGTCCTCTCCGGCGGCCGGGTCGTGCACACCGCCGACGAGCCGACCGGGGGCACCCACTTCTCGCTCGTGGTGGCGGGTGCGCTCGGGATCGGGTTCGAGGAGGCCGAGGCGCTCAAGACCGACCCGCGTGAGCAGACCCGGCTGCTGCCCGTGGTCCGTCCGGTGATGGAGAAGGTCGCCACGATCGTCGCCCGCAACACCGCCGGGTTCGCCGTACCGACCGTGTGCCTCGTCGGCGGCACGGTCGCCTTCCCGGGGTTCGCCCGGGTGGTCGAGGAGGCGTCCGGCCTGAACACCGTGGTGCCGGTGTCGCCGCTGTTCGTGACCCCGCTCGGGATCGCGATGAACGCACCGGCCCACGAGCCCGCACCCGGGCTCGTCCAGCTGTGGGGTCGCACGTGAGTCCCACGACGATGAAGGAGATGCGCCGCCATGGCAGATGACTTCGAGCTCCGGGCCTACTGCTACCTCGACCGGATGCAGCCGCAGTACGCCGCCTTCGTCGGGACCGTGACCCAGGGCGACCTGCCGATCGAGGGGATGGCCGCGCTCTACGTGGAGATGGCGCCCGGCAACCACGTGTTCCGAGTCGTCGACGTGGCCGTGAAGGCGACGATGGCCCGCCCCGGCGCCCAGATCGTCGAGCGCCAGTTCGGGATGTTCGAGCTGCACTCGGAGTCGCAGGCAGAGGTGCTCTCCGCCGGCGAGGCCGTCCTCGGCGAGCTCGACCTGGAGGTCGCGGCGCGCAAGCGGCCGCAGATCGCGTCGATGCAGGTGATCACCAACGTGAGCCCCTACCAGTCGCAGCTGCTGAACAGGTTCACCCGCGGCATGATGCTCGTCGCCGGGCAGACCATGCTCGTCCTCGAGTGCACGCCGGCGGCCTACATCAACCTCGCCGCGAACGAGGCCGAGAAGGCCGCGCCGGTGAACCTCATGCACGTCACGTCCGTCGGTGTCTACGGCCGCCTGTGGATGGCGGGCACCGAGGCCGACATCGTCGCCGCGCGCAACGCCGCGGTCTCAGCGCTGGAGGGGATCGATGGCCGGGACTGAGCACGAGCGTCGCCGGTTCGTCACCAGGCACGACGTCGAGGACGCGGCGGCCGCAGGTCGGTCGGTCGTGCTGGGGGGCCGGGACCTCCTGACGGACGAGGCGGCCCAGCGGGCGATGGACCTCGGGGTGCAGGTGGAGCGTCCCGGTGGTCCGGGGGGCCGCACGAGCCCGTCCCGCCCCGCGGCAGGCGCTCCGGCAGCCGGCGCGTCTGCGGGTGCCTCGGACGACCAGCTGCGACGGGCGGTCCGTGCGGCGGTGGTGGCCGAGCTCGGCCGCGAGCCGGCCGGGCTGGACGCGGTGATCGACCGGGTCCTCGCGCGTCGTCGCTGACCGTCTCGCTGGCGGTCAGCGTCGGCGGGGTGGTTTCGAGCACCGGCTGTCGAGATGCGTGGTGCCCGTTCGACGTGGTGCTGAGACCCTCACCGAGAAGGCAGCCATGAGTAGAACGACCACCGGCACGACCCGGTTCGCGACGTCGGCCGACGGGACACGCATCGCCTACGAGGCGATGGGGAAGGGGCCGGTGCTGGTCCTCGTCGACGGCGCCCTGTGCAGCCGGGCGATGGGGCCGTCGCGCGACCTCGCGTCCGCCCTCGGAGGGGACTTCCGGGTCGTCGTCTATGACAGGCGGCACCGTGGCGAGAGCGGGCCGGGCGCCTTGGCAGCACGGCGGAGCCACCGACCTCGCCGACGGCCTCCCTCTGTGCCCACCCCACCACCACATGGCCGACCACCCCCAACACTGGGACATGCACACCCTGCCCACCGGAGGAGTCCGCTTCAGCCGACGCCGATAGAAGGCGAAGGCAAGCGGGTGCTCCACCATGACGGATCACCGATCGGGAGCCTCGCCGGCCTCGTTGCCCGATGCATCTGCAGCGCTCACTCCAGGGCAGATGCCTGCTTTGCGGCCCACAATCGCCCAGTGGGAAGTGGGAGAACCCCGGCTTCGACCCGACCCGGCGCCCCGGGCCCTCACTCGATCCGGGCGATGGGCGACCCCTGCCTGACCGCTGCCTCCTCCTCGACGAGGAGGCGGACGGTCCCGGCCACCGGCGCGAGGACCTCCGCGGAGACCTTGTCGACCTGGACCTCGGCGATCAGCTGGTCGGCGGCGACGGTGGAGCCGTCGGCGACGTACCAGGTCGCGAGGACGCCCTCGGCCTCCGGGTTCTCCTTGGACAGGGGTGGGAAGAGCACCTCCCTCATACGGACGCCCGGATCGCGGCCTCGATGCGGTCGTGCCGGGGAAGCACGGCGTACTCGAGGTCGTGGGCGTAGGGGATGGGCACGTCGGGCACTGCCACGCGCTTGACCGGGACCCGCAGCATGCCGGGGTCGTGGTCGGTGATCGTGGCGACGACCTCGCCGGAGACGCCGAAGGACTGGTAGTCCTCATCGACGACCACGAGCCGGCCGGTCTTGCCGACGGACTCGAGGATCGCCTCCCGGTCGAGGGGGACGAGGCTGCGCAGGTCGAGCACCTCCACGTCGATGCCCTCGGGCGCGAGCTTCTCGGCGACGTCGAGCGCGTGGTGCACCGACAGCGACAGCGTCACGACGGTGACGTCGGAGCCGGTGCGCACGACGTTGGCCTTGCCGAGGGGTACGACATGCTCGCCCTCGGGCACCTCGTCGACGTTGCGGGGGTTCTTCGCCATCCAGGCCAGGCCCATGATGCCCTTGTGGAAAATGTAGACGACCGGACTGTCGTCCCGGATCGCCGACGTCATCAGGCCCTTCGCGTCGGCCGGGTTGCTCGGCACGACCACCTTCATCCCGGGTAGGTGGGCGAAGGTGCCCCACAGGCACTGGGAGTGCTGGGCGCCGTCGGAGTACCCACCACCGGCGGCCATCGTGACCACCATCGGGACCTTGACGTTGCCGCCGGACTCGAAGTGGATCTTGGCCATGTGGTTGTAGAGCTGGTCGAGGCAGACGCCCATGAAGTCGGTGAACATCACCTCGACGATCGGGCGCATGCCCTCGACCGCGGCTCCGATGCCGAGGCCGATGAACGCAGTCTCCGAGATCGGGGTGTCGATGATCCGCTCGGGGCCGAACCGGTCGAGCAGCCCGGTCGTGGAGGAGAAGATGCCGCCGTACGCGCCGACGTCCTCACCCAGGTAGAACACCGACGGGTCGCGCTCCATCTCCTGTGCGATGGCCTCCACCATCGCCTTGGACGTGCTGAGTCGACGGGTGGCCTGAGGTGCTTCGGTCATGGTCATCGGTGGCTCCTCACGCGAACACGTAGTGGGTGGCGGTGGACGGGTCGGGGATCGCGCTGCCCTTGGCGAAGGTGACCGCGTCCTCGACGGCGCTGCTGCACAGCCGCTTGACCTCGTCGACCTTGTCGTCGTCCAGCAGACCTTCGTCGCGGAGGCGCTGCTCGTACGCCGGGATCGGGTCGTGCTTGTTGACGTCGGCGAGCTCGGGGCGGTAGCCCTGCGCGTCTCCCTCGAAGTGGCCCCACATCCGCAGCGTGTGGACCTCGAGCAGGGAGGGGCCCTCGCCGGCCCGGGCGCGCCTCACGGCACGGGCCGCGGCGTCGTACACCGCCTCGACGTCGTTCTCCACCCGCTCGCCGGGGATTCCGTACGCCGCCGCGCGGTCGGCGTTCGAGGCGATCGCCGTGGAGGCCGATCTCGGGACCGAGATGCCCCACTCGTTGTCCTCGACGACGAAGACGACCGGGAGCTTCCAGGAGGCCGCGAGGTTGAGAGACTCGTGGAAGGCGCCCTGGTTGGCGGCGCCCTCACCGGTGACGGCGACGGCGATGTCGGTCGTCCCGCGCCGCTTGAACGCGAATGCCTGGCCGAGCGCCGGCGGGTAGCCCTCGGCGATGATGCCGGAGCAGGAGAAGTGGGTGTCGGGGTCGAAGAGGTGCATGTGCCCGCCGCGGCCCTTGCCGAGACCGGTCTCGCGGCCGAAGATCTCGGCGGTCATCTTCTTCAGGTCCACGCCGTGGGCGACGGCGAAGTGGTGTGGACGGTGGGTCGCGGTGACCGCGTCGTCGGTGGACAGGTGCGCGCAGACGCCGGCGGCGACGGGCTCCTGGCCGGCGGACAGGTGCATCTCGCCGGGGACCAGGCCCTTGCCGATGTCGAAGCCGGGACCCTTGTCGGCGTGGTACTCACGCAGGATCGCCTCTTCGTAGGTGCGGCTGAGCACCATCGTCTCGTAGAGCTTGAGGCGTACCTCGGGGGTGAGCGCCTCAGGGCGTGCGACGTCCTCGGGCGTCGAGGTCTGGGGTGCTGCCTCAGTCGTCATGCCGACCTCCAGGGGTGTGTGACAGCGGTTACGTCCGAACCTAGGAGGGTCGGTGGCCGAGGTCCATAGCCCGCGGGTGAGTCGGGCGGTTCGTCCCGAGTTGCGCCGGCGCTGTCAGGCGTCCCCGGGCTCGAACCTTCGGCGGTCCTCCACGAACCGGAGGACCTCGAGGATGCCGACGGTCACCCCGGCGGCGCCGGCGACGACGAACAGGGTGCCGGCGAGGAAGGCCACCATCGACCCCACCGCGTTGGTGGGGGCCAGCGAGGCGAGGACCAGGCCCGCTGCCAGGACTGCTGCCAGGGCTCCGGCGACGAGGGTGACCCGGACCAGCCAACCGGTGGGACGCGGTTTCGCCGGTCGTCGTCCTCCGGAGCGCGGTGAGGGTGGGCGGGGCGCGGCGAGGCGTGCGAGCCCGCCGGCCGTGTGCGACCCGGTGACGACGAGCACCGCCGCGGCGACCCCGCCCCAGGCGCCGACGACCAGGAAGGCCGCAACCGAGTCTGCGGCGCGGTGCCACCCCGCGAGCATCGTGGCGACGCCCGTCAGCGCGGCGTACCCGGCCCCCACCGTCGCCGTCACCTGTCGCCATCGTCGTGGGAGCACGAAGACCAGGGCGGCGACGGCGGAGAAGGCGGCCGTGGCGTGCCCGCTGGGGAGACTGTTCAGGGTCGGCGGCGCGACCTCGTCCAGTCCGAGGTCGGGCCGGGTGAGCAGCACGTTCTTCAGCAGCCACGTCGAGACGTTCGCGCCGGCCAGGAGCCCGATCGCCACCAGCCCCTCGAGCCGCGCGAGGCGCAGCAGCGCGATGACCGCGACGACAGCCATGGTTCCGAGCAGCGAGGCGACCGAGACCACGTCGAGGATCTGCTCGACCGTGCCGGTGACCAGGGGGCGCACTCGAATCGCTCCCCGTAGCGAGGCGTCGGCGAGCTCGCGTCCGGTGGCCGTGTGCACCGTCAGGTAGTAGACGAGGCCGAGTGCGACGAGGTGGCCCACGACGACCAGGGCGAGCCGGACGAGTGCCGGCTGTGCGGTGGTCGACGTCTTCACACGTCCTATCATCCCGGGCGCTCAAGGCGTCCTGCGGATGGTTTCGAGACGCTCGCAGGCTCGCTCCTCGACCACCGGACCGGCTCCCTCCTCGACACCCGGCCGCGGGGCTACCGTGGCGGCATGAGCTTCCACGTGGAGCCGACGGCGGCGGATCCGACGTCGCGACGATGGTCGGGCCGAAGAACCCCGACGCGAACGTGTGCTGGTGCCTGAGCCACCGCCTGGACGCGAGGACCAACCGCGAGCTGTTGGGACCCGCGCGCGGTGAGTACGTGCGCGAGCTGTGCCACCGCCCCCGTCGCGCCGGGCTGTTCGAGCGGGCGGGCTTCACGAAGGCCGCGGACACGGACTCGGTCTCAGGCGGGCCCCGCGTGCTGATGCGCAGGAACCTCACCTGAGACCTCGGGTCGAGCGCGACACCGGGTCCGCGGACCGGTCGGTCCGCGGACCGGTCGGTCCGCGGACCCGATGCCGGATGCCCGATGCCGGTCGCTCAGCGGCGGAAGACCTGCACCACCGACGGACGCGGGCCCTTCACGTTCGCCGCCCGGTACGCCGTACGGCCGTAGGGGAAGCTCGACGCGGGGTTCTCCGGGCTCGCGCCGTCGACGTCACCGGGGTGCTGGACGGCGACGAACACCGAGGAGGACTCCTCGTCGATGACCGGGCCACAGGTCTCGCCGCCGGTCGGCACCGCGAGGAACTGCTGCACGTGCCCCCGGTGCGGTCCCTCGACGGGCACCAGGTGGAGCGCGTCGTTCAGGCCGAGGTTGCCCTGGCCGTCGGTGGAGATCCACAGGTTCCCCGACGAGTCGAAGGCGACGTTGTCCGGGCTCGAGATCGGCGAGACCAGCTGCTTCGGGTAGCCGGAGAAGTACGTCGTCGGGTCGCTCGGGTCGCCGCACACGACGACGAGGGACCAGGTGAAGGTGAGGTCGGTGGCCTCGGCCTCCTGGAGCTCCACGACCTGGCCGTACCTGTTGTTCCTCCGCGGGTTGGCCGGGTCGAGCGTCGTACGCCCGGAGTTGTTCGTCAGGGCCGCGTAGACGTAGCCGTTGTGCGGGTTGCGCTGCACGTCCTCGGGGCGGTCCATCGGCGTGGGGCTGACCGTGTCTGCCGCGGCGCGGGTGAAGACCAGCACCTCCTCGACCGTGAAGCCCTCGACCATGGAGGCACCGCCGACGATCAGCGGCAGCCACACCCCTGTGCCGTCGTACGTCGTCGCCGGGTCGCCCGAGGCCTCGAGGCGGGCGACGTACAGGTCGCCGTTCTCCAGCAGCGTCATGTTGTGCGCCTTGTCAGCGGCGGAGCCACCGGGGCGGTAGCGGTCGCGGGAGATGAACTTGTAGACGTACTCGTTGCCCTGGTCGTCGCCCATCACCGCGACCGCGCGGCCGTCGGCGGCGATGTCGACCGTGGCGCCCTCGTGCTTGAAGCGGCCGAGCGCGGTGTGCTTCTTCGGCGTCGAGGTCGGGTCCGACGGGTCGATCTCGACGATCCAGCCGAAGCGGTTGACCTCGTTGGGCTCGTTGTTCAGGTCCCATCGTGGCTCGACGGCGTCCCAGCCGCGGCCGGTGCTGCTGATGCCGTAGGCGGCGTTGCGCGGGTCGAGCCCGGCGTTGCGCTTGAAGTAGCCCTGGAAGTTTTCCTCACCGGACAGGACCGTGCCCCACGGGGTGGTGCCGCCGGCGCAGTTGTTAACCGTGCCCAGGACGCGGGTGCCGCTCGGGTCCGCTCCGGTCCGCAGGTACGACGACCCCGCGGCGGGACCGGTCATCGCGAACTCGGTCTCCTCGTGCACGCGGCGGTTGTACGACGACCTGCGGACCGGCTGCCACGGGCCACGGGGGCCCTCACGGCGTACCTCGACGACCGACATGCCGTGGGCGGCCATCTCGATCCTGAGCCGCTCGAGGCGCTCCTCCTCGTCGGCCGGGGCACCGCTGAACATCAGCTCGGGGTTGGTGTACTCGTGGTTGACGACCATCAGCGCGCGGTTCCTCCTGCCGGCGAGCGGCACGAACGCGAGGAAGTCGTTGTTGTAGCCGAACTGGAGCTTCTGCGCCTCTGCGCTCTGCCGGTCGAAGTCGAACAGCGGCGCGCCGGTGACGACGGGGTCGCCCCACGCCATGATCGCGGTCCAGTCGTAGCCGGAGGGCACGGTCACCTCGTCCATGTCCGACGTCGGGGCGGGCTTGAGCTGGGTGAAGGGAAGACCGCCGGTCCTGCCGGGCTTGGCGGCGGAGGCGATGCCGGGGGCGGCAGCGGCCGGGCCGCTCAGCGCGAAGCTGCCGCCGACGACGAGCGCGCCGAGACCTCCGCGGAGGATCGACCGGCGGGACACGGCGTTCTCGGCGACCTCGGTGAAGGTCGGGCTCTCGCTGCGGGCGGGATGTGCCTCGGCGCACTGGTCGGCACAGCGCCAGTGGCAGACCGACGCGCTGCGCGTGCCCTGGGTGTGTCCGAGCATCGGCAGCAGGCGCCGGGGCTTGATGGGGGACTGCGTCACGGGTGTCTCCTCGTTCAGGGGTGCCGGGTGGGACCCGCGTGACGCTAGGTGGGTGAGTCGACCGGTCCGGTGACCCCCGGGTGGCCGGACGGTGAACATCGGCGGGCCGGTGGGTGGTCTGGTCCGATCGTGCCGTAAGGCGTCTCGGCCGGTCAGGGGCAGGCCGGCGGCCGCTGCCCAGGACGGCTGGGGTCAGCCGGCCTCGCGGGCGGCCGGGCGTTCGAGACCGGCGACGTGCCAGACGCGGCCGCGGTGCTGGTACGACGTGCGTAGGCCGGCTCCGTGCAGGACCCGCATCATGTCGTCGGGGGAGTGCGTGAACGCGCGGAACGAGTTTCTCCGCAGCCGGTGCCAGGCGTTCTCCACACGGAGCATCATGCGGTTGGCGAGTGTCGGCGGGGGATAGCTGAGCACCAGCGAATGCCTGGCGTGCTCCGCCGCGGCCCGGAGGAGCTTCTCGTAGTCGCGGTAGCAGCACACCACCCGGTGCAGGACCACGACATCGGCGTCCTCCACCTCGTCGGGGGTGGTGGCGATGTCGACGATCCGCCGGTCCACCCGGTCGGCGACACCTTCGTCCGTGGCCAGCTGCCGCGCCAGGGCGTCGTACTCGCTGACGAGCTCGAGGTTGGTGGTGCGTGCGGCCCCGCGACGCAGCAGCTCGAGCTGTATCTCCCCGACACCGCCACCGATCTCGAGCACGGTCGCTCCCTCGACGCCCCGGCCGGCGAGGAAGTCGACCAGGCGCTGCGCCGTACGGTCGAGGCCTCGCTTGCGGTAGCGGCGGGCCTGCGCGCGTGCGAAGCGGCCGCCGAAGACATCGGCGTAGCCGGACGGGTCGCAACAGCCGGGCACGGTCTCAGTATGGACCCGGGAGGACCCGCGTGGGCCCTCCCATCCGCAGCAGGAACCGGGCCGACCTCATCCCGGGAGCTGCCGGTGCACGAAGGCGAGGACGTCGTCGAGCACCTCGTCCTTGTTGGTCTCGTTGAAGATCTCGTGCCGTGCGTCGGGGTAGGACTTCTGTGTGGCGCGGCCGTTGTCGCCGGAGAGGGCCGGCCAGCCGCGGGCGGTGCCGTCGTACGGGACGAGCTGGTCGTCCTCACCGTGCAACCACAGGACGGGTGTCTCGAGGGCGCCGCCGGCCTCGATCGCCGCGATGGTGTCGGCCAGCGCCTGGACGGTCGGCTTCTTGAACGGCCCGTGCCACACCAGCGGGTCGGCGACGTAGGCCTCGCCCACCGCGGGGTCGCGCGACAGCGTCGACGGGTCGATCGGGGCGTCCGGCATCTCCTCGAGCGGAAGAAGGACGTGGAGCACCGCCCAGTGGCCGAGCACGGGTCCGGAGAGCACGACGCAGGAGAGCGAGTCGCCGTAGCGCTGGGCGTAGCGCGCCGCGATCATGCCGCCCATCGAGTGCCCGATCAGGACGACGGGGAGGTCGGGGTGCCGACCGGCGGCGTGCTCGTGCAGAAGGTGGAAGTCGTCGACCACCTTCTCGAAGTCGGTGACCAGGACCCGCTCGCCCTCGCTCTCGCCGTGGCCGACGTGGTCCTGGGCGTAGACCGCGGCGCCGTCAGCGGTGAGGCGGGCGGCGACGTGGTCGTACCTCCCGAGGTGCTCCCCGTAGCCGTGGCAGAGCAGAGCGACGTACGACGGGTCGCTCGCGGGGGACCAGTGGCGGCCGTGCAGCGCACCGGCGTGGCCGGGGAGGGTGAAGTCCGTCATGGCCTCACTCAACCACAGCGGTCGGACAGGAGAGCCTGATCCATCGATGCAGCGGGGACTCGGTCCGCCGCTGCCGCTGCAGCGGGGCGGTTCTTGGCACGGCCTCCTGTCCGGCATGGTCCAACCGACGTGTCTGCAATGCTGCCGCCGTTGGCAAGGGTGCCCCTCACTGGTCGGTCGCTGCCGTGGCGGCCGCGATCGCCGTGACGTCTGTCGTCCTTGTCCGGAAGGGCAGCGGCAAGGCCAGGGACGGTGTGCTGTTCGGGGTGTACCTCACGTTCATGCTCGCCGCGGTCCTCGCCACCGGCAAGGCGCTCGATGTGTGGGAGGGATGGGTGATGGCCGCAGTGGTCGTGCCGCTGGGTCGCCGTGCAGTGGCTGCGCGAACGAAACCACGATCAGGGCCTTGCCTTACGCTGGGCCCCGTGCCGGGTGGAGGTCAGGAGCTCAGCAGCTCCCGCACCCGCGGCACGACCTCCTCGGCGTACAACCGGATCGACGACATCCGGGCTGTGTTCGGCTGGCGACCGACGGTGTACTTCATCTGGAAGCGCGAAAGCTTCAGGGTGCGCATCGCCCAGGCGATTTTCTGCGCCACGGTCTCGGGCGAGCCGACGAACAGGGACCCCTCGCGGCTGAGCATCTGGTTGTAGGCGATCCGCGTGAACGGCGGCCAACCCCGTTCGCGACCGATCTGGGTGAACTGCTCGGCGTGGTACTCGAAGTGCTCCTCGACGGCGAGAGCGTCGGTCTCGGCGACGTGTCCGGGGGAGTGCATGCTGATCGGGAGCGTCTCGTGGCCGTACTCACCGAGGGCCCGGTGGTAGAGGTCGACCAGCGGCGCGAACTGGGCCGGCGAGCCACCGATCACCGCGAGAACCAACGGCATGGCGTACTTTGCGGCACGGACCACCGACTGCGGCGTCCCGCCGACGCCCACCCAGGTGGGGAGCCGGCCGGACTCGGTCGGAGGATAGGCGCGCTGGCCGGTCAACGGGAGACGGGTGGTGCCCTCCCAGGTGACGGGTCCCTCGCGGAGCAGGTGCGCGAACAGGTCGAGCTTCTCGGCGAACAGCACCTCGTAGTCCTCGAGGCGGTAGCCGAACAGCGGGAAGGACTCGCTGAACGACCCGCGCCCGAGCGTGACCTCGGCGCGGCCACCGGAGAGCGCATCGAGCGTGGAGAACCGCTCGAACACCCGCACCGGGTCGTCGGAGCTGAGCACGGTCACGCTCGTGCCCAGGCGGATCCTCTCGGTGCGGCCCGCGATCGCGGCGAGGACGACGTCGGGGGAGGAGATCGCGAAGTCGTCGCGGTGGTGCTCGCCGACACCGAAGTAGGCCAGGCCCAGCCGGTCGGCCAGCACTGCCTCCTCGACGACCTGGCGGAGAGCGTCCGCGTGCGACACCACCCGGCCGACCGTGTCGGAGCCCCGGTCCCCGAACGTGTCGAGCCCGAAGGCCGGATCCTGCGGCGTCCCCAGCTGCTCGAGTGCCACGCCTGCTCCCCTCGTCGACGCTGCCACTGCGCTGCTCACCCTAGGGCTTGTGCCGGGATGGCCGGTTGCCGCCGAGGCACCCGGCGAGCAGGATTGACGGTTCAAGCATGGCGAACGGGGAGGAGGCCGTCCAAGCCCCCTCGATCCGCCGCGGCGGCAGGCCTCGTTGCCGCCCTGGTCGCCGGGTGCACCTTTGGCCCCCAGCAGTCGGGATCGAGCCCGAGTCCATCCCGGACCCAGAGCGAGGCAACCACCGCGGACCGCCCGACCCGGCCACGAGGCAGTCCCCGGCACCGACCAGATCGGAGACCCCTGTGACCCCGGACCCACGGACGGCCGCCGAGCGTGGTCACTGGGATGTCGTCGGACGGCTGGTCAGGGCAGGCACCGAGCTCGACCACGTCAACGACCTCGGATGGACCGCGCTGCACGAGGCGGTGATCCTGGGCGACGAGTCCGCGCCGTACCAGGAGATCGTCCGTGTCCTCCTCGCCGCGGGCGCGGACCCCTCGATCGCCGACAGCGACGGTGTGACCGCGCTCGAGCACGCGGAGAGCAAGGGGCAGGGCGCAGTTTCGCGGGTCCTGCGTGGCGCCGGTTGAACCCTCAGCCCCGGGCGGACCGCCAGTTGTCGATGGCCTCGCGGACCTGGTCCATCACCTCGTCGACGGACAGCGCGACGTCCACGAGCACACCCGTCTCGTCGGGCTCCAACGGTTCGAGGGTGTCGAACTGCGACTGCAGCAGGGCCGGAGGCATGAAGTGATCGCGGGCACGCATGCGGGCGTCGAGCACGTCGAAGTCGGCGTGCAGGTGGACGAAGAAGACCTCGTCGGGCGGGATGTCCCCGCGCAGGATGTCGCGGTAGGCCCGGCGAAGCGCGGAGCAGGCGAGCACCGCGGTGCGGCCGGCGGCCCGTTGGTCGGCGACCAGGCCCGCGAGCGTCTCCAGCCAGGGCCGCCGGTCCTCGTCGGTCAGCGGGTGGCCGGACGACATCTTCTCGATGTTGGCCGGCGGGTGGTAGGAGTCGCCCTCGATCAGCGCCACGCCGAGGTCGGCGTCGGCGGGTCGGACGGGCGTCGGACTGTCGGTGGGTCGCGTTAGGGTCGGGACCGCCGCCGACCCAGGTGGCGGGACAGGGGGTCCAGGTGTCGTTGACGATCCACCGCGCGGAGCGGTCCGACGTGCTCGTCCGCCGCCTGGCCGAGGTGCTCGCCGACGTGCCGGCCGACCCGTTCACCCCCGACGTGGTCGCGGTGCCCTCGAGGGGTGTCGAGCGGTGGATCGCGCAATCCCTGTCCACGACGCTGGGGGCCGTCCCCGTCACCGACGGCGCCGGGGCCGACGGGATCTGCGCGAACGTGGTCTTCCCCTCGCCCGGTCGCCTCGTCCGTGACGCGCTCGCCGCCGCCTGCCGGGTCGACCCCGACGAGGACCCGTGGACCACCCACCGCCTCGTGTGGCCCTTGCTGGAGGTGGTCGACGCCGTCGCCGGTGAGGACTGGTGCCGGACCCTGGGCCGCCACCTGGGCGTGGTGTCCGGTGGGGCCGGTGCGGCCGGGGGCGGTTCCGGTGCCGACGGCAGCGGCCGTGGACGGCGGATGGCGGTGGCGCAGAAGCTCGCCGGGCTGTACTCCACCTACGCCGCCGAGCGGCCCGCGATGCTGCTGGACTGGCTGCAGGGCAAGGACACCGACGGGTACGACGGCCCGCTCGCGCCCGATCTGGCCTGGCAGGCGGAGCTGTGGCGGAGGCTGCGAGCGCACCTGGGCAGCGAGAGCACGGCCGAGCGTCTCGAGCCGGGGTGCCGTGCGCTGCGGGAGGACCCGGGCGTGGTCGACCTGCCGGAGAGGTTCTCGGTCTTCGGACCGACCCGGCTCACCACCCAGCAGCTCACCGTCCTCGACGCGCTCGCGGAAGGGCGTGAGGTGCACCTGTGGCTGCCGCACCCGTCCTCCGGCCTGTGGCAGCACCTCCAGGACGACGCACGTCCCCGCAGGAGCCGGCGCCGCGACGACCCGACGGCCGCGACGCCGCGACACCCCCTTGTCCGTTCGCTGGGCCGCGACGCTCGCGAGATGCAGCTCCGGCTCGGGAGCACCCTGACGCCGGCGGCCGACGAGCACCTCGAGGCGCCGGCCGTCCCGGAGACGCTGCTCGGCGCCCTGCAGCGGGACCTCCACGCGGACCGTGCCCCGGCCGTGCGTTCCGCCGAGAGCCGGTCGCCCGAGAGCCGTTCGCCCGCCGAGACGCACCGGCTCGGCGCGGACGACACGAGCATCCAGGTCCACACCTGCCACGGGCGGCACCGGCAGGTCGAGGTGCTCCGCGAGGTGCTGCTCGGGCTCCTCGCGGACGACCCGACGCTGGAGCTGAGGGACGTCATCGTGATGTGCCCCGACGTGGAGGCGTACGCCCCCTTGATCAGCGCGGCCTTCGGGGTCGAGTCGGTCGAGGCGGAGGACGACAGGCGCGAGGGGGAGCCGCACCCCGGCCATCGGCTGACCTTCCGGCTGGCCGACCGGTCGCTGCGTCAGACCAACCCCGTCCTCGCCGTGGTGGCGCGCCTGCTGGATCTCGCCGACTCACGGCTGACGGCCTCGGAGGTGCTCGACCTCGTCGCGATGCAGCCCGTGCGCCGGAGGTTCGGTCTCGACGAGGACGACCTGGAGCGAGTCGGGGACTGGGTGCGCCGCTCGGGGGTCAGGTGGGGGCTCGACGGCGAGTCGCGGGCGCCGTACGGCCTCGCCGGCGTCGCCCAGAACACCTGGCGCCACGGCCTCGACCGGATCCTGCTCGGGGTCGCGATGGACGAGGACGGCCTGCGCTCGGTCGGCACCGCGCTGCCTCTCGACGACGTCGACTCCACCGAGGTCGACCTCGCCGGGCGCCTGGCCGAGCTGGTGGACCGGCTCGACGCGGTCATCGGCATGCTCGGCACCGAGCAGCCGATCGACGACTGGATCGCGGCCCTGTCCGACGCGGTGGACGCCTTCACGGACGTGTCCCCGCGCGACGCGTGGCAGGTCAGCCAGGCCAAGGCGACGCTGGCCGGGGCGGTGGCCGCCGCCGCGGGGGCACCGGCTGCGCTGAGGCTCTCCGACGTGCGCGCCCTGCTCGGCGACCGGCTCGCGGGTCGGCCCACCCGGGCGAACTTCCGCACCGGCCACCTGACGATCTGCACGATGGTGCCGATGCGCTCGGTGCCGCACCGGGTGGTGTGCCTGCTCGGGCTCGACGACGGGGTCTTCCCGCGCAGCACCCGGGTCGACGGCGACGACGTCCTCGCCCGCGACCCGCGTGTCGGGGAGCGCGACCGGCGTTCGGAGGACCGCCAGCTGTTCCTGGACGCGATCCTCGCTGCCCGAGAGCGCCTCGTGGTGCTCTATACCGGCGCCGACGAGCGCACCGGTGCCGAGCGTCCGCCGGCGGTGCCACTGGGGGAGCTGCTCGACGTGCTGGAGCGGACCGCCGTGGTGGCCTCGGACGGAGCGGCATGCGTGCGCGACCACGTGCTGAGGCGTCACCCGCTGCAGCCGTTCGACGCCCGCAACTTCGTGAGGGGTGGACTTCCCGAGCAGCTGCGGCGGGGTGGGCCGTTCAGCTTCGACGTGGCCTCCTACGAGGGCAGCCTCACGCTGCGGGACGGCCAGGGGCAGCGTCAGCCGTTCCTGGCCGACCCGCTCCCGGCGGTCGGGCCGGCCGGGTCGGCCGGGCCACGCGAGCCGGTGTCGCTCGACGCGCTGGCCCGGTTCCTCGAGCACCCGGTCCGCGGGTTCCTGCGCGAGCGGCTCGACGTACGCACCGCCGACCAGCAGGACGAGCCGTCCGACGCCGTCCCGGTCGCACCGGACAACCTCGAGCTCTGGCAGGTCGGCGACCGTGCCCTGCGGGCGGGACTCGCGGGCCACTCCCGCGCCGACGCCGAGCACGTGGAGCGGCTCCGCGGCGAGCTGCCACCCGGCCGCCTGGGAGCGGCCGTCCTCGAGCCCGTGGTCGACGACGTCGAGAGCCTGCTGGTGAAGACCCTGAACCTGCGCAACGTCCCGGCCGAGACCTACGACGTGTCGCTCGACCTGCCCTCCGGCGCCCGGATCGAGGGGTCGGTGCCACGGGTGCACGGCGACTGCCTGCTGCGCATCGAGTACTCCAAGCTCTCGCCCAAGCACCGGATCCGCGCCTGGGTGCAGCTCCTCTCCCTGGTCGCAGGGCACCCCGACGGGGGCTGGCGCTCGGCCACCGTGGGCCGGGGGATCTCGGACAAGGAACCGGTGGTCGGCGCCTTCGTCGCGCCGGGCAAGGTCTCGCCGCAGGCGGCCCTGGAGACACTCGACCGGCTGGTCGGGGTGTACCACCTCGGGCTCACGCGGCCCCTCCCCGTGCCTCCGAGGACGGCGTGTGCCTACGCCGAGAAGCGGCGCGACGGCGTCAACCCCGAGACCGCCGCCGGCTTCGCCGGGAAGAAGTGGAGGTCGCAGGGCAACAACGGCGCGTGGGGCGAGTTCGACGACGGCGACCACCGCCGCTGCGGCCTGAAGGAGATGTCAGACCTCCGCGCCGGACGTCCGGTCGAGGGGCTGGGGTACGACGACGAGCCGGACCTGTTCGGGCAGCTGGCCCGGGCCATCTGGACGCCCCTGCTCGAGGTGGAGGAGACCAGCTCATGACCACCCCGGCCGTGTTCGACCTCTGCGGTCCCGACCTGCCGCAGGGCACCACCGCGCTCGAGGCCAGCGCAGGGACGGGCAAGACCCACACCATCGCCGGCCTCGCCGTCAGGTACCTCGCCGAGGGTGTCGCCCGGATCGACGAGCTGATGCTCGTGACGTTCGGCCGCGCCGCCACCGCGGAGCTGCGCGAACGGGTCCGGCAGCGGCTCACCGAGGTCACCACCGCCCTGGAGGACGTCGCGTCGGCGCGGAAGTCGAAGGACGACCTGGTGCGGTGGCTCGTGGACGGTCCCGACGACGTCGCCCTTCTGCGTCGGCAGCGGCTCGCCCGAGGGGTCGCCGACTTCGACGCAGCCACCATCGCCACCACGCACGGGTTCTGCCACCAGATGCTGGCGGGTTTGGGGATCGCGGCCGACCTCGACGCCGACGTCACCTTCGCCGACCAGACCAACGACCTCGTCGCGGACGTCGCGACCGACCTGTACCTCGCCGACTACGGCCGCGACGACAGCCCCGCGGCCGGCTCCTTCGCGTTCGACGCGGCGGCCGCACTGGCCCGGGCGGCCGTCGGCGACCCCGCGGCGCAGCTCGAGCCGGCGGACGCCGACCCCGGGTCGGGGCCGTTCGTGCGACACGACCTCGCCGACCGCGCCCGCCGTGAGGTGCAGCGCCGCAAGCGTCGGATGCGGGTGATGGACTACGACGACCTCCTGGTCTACCTGCGCGACGCGCTGTGCCACCCCGAGACGGGGGAGGACGCGTGCGAGCGGATCCGCAGCCGCTACCGGATCGTGCTCGTCGACGAGTTCCAGGACACCGACCCGGTGCAGTGGGAGATCCTCGAGCGGGCCTTCCACGGCCACCGCACGCTGGTGCTGATCGGCGACCCGAAGCAGGCGATCTACGCCTTCCGCGGGGCCGACGTGGTGACCTACCTCCTCGCCAAGGACGCAGCCGGGTCCGAGGCGACGCTCGGCCGCAACTGGCGCAGCGACCGCCCGCTCGTCGAGGGGCTGGGGCACCTCCTGGGCGACACCGCCCTGGGCGAGGAGGACATCGTGGTCCGGCCGGTGGAGGCTGCCCACTCCGACCCGTCGCTGGTCGACGCCCCGTCGGCGGCACCGGTGCGCCTCCGACGTACCCCGCGGTCGGTCTTCGGAGCGTCGATGAAGGGCAAGGTCACCGTCGGACAGGCCCGGCCGTACGTCGCCCAGGACGTCGCCGCCGACATCGTCGCGCTGCTGTCCTCGGAGGCGCAGATCGTCGAGCGGAACGGCGACCGCCGCCCCCTCGAGGCCGCCGACGTGGCGGTGCTGGTCCGCCGCAACGACGACGGTGCCTCGGTGCGCGACGCCCTCGCCGCCCTGGACGTACCGGTGGTGCTCACCGCGACCACCTCGGTGTTCCTCTCCGACGCCGCCGACCAGTGGCTGACCTTGCTCAGCGCGCTCGAGCAGCCCAACCGCAGCGGGTTGGTGCGCAGCGCCGCGCTGACCGACTTCGTCGGGTGGTCCGCTGCCGAGCTGGCCGGCGCGGACAAGTCCGCGCAGGAGGCACTCGGGGCACGGCTGCGCTCCTGGGCGGAGACGCTCACCGGCCACGGCGTCGCCGCGCTGGTCGAGGCGGTCACCGCGACCGGGCTGCCGCGCCGGGTGCTGTCGCGCGTCGACGGCGAGCGCGACCTCACCGACCTTCGTCACATCGGGCAGGCGCTGCACGAGGCGGCGACCGAGGGGTACTCCGGCGTCTCCTCGCTCGTGCAGTGGCTCCAGCACCGGATGGCCGAGGCTGTCGGCGACGTCGACGAGGAGCGCAGCCGGCGCCTCGACTCCGACGCCAAGGCGGTGCAGGTGATGACCATCTGGCGCAGCAAGGGCCTGGAGTTCCCGGTGGTCTACGCACCGTTCCTCTGGGACCGCTGGGTGCCTCGTGACCCCAACCCGATGCGGCTGCACCGGCCCGACGGTCGGCGGGTCCTCGACGTCGGCGGCCCGGACGGTCCGGGCTACGCCGAGCGCAAGGCCGTGCACCTGCGCGAGGAGGCGGGGGAGGCGCTCCGGCTGGCCTACGTCGCCCTCACCCGCGCGCGCTGCCAGGTGGTGGCCCACTGGGTGCCGAGCTCGAACACCCCTGCTTCCCCACTGCACCGGCTGCTGTTCGGGGAGCGCTCGCCGGAGGGGTTCGTCCCCGACAACGTCGGCCTTCCGGGCGACGACGAGGCCAGGTCGCGGCTGGATGCGTTGGCTGCCTCGTCCGGTGGCCTGGTCGCGGTCGAGACGACCGGGTCGGTGTCGGAGCAGTGCCTCCCGTCGCAGCCTCCGAGCTCCGCGGACCTGGCCGTGCGGTCGTTCGACCGGGCCCTGGACCGCGCGTGGGGGCGGTCGTCGTACACCGGGATCACCGCCGGTCTGCACGAGGCGTCCGGTGCGGTGCACGCGATCAGCGAGCCGGAGGGCCCCGGCACCACGGACGAGCCGCCGCCGGCGGAGGCGGGGTCGGGGGCGTCCGGCGCTGGGTTGCCGCAGCCGGGGGCGGGGCCCGGGGCGGGCGGCGCGCTGGTCTCCCCGATGAGCGACCTCCCGTCGGGGGCGGCCTTCGGCACCCTGGTGCATGCGGTGCTGGAGAGGGTCGACTTCGCCGCGGACGACCTGACCGCCGAGCTCGAGGAGGCCGCGGAGGCCGAGGGAGCGGAGCGGTTCGTGGGAGTGCCGGCGCCGGAGCTGGCCACCTCACTGGTGCCTGCGCTGGAGACCTCGCTCGGCCCGCTGGCGTCGGGGCGCCGTCTCGCGGACCTCTCCCGACGCGACCGCCTGGACGAGCTCGAGTTCGAGCTGCCCCTCGCCGGTGGGGACACCCCGGTGGGGACGGTGCCGGTGCGGGAGATCGCGGGGCTGCTGCGGCGGCACCTGCGGCCCGACGAACCGCTGGCGGGGTACGCCGAGGACCTCGACGTGCCGCTGCTGAACGAGCGACGGCTGCGCGGATTCCTCACGGGCAGCATCGACGCGGTGCTGCGGGTTCCCGGGGAGGACGGCGCGTCGAGGTACCTCGTGGTCGACTACAAGACCAACCGGCTCGGTGCCGGCGAGGTGCTGACCGCCGACGACTACGGTCCGTCGGAGGTGGCGACGGCGATGCGGCACGCGCACTACCCGTTGCAGGCACTGCTGTACTCCGTCGCGCTGCACCGGTACCTCCGCTGGCGGCAGCCCGGCTACGACCCGTCGGTGCACCTGGGTGGTGTGCTGTACCTCTTCCTGCGCGGCATGTGCGGTGCCGCGACGCCGGTCGTCGACGGTGTGCCTCACGGGGTCTTCTCGTGGTCGCCGCCGAATGCTCTGGTGACCGACCTGTCCGACCTGCTGCACGGAGGTGCGTCCTGAGCGCCGCGGTGCGGCCCGCAGCCGGGCCGGGTGTCGAGCCCGGAGCCGGACCCGAGCGCGTCGAGCCGGTGCGCCGTGCTACCGGGCTGCTGGGCGAGTTCAACCGGGCCGGCGTCCTCGGCTATGCCGACGTGCACGTCGCCCGTCGCCTCGGTGCCCTGGCCGGCGAGGCGTCGGAGGAGGTGGCCCTCGCGTGCGCGTTGGCGGTGCGTGCCGTGCGGCAGGGATCGGTGTGCCTGCCGCTGGCGACGGTCGCGGGCGCGACCGCGGTGGACGGGCTCTCGAACGATGACGTGCAGTCACTTCCGTGGCCGTCCGTCGCCGCGTGGGAGGCGGCCCTGTCGGACAGTCCCCTCGTCGCCGTGGGGCCGGAGGGCCGGGCGGACAGGCCGCTGAGGTACGTCGGCGGGCTGCTGTACCTCGACCGTTACTGGCGTCAGGAGCGGGTGGTAGCGGACTACGTCGACCGCGCCATGCGCGTCGCTGCGGACGTCGTGGACCCGGACCACCTGCACGCGGCGCTCGACCGGTTGTTCGTCACCGGCTCCCGGGCCCCGTCACCGTCCCCCTCGCCGGCACCGGACCTCCAGCGGCTCGCGGCGGTCGTGGCCGCGCACAAGCGGTTCAGCATCGTCGCGGGCGGCCCGGGGACGGGCAAGACGACCACGGTCGCGCGGCTGCTGGCCCTCCTGCAGGACCTCGCCGGGGGAGGCCTGCGGATCGCGCTGGCTGCTCCGACCGGCAAGGCGGCCGCGCGGCTGACCGAGGCGGTGCGTGACGCCGGTGACCGCCTCCCCGACCAGGACCGCGACCGTCTCGGGGTGCTCACCGCGCGGACGCTGCACCGGCTGCTGGGCAGCAAGCGCGGTGCCCGCACGCGGTTCTGGCACGACCGGGACAACCGGCTGCCCTACGACGTGGTCGTGGTGGACGAGGCCTCGATGATCCCGTTGACGATGATGTCCCGGCTCGTGGAGGCGCTGCGTCCATCGTGCCGGCTGGTGCTCGTCGGCGACCCGGACCAGCTGTCCTCGGTCGAGGCCGGGGCGGTGCTCGGTGACCTCGTCGGGCGGACCGTGCCCGGTGACGCCGCCTCGGCCGACATGGTGGCCTCGGCGGTGCCCGACGACCTCGCCGGCCTCTCCGACGGCGACCGGGAGGCCGCGCTGCGCGCTGGAGTGGTGCGGCTGTCGAAGGTGCACCGGTTCTCGAAGGAGATCCAGGAGCTCGCGGAGGCGATCCGGCGCGGCGACCAGCAGCCTGAGCTGCTCGAGGAGGTCCTCGACCAGGGCTACTCCTGCATCGAGCTCGTCGACGCCGACCCCGCCTCGCCCGGGTTCCCCAGCGAGTCGCTGCGCGCGGACGTGCTGGCGTCGGGACGTTCGCTCGTCACCGCCGCCCGGGAGGGCCGCGCCGAGCAGGCCCTGGCGGCGCTGGAGCAGCACCGGGTGCTCTGCGGCCACCGCGAGGGACCCCACGGCGTCGCCTGGTGGGCGCAGCAGATCGAGACGTGGCTCGCCGACGACATCGCGGGCTACGCGAAGGACGGGGTCTGGTACGTCGGGCGTCCGCTGCTCGTGACCGCGAACGACTACCAGCTCGGCCTCTTCAACGGCGACACCGGTGTCGTGGTCGCCGTCGACGGTGAGCCCCGCGCGGCGTTCCGTCGCGACGGCAGGGTGGACCTCCTCGGTCCTAGCCGACTGTCCGACGTACACACCGTGCATGCGATGTCTGTGCACCGCAGCCAGGGCAGCCAGTTCGACCGCGTGACGCTGATCCTCCCTCCGGAGGGCTCGCCGCTGCTGACCCAGGAGCTCGTCTACACGGCGGTGACGCGGGCGAAGCAGTACGTGCGGATCGTGGGCACGAGGGACGCCCTGCGTGCTGCGGTCCGGCGACCGATCCAGCGGGCGAGCGGCCTCCGGGGATGAGGCCCGGGAGCGCGGCTACCTGCGTCCGGCGCGGCTCGCGGGTCGGTTTCGGCCGACGACGTCGTCGGTGCTGACAGGGATCCTGGCCCCTGCCGCGCGTTCGATGACGACGAGGGGATGACGGTCAGGGTTCATGGGCTGAAAGGTCCGCCGTCGTCGGGTGCGCCGGGTCGGCGGATCAGGGGTCGGTGAGCTCGCGAGGGTAGGCGACCACGTCGACCAGTGCGCCGTTGCGCAGCGCGGTGATCTCCATGCGCCTCCCGATGGCGTCCCCGAACAGCAACCGTTGCAGGGACTGGGCGTCGCCGAGGGACGCGCCGTCCACCGCGACGAGGAGGTCACCCGCGTGCATGCCGGAGGCGGCCGCCGGCGAGTCGGTCACCACCTGCACGACGCGGAGCGCGCTGCGACGCCCCGTCCGCTCGATCCACTCCTTGGGCAGTGGAGCGGGCGACGTGACGAGGCCGAGGTAGGCACGTCGTACACGCCCGACCTCGAGGAGAGCGGTGAGGATCCGCCTGGTGGTGGTGTTGACGGGTACGGCCAGGCCGAGACCGATCCCCGCGACCGCGGTGTTGATGCCGACGACACGGCCGCGGGAGTCGGCGAGCGCGCCGCCGGAGGATCCCGGGTTCAGGGCGGCGTCGGTCTGGATGACGTCCTCGATGATCCGGGTCGCAGCCGCGGTGTGCGTCGGCATGCTTCGGCCGAGTGCGCTCACGACGCCCGCGGTCACGCTGCCAGAGAGGCCGAGCGGGTTCCCCACGGCCACGACCAGCGAACCGACCTTGAGGCGGTCGGCGTCCCCGAGCTCCGCGGCCGCAGTGGGGACGCCCTCGACGGCGTGGACGACGGCGAGGTCCGACAGCGGGTCCCGGCCGACGACCCGAACCCGTGACGAGCTCCCATCGCTGAAGGACGCCTCGCCCCAGACCGACTGGCCCACTACGTGCGCGTTCGTGACCAGGTGCCCGTCGTCGCTCAGCACGACGGCCGAGCCGGCAGCCTCGCCGCGGCGGCCGGCGGTGCGAAAGCGTAGAGCGGCCACCCGGGGCGTCAACAGCTCGGCGACCCGGGTCACCACGCTCGAGTAGGCGTCGAGCGCGTCGTCGTCCGTGGGTTCCACGGCGTCTCCAGACGTGCGCGGTCGGTGAGGCGTCAACGCCGGCACGGGGTGCGACATTCCCTCGCCCTCATGTCCTCAACGAGGCGCCGTCGCTCATCGATCCCCGCCGGTCGGACGCCGCCTCGAGCGCTTGGGGGTCCGCGGGGCCGGAACCATCCGGGTGGACTGTTGTGGCCCCTCGCAGGGCGGATTGCGGGGCCATAACCATCCACCCGGACGGTTGTAGCCCCGCGCCCAGGCATCGCGGCGGCCGGGGCGGTGTCTGCACACGCGCCGGGTCGGCCGGTCAGGGACGGGCGACCAGCCACACCGCGGCGTACGGCGCCAGCTGCACCGCCTCGTCGCGGACCTCCGGGGCCTCATCCGTGAGGTGGTCCACGACCGATGCTGCGTCGAGCCCCACGGTCCGGAGAACCTCCAGCGGGACGTGCCGCGGCTCGGGCGCCATGTTGTAGGCACCGAGCATCGTCCCGAGGGGATGCTGGCGCGCGACGAGGAACACCGCAGGGTCCCGAGGCGGGAGCACCGACGCGGGCACCGAGGCGTGCAGGTGCGGCAGGGTCGCGCGGGCCCCGATCAGCGACCGGAGGCCTCGCTGCACGCGGTGGGTGTCCGGGGGGACCGGCCACGGCATGCGGGGCCGGTGCACCCAGCGGTTGTCCTCGGCGTGCTCGGGGACGGCGTCCCAGTCCGGGTCGTTGAGCAGACCCAGCTCGTCGCCCATCCAGATAAGCGGCACGCCGCCGAAGCCGAGGATGATCGCGTGGGCGAGCAGGATGCGTCGTACCGCGTGCGGGTCACCCACCTGGAGACCCGCCAGCGACGCCAGGGATCCGGAGATGCGGCGGTCGCCGGTGGCGGCGTTCTCCTGGAACACCAGCCCCCGCGCCCACGAGCCGGGGAAGTCGCCCGCGTAGAAGTCGCTCAGGAAACGACGGTGCATGGCCCCCGACAGGCCGACCGCCGCGGCGTCCTCGTCGGAGATCGCCCACCCGATGTCGTCGTGGCAACGGGCGTAGGTGACCCACGCCGTGGAGGCCGGCGGGTCCGGGAGCGCGCTGAGCGCCTGCGTCCCCAGCAGCGCCGACTGCGAGGCGAGCATCGACCAGATCTGCACCATGAGGCCGTTGTGGTAGGCGAGGTCGCTGACCTTGCCGTGGTGCCGGCCCTCGCCGAGGTAGGCGAGCAGGTCCTGGGGCCCGACGATCGCCTCGGCCTTGAACACCACCGCGGGGCAGGCGATCCGCGTGACCGCCCGCAGCGCCTGGGTGAGCGCGTGCACCTCCGGCTGGTTCTGGCAGCTCGTGCCCAGGCGCTTCCAGATGAAGGCGATGGCGTCGAGGCGCAGCACCTCCACGCCCTGGTTGGCCAGGTGCAGGACGATGTCGGCGTACTCGCACAGCACGTCGGGGTTCGCCCAGTTGACGTCCCACTGGTAGGCGTTGAACGTGGTCCACACCCAGGCGTCGAGGTCGGTGTCGAAGGTGAAGCTCCCGGGGGCGAAGTCGGGGAACACCTCCGGCAGGGTCGCCTCGTAGGCGTCGGGGACGTCGCGGTCGGGAAAGACGAGGAAGTAGTCGCGGTACCTCTCCTCACCGGCCCGGGCGCGCTCGGCCCACTCGTGCTCGCGCGCCACGTGGTTGAGCACCAGGTCCAGGCAGAGGCTGATCCCGCGGCCCCGCAACGTCGCCGCCAGGGAGCGGAGGTCCTCCATCGTGCCGAGGTCGGGCCGGATCCGCCGGTAGTCCTGCACGGCGTACCCGCCGTCGTTCGGCGCGGGACGTGTCTGCAACAGCGGCATCAGGTGGAGGTAGCGGACACCCAGCTCCTCCAGGTAGCCGACCCGCTCGGCCACTCCGGCGAGGTCCTCGGCGAACCGGTCGGTGTAGGCGGCGTAGCCCACCATCTCGGGACGCTGGAACCAGTCGGGTGCCAGCGACCGGCGCAGGTCGAGGTGGTGCAGTGCGTCGTCCCTCTCCACGTAGGCGGTCGCCGCGAGAGCCACCAGCCGTCGTACGACGTCCGCCGGGTCGTCGTACAGCTCCTCGACCGCCTCGCGAAGGTCCGACAGCCAGCGTTCGAGCCGGGCCTCGAAGACCTCACGGCGCAGCGGGTCGACCCCGTCGAGACCGGACAGGTCGAGGTCCGAGAGGTCGCTCATGGGGACAGTCTGCCGTGGACGCCGCCCGACGGTAGGGCCACCGTCGAGTGCCGGGAGGCCGGCGGGGGCGCGTCGGGTGAAGGTGAGAGGTATGTACACCACCGCGATGCCGTCGGCGCAGTTCCACGAGCGCCTGCTCGCGACGGTCGACGCGCGCGAGGACCTCACCGTGCAGCGGCACGAGCTCGTGTACGACACCGGGACGCGGGACCTCCTGCGCATCGCCTCGGCCGACATCACGCCGGAGGACCCGGTGATGGTCGTGTGGGGGACCATCCACGGTGACGAGATCGCCGGTGCCCTGACGGTGCTGAACTACCTCGACGACCGAGGATCCCGTCGGTGTCGAACGTGTTGGCCGTGACCGCAGCCTGGACGACTCGTGCGCCGCCGTCCGACCGGTCCGGCGCACCGCCGGTGTGTGCAACGCCCCAGGTCGCCCCTTTCTCGGCGAGGTGGAGGTCTCGGTGAGTGTGGGCAGGATGACCCGAGGTCAGTCGAGACAGAACTCGTTGCCCTCGACGTCCTGCATCACGAGGCACGACTCGTTCACCCCGTCGGCACGCAGCAGTCGCACGCGCGACCCGCCGAGCGTGAGCAGTCGTGCGCACTCGGCCTCGAGTACAGCCACACGCTCCTCACCCACGAGCCCGGTGCCGACCCGCACGTCGAGGTGCACCCGGTTCTTGACGACCTTCCCTTCGGGAACACGCTGGAAGAACAGCCGTGGGCCCACCCCTGAGGGATCGACGCACGCGAACGCCGAGCCCTGCTGCTCCGGCGGCAGTCCGCGGTCGAAGTCGTCCCAGGTGGCAAACCCTTCCGGTGGCGGCGGAACGACGTACCCCAGCACCTCGCACCAGAAGCGAGCCACGTGCTCGGGCTCTGCGCAGTCGAAGGTGACCTGGAACTGCTTGACCGACGCCATCGGCCCAGCCTAGGGGCGCGTCCCGACCGAGTACATGACCGGTGCCACGTCGCGATCCTCAGTCCACCAGGTCGCTCAACGGCACCCGCACGTCACGGAGGGCGTCGACGTCGACCGCGCCCGAGGTGACGACGGCCCGGATCGGGTCGAGGGCGTCCCAGTCGTTGACGTGCATGCCCGCGACGACCCGCTGGTGGTGCAGCCAGAAAGCGCTGAAGACGCCGTCGGCGGGGTCGCCACGGAGCACGACCTCGTCGGCCCCGTCCGGATCGACGTGGCCGACGTACTCCATGCCGAGGTCGTACTGGTCGGTGTAGAAGTAGGGCAGCCGGTCGTAGGGGAGCCCGGCGCCGAGCATGTTGCGCGCGGCCGCGGCCCCTTGGGCGATCGCGTTGTCCCAGTGCTCGACGCGGACCCGCCGCCCGATCACCGGGTGCTGGGCGTTGGCCACGTCGCCGGCGGCGAACACGTCCGGGTGGGAGGTCCGCAGCCGCTCGTCGGTGAGGATCCCGTCGCCGACCGCCAGCCCGCCGGACCTGGCCAGGTCGACGTTCGGCGTCGCGCCGATGCCGACCAGCAGGAGGTCGGCCTTGACCGACGTGCCGTCGGCGAGGCGTACGGCGGCCGTCCCGTCGACGTGTTCGATCCCGGTGATGCTCGCGCCGACCCTCAGGTCGACCCCCTCCGCGCGGTGCAGGTCGGCGAACACCTGGGCCACCTCACGCCCGAGCACCCGCAGCAGCGGGAGCTCGAGCGACTCGAGCACGGTCACCTCGCAGCCGGCGCCTCGCGCGGCTGCGGCCACCTCCAGGCCGATCCACCCACCGCCGACCACGCACCACCGTTGCCCGGGCTGCAGCGACTCCTTGATCCGCCGGCTGTCCTCGAGGGTGCGCAGGTAGGTCACGGGTGCACCGCTGTCATCGGCCAGGGCCAGCCGTCGGGGTGTCGAGCCGGTGGCGACCAGCAGCCTGTCGAAGCCGGTCAGCTCGTCGCCCACGGACACGGTCCGGCCGACGAGGTCCAGGGCGGTGGCCCGCGTGCCGAGGTGCAGGTCGACGTCGCGGTCGTCGTACCACTCGGGCGGGTGGACGAGCGTGTCCTCCAGATTCTTCTTGCCCAGCAGGTAGCTCTTCGACAGCGGAGGGCGTTCGTAGGGCAGGTGGTGCTCCTCGCCGACGAGCACCAGCCGCCCGTCGTACCCCTCGTCGCGCAGCGCCTCGGCGGCCTTGGCGGCGGCGAGCCCACCGCCGACGATCACGAACGTGCCGGTGCCTGCCATGACGTCCTCCTCGACCAGGTTCGTCGGATCTGCCTCGTCGTCCCAGACTGCCCTGTCCGGCCGCGGTCGGCCAGAGGACGGTGGGCCAGAGGGGTGGGCGCCGGCCCTTGTCCCCCGGGCGCCGCAGGACGAGACTGTCCCGTGGAGTGCATCGGGCGCTCAGGCCGCGATGGCTCCGCGGCGAGGTGATCGAGATGAGCACGAACCCCTTGGTGGTCACCGTGGAGGCCACCCACCAGTCGTTGCAGCAGCGGCTGGCCGAGGCGTCACACCCGGACGCCCCACGGCGTGACCCGCGGGAGCAGGCCCGTCGTACCGACGCGTTCCTGGCCGCCACCAGCCGGCACCTGGCGGCCGTCGAGGAGGCGGTGCTGCCCGAGGTGGCACACCGGATGGAGGCGGGCGAGGACGCTGTGACCGCCTACCTCCGGGAGGCGCGCGCACTGGAGCAGTCCCTGTCCCGGCTCAAGGCACGGGTGTACGGCGAGCAGCACGTCGCCCACCTGCCGTGGGACGAGGTGTGGGACGAGGTACGGCGCCGCCTGCTGTCGCACAACGTGCTCGAGCGGGACCTCGCCGGGGTTCTCGCGACGAGGATCGACCGGCAGGGGTCCGCCGCCATCGCCGAGCGTGTCTACCGCGCCGAGCTGAGGGCGCCGACCCGCGCGCACCCGCACCTGCCGCACCGTGGACGCCTCGGGCACCTGGCCCGGCGGGTCTGGTCGGTCGCCGACCGGTTCTGGGACACCGCCGAGAACCGAAACGTTCCGGCGCCGGTGCGACCCCACCCGAAGGAGCACACCGACGACAGCCTGGTGGCGCAGTACCTGCTGGGTGAGCCGCTGCTCGACGGGTCCGCACCGGTCGTCCAGCACAGGCGGCGGACCCGCCACTGAGCGGCTCGTCCCTCACACCTCCGGCGCGGGCTGCCGGGGGTGACGGTCCCGGCGGCGTCGCGGACGGCGGGGGCGGCGCCCCGGTCCGAGTGCTGCGGACAGCCCGTCCTGCTGGGCCTGTGCCTGCGTCCGGCTGATCCTGACCTCTGACATCATGTCGGCTCCTGGCTCTCGAGGTGATGACCGAGACGCTAGGAGCCTGAGGTAGGCCTCGGGATCAGCAGTTCTCCCTATTCCGGCAAGGACGTCGCGTGGGCAAGGTCCTCAGTGTGCTGGTCGCGGTCCTGGTCGTCGTGGGCGTCGCCGTGGGGGTGAGACTTCTCGACCCCGACGGGGCCCCGGCGCCGGGGGCCGCCCCGACCCGCGGGGAGGCCGGGACCGGCGAGGTGCCCGACGACGCGGTGCTCGCCACGGTCGTCTCCCACGTCGACGGGGACACCCTGCGCCTGGCCGGCCAGGAGAGGTCGGAGGTGTTGCGGCGAGGCGAGGACACCACCGTGCGGCTGCTCGAGATCGACACCCCGGAGCACGGCCGCTCCGGAAGACCGGAGGAGTGCTTCGCCGACGAGGCGAGCCGGGCGCTGCGCGACAAGCTCCCCGTGGGTGCGGAGGTGTGGGTCGCCGCGGACCGCGACCTGAGGGACCCCTACGGCAGGACCCTGCTCTACCTGTGGACCGGGTCCGGGGAGCTCGTGAACCTCTCGATGATCCGGGAGGGGTACGCCGAGGCGGTGCTGTTCGAGCCCAACGACGCCTTCATCGACCTCATGCGAGCCGCCGAGACCGACGCACGTGCCGAGGGCAGGGGCATGTGGGGAGCCTGCCCGGGAGGGTGACCCCGGCCCGGGGGCTGCCTCAGCCGAGCCGGTGCCTCAGCCGAGGCGGGAGCGGGCCGAGGCCACCGCCGCCTCGACCGCCGGCACCCCGCGCACGGCGTGGTCCCAGACGTCGAGGACGGCGGAGATGATCTCCACGGGGGAACGGTCGGGGAGCTCGAGGCCGAGCCGTTGCACGACCTGCATGACAGCGCCGGAGTCGTCGGTGTTCATGAGGCCAGGGTGGGGCCATCGCCGGCCGGCCTCAATACACCAGGTCGGGGAGGCGACGCGAGGTGGTCCTCAGCCGACCGTGGCCAGGCGTCGCCGATCGCCTCGAAGCTCGCGATCCGGCGGGCCCGGTCGATGCTCGGGGTGACGACGACGATCTCGTCGACCTCGGCGCGCTGCCTCATCTCCGCGAGACGGGCGACGACGTCGTACGCCTCCCCGGTGACCATCCGCGGGTCACGGTCACGGCGGCGCGCGAGGAAGGCGTCGGAGCGGGCGTACTCCCGGACCTCCTCCGGGCGCAGCGGCTCGCGGATGTTGCGCGCGAGGTTCTGCATGGTCAGCGCCCAGCCGGCCTCGAACTCGTGGACGGCGTCCTGGTCGTCGGAGGCGAACGCCAGCACCGACATCGCCGACCAGGGCCGGTCGCCCTCACGACGCGGGCGGAACTCCTGCCGGTAGGCCTGCAGCACGTCGAAGGCGAGCTCCGGGCTCATGTGATGGGCGAAGACCGCCCGCATGCCGTTGACCGCGGCGAACTTCGGGCCGTAGGGGCTCGACCCGAGCACGAAGATCTCGGGCTGGTCCTCGACGACCGGCGCGGCGACGAGCTGCCGGTAGGGGTGCCCCTCGGGGAAGTCGGAGCCGTCGCCGAGGAAGGCGAGCAGCTCGGCGACCTGGTTGGGGAACTCCGTGCCGGGGTCGGAGCCGATGCCTCGGCGCAGCACATGCGCGGTCATCGGGTCGGTGCCCGGCGCCCGGCCCAGGCCGAGATCGATCCGGCCGGGGTGGATCGCCATCAGCGTGCGGAACGTCTCGGCGACCTTGAACGATGCGTGGTTGGGCAGCATGATGCCGGCCGCACCGACCCTGATCCGCGACGTCCGGGCGCCGAGCAGGGCGATGAGGATCTCCGGCGCGCTGCAGGCGAGGCTGCGCATGTTGTGGTGCTCGGAGACCCAGTAGCGCCGGTAGCCGGCGGCCTCGACGGCGCGGGCCACGTCGACGGCGCCCTCGATGGAGTCGGAGGCGGACTCGCCGTACTCGATCCCGACGAAGTCGAGGACGGCGAGGGGGAGGCTGGTGACGGTGTGCTGGTTGCTGGTCATGGCCCGTCCACGGTACGCCGGGTGTTTGAAAAGCCAACCATCGCCCGCGGGTCAGCCCATGACGGCCGAGCCCATCCGCCGCAGGGCCTCCTCGAGGATCGTCGGGGAGGTGGCGAAGTTCAGGCGGACGAAGCCCTCGCCTCCGGTGCCGAAGTCCGAGCCTCGCTGCAGCGCGACCCGGCCCTTCTTCATGAACACCCTGCCCGGGTCCTCCAGGCCGAGGCCGCGGCAGTCGAGCCAAGCCAGGTAGGTGCCGTCGGGAACGCGGTACCCCACGCCGGGCAGGTGCTCGGCGACCAGGTCCGCGAGCAGGAGGCGGTTGGCGTCGAGGCCGGCGAGCAGGTCGTCGAGCCAGCCGCCCCCTTCGCGCAGCGCCGCGACGTGGGAGAGGACCCCGAGGTGGCTGGCGCCGTGGCCGACCTCCTCGGGCATCCGGTGCAGGTCCTCGGTCGCGTCGGCCCCGGCCACGGCGAGGGCGGCCTTCGCGCCGGGGAGGTTCCATGCCTTCGAGGCCGACAGGAGTGCGAAGGCCCGCTCGGTGCCGGGCAGGGAGAGGTACGGCGTGTGGCGCGCGTCGCCGTGGACGATCGGCGCGTGGATCTCGTCGGCGACCACGCGGACGCCGTACATCTCCGCGAGGCGCGCGACCTCCGTCAGCTCCTCGCGCGTGTGCACGGCGCCGGTGGGGTTGTGCGGGCTGCAGAGGAGGTACGACGCCCGCCCGCCGTCGCGGGTCAGCGAGGTGAACGTCGCCTCGAGGTGCGCGAGGTCGAGCCGGCCGTCCTCGCCGAGCGGGGACTCGACGACCCGACGGCCGTCGTGCTCGACGAACGCGTAGAACGGCGGGTACACCGGCGAGTTGACCACCACCGGGTCACCGGGGTCGGTCACCAGCCGCAGCACCTCCACGACCCCCCGCATCACGTCCGGCACCAGCCGGGTGGCGTCGACGTCGAGCTGCCAGCCCCACCGAGCGGCCGCGAAGTCGCGCATCGCGGGCGCGTAGACGCCCGCGGAGGAGTAGCCGGTGTCGCCCCGCTCGGCGGCGTCGACCAGCGCCCGTCGTACCGGCTCCGCCGGCGGCACGTCCATCTCGGCCACCCACAGGGGCAGGACGTCGTCGGGGTAGACCGTCCACTTGACGCTGGTCCGGCGGCGCAGCTGGTCGAGCGTGAGCTGGTGCAGAGGGTTCACGGGCGCTCCCTTCGTCGGCGATGACCTCACCCTGCCAGAGCACCGCCGGTCCGGGACGGGGGCGAGAACCGTCCGACAAACCCTGGTCACGACGTGATGCCCGGTGCTTTACTTTCGGCCTGATTTCCGATCGGGGGAGTATCGATGAAGCCATCCGCTCACCGCCTGCGCACCTCCGTCCTCACGTCCGCCCTCGCCCTGGGGCTGCTGGCGACCGCCGGACCAGCCGTCGCCGAGCCGCCGCACGACCGACCGGTCCGGGAGACGGTCCCTCGTGACCTCCGCGTCGACCGTGTGCCCGACCCGTCGGCAGGGACGGCGGTCGACTCCCTGCGCGGTACCGATCGCGCGTTCCCGCGGCAGACCGTCCTGGACGAGCCTGCGGCCGACCCCTCCGACGCGGCGATCAGGCTCGGGCTCGTGCCCTACCACGAGATCGCCCCCCGCTTGAACGACCTGCAGGAGGACAGCGACCGGGTCAGCGCCGAGGTCATCGGCGAGACGGCCCGCGGGCGCGACGTCTACCTGGTCACCGTCACCTCCCCGGAGACGGCCGGCGAGGCCCGGCGCCAGGAGCAGCTGCGTCTGCGCATCCAGGACCAGGCGGCGCAGGCCGCCCGCGACGCGAGCATCGTCAGGGACTACAAGGCGCCGGTGTTCTTCAACGGCAACATCCACGGCAACGAGTTCGAGGGTGCCGACGCGAACCTGCGCGTGATCGAGGACCTCGCCACCAGCGACGACCCGGCCGTCGAGACGATGCTGGACCGCACCCGGCTCTTCTTCGTCGTGACGATGAACCCGGACGGTCGGGTGGCCAACACCCGCGCCAACGGGAACGGCTTCGACATGAACCGGGACTTCATCACCGGGAGCCAGCCCGAGGTGCGGGCGGTGCGCCGGGCACTGATCGACACCCAGGCGCTCGTGATGCTCGACCTGCACGGCTACGTCAACGGCACCCTGATCGAGCCGACCACCCCGCCGCACGGGGAGAACTACGAGTACGACCTGTTCATCAAGCACGCCTACCCCAACGGTCTCGCGATGGAGGAGGCCGTCAACGGGCTGGGCTACACCCTCGCCGACGGCGTCTTCCCCGCCCAGATCCCCTTCCGCGACTGGGACGAGGGGTGGGACGACTGGCCGCCGATCTTCACCCCGCAGTACGCCGCCTTCCACGGCACCGTCTCGCACACGATCGAGATCCCGCTGCGGGTCAACAACGCCGCCTACAACCTGCCCGAGGCCGAGCTGCGGCGACGTAGCGCCATCAACACCGACGTCGCCGAGGCGTCGATCCGAGCGGCCGTCCGGTACGTCGACGAGAACCGCGCCGAGCTGATCGCCGACCAGATCGAGATCTTCCGGCGCGGTGCCGCGGGTGAGGCGCAGCGGGAGGTGACCGACGAGCTCTTCCCCGAGATCGGTCCCGAGGACGTGTACACGACCGAGTTCCCCCGCGCCTACGTCATCCCGGCCGGCGCGGACCAGCGGTCGGCGGTCGCGGCCGCGCGGCTCGTCGACCACCTGGTCGCCAACGACGTGGACGTCGAACGCGCCACGCAGCCGTTCTCGGCGGGTGGGCGCCACTATCCCGCCGGCAGCCACGTCGTCGACATGCACCAGCCGAAGCGAGGCCTGGCCAACGTCATCCTCGACGAGGGCGCGGACATCAGCGACCGGGTCGACCAGATGTACGACATCTCCGGCTGGAGCCTCGGCCTGCTGTGGGGCGCCACCGTCGACACCGTCGAGGACGGCACACTCTCCGTGGTGGGCAAGCCGGTGGTGGTCGCCGCCGGCACAGGGAGCGTCGCGGAGGCGCGTTCGTTGGAGCTGCGCCTCGACGACGCGAAGGACTTCGAGGCGCTGAGCTCCCTGCTCGAGGCGGACGCCGAGGTGCTCTGGACGGGGGAGGGCTCGGTGGTCCTGCCCGAGCCGGACCGGGCGCTGCTCTCCGACGTCTCCGACCGGTTCGGTGTCGTGTTCCGCGCGGCCTCGCTGGACGGCGGGACGCCGCTGGCGGAGACGGTCGTCGCGGCCGCCGCCCCCGCGGACGAGCTCTTCGCGCTCGCGGAGATGGGCTTCGACGTGCGACAGGTCTCGACGGCGACGCTCAACAGCGGGTTCGACTGGACCGGGGTGGACACGCTCTTCGTCTCCGCCGGCCTGTCCTACCAGGGGCTGACCCCACAGGCGCGTGCCGACCTCAGCGACTTCCTCGGGTCCGGCGGAGGTGTCGTCACGCGGGGGGCCACGGGCGCTGCGTTCAACCAGGACGCCGACCTTCTCGACGCCTCCCGGGTGGCGGGTCGACGGGACGCCAACGGCGTCGTACGCGTCGACAACAGCGGAGGCCCGCTGACCGACGGAGCGACGCCGCACACGTTCGTCAGCGGCCCGTCGTGGTTCACCGAGCTGGGCGACGACGTGACCGTCGAGCAGTCCTACGGCATCGAGGGCCCCCTGGTCTCGGGACACTGGCGGGCGAACCCCGACGGTTCCGGAGGGCCGGAGGCGGCTCGGGGCCAGGCCGCGGTGATCCGCGGTGAGGACGAGACCGGCGCCGGGGTCGTCATGTTCGGCAGCGAGCCGCTCTACCGTACGCACCCGAAGGGGCAGTACGCCCTGGTCGGACGGGCGCTGATCTGGGCCACGCTGTAGGGCGGGGGACCCTCAGCGAGGGCGTCGGCGGCCACGGTCGCCGGCGCCCTCCTGCACGCGGACGTGCCGACGGTTCGGCATTCCCGGGGGTCAGGTGACACCATGACGCCATGACTGTGCACGACCTGGACATCGCCCCCGGCGCCGTGAACGCCGAGCACATCGAGACGACCGAGCGCTGGGCAGCGCACAACTACCATCCGCTGCCCGTCGTGGTGAGCTCCGGCGAAGGCGCGTGGGTGACCGACGTCGACGGCAACCGGTACCTCGACTGCCTCGCCGGCTACTCCGCGCTGAACTTCGGGCACGGGCACCCGCGGCTCCGTGCGGTCGCCCACGAGCAGATCGACAGGCTCACGCTCACGAGCCGGGCGTTCTACAACGACCAGCTCGGCCCGTTCGCGCGTGACCTCGCCGAGCTCACCGGCAAGGAGGCCATCTTGCCGATGAACAGCGGCGCCGAGGCCGTGGAGACCGCGATCAAGGTCAGCCGCCGCTGGGGCTACGAGGTCAAGGGCGTGCACGAGAACGCCGCCAACATCATCGTGATGGAGGGCAACTTCCACGGGCGCACCACGACGATCGTGAGCTTCTCCACCGACGAGGACGCCCGCAAGGACTACGCACCCTTCACGCCCGGCTTCAAGGTCGTGACGTACGGCGACGCGCAGGCGCTCCGCGACGCGATCGACGAGAACACCGTCGCCGTGCTGCTCGAGCCGATCCAGGGCGAGGGCGGTGTCGTGATCCCGCCTGAGGGCTACCTCCGCGACGTACGGGCGATCTGCGACGACGCCGGGATCCTGATGGTCGCCGACGAGATCCAGTCCGGCCTCGCCCGCACCGGCAAGACGTTCGCGTGCGACCACGAGGACGTCGTCCCCGACATGTACATCCTCGGCAAGGCGCTCGGCGGGGGGCTCTACCCGGTCTCGGCGATCGCGGCCAACCGCGTGGTCATGGACGTGATCACCCCCGGTTCGCACGGGTCGACCTTCGGCGGCAACCCACTCGCCGCCGCGATCGGCCGCGAGGTCGTGTCGCTCCTGAGGACCGGTGAGTTCCAGGAGCGTGCGGCCCGTCTCGGCGAGGTCATGGCGAAGCGGCTCCAGGAGCTCGTCGGCAAGGGTGTCCTCGAGGTGCGCGTGCGCGGGCTGTGGGCCGGGATCGACGTCGACCCGACCCTGATGACCGGCCGTCAGCTGTGCGAAGCGCTGATGGCCCGCGGCGTGCTGGCCAAGGACACCCACGGCTCGACGATCCGGGTCGCGCCGCCGCTGGTGGCCACCGAGGAGGACATCTCGGTCATGGTCGACGCCATCCGGGAGTCGCTCGACGAGGCGGCCGCCCAGCCGCGCTGACCTCGTCACGGCCGGGCCAAGGCCCTCGTGCGGGGCCGTTCGGACGTGCACTCGCGGCCGGCCCTGGCCGTCGTCAGGCGTGAACGGGCCGTCGTACGTCGGCGAGTGCACGTCGAGATGGCCCTACGAACATGCAGCGCCGTTCACGTGACCTCGGACACGGGTCGCTCGTTGGTGGTTCACCTGGCTCACCCTCGGAGGACCACCATGAACCTACGACGCCTCGCCGCCCGCCTGCGCCCCATGAAGGCCGGCGCGGCAGCACTCGTGCTCACGGCGCCCCTGCTCGCGCTCACCTCGACATCGGCGGCCACCGCGGTGACCCCTCGCGACGCCGTTGCGCAGGAGGAGCGGATCGGTTCGCTGCGGACCATCGACGGCAGCTACATCCTCACGCTGGCCGGGACCCAGACCGCTGCCGGATTCACGCCGGACGGCACGATGACCGCCGTGCGGACGCTTCTGACGACGGCCGGCGGCACGGTCGTCAACGACCTTTCAGCCCAGATCGGCGTGCTGTCGGTGCGCGCGACGAACCCGGACTTCAGGGCCCTCGTCGGGGCGTCGCCGTTGGTGGAGTCGGTCGGCAACGACTTCGCCGTGAAGATGTACGCCTCCGACGCGCCGGAGCCCTCGTCCGACATGATGGAGCCGCTGCAGTGGGACATGCAGCAGATCCGCACCGAGGAGGCACACGCGATCCAGGCCGGTGTGCCGGCGGTGGACGTCGGCGTACTCGACAGTGGCATCGACGGGCGCCACCCGGACTTCACCAAGGGCCTTGAGTCCAACGTCGACTGTGCCCGGGGCAGGGACTCGCTCGCCGCGCTGCCGCCCGGCGTGGCGATCGGCACCCCCGACCCGTGCACCGACAACCAGTTCCACGGCACCCACGTCGCGGGCACGATCGGCGCGCGCGCCAACGGCACGGGGATCGTCGGTGTCGCGCCGAACGTCACGCTGGTGCCGGTGAAGGTGTGCGACACCACTGGCTACTGCTACGCCGGACCGGTCGTCGACGGCATCACCTACGCCGGTGACGAGCAGCTCGACGTGATCAACATGAGCTTCTTCGTCGACGACAACGAGTTCCAGGAGTCGACGGAGTTCAAGTGCGCCTCCGACCCGGTCCAGCGGACCTTCCGGCACGCCGTCGAGCGCGCCATCTCCTACGCCCGCAACCGCGGCGTCACGCCGGTGGCGGCGCTCGGGAACTCCGACCAGGACCTCGCGCACCCCGTGGGCGACGACGGCCGGCCGATCAGCAACGAGTGCGAGGTCGTGCCCGCCGAGACCCAGGGCGTGGTCGGCACCGTGTCACTCGGGCGCGACAGTGAGAGGGCGGGCTACTCGAACTACGGCAGCGGCATGGCGGACGTGTCGGCTCCAGGCGGCAACGGGTCGACCGGGGACTGCACGAGGACGATCCTGTCGACCGTCCCGGGTGGCGGGTATGCCTGCATCCAGGGGACCTCGATGGCCTCGCCGCACGCAGCGGGGGTCGCGGCGCTCATCGTCAGCCAGTTCGGACGGCTGGGCAGCGACGGTGACGTGAAGCTGCCGCCGCAGACGGTCGAGAACTACATGCAGAGCACAGCGGTCGACATCGGGAGGCCCGGCTACGACGAGTGCTTCGGGGCCGGGCGGGTCGATGCTCTGCGCGCGGTCACCCAGGACACGTCGGCGGCCCGTGACGAGTCTGCGCCCTTCTGCCCGGAGTACGACGACTAGGCCGACGTGCGGCGCGACCGGGCATCCGGTGGGGCCGCGGGCAGTGCCGGTCCGGCGGCCGACTCCTCGCACTGGTGGCCGCCGAGCACGGGGACCTCGACGAGGCGCCCCGCGCCGGAGCCCCGCGGAGTCACCCACCGGCGACCGACCGTCGCCAGATCCACCACAGCAGGCCCGCCGCGACGGCGACGAGCCCGACGACGGAGGCCCAGACCGCCGGCGGCAGGGTCGTGAGCGCGAAGAACTCACGAAGTCCCGGCACTGCGAGCACCACGGCGAACGCACCCACGAGGCCGGTGAGCAGCACGACCTCGAGCCGGGTGAGCGGCACGGCGAGCAGGGTCAGCACCACCATCCCGACCGAGAACAGCACGATCGTGGCCGTCGTCCTCGACGCCGTCGGGCCGAGTTCGGTCTCGAGGACGGTCACGGCGTAGGCGGCGAAGGTGGCGGCCGCAGCGACGACGCCGGCCGGTACGGCGAAGCGCAGCACCCGCTGGAGGAAGCCCGGCCGGGCCCGCCCCGCGTTGGGGGCGAGGGCGAGGAAGAACGCCGGCACCCCGATGGTCAGGGTGCTCACGATGGTCAGGTGCCGTGGGTAGAACGGGAACGGCAGCTGTGCCACGCCCACGGCCAGGGCCAGCACCGTGACGTAGACGGTCTTGGTCAGGAAGAGGTGTGCGACGCGTTCGATGTTGGCGATGATCCGGCGACCCTCGGCAACCACGTCGGGCATGACCGCGAACCGGTTCTCGAGCAGCACCAGCTGGGCGACCGCCCGGGTGGCGGGGGAGCCACCGCCCATGGCGATCCCGATGTCGGCGTCCTTGAGGGCCAGCACGTCGTTGACGCCGTCGCCGGTCATCGCGACGACGTGGCCGCGCCGCTGCAGCGCCCGGACCATGTCGCGCTTCTGGTGCGGCGCGACCCGGCCGAACACCGACCGGCTCTCCATCACCTCGTCCAGGTCCGGCTCGGCGGACACCGCCCGGGCGTCGACCGGCCGATCCGCTCCGGGAAGGTCCAGCGATGCCGCGACGGCGCCGACGGTCTGCGGGCTGTCGCCGGAGATCACCTTCACCACGACGTCCTCGTCGGCGAAGTAGCGCAGCGTGTCGGCGGCGTCGGGGCGCAGCCGCTCTGCCAGCACGACCAGGGCGGCCGGCTCGGTCACCGGCAGCGGCTCGTCGGCGTCGGGCCGTCCCAGGGCCTGGCTGAGCAGGAGGACCCTGTGCCCGGTGGCGGCCAGGCGCTCCGCCTGTCGCAGGACGGCCGACCCGGCGGGCAGGATCATCTCCGGTGCCCCGAGGACCCAGCTGCCGTGCGCGGCGAAGGTGACCGCGCTCCACTTGCGGGCCGACGAGAAGGCGACCCGGTCCGTGGCGACCCACCCGGCGGGCCGGGGGAGCGCCTCGGCGAGGGCCTGCATGCTGGCGTTGGGGTGCTCGTCGGCGTGTGCCACCGCCCCGAGCGCCTCGGCGGCCTCCTCCGGCGCCCAGAGGTCGAGCGGCACCAGCTCGCCGAGCGTCATCGTGCCCTCGGTGAGCGTTCCGGTCTTGTCGATGCCGACGACGTCGACCCGGGCGAGCCCCTCGATCGCCGGCAGCTCCTGCACGAGCACGCCGCGGTGGCCCAGCCGGACCACGCCGACCGCGAAGGCGACGCTGGTCAGCAGCACGAGCCCCTCGGGGACCATGCCGACGACGCCCGCGACCGAGCCGCGGACGGCCTCGGCGAGCGGTGCGTCCTCCAGCAGCAGCTGGGTGGTGATGAGCAGAGCCGCGGTCGGCACCAGCACCCAGGTGATCGCCCGCAGCAGACGGTCAAGGTCCCTGCGGATCTCCGACCGCACGAGCGTGAAGCGCCGTGCCTCGGCGGCCAGCGCCACGGCGTACGACGACTCGCCGATCCTCGTGGCGCGGACCAGGCCGTCACCGGCCACGACGAAGCTGCCGGAGAGCACCTCGTCCTCAGCCCGCTTGAGGACCGGGTCCGACTCACCGGTGAGCAGCGACTCGTCGACCTCCAGGTCGTCGGCTTCGAGCACGGTGCCGTCCACGACCATCTGGTCCCCGCGGGAGGCCACGAGCAGCTCGTCCGCCACGACCTCCGTGGCGGCGACCCGTCGTACCTCGCCGTCGCGGACGACCGTCGCGTGCGGGACGGTCAGCAGCGACAGCCGGTCCAGGGTCCGCTTGGCACGTAGCTCCTGGACGATGCCGACCGCGCTGTTGACCACGATCACCAGGCCGAACAGCGCGTCCTGCAGCGGTCCGACCACGAGGATGACCAGGAGCAGCGCGCCGAGGATCGCGTTGAACCGGGTGAGGATGTTGGCGCGGAAGATCTGCCCGACCGTCCGGCTCGGTGGTGCGGCCGCCCGGTTCACCAGGCCGGCCGCCACCCGTACGGCGACCTCGGCGGTGCTGAGGCCCCGCATCGACTCGGGGGCCCGCTCGGGCGCCTGGGTCATACGGCTGCTCCCTCGTGCAGGACGCGGTGCCCGCGGCTCCGGGCAGCCGTCCCGGACTCCAGCCAACGTCGGGCCGGCCGTGTCCGCCAGAGTCGATGGGCCCTGGTGGGGGGCCGGTCAGCCGGCGTCGCGGAAGGCGCCGCAGCAGCGCTTGTACTTCCGGCCGCTGCCGCACCAGCACGGTTCGTTGCGACCCGGCGGCCAAGTGACTGTCTGCCCGAGGCGGCCGCATTGAGCGGCGTAGGCGGCCCGGGTGGACGCCGCGACGGCGTGGTCGGCCTGCTGCTCGGCGAAGCCGACGAGGCCGTCGAGGCTGCCGACGCTCACGGCGACGGCCGACGTGCCGACCGCGAGGTCGCGCAGGTGCAGCTCGACGTGTTGTCGGTGCTCCGCGTGGTCGGCCCCGCACTCCTCCAGCAGCGCGGGGTAGCGCTCGAGCACCTTCGGGAACTGCTCGGCCGGCCAGTAGAGCACCGTCATCAGGCCCGCGGCGCCGCCGCCGGTGGAGGCGAGGAGCGAGTCGTCGTCGCCGAGGTCGTCGAGATACTCCTGCCGCCGTCGTTCGACCAGCTCGTCGTACCTGTCCGGGGGCAGGCCGAGGGCGCGACGCACCCGGAAGTGACCGTTGAGACAGACCAGGTCCGGGTCGCCGACGAAGCTCTCGGACCAGGTGACGCCGGCGTCGAACCAGCGCAAGGCCTCCTGCAGCCGTCCGTGGAGCTCGAGCGCCTCACCCACCGTGACGTGGAACGTCTCGGTGACCCGGCCGTCACGGAGGTCGACGGTCAGCTCGTCGAGGACCTCCTCGGCGCGGTCGGTCTCACCGAGCTCGAGCAGCACGTTCAGCAGCTCTGCGCGGGGGTCCAGCAGGCTGGGGCCGCCGTCGGTGACGGCCTCCTCGTACATCGCCTTGGCGTGTCCCGGGTCGCCCTCGAGCTCCCAGGCCTCACCCGCGTACACGAACCATGCGGCACGCCCCATGGCACCGGGCGGCAGCGCGCGGGCGTGCTCCTCGAAGTGCGCGGCCTGCTCGGGGTGGGGCGTGCCGTGCCAGTCCTCCACCTCGTCGAGGATCGCCTCGAGCACCGCGTCGACCTCAGGGTCCATGCCGGCCACGCTAGCCGCTCCGGGGGACGGCGCGGCGGCGGCTCACCAGCCGTCGGGCTCGCCGTACTGCGCTTCCACGAGGTGGACGATGCCGAGCCGCTCGAGGGTGTCGCGCGGGACCAGCATGCTGAGCTGCACGAAGCCGGGCAGCCTGCCGATGTCGACCGCCCCGGAGATCGTCGCGCGGTTGCGCACCTCGTCCGAGGACATGCCGAACAGCCTCGCCGCACGCATCACCGCGTTGTCCACGGCGGCGTTGACCATGGGACCGGAACCGAGGACCTGGACGGGGAGCATCGGGCCCTCGAGCGTGGTGTCGTTCGCGGCCGCGAGGTCCTTGGCCCGGGCCACCTCGTCGGCGCTGAACGGGCGGGCGAGGAAGGGCAGGTCCTCCGCGGGCGGCAGGAGGAGCGGGCCGTCGAGCTCGAGCCCCTTGACCACATCGACGCGGACGACCAGCCGGGCGCCGATGTCGGTGGTGTGCACCGCCACCTCGCCGTCGCCGATCATCGCGTGCACGTCGCCGGCGTAGATGCCCGCGCCGTCGACCTTCACCGGCACGATCACGACGCTGCCCTGGCGCACCGAATCGATGTCCATGTGCACGTCGGTGCGCATCTCCAGCTGCTTCTCGGTGACCGCGAACTCGTGATCGGCGCCGACGAGGAACGCCCCGAAGTCGCCGCAGTTGTGCGAGCTCGGCAGGTCGATGGCCGGGATCGAGCCGAGGTTGCCCGCGGAGATCCGGCAGCGGGTCATCGTGCCGACGAGCTCGGCCCGGCCGAGCGCGACGATCGGGTGCTGGGTCGAGTGCTCGGTGAGGGCCACCCACTCCCGGGCATGGTGGGCCAGCTCCTCGGCACGCGGCCGCGAGACCGTCACGCCGATCTCCTTCGCGTCGTCGAAGACCATCGTGTAGCCCTCGACCATGTGGAAGGCGATCACCTCGCTGTGGCACGTCGAGCACTTCACGGCGGACTCGCCGATCCCGTCGAGGTAGGTGTCGGGGTAGAGGAAGTGCCGTCCCGCGTCCCGGCAGGTCGGGCAGATCTTCGCGACGAACGGGTCGCTGATGAACCGGTCGTCGACGCCCATGTGGGTCCCCGACGTGGTCGCACGGGAGGTCTGCTCCAGCGTCTCGACGTACAGCGCGACCGCGTCGCCGACCTTCGCGCCCTCGACCCGCACCGGGAGGCTCACCTCGTGGCCGCTGCGCAGCGACGGGGTGATCATCGGCCCCCAGCAGCCGGGCACGGTGAGGTACTCGATGCGGCCTCCGTCCTTCACCGGCCCGAGCATCTCGTTGCTGGGCCCGACGATGTCGGTGTACCGGTCGACCAGGACGTGGTCCTGGGCCATGTCGGTGGTGAGCTCTACAGTCATTTTGGCGGTCCTTTCCGCGCGCGCAGCGATGGGACGGACACGCGCCAGGCGGTCAGGAAGGCCGTCGTAGGCACCGGCCCGCGTCGGGGGTGCCCGCTTCGTCCGACGGTAGGACTGCTGGGGACCGTCGGCAAGGGCGAAGGTCCCTGGACACAGCAGGAGCCTGCCCGGGCGTACCGGACGGCCCGGTGCCTCCTGCGCGTGGCGTCCGAGTCGCGCGCGACCCCCGCTCAGTCGGCGAGGTCGAGCACGGACTCGTCGTCGCTGTCCCACTCGTCGACGAGGTCGACGAGTTCGGCCACCGAGTCGCGGACGAAGGTCGGCCGGTAGGGGAACCGCTCCACCTCGTCGGGACTGGTCGACCCTGTGAGCACCCGGACGGTCCGCAGGCCCGCCTCGAGCCCGGAGACGATGTCGGTGTCCATCCGGTCGCCGACCATCACCGTGGACTCGGAGTGCGCGTCGATCCGGTTCAGCGCGGAGCGCATCATGAGGGGGTTGGGCTTGCCGACGAAGTACGGCGCCACGCCGGTCGCTCGGGTGATGAGCGCAGCGACCGACCCTGTCGCGGGGATCGGCCCGGCCGTCGAGGGACCGGTCGGGTCGGGGTTCGTGGCGATGAACCGCGCGCCCCGGTCGATCAGCCGGATCGCGGCGGTGATCGCCTCGAAGGAGTAGGTGCGGGTCTCACCCAGGACGACGTACTCCGGGTCGCGGTCGGTGAGCACGTAGCCGATCGAGTGCATCGCCGTGGTCAGCCCAGCCTCGCCGACGACGTACGCCGTGCCGCCCGGCCGCTGCTTGTCGAGGAACTGTGCCGTGGCGAGCGCGCTGGTCCAGATCGACTCCTCCGGGACGTCGATCCCGCTACGCGCGAGGCGGGCCTGGAGGTACGGGACATCCGCTTCCTGATCGAGGTGCACACCCAGCGTTACCTCTACGTTGACGTGGCGCACCAGAAGCACGAGCTCTACGACCTGAAGACGGACCCGCGGCAGTACCACGACCTGGTCGCCGACCCTCGCTACGCCACGGTCAAGGCGCTGATGGCCGACGAGCTCGCGCGTGTGCGTGCCTGTCGCGGTGCTACGTGGTCGGCCCCGATGTCCGCGGAGCTGCAGGCCTTGCAGTGATCGCGGCGACCCCGCACGCAGAAGTGTCGGAGGGCAGGGGTTGGCTGGCATGCTCCGGGGTACGAGGCCCGTGAAGCGGCGTACGACGCGCCGCGACCGAGAGGAGCGACATGACCACCACCCCGAACGAGCCCGTCCGCGACGAGGACATCGAGACGCTCGGCGCCCCGCCGGCCGCGGGCGAGGCGGTCGGTGACCAGGACGCGGACGGCACCGACGGTGGCGACGCCGACGGCACCGACTCCGACGGCACCGACGGCGACTCGACCGACACGACCGACGGCGACAGCTCTGACGGCGACTCCACGGACACCACAGACGGGGACAGCGCCGACGGCGGGGACGCCGACGGCACCGACGCCTGAGCCTTTGAGCGCGCTCGACCTGCTCAGCGGCGACGCCCAGACCTTCCTCGACAAGGTCTGGGCGTCCCGGGTGCACCTGCACCACGCCGACCCCGACGACCTCGTCGGGCTCCTGTCCCTCGAGGACGTCGACCATCTCCTGACGAGCGTCGCACTGCGCACCCCCGCGCTGCGGATCGCCCAGGACGGCGCCGTCCTGCCGGCCTCCAGGTTCACCCGCTCGGCGAGCATCGCGGGCTCACCGCTGAGCGGGCTGGTCGACGCCCGCAAGGTGCTCGCGCTCTTCGAGGGGGGCGCGACCGTCGTGCTCCAGGGGCTGCACCGCTACTGGCCACCGCTCACCGAGCTGGTCCGTGACCTCGAGGTCGCGCTCGGCCACCCCTGCCAGGCGAACGCGTACCTCACCCCACCCGGGTCGCAGGGGTTCGCGCGCCACAGCGACAGTCACGACGTCTTCGTCTTCCAGACCCACGGCCGCAAGCAGTGGGAGGTCGTCGAGGACGGCGAGGAGCGCGAGGTCGTGCTCGAGCCGGGCCTGTCGATGTACCTCCCCACCGGCACCCCACACTCCGCCCGCAGCCAGGACGAGGCGTCGCTGCACGTCACCATCGGGATCAACCGGTTGTCCTGGCGCGACGTCCTGCGGGGGCTCGCCGACCAGGTGCTGGCGGGACAGCGGTACGACGCTCCGCTGCCGGCCGGCTACCTCGAGGACCCGGACCGACTCGCCGGCCGGCTCGCCGAGGAGCTCGTGGCCTTCACGTCGGGGCTCGGCGCACTCGACCCGGCCGAGGTGGTCGCGGAGCGCAGCGCGGCGTTCCTGACCCAGCGCGCCCCTGCCCTGCAGGGCGGGCTGAAGGACCTTGTCGCGCTGGGCGGCCTCGGCGACGACACGGTGCTCGAGCGGCGGCCGACCGTGACGTGTGTCCTGCGCCCGGGGATCGACCGGCTCGCCGTACTCCTCGGGGACCGGGAGCTGCGCATGCCGCTGCGTCTGCTCGCGCCGATGGAGCTGGTCCGCGACAGCGAGGTACTCCGACCTGCCGACCTGTCCCCGTGGCTCGACGAGCAGAGCCGGCTCGTCGTGGCCCGCCGCCTCGTCCGTGAGGGTCTCTTGCGGATCGCGTCGTGACTGCGGCCTTCCGCTGCTCGCTCGCCAGCGCGGAGCGCCTCGAGCCGATCGAGGGGACCGCGTCGACGGTGCGCTCGTTCCTGCTGGTCGAGGCGCCCGGCCCGTGGGGCGTGGAGGCCGTCCGCGACGCCCGCATGGATGACGAGGTTCGGCAGCGGCTGCTGGGCCTCGAGCGACGTCATCAGGTCCGGCCCCTGCTGGTCCGGCGACACGGCCGAGCCGGCGACGGTGGCGGGACCCGGGTGTTCGCCGCGCACGTCGACCGGGACCGTCCGTGGGTCGAGACCGCCCGGCTCGACGACGTCCGGGAGCTGCTCGACGTCGACCTGGCCGGGATCGCGAAGGGCAGCTCGCCAGGGCTCACGCCGCACGAGGATCCGGTCTTCTGCGTGTGCACCCACGGCCGGCACGACGCCTGCTGCGCGGAGCAGGGCCGGCCCGTCGCCGCCGCGATGCACGCCGTCGCTCCTGGACACACCTGGGAGGTCTCGCACATCGGTGGTGACCGGTTCGCCGCGAACGTGCTCGTCCTCCCGCACGGCCTGTACTACGGCCGGCTGGTGCCCGACGACGTCCCGGGCTTCCTCGAGTCGCACCTGGCCGGCCGGCTCGACCTGGGCCACCTGCGGGGGAGGTCGTCGTACCCGTTCTCCGTGCAGGCGGCCGAGGTGTTCCTGCGCCGGCACCTCGGAGCCGACGACCTCGTGCCGCCGCGGCTGGAGGCGCACACCCGGGACGGCGAGCTGACTCGCGTGGTCCTCGAGATGGCGGGCTCGAGCTGGGAGGTGCGGGTGAGGACCCGTCCCGCCGACCGAAGCCGCCTGACCTGCCGGGCCACCACGGAGTCGGCGCCGCCGCGCCACGAGCTGGTAGCGATCACCCCCGCTGACCCGGCTCTTGTGCAGACCAGATCGCGCTGACCCGGCTCTTGTGCGGACGCGGTCAGCCCCGGAGCGCCGAGAGGAGCGCCCGCGCGTAGGCCCGCGGTCTGCAAGAACCGGGTCGGCGGTCAGGTGTTGCGGCCGCGAGCGGACACGGGCCACCGGTCGACGACGTGGCCGGCCCGGGCCACGACGTACTCGTCGAAGAGGTTCACCACGGTGCAGACGTGGTTGGGGACCACCGCGACCACGTCGCCCACGGACGGCAGAGCGGGGGCGCCCTCGACGATCCCGTGGTGCTCCGAGAGTGCGGTGACGACCGCGTCGCCGAGCTCGGGGACCCAGCCGTGACCCTCCAGCCAGGGCGGCCGGTCGCTCGCGAGGGCCTTCGAGCCGGCATCGACCACGAACCGGTCATGACGAACGCTGACCACGGTCGCCGCGACCGTCAGGGCCAGCTGCTCCCTCCGGCAGGCGCCCAGGGCGAGCTGCTGCCGGTCGTAGAAGACGTAGGACCCCGGGCGCTCCTCGGTCACCTCGGGGGGTCGCTCGACCCCGGTGGTCGGTGTCGAGCCGGCGCTGACGACGCTGACGTCGAACCCGGCAGCACTGAGCGTGTGATGTGCCTGAACCAGGGTGTCGCCCTCGTCGACGCTCGCGCCGCTGGGAGCGCCGGGGTCCTTGTAGGAGTGCCCGCCATGGGTGAACACCCCGACGACCTGCAGTCCGAGCTCACTGCACCATCGAGCCAGGTCCGCAGCCTGGGCCGGGGCGACGCCGGTGCGATGCTGGCCGCTGTCGATCTCCAGCACCACCCGGACGCTCCGGCCCGCGGCCGCGTCGGCCACCGCCGCGGCCCCGGCGGGGTTGTCGATGCCAACGGAGAGGTCCACGCGGTCCAGCAGCCGACGGAGCCGGTCCGCCTTCGGACCACGTGGGAAGACCGGGTAGGCGATGAACAGGTCGGAGAGGCCCGAGTCCGCGAACACCTCTGCCTCGGACAGGGTCGCGACGGTCAGTCCGGCGGCTCCGGCGTCGAGCTGCATGCGAGCGATCTCGACACTCTTGTGGGTCTTGGCGTGTGGGCGGAGGGCCAGACCGCGCTGACCCACGCGGTCAGTCATCCGCTCGACGTTGTCCGTGAGCCGGTCGAGATCCACCACGAGTGCCGGGGTCTCGATGTCCATGTCTTCCTCTCGGCCGGCGGTCAGGCTCGAGGCCGGCTGGTCGTGATCGGTGGCCTCATCCCACCATGACGGTGCTGCTTGCTGTCGCCCCGTTCAGCCGCACGTCGAGCTCGGCGACGCCGGGTCGCAGCGTGCGCGGGTGCATCTCGAGGTCGTTGGGAGCGAGGACCTCGCCGTCGCGGAGCACCACGACGCTGCCCCCGACGGCCACCTTGGCTGCCCGGCTGAGGCCGTACCTCACCGAGACCCGGGACCGCACCCCGAGCGCGGCCAGCCTCAGAGCACCCTTGCCGGTGCCGACGAGGTGGAGGAGGCCCTTGCGGACCCTGGCCGCTGCTCACGCTCCTGGTTCGCCAGCACGCGGCCCGTCCCCGCGTCGACCACGACCTCGCGGCGGGCAGCTGAGGAGGGGAGCACCCGGGAACGTGCGGCGGTGCCCCAGGCCGGGGGTGTAGATGCCGATGCCGTGGGCCTTGGTCTCGGGGGCGTTCAGGTTCGACACCGCGTGGTGGGCTTGCCTGGCGCGCGATGCTCCCGATGCTTCGCAGAACGGCACGGATCCGGGTCGTCGGTCAGGCGCGTTCCTCGGCGACGGAGTTCCCGCCGTCGACGACGAGGCACTGGCCGGTGACGTACGACGCCCCGGGGCTGCTCAGGAAGGCGACCGCCGCCGCGACCTCCTCGGGCCGTGCGCTGCGACCGACCGGGGTGTGCCGCCCCTGCCCGACCTCGTCGACAGTCTGGCTGGCGGTTGCGACCCAGCCGGGCGCGACGGCGTTCGCGGTGATCGCGTCACGTGCGAAGTCCACGGCGACCGACCGCGCGAGGCCTAACATTCCGGCCTTCGCGGCGGCGTAGGCGGCCTCGCCTCCCATCGCCATCACCGACCCGGTCACCGACGTCACCATCACGATCCGACCCCAGCCGGCTGCCTGCATGCCCGGCAGGACGGCCCGAGTGGTGAGGAAAGCGGTGTCGAGGTTCCGCGCGAGGGAGCGCCGCCACTGCGCGTGGGAGAGGCCGGTCACCGTGCCCGACTCGGTGCCGCCGGGTGCGTCGGGGGTGAGCGCGGGTGCGGAGGCGCTGGTCATGCCCGCGTTGTTCACGAGCACCGTCGGGGCACCGAGGGCGCGCGTGACGTCGGCGACGGCGCGGGCCACCTGGTCCTCGTCGGTGAGGTCGGCGACCACGCCCACGGCCCGGATGCCCGTGTCGGTGAGCTCGGTGGCACGCTGGTGCGCCCGCTCCGTGGTCGCCCCTACGGCTACCGCGGCACCGAGATCCCCGAGCAGTCGGGCCGTCGCGAAGCCGATCCCGTCGGGCGAGCCCGCCCCGGTCACCAGCGCGACGCGCCCGTCGAGGGAGCACACCCCCGGGAGCGCCGTCGGTCGGCCGCTGCTCACCGGCCGACCAGCTCATCGACGGCCTCGCCGAAGAGCCGGGTGTGCAGTACGACGTCCTCGGCGGAGGTGTCGGGGCACATCAGCGCCATGTTGTGGAACGGGGTGATCAGCACGCCGCGGTTGGCGAGGTACAGGTGCAGGTACTCGTCGAGCTCGTCGTCCGCGGATGCTGCCGAGGAGCTGCCGTCGCGAGGTGCGGGTGAGGCGAACCGGTACTCCGCGCGGGCGCCGAGCTGGCTCACCGACCACGGGACCCCCGTCCGGTCGATGGTCTCCTGCACGCCGTCGGTGAACTCGGATGCCAGGTGGATCATGTGCGCGAACGCGTCCTCGGTCAGCACGTGCTCCAGCGTCGCCCGCATCGCTGCCACCGACAGGGCGTTGCCGGCGAGGGTGCCGCCCACCCCGCCCACGTCGACGAGGTCGGCCTCGGGGTGGGCGTTCACAGCGCGGGCGACGTCCTCGGAGATGCCGTACGCGCCGCTCGGGATGCCGCCGCCGATGCTCTTGCCGATCACGAGGATGTCCGGCTCCAGGCGCAGGAGCCCGGTCACGCCGCCCGGACCCGCGGAGAACGTGTGCGTCTCGTCGATCATGAGGAGGGCGCCGTAGCGCGTGGCGAGCTCCCGGAGGCCCTCGAGGAAACCGGGCTCGGGCAGCACGATGCCGATGTTCGTCAGCGCGGGCTCGGTGAGGATCGCGGCCACGTCCCCGTTGACGAGCTGAGCCTCGACGTCGGCGAGGTCGTTGAACTCGGCGACCCGGGTGGTCTGGGACAGGGGGACCGCCGCGCCGACCAGGCCCGGACGGGCGACCGCCGTACCGTCCTCGCCGGGCACCGCGAACGCCTCGTCGACCGAACCGTGGTAGCAGTAGGCGAAGGTGAGGATCTTCGGCCGCCCGGTCGCGAGGCGCGCGAGGCGGATCGCCCAGCGGTTCGCGTCGGTGGCGGTCAGCGTGAACGACCACAGCGGGAGGCCGAAGCGGCGGGTCAGCTCGGCGCCGACCCACTCCGCGTCGGCGGTCGGCAGCATCGTGGTGATCCCGCCGAGCTCGCCCAGGCGACGGGTCACCGCCTCCACGGTGGCCCGGGGGGAGTGGCCGGCCATCGCGCCCGTGTCGCCGAGCGCGAAGTCGACGTACTCCCGGCCGTCGACGTCGATGATCCGGTTGCCGTGCGCGCGGTCGAGGTACAGCGGGAAACCGCCGCTCCACATCGCCATCCACGTCATCGGCACACGGCCGAAGAGGTGGTCGGCCTCTCTGAAGAGCATCTCCGAGGCGGGGTGGTCGGCGGTGTAGGCGGCCCGCTCGCGCTCAAGGAGGGATGCGAGACGGGTGCGGTCGATGTCGGTGCGCATGGTCGGACTGTGGCCGCCCGGGGCCTCCGGGTCAAGGATGAGACGCAGACCAAGGTCTGTCGGGGGTGGCGCCTAGGCTCGACCCGTGCTCGACCTGGACCTCCTCCTCGACGACGACGAGCTGCGGTGTCGCTTCGGCTCGTCGACGCTCCAGCGTGCGGTCGACTACGTGCGGCAGGGCAAGGTGCTGGCGTGCGCCGACACCCTCGACGCCGACGGTGACCTGACGATCCGGGGGAGCGTCGAGGGTGCGAGCGGCGAGGTCTACAACACGCTGGTCAGCGTCGGGCAGAGCGGTCCGGGAGCGTGGACCTATGCCCGCTGCAGCTGCCCGGTCGGCGAGGGCTGCAAGCACGCCGTCGCCCTGCTGCTCACCGTGCGTGCCCGGCAGGAGTACGCCGCCGGCAGCACGTCTCGTCGGTGGGAGCGCCGACTCAGCTCGGTCCTGGAGGAGCTCGATGCCGCACCGCAGCAGCGGACGCGGAAGCCCCTTGCACTCTCCGTCGAGCTGAACCAGCGCACGTCCGCCAGCCGCTACGCCGGATGGTCCGAGCAGACCTCCACCCGCCGCGGCAGCCTCCGGGTCCGGCCCCTGCAGCGGGGCGCGCGGGACAACTGGGTGCGCTCGGGCATCTCGTGGGTCGACGTCCAGCACCTCGACCCTCGTTGGCACCGCCACCCGGCCGAGCAGGTCACCCTGCTGGGGGAGCTGCTCGCCGCCTACCGCGCGGCCCAGCGCAACCTCTACCACGGGGCCGAGAGCCACCTTCCGCTGTCCTCGTTCGGGCCGTCGCTGTGGTCGCTGCTCGCCCGGCTGGCCGAGGTCGGCGTCGAGCTCGTCGCGGGTGCCGGCCTCGACAGCGTGAGTCTGCACCCGGACCCGGTGACGATCCAGATGGATGTGAACGCCGCACCCCAGCGCGACGCCCACCTGCGACTGGGCGTGCACCTGGACGGCGAGTGGTTCGGCGCGGAGAGCATCGACGTGCTCGGGGAGACCGGTCACGGCGTCGCGCTCTGGGCGCCGGGTCGCACCGGCTCGACCTGGTCTGTGCTGCTGGCCCGGCTCGCGCGTCCTGCGGGGCCGGAGGTCCGGCGGCTGCTGAGCACCGCCGACGAGCTGGTCGTGCCCGCCGCCGACAGGGGCGACCTCGTCGCGGAGTACCTCCCTCGTCTCCAGCGCCACGTGCCCGTCATCTCCTCCGACGGATCGGTCGCCGTCCCGGAGCCGGTCGAGCCCCGGTTGGCGCTGACCGTTGAGTGGAAGGCGGTCGACGAGGTCCACCTGCTGTGGACCTGGCGCTACCGCGTGGGCGACGACGACCGTGTCTACCGCCTCGACGACACCCATGGGCTGCGTGGCGTCCGCCGCGCCGACCGCGAGGAGGAGCTGCTGGTCGGCTTCCTGGCGTCCCTGGCGGACGAGCAGGTGCACCGGCTCTGCGGCAGCGACCGTCGTGAGGTCGGGCTGCTCGTCGAGCAGACGTTGCGGGACGTGAAGGCGATCGGCTTCGCCGAGGACGTGCTGCCGGGGCTGGAGGCGTCGGAGCTGCTCGAGCTCGAGGAGGTCGGCGCCCGCCCGGACTACCAGGAGGCCCGAGGGGCTCCGGAGATCCGGTTCACCACCCCGTCGACAGGCGAGGACGAGGACGGCCGCACCGACTGGCTCGACCTCGAGGTGGAGATCCGCGTCGACGGCCAGTTCATCGCCCTCGCCCACCTGCTCGAGGCACTCACCCGGGGCCTGCCGCGGATCATCATGCGCAGCGGTCTGCACATCGACATCGACCGCCCCGAGTTCCGACAGCTCGCCGAGCTGGTGAACGCCGCCGGCGAGCTCCACGAGCAGCCCGACGACGGCGTCCGGGTCGGCCACCACGACCTCGGTCTGTGGGACGAGCTCGCCGAGGTCGGCATCGTCGACGCCCAGGCCGAGGAGTGGGTCCGTGCCGCCCAGGCTCTGCGAGGCCTCGAGACGCTCCCCGACGTCGAGCCGGTCGGGCTCAAGGCCGACCTCCGTCACTACCAGCGCGACGGGTTCCGGTGGCTGGCCTTCCTGTGGCAGGCCGGGCTCGGCGGGATCCTCGCCGACGACATGGGGCTCGGCAAGACGCTCCAGACCCTCGCGCTGATGGCCTACGCCCGGGACCGGGGTGCGGGTCCGTTCCTGGTGGTGGCCCCGACCAGCGTGGTCTCCACCTGGGCCCACGAGGCGGCGACGTTCACGCCGGGTCTGGTCGTCCGGACAGTGACCGAGTCGCACTCGCGACGGGGCACGTCGGTCGCGGCCCTCGCCGAGGGCGCCGACGTCGTCGTCACCTCCTACACCCTCTACCGCCTCGAGGTGGACTCCTACGCCGCGCTGCCCTGGGGCGGCCTGGTCCTCGACGAGGCGCAGACGGTCAAGAACCACCGCGGCAAGACCTACCAGTCCGTGCGCCGTCTCGACGTGCCGTTCCGGCTGGCCCTGACCGGCACGCCGCTGGAGAACAGGCTGCTGGACCTGTGGTCCCTGCTGTCCATCGTCGCCCCGGGCCTGTACCCCTACCCGCAGCGGTTCGTCGAGCAGGTCGCCAACCCCGTCGAGCGGCTCGGCGACGCGGCCGTGCTCGACCGGTTCCGGCGCCGGATCCGGCCGTTCCTGCTGCGCCGCACCAAGGAGCTCGTCGCCTCCGACCTCCCGCCGAAGCAGGAGCAGGTCCTCGAGGTGCGGCTCTCCCCGAGGCACCGCAAGATCTACGACACCCACCTGCAGCGCGAGCGCCAGACCGTGCTCGGGCTGGTGGACGACTTCGACAAGCACCGCATCGCGATCTTCCGGTCGCTGACCAGGCTGCGGCAGCTCAGCCTCGACGCAGGCCTGGTCGACGAGGAGTACGACGCCGTCGGCTCCGCCAAGCTCGACCTCCTCGTCGACCACCTCCTCGAGCTGAGGGACGAGGGGCACCGGGCCCTGGTGTTCAGCCAGTTCACGTCCTTCCTGCGACGGGTCCGCGCCCGGCTCGAGCGCGAGGGGGTCGCCTCGACGTACCTCGACGGCACCACCCGCCGACGCGGCGAGGTCGTGGACGAGTTCAAGGGCGGGGACGCGACGGTGTTCCTGATCAGCCTCAAGGCCGGCGGCGTGGGGCTCACGCTCACCGAGGCCGACTACGTCTTCGTCCTCGACCCGTGGTGGAACCCCGCCGTCGAGGCCCAGGCGGTCGACCGCGCGCACCGGATCGGCCAGGACCGGCCGGTGATGGTCTACCGCCTGGTGTCGGCAGGCACCATCGAGGAGAAGGTCATGCAGCTCAAGGCTCGCAAGGCCGCGCTGTTCGCGAAGGTGGTCGACGGTGAGGGGGCCGCGGGCGCCGCGATCAGCGCCGAGGACGTCCGGGCGCTCTTCGACGACTGATCGGTCGTCCGCTCAGTCCACCGCGACCGGCGCCAGCCACCGACGCCGGACGCCCACGGCGAGCCCGCCGACGAGGGCGACCAGCACCGCCACCGCGAGCACCGCCGTGCTGTTTCCGTCGGCGTTCCAGGCCCGCAGCACCGCGAGGCCGACGCTGAGGTACATCCCCGCCCAGATCAGCGCACCCACGGTCAGGGCGGGCAGGTAGTGGCGCAGCGGCATCCGGAGGAACCCTGCGGTCAGGTTCATCGCCGACTGGAAGCCGACGGTGAGGAAGGACGCCGAGACCGCGGGTGGGCCGAACCGGCCGACGAGCTGCTCGCTGCGTCGCACCATCGGACGGCCCAGCACCCCGGAGGCTCGCGACCGGTCTCCGGCGTGTCGGGCGAGGCGGCCGAGGGCGTAGGTGCCACCGGCGCGCAGGTGCACCACGACGACGAGGAAGACGTAGGCGACGACTTCGACGGGCAGCTGCGACAGCACCCCGCGATTGTCCCCGGCGAGAGGTGGCGGCACCCGGGTCGAACGTCCCGTCCTGGGAGGGTACGCGCCCGGGGTGCTCGGGCATGATGAGGCGATGAGCACCGACCAGCAGCACGGCATCGTCTTCCCCCGATCCGCCGACGGCCGGCGCAGCACGGGTGAGGTCGGCCGGGCCGTCGTCGCGGACGCGCTCCGCGGGGTCGACCCGACCGGTTCGAGGGAGGCAGAGCGGGAGACGAGCTGGCGGAGCGGCTACCTGGTCCACTTCCGCCGGCTCCTCGAGGCGGGCCTGACGTCGCGGGAGGCCGCGCTGACCGTCGCCCGCGACGGGCTGGGCTCCCTCCACGGCCGCATGCACGTGACCTCCCCGGAGGGCGACGACCTGCCGTTGGCGACCTGGCAGACCGCGGCACCCGCCCGGTCCCTCGGCACGATCGAGGTGGAGGGGGAGGGCGAGCCGGAGACCGAGCTGTCCCTGCCGTACCACGGGCGTCGACTGCGCGGTGACGACCTGCACGACCGGCTCGACGCCTGGGTGCTCGACGGGGTCATGGAGCCCACCGCGGCCGACGCCGTGCGCCTGGTCATGGAGAACCCCGACTGGCTGCGCCTCGAAGGTCGCACCGTCGCCGTCCTCGGGGCGGGGGCGGAGATGGGTCCGCTCCAGGCGCTCCTGCACTGGGGCGCGACGGTTGCCGCCGTGGACCTGCCGCGGCCGGACGTCTGGCAGCGGGTGCTGGATCAGGCCCGGACCGGCGCCGGGACGGCGGTCCTCCCGGTCGAGCCGGGAGGTGCCGGTGTCCTCCACCAGCACACCGGCGCGGACCTGACCGCGGAGGTTCCCGAGGTCGCCGACTGGCTGTCCCAGCTCTCCGGTCCGCTGGTCCTCGGCAACTACGTGTACGCCGACGGCGCCACCAACGTCCGGGTCTCGATGGCCGTGGACGCGCTCACCACCCGCCTGCTGGTAGCTCGTGACGACCTCGCACTCGCCTTCCTGGCCACCCCCACCGACGTGTTCGCGGTGCCCGGCGACGCGGTCGAGCAGTCGACCCGCAGCTACGAAGGTCGTTCCGCGGCGGCGAAGCTGCTGGGTCGTCCGCTGCGCACGATCAGCGCGGGAAGGCTGCTGCACCGTTCCTACGTCGCCGGCTCCGACCCCGGCATCAACGACAGCCTCGTGGCCCAGCAGGGTCCGAACTACGCACTCGCCAAGCGGCTCCAGCGCTGGCGTGCCGCGGTGGCGCGCGACGGCGGTACGACGGTGTCGCTGAACGTCGCACCGCCGACGCGGACCCGGTCGGTCGTGAAGAACCGCGCCCTCGCCGCGGCGTACGCCGGTGCCCACCGGTTCGGGGTCGAGGTGTTCGACCCGGCGACCTCCAACGTGCTGATGGCAGCCCTCCTGGTGCACGACCTCCACACGGACGGCGGCCCGCGGCACGAGCACCCCTGGCAGGACGAGGCGTTCGCCGCGGTGCACGGCGGGCTGTGGCGCAGCGGCTACGCCCCGCGCAGCGCCCTCGGCCTCGCCGCCCTGCTCGGGTACGGCGCCGCGCGGGCCTGACTCGGTCTCCTACCCTGGTCGCCGTGACCACCTCCCGTCGCGCGAACCACCCGACGTGCCGGACCTGGCGACCGCTCCCAGGGTGCTGCTCAGCACGGTCCTGATGACCCCGGTGATGGCCTACCTCGTGCTGCCGTGGTCGACCGGTCGGCTCGGCTGGTGGTTGGCGGGCCGGCCGGCGCCCTGGTGGCGCTGAGCGCACGCTCACCACGGCCACTGCGAAGACGAGGAGCTCCTCGACGAGGAACGGGACCATGTAGAGCGCGAACAGCATCGCCGCCTCCGTCGTACCCACCCCGCTCTCGGCGAGCAGGCCGGTCCACAGCACGGGGAGCCCCGCGGTGCAGGGGGTCTCCAGCAGCGACACCCCGACCGCCAGGACAGCGGTCGCACCCAGCGCCGGCCAGAGACGCTCCTCGCCGGCGACCGAGCGCATCCGCCGGTAGATGCCCGGCTTGGAGGAGTCCGGACCGTGAACGAGATCCCCTTCCTGTAGGCGAAGTAGTCCTTCACGCTCACGACGCCGAGGACGCCCGCGACCACGGCGACGACGGCCTGCACGGCTCCGAGGTGGCCGACGACGCCCACCGCGGAGTAGATCCCGGCCATGTACAACGCGTACATCCCCGCCGTCGCGGCCAGGAAGGTGGTGCCGATCGCGAGGACCCGGCGGCGACTGCCGGTGCGTACGACGATCGCGAGCAGCACCGACACGACCCACAGGGAGGGGGCGGTCGTGAGGGCGGGTGCGGCGGCGGGACCAACGACGTGGCCACAGTGTCGGTGCTCGCCGATAGCCTGCTGGAACAGGGTCGAGGTGCACGGGGGGTGCAGTGGACGAGTTCGAGGGGCGCGACCTGGATCGCGCGACGGAGGAGGCCTGGCGGGGGTTCCGGGCTCGGTTGGCCGACCACGTCGGGGAGCTCGGCGAGGGCGGCGTGCTCGTTCTCGGGGCGGGACGGCCCCTCGGCGAGGCGGACGACGGAGCATCGCCGTACGTCCGGCTCGCGGGGTTCGCCGGCGGCAGCATGCTGCGGGGCGAGGTGTCCGGCAACGCCTACCTCGCACCGAGGCACGCGCTCGACGACCGGGCCGAGGCGCTGCTGGTGGACCTGGGGTGGAGGGCGCCCGGCGACGAGTCGGAGAACTTCTTCCTCGACGTCCCGGTGAGCCACGCCGACCAGCTGGCCGTGATGGCCGTGCGTGCCCTGCGCGAGGTCTTCGGGGTCGCGCACCCCGCCTTCCTGGAGGCGGACCTCACGGACCCGGACGACGACGTCACGCAGCTCCCGGTGGCGGAGGACGACGGCGCCGTCGACCCGCCCGCGGTGGTGCCCGAGGACGTCGAGCACCTGCGGGCGCTGGTCGACGCCGCCTTGACCCCGCTCTTCGGCGACCTGCCCGAGCACGACGCGGACGGCGACATCCCGGTGCCGTTCGGGAGCTCACTGGTCTACGTGCGCGTGGTCGAGGAGGCCCCGGTCATCGACATCTTCGGCGTGGTCGTCGACGGGGTCAGCGACCTCCGGCGCGCGTCGTACGAGGTCAACGTCCTCAACCGCGACCACCGGTTCGTGAAGTTCTTCCTCGTCGAGGACCGGGTCATCGCGCAGACGCTCGTGGCCGCCTGGCCGTTTGCCGCGGACCACCTGCGGATGATGCTGACCGGCATGTCGGCCAAGCTCGACCAGGTCGGCGACGAGCTCGCCGCCAGGGTGGGTGGCCGCACGGCGCTCGGTGACGATCCGGACGACGAGCCCGCGTCGCGTGCGACCGCGTGCACGGTCGTCTGCGACCCCGAGACGGCCCTCCGGACGCTGCTGCAGCTCGACGCGGCGTCCGGTGGCCTCGACGCGGAGCTCGCAGCCGGTGTGTGCGGGTTCGACCAGGAGGTCGTGCTCGGCGCCCTCGACGAATGCCTGGCGCAGGAGGCCGGGTGGCGGGAGTCGCGTGAGGCTGCGCACCACCGCGGTGACCAGCGGGAGGCTCGCGCCTGCGCGCGAGAGCTGGCCGCGTGGGGCCGCACGACCGCGCTTCTCCGGCGGGCGCTCAGGCTCGTGGTCGAGCGTGCCATCGGCCGGGGACCCGAGGGGCTCACACACGGCGATGAGCGTCCGGCGACCGGGTCGCCCCGCCGACCGGCCACGCGCCGGCCGACGCCGAGCCGGCACAGCGGCGAGGAGCTCTGACATGAGCGCCCAGGGGACCAGTCCGACGAAGTACGTCTGCGAGTACTGCGGCTACGAGGGCCGCGACGGCCGGCCGGTCGACCAGGTGCAGTGCCCGATGTGCGGTGAGCCGGTGACCCCGCTCGGCCCGCAGTGACATCTGCTTCCCGGCTCGATCTCTCCCAGCCCGGCCGGCTGTGATGCACGTCCCACATGACTAGGCCGCCCGTTTCCGGACGGGGCGTCCGTGGAAGAGTCGAACAGCCCCTCCCACCGGCGTGCGCCGCACACCGCTGTGCAGATCAGGCTGCCGGCTCTCTCGGGATGCCCGGTGGCCCCCGAACGAAGGAGATAGATGCCAGAGCTGTTCATCGACGGGACCTGGCGTGACGCATCCGGAGGAGGGACCCGCGAGATCCGCTGTCCCGCCGACGGAGAAGTGGTGGCCACGGTCTCCGAGGCCACGGCCGCCGACGCGGTGGACGCGGTGCGTGCCGCCCGGAAGGCGTTCGACGAGGGCCCGTGGCGCGACACCAGCAGCGCCGACCGGGCGGCGATCCTGCACCGGGTCGCGGACCTGCTCGAAGAGGACAAGGACGAGGTGGCCCGGCTGGAGTCGCTCGACACCGGCAAGCGCTTCGTCGAGTCCCAGATCGACGTCGACGACATCGTGGCCGTCTTCCGGCACTACGCCGGGCTGGCGACCGCCGACGCCGGTCGTGTGGTCGACGCCGGCATGCCCGACGTCTCGAGCCGCATCGTGCACGAGCCGGTCGGCGTCTGCTCACTGATCACGCCGTGGAACTACCCGCTCCTGCAGACCTCCTGGAAGGTCGCGCCCGCCCTCGCTGCAGGCAACACCTTCGTGCTCAAGCCCAGCGAGCTGACCCCCTCGACCTCGATCTGGCTGATGAAGGCGCTCACCGAGGCGGGTGTCCCGGGCGGTGTCGCGAACCTCGTCCTGGGCACCGGCGCCGAGGTCGGCGCGCCGCTGACCGAGGCCCCTGACGTCGACCTGGTGTCGTTCACCGGTGGACTGGAGACCGGTCGCCGGATCATGGCGGCGGCCGCTCCGACGGTGAAGAAGGTGGCGCTCGAGCTCGGCGGCAAGAACCCGAACATCGTGTTCGCCGACGCCGACCTCGAGGTCGCGCTCGACTTCGCCCTCACCGCGGTGTTCCTCGACTCCGGCCAGGTCTGCTCCGGAGGGGCGCGGCTGGTCGTGGAGGAGTCGATCAAGGACGACTTCGTCGACGAGCTGGTCCGCCGGGCGGCGAAGATCCGCGTCGGCGGCCCGTTCGACGACCACGCGGAGACCGGTCCGCTGATCAGTGCCGAGCACCGCGAGAAGGTCGAGAGGTACGTCGCGCGCGGACTCGAGGAGGGCGCGGTCCTGCGTGTGGGAGGCGCACGTCCGGACACCCCCGACCTGCAGGACGGGTTCTTCTACCTGCCCACGATCCTCGACGGCTGCCACGCGGACATGCAGGTGGTCCAGGAGGAGTCCTTCGGCCCGGTGCTCACCGTCGAGACGTTCAGCGGTGCGACGTACGACCAGGCGGAGGACGCGGCCGTCTCGATCGCCAACCACACGATCTACGGCCTCGCAGGCGCCGTGTGGACCAAGGACGCCGGCCGAGCAGAGCGGGTCGCGCGACGGCTGCGCCACGGCACGATCTGGATCAACGACTACCACCCCTACGTCCCCCAGGCGGAGTGGGGCGGCTTCAAGCAGTCCGGCGTCGGCCGCGAGCTCGGGAACGCCGGGCTCGACGAGTACCGCGAGACCAAGCACATCTGGCACAACACACGACCCGCCGCGCAGTACTGGTTCGGTGAGCCGGCAGGAGAGGAAGCATGAGTCCCCGCAGCCAGCAGACGTCGTACGACTTCGTGATCGTCGGTGGGGGGTCGGCAGGGTCCGCTCTGGCCAACCGCCTCAGCGCTGATCCGGGGACCAGCGTGCTGGTCCTCGAGGCCGGGCGCAGCGACTTCAAGATCGACCCGTTCATCCACATGCCGGCGGCGCTGCCGTACCCGATCGGCAACCGGCTCTACGACTGGAAGTACGAGTCCGAGCCCGAGCCGCACATGAACGGGCGGCGGGTCTACCACGCCCGGGGCAAGGTTCTCGGTGGCTCCAGCAGCATCAACGGGATGATCTTCCAGCGCGGGAACCCGATGGACTACGAGCGCTGGGCCAGGGACGCCGGCATGGAGCAGTGGGACTACGCCCACGTGCTGCCGTACTTCAAGCGCATGGAGACCTGCCTCGCCGGTGCCGACCGATGGCGTGGTGGCTCAGGCCCGCTGGTGCTCGAGCGTGGACCCGCGACGAACCCGCTGTTCGGGGCGTTCTTCGAGGCCGTCCAGCAGGCCGGTCACCCGTTGACCGACGACGTGAACGGCTACCGCCAGGAGGGTTTCGCGCCCTTCGACCGCAACGTGCACCGGGGCCGTCGGCTCAGCGCTGCCCGCGCCTACCTGCACCCGGTCATGAACCGGCCGAACCTGACCGTGCACACGCTGTCGCACGTCACCGGCCTGCGGATGCGCGGCAACCGCGTCGTCGGCGTGGACTATCTGCGTGGTGGCAGGTTCAAGCGCACGGTCGGGGCCGCCGAGGTGATCCTGTCCGGTGGGGCCATCAACTCCCCGCAGCTGCTCCAGCTCGCCGGGATCGGCAACGCCGGCGAGCTCGAGGCCCTCGGCATCCGCAGCGTCGTGGACCTGCCGGGGGTGGGGGAGAACCTGCAGGACCACCTCGAGGTCTACATCCAGCACGCCAGCAAGCAGCCGGTGTCGATCGCGCCGTGGCTCAAGCACCGGCACAAGCCGCGGATCGGCGCGGAGTGGATGTTCCTGCGCCGGGGCGTGGGCGCGTCCAACCACTTCGAGGCCGGCGGCTTCATCCGCAGCAACGACGAGGTCGCCTACCCCAACCTGATGTTCCACTTCCTGCCCATCGCGATCCGGTACGACGGGTCGCGGCCGGCGAGCGAGCACGGCTACCAGGTGCACATCGGACCGATGTACTCCGACGTCCGGGGCAGCGTGAAGATCAAGTCCGCCGACCCTCATCAGCACCCGGCCCTGCGGTTCAACTACCTCTCGACCGAGACCGACCGGCGCGAGTGGATCGAGATGGTCCGGGCCGCGCGGAAGATCCTCGAGCAGCCGGCGTTCGCGCCGTTCAGCGCCGGGGAGATCTCGCCGGGACCCTCGGTGGAGACCGACGAGGAGATCCTCGACTGGGTCGCCAAGGACGCCGAGACCGCCCTGCACCCCTCGTGCACGGCGAAGATGGGCACCGACGAGATGAGCGTGGTCGATCCGTCGAGCATGCGGGTGCACGGCGTGGAGGGCCTGCGCGTCGTCGACGCGTCGGTGATGCCTTACGTCACGAACGGCAACATCTACGCCCCCGTGATGATGCTCGCCGAGAAGGCGGCCGACCTGATCATGGACAACGAGCCGCTCGCGCCGCTCGAGGTCCCCTACTACCGGCACTGCGACGCAATGCCGCTGTACCCACCCGGTGACCCCCGCAACGACATGGAGACAGGAGCACACGCATGAGCCGGACCGAGACCCCGCCGGGCACGTTTGAGTCCGAGTGGGACGGCGACCAGCGCTCGAAGGTCAACAAGCCCGTGTTCATCACCTCCGCGGTGGGCACGTTGGCCGTCACGCTGTGGACCCTGCTCGCGCCGGCGCGTGCCGAGGCGACGCTGGGCGAGGTGGTCGGCTTCGTGTCGACCTGGTTCGGCTGGTTCTACGTCGCGCTTGCCACGGCCATCTTGATCTTCGTGGTGTGGCTGGCGCTCTCGCGCTACGGCCGGGTGCGGCTGGGACCCGCGCACTCGCGGCCGCAGTACAGCACGATGGCCTGGGCCTCGATGCTGTTCGCGGCGGGCATCGGCACCGACCTGATGTTCTTCGCGGTCAACGAGCCGGTGGTGCAGTTCCTCACCCCGCCGAGCGGACAGGGGGAGACCGTCGAGGCGGCGCGCGAGGCGACCGCGTGGACGATGTTCCACTACGGCATCAGCGGATGGGGCATGTACGCGCTGATGGGCATGGCGCTGGGCTACTTCGCCTACCGGATGAACCTCCCGCTGGCCGTGCGCTCCGCGCTCCACCCGCTGATCGGCAAGCGGGTCGACGGCCCCATCGGGCATGCCGTCGACAGCGCGGCGGTGCTGGGCACGATCTTCGGCGTCGCGACGTCGCTCGGTATCGGCGTGGTCGGGCTCAACGTCGGGCTCGACCTGCTCTTCGGGATCCCGCAGGGCCTGGCGGCGCAGCTCGGCCTGCTCGTGCTCGCCGTGGTGATGGCGACGATCTCGGCGGTCAGCGGCATCGACCGCGGCATCAAGCGGATGTCGCAGCTCAACGTGCTGCTCGCGATCGGGCTGGTGCTGTGGATCCTCGTGACCGGCAAGACGGCCTACCTGCTCAACGCCGCGGTCCTCAACGTCGGCGACTTCGTGCGGCTGTTCCCCGACATGACCATGCAGACCTTCGCCTACGAGGACACCGGCGACTGGATGAGCTTCTGGACGCTGTTCTTCTGGGCCTGGTGGATCGCCTGGGCCTCCTTCGTCGGGCTGTTCCTGGCCCGCATCTCGCGGGGCCGAACGATCCGCGAGTTCGTGGCCGGGACCCTCATCATCCCGTTCACCTACATCGTCATGTGGGTCTCGGTCTTCGGCAACGCGGCGCTCGACCAGATCCGCTCCGGCAACGCGTCGTTCGCCGAGGTGGCCGCGGGCAGCCCCGAGGGCGGGTTCTACGCGCTCCTGGCGGAGTACCCGGCGTTCACCTTCATCGCCGGACTCGCCACGTTCGTCGGCCTGCTGTTCTACGTGACCTCCGCCGACTCCGGCGCCCTGGTGATGGCGAACCTGTCCTCCAGGCTGCGCACGGTCAACGACGACGGCGGTCGCCGCCTCCGGATCTTCTGGGCGGTGGCCACCGGGGCACTGACCCTCGGGATCCTCAGCGTCGGCGGGATCTATGCGCTGCAGTACGCCACCGTGGTGATGGGACTGCCGTTCGCGTTCGTGCTCGTGCTGGTGATGCTGGGACTGCACAAGGCGCTCCGGGTGGAGGGCCTCCGCCAGGACTCCGCGCTTCAGAGCATGCGCGGCATGCTGTCGGGTCGCAGCGGGCATCGTGAGCCGACACCGCCCCTGTCGTGGCGCCAGCGCCTGAACCGGGCGATGGACTTCCCGACCGTGGCCGAGGCTGAGCAGTTCCTCAACGAGGTGGCCCTTCCTGCGCTGGAGGACGTGGCCGCCGAGCTGCGCAACCAGGGCGTCGACGCGGGCGCGGCACGGACGGCCGATGACGGCATGTCGTTCGTCGAGCTGGCCGCCGACCTCGGGACCGAGCACCCGTTCCAGTACCAGGTGTGGCCGCGTGAGGTGCCGACCCCTGTCTACGGGCGGCGAGCGCCGCGCGGGAACGACGTGTACTGCCGGCTCGAGGTGCACCTGCGCGAGGGTGGGCAGGGCTACGACGTGATGGGCTACACCCACACCCAGCTCATCGACGACGTGCTCGACCAGTACGAGCGGCACATGGAGTTCCTCCACCTGCAGGGGGAGACCGCCGCCTCGACGTGACGTGAGGTCACGACGACGGTCACCGGGGGTGAGTCCTCGGTGGCCGTCGAACCGCAGCTTCGTCGCCCCGGTCTCCCCGCCCGCCCTGGGAGCCGACTTCTGTCGGTGGTCCCCCTTAGATTGAGTCGAACAGATGTCCTGGATCTCTGCTTGAGT
>DGBP01000086.1 GCA_002384855.1 Nocardioidaceae bacterium UBA4001 | reverse complement strand
GACCTTCCGAGGCGACGGCCTGACCATCTCCGGGCAGATGCTGGTCCCGCACGGGCTCGGGCCGTTCCCGGTCCTCGTGCTCGCGCACGGCTACATCGACCCGGCCGTCTACGTCACCGGGCAGGGGCTGCGCCGGGAGCAGGACTGGCTGGCCCGGGCCGGGTACGCCGTCCTGCACGTCGACTACCGCAACCACGCCGGCTCCGACCGGGACGCCCGCGCCTTTCGCGACGACCCGGGGCGCGGCGACGTCTAGGCGGATCCTGCGCAGGTACGGCGCCCCGGAGGAGAGCCGGAGGTTCTGGCGGGAGGCCAGCCCGCGGCCGTACTTCGACAGGGTCACCGAGCCGCTGCTGCTGCTGCACCACGGCGCGGCCGACGACGTCTGCCCGATCCGCTGGAGCCGCGCCACGATGCGGGCGCTCGAGCGTGCGGACGTCGACGCGCGGATGGTCACCTACCCGGGGGAGCCGCACGCCTTCATCGCCCGCTGGCCCGCTTCGATGTGTCGCACCGTCGCCTTCATGGAGCGCCACCTCGCCTGAGGGGTGAGATGTCCACCACAACCCGACCGGGCAAATGTGTGCATCGGGCACATTGAGACGGCGGGTCCGGAGGTCGAGGGTGAGGCCATGCGCCCGACACAGCTCAGCCGCCCCGCCGCCGCTGCGGCCTTCCTCCTCGGCACCGCCACCCTGGCCGTCGTACCTTCGCAGGCCACCGCCGGACCCGCGCACTGCGGGGGCCAGTCCTCGGTGCTGGTCCCGGACGCGGAGATGCAGAAGGTCTCCTGCCTCGAGGACCTCACCACGGCCGGTACGACGGTCAGCGGGCACACCAACGTCAACGACTGGGCCGGGCTCCATGCCTTAGGCACCCAGAACCCCTCGGGCGTGCCCGGGATCCAGGTCGACGGCTACTTCCCCGACACCTCCACCGCCAACACCAACAACGGGTGGAACCACGACGCGCAGTTCGTGATCCGGATGCCTGACGACTGGAACGGCAAGGTCGTGATCACCGGGGCACCCGGCGTCCGGGCACAGTACGCCAACGACTTCATCATCGCCGACCACGTGCTGGCCCAGGGCTATGCCTTCGCCTCCACCGACAAGGGCAACGTCGGGACGAAGTTCTACGATGACGGGTCGCGTCCCGGCGGGTCCGTCGCGGAGTGGCACCGCCGCGTCACCGAGCTGACCCTGGCCACCAAGAAGACCCTGCGGCAGGTCTACGGCCGCAGCCCCGAGCGCACCTACATGATGGGCATCTCCAACGGCGGCTACCTCACCCGCTGGCAGCTCGAGAACCGGCCGCGTCTCTACGACGGCGGGATCGACTGGGAGGGCACGCTGCTGCGCGCGGAGGGCCCGAACCTGATGACCTACCTCCCCGCCGCGCTGAAGAACTACAAGGCCCACGCCGCGGGCGACGAGGCCGCGCACCAGGCCATGCTCGCGGCCGGCTTCGCGCCCGGGTCGGAGTTCCTGTGGGACTTCCACTACCTCTACTACTGGGACCTCACCCAGCGGATCTACCGGGAGGAGTTCGACCCGGGCTTCGACGGCGACCTCGACGCGGGCATCCCGTTCTGCGAGAGCGGGACGGCCCACTGCGACGCGGACTACGACTACGACAGCCGCCCGGCGTCGGTGAAGCGCGCGGTCGGCTCGGTGGAGGTCACCGGCAAGATCAAGAAGCCGATGCTCACCATCCACGGCACGCTCGACTCGCTGCTGCCGCCCGCGACCGACTCCGACGTCTACGACCAGCTCGTCGACGAGGCGGGCAGGAGCGACCTGCACCGCTACTACTCGATCGAGGACGGCACCCACACCGACGGGCTCTACTCCGCCTTCCCGGACCGGCTGCGCCCGCTCCTCCCGTGCGCTCGGAGCGCGTTCGGCCTGCTCACCGACTGGGTCGAGAACGGTCAGGCGCCGCCGGCGGACGGGTTCTACGCCCGTCCCGAGAGCGGCGACCTGGTCAACACCTGCGAGCTGTAGGCATCTTCACCGTCCCGACGGCGGCCCCGGATCGAGGCAATCGCGCCTCCCCGGGGCCGCCGTCGGTGTAGACAGAGCGGAGAGGCCAGGGATCCCGGTGGAGGCACGCGGTGGAGATGAGGCGGCCCACGTCGTGGGCGGAGGCCCTGTCCGTCCGGGCGGCTGCCCCCGACCTGCTCCCGATCGCCGGTGGCACCGACGTGATGGTCGAGCTGAACTTCGACCGGCGGCGGCCTCCCGGGCTGCTGGACCTGACCCGGGTGCCCGAGCTCGCCACCTGGACGGTCTTCGACGGGACGGTCGAGCTGGGCGCCGGGGTGACCTACGCGCAGGTGGTCGCGGACCTCGGCGACCTCCTGCCCGGGCTCGCAACGGCCTCGCGCACGGTCGGGTCGCCCCAGATCCGCAACCGCGGGACCGTCGGCGGCAACCTGGGCTCGGCCTCCCCGGCCGGTGACGCCCACCCGCCACTCCTCGCGGCAGGCGCCGTCGTCGAGCTCGAGTCCGTGCACGGTCGGCGGAGCGTCCCCGTCTCGGAGTTCTTCATCGGGGTCAAACGCAGCGTCCTCGAGCCCGACGAGCTGATCCGTTCGGTGCGCGTCCCGTGCGCCACCGGGCCCGAGCAGTTCTCGAAGGTCGGTACCCGCAACGCGATGGTGATCGCGGTGGCGTCCTTCGCCCTCCGCGTCGACCCCGGACGACGTCGGGTGGGGACCGGGATCGGCTCCGCGGCGCCGACGCCCCGCACGGCTCCCGAGGCCGAGACCTTCCTGGCTCGCGAGATCGAGGCGGCCGACGCCTGGGCCTCGCGGGACCCGCTGCCCGCACCCGTCGTACGTCGGTTCGCGGAGCTCGTGGCAGCGGCGGCCTCCCCGATCGACGACGTGCGGGGGAGCGCGTCGTACCGACGGCACGCGCTCACGGTGATGGCCACGCGGACCCTGGGCTGGGCCTGGGACGAGTACCGACAGGGGGTGCCTGCATGAAGGTGACGTGCATGGTCAACGGCGAGGAGCGGGTCGCCGACGGGGTGTGGGCCGGCGAGAGCCTGCTCTACGTCCTCCGTGAGCGCCTGGGTCTCCCGGGCTCGAAGAACGCCTGCGAGCAGGGGGAGTGCGGGTCGTGCACCGTCTACCTCGACGGCCTCCCGGTGTGCTCGTGCCTCGTCGCCGCCGGGCAGGCGGAGGGACGCGTCGTGGTCACGGTGGAGGGGCTGTCCGAGGGAGAGCGGCTGCACCCGGTCCAGGAGGCGTTCGTTGCCGCCGGCGCGGTGCAGTGCGGGTTCTGCACGCCGGGGCTGGTGGTCGCCGCCCACGACCTGCTCGAGCGGGACCCCGACCCCTCGGAGGCCGACATCCGGGAGGCGCTCGCGGGGAACCTCTGCCGGTGCACCGGCTACGAGAAGATCATCGAGGCCGTCCATGTCGCAGCACGACGCCGGCTGCCCGAGGGCCGCAGGGAGGTGGGCTGATGGGCACGGGGCCCGGAGTGCTGACCGACCCGGTCACGACAGCGGTCAGGGGCGGTGTCGGCGACAGCCCCCGACGTCCGGACGGGACGCTGAAGGTCACGGGGGAGTTCGCCTACTCCTCCGACCTGTGGATGGACGGGATGCTGTGGGGCCTGACGCTGCGCAGCCCGCACGCCCACGCACGCGTGACGAGGATCGAGACCGCCCGGGCGCTGGCCGTCCCCGGGGTGTTCGCCGTGCTGACCCACGAGGACGTGCCGGGAACCAACCTCTACGGCCTGGAGATCCGCGACCAGCCGGTGCTCGCCGCGGACCGGGTGCGCTACCAGGGGGAGCCGGTGGCCCTGGTAGCGGCCGAGCACCCCGAGGCCGCGCGGCGGGCGCTCGACCTCGTGGAGGTGGACTTCGACCCGCTCCCACCGGTCACGGATGCTCGTGAGTCCGTGCACGGCACGAGCCCGTCGCTCCACCCGGGCGGCAACGTGGTCCGCCATGTGCGGATCCGCCACGGCGACGAGCACGCCCGGGCGGACGTCGTGGTGACCGGCGACTACGAGGTCGGGATGCAGGACCAGGCGTTCCTCGGACCCGAGTCGGGTTTGGCCGTGCCGTCGCCCGACGGCGGGGTCGACCTCTACGTCGCCACCCAGTGGCTGCACGTGGACCGCGACCAGGTCGCCGCCGCCCTCGGCCTGGCACCGGAGCTGGTCCGGATCACTCTTGCGGGGGTGGGCGGTGCCTTCGGCGCCCGTGAGGACCTGTCGATCCAGGTGCACGCCTGCATGCTCGCGCTGCGCACGAGACGCGCGGTGAAGATGGTCTCCTCCCGCGAGGAGTCCTTCTTCGGTCACGTCCACCGGCACCCGGCGCGGATGCGCTACGAGCACGGCGCGACCCGCGACGGGCGGCTCGTCTACGTGAAGGCGGAGACGATCCTCGACGGTGGCGCCTACGCCTCCAGCACGCCGGCCGTGGTCACCAACGCCGCGACGTTGGGCGCGGGGCCCTACGACGTGCCGAACGTCGCGATCGACTGCTACGGCGCCTACACGAACAACCCGCCGTGCGGCGCGATGCGCGGGTTCGGTGCGGTGCAGGCCGCGTTCGCCTACGAGTCGCAGATGGACCGCCTCGCCGCGGTCGTCGGCATCGACCCGGTCGAGATCAGGATCCGCAACGCCCTGACCGAGGGGAGCCGGATCGCGACGGGACAGCGCGTCGACTCGGCCGCACCCGTCGCCGAGCTGGTACGACGCGTGCGCGACATGCCGCTGCCGCCATCGGCGGACGGTGACCTGAGGGCGATGCCCGGCGGCGTCGCGAACACGACCCACGGTGAGGGGGTGCGGCGGGGCGTCGGGTACGCCGTGGGCCTCAAGAACGTCTGCTTCTCGGCGGGGTTCGACGACTACTCGACCGCGCGGGTCGTGCTCGAGGCGGTCGCCGGGGAGCCCGTCGTACTCGTGCACACCGCCGCCGTGGAGGTCGGGCAGGGGCTGGTGACCCTGCAGGCGCAGATCGCCCGCACCGAGCTCGGCGTCGCACGCGTCACCGTCGCGACCGCGGACACCCAGGTCGGCGGGGCGGGCTCGACCTCGGCCTCGCGGCAGAGCTATGTCACCGGCGGCGCCGTGCAGGCGGCCTGCCGCCAGGTGGCCGAGGAGGTACGTCGCCGGGCGGCCGAGCGGTCAGGGGCGGACCCCGGCGCCCTCGACCTCGCCGGCGGCAAGGTGGTCACCCGGGACGGTGTCCCCGTGGCCGACATGGCCGACCTGCTGGGCGACGACCGCGTCGAGCGGACCGTGGAGTGGCGGCACCGCCCGACCTCGCCGATCGACCCGGCCACCGGACAGGGGGACGCCCACGTGCAGCTCGCCTTCGCCGCGCACCGGGCCGTGGTGGACGTGGACGTCGAGCTCGGGCTGTCGTCGACGGGCTGGTGCGCAACCCGTCGTTCACCGACTACCTGATCCCGACCGTGCTCGACGTGCCGCCGATGCGCGTCGACGTGCTCGAGCTCCCCGACCCGTACGCACCGTACGGGCTGCGCGGGGTGGGGGAGCCGCCCACCATCTCCGCGACGCCCGCGGTGGTGGCGGCGATCAGGGCCGCCACGGGGCTGGCCCTGACCCGGGTCCCCGTCCGCCCGGAGCACCTCACCGGCACCGGCTGACGGGGCCCCGTCCCCCTCGGGCTGCAGCCGTCAGAGCGGGATGTTCGTGTGCGCTCCGCGACGGACCAGACCGGCCTCGGAGATCGCCCGGGCCACGGCGGACCGGGTCGCGGACGGCTCGACGACCTCGTCGACCACGCCGATCTCGACGGCCTTCTCGACACCACCGGCGATCCGCTCGTGCTCGGCGGCGAGCTCTGCCTCGACCTGCGGCCGGATCTCGGGGGCGACCTCGAGCAGCTTGCGGCGGTGGAGGATGCGCACGGCGGCGACCGAGCCCATCACCGCGACCTCGGCGCCCGGCCAGGCGAACACCTTGGTCGCGCCCAGGGCACGGGCGTTCATGGCGAGGTAGGCGCCGCCGTAGGTCTTGCGGGTCACCACGGTCACCCGCGGCACGACGGCCTCGCTGAAGGCGTGCAGCAGCTTCGCGCCCCGGCGGACGACGCCGTCCCACTCCTGGCCGACACCGGGCAGGTAGCCGGGCACGTCGACGAGCACGATCAGCGGCACGCCGAACGCGTCGCACATCCGCACGAACCGGGCCGCCTTCTCCGCCGACAGCGAGTCCAGGCAGCCGCCGAGGCGGAGCGGGTTGTTCGCGATCACGCCGACCGTCCGCCCGCCGAACCGGCCGAGGGCGGTGACGATGTTCGGGGCCCAGCGGGCGTGCAGCTCCTCGACGGTGCCTTCGTCGAGCACCGACTCGACCAGCGGGTGTACGTCGTAGGCCCGCTTCTTGGACTCCGGCAGCATGTCCGCCAGGTCCACGTCGACGACTGCGCCGACGTCCAGGGAGCCCTGCGAGCCCAGGAGGGTCGCGACGTTCCGGGCTCGGTCGAGCGCGTCCCGCTCGGTCTCGGTGAGGATGTGGACGACGCCCGACCGCCTACCGTGCGGCTCGGGCCCGCCGAGCCGGAGCATGTCGACGTCCTCGCCGGTCACCGACCGGACCACGTCAGGGCCGGTCACGAAGATCCGCCCCTCGGGGCCGAGGATGACCACGTCGGTGAGCGCGGGGCCGTACGCCGCGCCACCGGCCGCGAAGCCGAGCACGACCGAGATCTGCGGGATCACCCCGGACGCCTGGGTCTGGATGTGGAAGATCTCGCCGACCGCGTGGAGGGAGAGCACGCCCTCGGCGAGCCGGGCGCCGGCGGAGTGCCACAGCCCGATCACCGGGACCTGGTCGGCCAGTGCCCGCTCGTAGGCGCGGACGACGACCTTGCAGCCGTCCATCCCCATCGCGCCACCCATCACCGTCGGGTCGGAGGCGAACGCTACGGCGGGGGACCCGTTGATCCTGCCGATCCCCGCCAGCATGCCGCTGAGGTCGTCCTCGGTGATCAGCTCGAGCGTGCCCTCGTCGAAGAGCGCCGCGAGGCGGTGGTTCGGGTTGCGGGGGTCCTCCTCACGGGGAGGCTTGGCCGGCTTGGTCGACGGCTTGGTGGCGGTCACGGTCATCGGAGCTCCTGGAACTCGTGCGTCGTCCGGCCCGGCCGCGGGGGTGGACCGGTCGACGCTGCGGGGGTGCAGGTGGTCGGACGCTGGAGTCAGACGCTGCGGAAGGCGAGGGCGACGTTGTGGCCGCCGAAGCCGAAGGAGTTGTTGAGTGCGGCCAGGTCGCCGTCACCGAGCTTGCGCTGCTCGGTGGCGATCTCCATGCCGATGTCCTCGGGGTCCTCGAGGTTGATCGTGGGCGGCACGATCCGGTGGTGCAGCGAGAGGACGGTGGCGAGGGACTCCAGCGCGCCGGCCGCGCCGAGCAGGTGCCCGGTCATCGACTTCGTCGAGGTGAGCAGGACGTGGGCGGCCGCGGGACCGAGCGCGTTCTTGATGGCGGTCGCCTCGGCCAGGTCGCCCTGCGGGGTCGAGGTGGCGTGGGCGTTGATGTGTACGACCTCCTCGGGGGACATGCCGGCCTCCCGCAACGCCATCTGCATCGCGCGGGTCGCCCCGCGGCCGACCGGGTCGGGCTGCGCGATGTCGTGGGAGTCTGCGGTGATGCCCGCACCGGCCGCCTCGGCGTACACCTTCGCGCCGCGGGCCCGGGCGTGCTCCTCGGACTCGAGCACGAGCGCCGCGGCACCCTCGCCGAGCACGAAGCCGTCGCGGCCCTTGTCCCAGGGGCGCGAGGCGCCCTCGGGGTCGTCGTTGCGCTTCGACAGCGCCATCATGTTGCCGAACGCCGCCATCGGCAGCGGGTGCACCGCTGCCTCGGTGCCTCCCACGACGACGACGTCGGCCCGGCCGAGGCGGATCATGTCGATGCCGAGGGCGATCGCCTCGTTGCCCGACGCGCACGCCGACACCGGGGTGTGCACACCGGCCCGGGCGCCGATGGCCAGGCCGATGTTCGCCGCGGGGGAGTTGGGCATCAGCATCGGGATCGCCAGCGGCGAGACCCGGCGGGGGCCCTTGGCCATGAGCGAGTCGTAGTTGGTGAGCAGGGTCTGCACCCCGCCGATCCCCGACGCCATCGCGACGCCGAGACGCTCCGGCTCGACCTTGGCGTCCTCACCGTCCCCGGCGGCCAGGCCGGAGTCGGCCCAGGCCTCGAGGGCGGCGACCAGGGCAAGCTGGCCGGACCGGTCGAGGCGCCGGGCCTTGACCCGCTCGAGCACCTCGGTCGGGTCCACCGCGACCTCCGCGGCGATCGTCGTACCCAGCTGTGCGGCCCAGTCGTGCTCGAGGGAGCGGACGCCGGAGCGACCCTCCAGGAGGGCATCCCACGTGCTGGGTGCGTCGCCGCCGACCGGTGAGGTCGCGCCGAGCCCGGTGACGAAGACTCGAGTCATGGTCATCCTTCTCCTACGTGCCAGGTCCGGTCAGCCGTTCTGGGCGCGCTCGATGAAGGCGACGGCGTCGCCGACGGTCTTGAGGTTCTTGACCTCGTCGTCGGGGATCTTCACGTCGAACTTCTCCTCCGCCGCGACCACGACCTCGACCATCGAGAGCGAGTCCACGTCGAGGTCGTCGGTGAACGACTTGTCGAGCTGGACGTCGTCCGCGGGGATGCCCGCGACCTCGTTGACGATCTCGGCGAGGTCGGTACGGATCTCCTCGGTGGTTGCCATGTGTGCTTCCTTCTCTCTTGGTGGGTTGGTGCTCAGTCGGTGATGCCGGGTGCTGCTACGGGACGGTGACGACCTGGGCGGCGTACGCCAGGCCGGCTCCGAACGCGATCAGGAGAGCGGTGTCCCCGCTCTTGGCCTCGCCCTCCTCGACCATCCGGGTCAGGGCCAGCGGGATCGAGGCGGCGGACGTGTTGCCCTGCTCGGCGATGTCGCGGGCGATCCGAACCCGCTCGGGCAGCTTCATCGAGCGGGCCATCGCGTCGATGATCCGCATGTTCGCCTGGTGCGGCACGAACACATCGAGATCCTCGACGGTGATGCCTGCGCGGTCCAGCGTCTCCCGGGCGGTCTTGGCCATCTCGAAGGCCGCCCAGCGGAAGACCGCGTTGCCCTGCATAATCAGATGCGGCATCGACGGCTGCTCCATGGTGAGGACGTCGCGCCAGTCCTCGCGCTGGCGGATCAGGTCGAACTGCTCGCCGTCGGAGCCCCAGACCACCGGGCTGATGCCGGGCTCGTCGCTCGGGCCCACGACGGCGGCTCCCGCGCCGTCGGCGAAGATGAACGCCGTGCCGCGGTCGGTCATGTCGGTGATGTCGGAGAGCCGCTCCACGCCGATGACGAGGACGTGGCTCGCCGTACCGCCCTTGACCATGTCGTTGGCCAGCGCGATGCCGTGGCAGAAGCCGGCGCAGGCCGCGGAGATGTCGAACGCCGCGGCACGCTCGGTGCCGAGCTCGTGGGCGATGGCGGTGGCGATGGCCGGCGTCTGCAACAGGTGCGAGACCGTGGCGACGATGACGCAGTCGACCTGCGCGGGCTCGATGCCGGCCATCGCGAGGGCGTCGCGCGACGCCGCGACCGACATCATCTGCACCGTCTCCTCGGGGGTGGCGAAGCGGCGCTGCTTGATGCCCGAGCGCTGCTGGATCCACTCGTCGCTGGAGTCGATGGCCTCGATGACCTCGGAGTTCGGCACGATCCGGCTCGGCCGGTAGGCACCGAGGCCGAGGACGCGCGCGTGCTCGCTGCCGCGGACGGCTCCCAGGGCGGTCATCAGGCCACGCCCTCGGGGTGGAGGCGGACCAGGGGCTGACCGGGGGAGACCAGGTCGCCGTCGTGGACGAGCCACTCGACGACCGTGCCGCCGTACGGGGCGCGGACGGGCGTCTCCTCGCGGAGGTTCGCGACCGCGCCCACGGAGGTATCGGGAGCGATCGTGCCGCCCTCGGGGACGTCGGCGGTGAGCCGGAAGGTGCCCTTCGCGGGCGAGACCAGCATCCGCCAGGTCGGGGCGGTGTCGAGCGCCGAGGCGGTGCCGTGCTTGTCGCAGAACTCGCGCGCATCGTCGAGCTGGTCGGGGGTCTTGAGCGCGAACGTCTCGACGCCCTTGAGCGCGCGCTTGGCGATCCCGGTCAGGGTGCCGGCGGGCGGCATCTCGAGGATGCCGGTGACGCCGAGGTCGGCCATGGTCTCCAGGCACAGGTCCCAGCGGACCGGGCTGGCGACCTGCCCGACGATGCGGCGTACGACGTCGCGGCCGTCGTGCACGACCTGGCCGTCGCGGTTGGAGATCAGCGGGGTGCGGGGGTCGTGGGTGGACACCGACCTCGCCAGGGCGGCGAGCCGATCCACGGCGAGCGACATGTGCTCGGTGTGGAAGGCGCCGGCGACCGACAGCGGCATCAGCCGCGCCTTGGCGGGTGCGTCGTCGGCGAACGCCGCCAGCTGCTCCACGGTGCCCGCGGCCACGATCTGGCCGGGCCCGTTGTCGTTGGCGGCGGTCAGCCCGTGCTCGGCGAGCCGGGCGAGCACCTCCTCGCGGTCACCGCCGAGGACGGCGGTCATGCTCGTCGGGGTGGCGGCGGCTGCCTCGGCCATCGCCTTGCCACGCTCGCGCACGAGCACCATCGCCTGCTCGGCGGTGATGGCCCGGGCCCCGGCTGCCGCGGTGAGCTCGCCGACGCTGTGGCCCGCCACGGCCCCGACCTTGCCGAAGGCGTCGGCGGGGTGGGGGAAGAGCTCGAGCGCGGCCAGGAGGCCCGAGGCGACCAGCAGTGGCTGCGCCACGGCGGTGTCGCGGATGGTCTCCGCGTCGGCCTCCGTGCCGTAGTGGCGCAGGTCCATGTCGGCCACGGCGGAGAGCCAGGCCAGGCGGTCGGCGAAGGTCTCCAGCTCCAGCCAGGGGGAGAGGAATCCGGGGGTCTGGGCGCCTTGGCCCGGGGCGACGATGACTAGCACCCATCCACTGTGCCCCGGCCGGGCATGCCTCAGCATCATCAGCGCGCACGAAGATATGGGGGCGAACTTTGTGGGAATCCTACAAAGGCGCCGAGGCCGCGGTCTCCGGTGGGTTGAGCCGGCCGAGGGTCAGAGCGACCCGGTACGTGTAGGCGTCCCGTGCGTCGGAGGGGGTCAGCCCCGTGACGTCCGCGGCGCGCCTGAGCCGGTAGCGCACGGTGTTCGCGTGCACGTACATCGCGCGCGCCGTCGCCTCGATCGAGCCGCCCTGGTCCAGGAACGTCGACACCGTGTCGAGGATCGGATCGCCCGCCTCGAGAAGCGGCTGGTAGACGGAGATCACGAGCTGTCGGCGGGCGTGACCGTCACCCGCGAGCGCCCGCTCGGGGAGCAGGTCGTCCGCGGTCACGGGGCGCGGCGCGTCGGGCCACCCGGGGGCTGCCCGGAGCCCCGCGACGGCGGCCCGCGCCGAGATGTGACCCTGCACCAGGTCGGCGACCAGCGGGCCCACGACGACCGGCCCGTCTCCGAAGTGTCGTACGAGCGATGCGCCCGCCTTGTCTGGGTTGTCGACCCCGCCGAGCACGACGACCAAGCGGTCGCCCTGCACGGCGCAGAGCGCGTCGAGGCCGATGTGCCGTGCCGACCGTCGTACCTCGTCGATGATGCTCCCGCGGTCGTGCCCACGGGAGCCGGGCGAGCCGCCCGGGACACGGCCCAGCACGACCGCCACGTCGCCGCGGGACTGCCACCCCAGCGCGCTCGCCCGGGAGCGGACGGTCTCGTCGGCCTCGGCACGCAGGACCGAGTCGACCACGAGCGCCTCGAGCCGGGCGTCCCAGGCGCCGCGCATCTCGGCGGCTCGGGCGTACACCTCCGCGGTGGCGAACGCGACCTCCCGGGCATAGCGGATCACGGCCTCCCGCACCGAGGGGGCGTCCTCCTCGCCGACCGCCTCGACCAGGTTGTCCTCGACGACCTCGATGCTCAGGCGCACCATCTCGACGGTTTGGTGGAGACTCACAACGCCGGTGAGGGCACGTGGCGCGGCGCCGAAGACCTCCGCCGTGAGAGGCGCGTCCTCCTGGGGCTCGCGGTACCAGGTGATGAACGCGTTGATGCCGGCCTGCACGATGAGGCCGATCCAGGAGCGGTTCTCGGCCGACAGCTGCTGGAACCACGGCATCTCCCGCTCCATCCGGGTCAGCGCTGCCGTGGTGAGGTCGCCGACCGACTTCTGCAGCCGGCGCGCGATCTGGTCACGGCTGCGCCGCCGGGGGGCACTCATGGGCCGAGCGTAGTCGTGCGGGGTCCGGGGTGGGCGGTTGCTTTCCCAGGTGAACGTGGGAAAGCACGTCCTACCTCGAGATATTTGTCGCGGTAGGTGCCGCAGTCCCATGTTCACCTGGGAAACCGTCCATGAGCTCGGGGCAGGTCTGGTCCGGTCGGGCCGTGGGCCGGTCATCGGCCGGAAACCCCATGTTTTCCTGGGGTTGGGGAAGGGTTCTGCGGTCCGCGGCAGTTACTATCCCAGGACGCACCTGTGAGGAGCACCACATGCTGAAGGGTCCGGAGGTCCAGTACCTCACCATTCACGGGCACAAGCGTGCGTTCGTGAAGGTCGGGGAGGGCCCTGCGCTCCTGCTCCTGCACGGACTCGGGTGCGACCACAAGACCTGGCTCCCGGTCATCGCAGCGCTCTCGCGCCGTTACACGGTCATCGCCCCGGACCTGCTCGGCCACGGACAGTCGGACAAGCCGCGGGCCGACTACAGCGTGGGCGGCTACGCCAACGGGATGCGGGACCTCCTGACGGTGCTGGGTATCGACAAGGTGACCGTGGTGGGACACAGCTTCGGCGGCGGTGTGGCGATGCAGTTCGCCTACCAGTTCCCCGAGCGCACCGAGCGCCTCGTGCTCGTCGCTCCGGGCGGCATCGGCCGTGAGGTGACCCCGGCCATCCGGGCGATCACGCTGCCGGGGTTCCAGCTCGCGATGGGCGTCGTCACGATGCCCGGGCTGCTGCAGGCCACCAAGCTCGGCATGCGGGCGCTGTCGGCCACCGGGCTGCCGCACGCCCGCGACCTCGACGAGGTGGCCGACATCGTGCAGCACCTGTCCGACCGCCGGGCCAGGGCCGCGATCACGCACGTCGTGCGCGCGGTCGTCGACTGGCGGGGCCAGGTCGTGACGATGGCCGACCGCGCCTACCTGACCCACGCGATGCCGATGTGCGTCATCTGGGGCTCCGACGACGGCGTCATCCCCACGAGGCACGCCGACCTGGCCAAGCAGATCGCCCCCGACGCCACGGTGGAGCTGATCCCGAACGCCGGGCACTTCCCCCACAAGGACCACCCGCAACGGTTCGTGAAGATCCTCAACGACTTCGTCAGGTCGACCGAGCCGGCGTCGTACCACCGCGGCCACTGGCGCAACCTGCTCAAGAACGGCCGCGGGGCCACGGCGACCCCGCGTGGCCCGGTCGCGAAGGTCGTCGACATCGCCTGACGTCGGGGGAGGGCGGAGCGGGGCACGCCCCACGACCTCCCCACAGAGAAACTGTCCCTTCCCCCGGCAAGATCGCCCTGGGAAGGGACAGCTCTTCTACACACCCTGGTGAACCCCCGAAGGGTCAGGCGTCGCCGCCCTCCTGCTTCACGCCGCGGACGGCGGTCGGGTCGTCGATGCGGTACTTGTCGAACGCCTCCTGCACGACCTCCCGCTTGATCTCGCCACGCTCGGCGAGCGCCTGGAGCGCCTGCACCACGACCGACGGTGCGTCGACGTGGAAGAAGCGCCGTGCCGCGGCCCTGGTGTCGGCGAAGCCGAAGCCGTCGGTGCCGAGCACGTGGTAGTCGCCCGGGACCCACTTGGCGATCTGGTAGGGGACCGCCGCCATGTAGTCGGTGACCGCGACGAACGGGCCCTGGGCCTCTTTGAGCTTCCAGGTGACGTACGGCGTCTTGGCGTCCTCGGACGGGTGCAGGAGGTTGTACTCCTCGGCGCTCACGGCGTCGCGGGCGAGCTCGTTCCACGACGTCACCGACCAGACGTCGGCCGCGACGCCCCACTCCTCGGCGAGCATCCGCTGCGCGTCGGTGATCCACGGGAACGCGACACCCGAAGCGAGCAGCTGCACCCGCGGCGGGTTGCCGTTGCCGTGCTCGACCTTCGGCGGGGTCGAGACGTGGTAGATGCCGCGCAGCAGGCCCTCGACGTCGACGTCCTCGGGCTCCTTGGGCTGGACGGTCGGCTCGTTGTAGACGGTCACGTAGTAGATGACGTTCTCGCCGTGCGGATGCTCCTCGGTGGAGCCGTACATCCGCCGCAGGCCGTCCTGAACGATGTAGCTGACCTCGTAGGCCGTCGCCGGGTCGTAGTGCACGACAGCCGGGTTGCTCGCCGCGAGCAGCGGGGAGTGGCCGTCGGCGTGCTGCAGGCCCTCTCCGGTGAGCGTCGTACGCCCGGCCGTGGCACCGATCAGGAAGCCGCGCGCGAGCTGGTCGGCCATTGCCCAGATCGAGTCGCCGGTCCGCTGGAACCCGAACATCGAGTAGAAGATGTAGAACGGGATCATGTGCTCGCCGTGCGTGGAGTACGCCGAGCCTGCGGCCGTCGACGACGCGAGGGCGCCGGCCTCCGAGATGCCCTCGTGCAGCATCTGACCCTGCGCGGACTCCTTGTAGGTCAGCAGCAGCTTGCGGTCCACCGCGTCGTAGGTCTGCCCCGCGGGCTGGTAGATCTTCGCGGTGGGGAACATCGAGTCCATGCCGAAGGTGCGGTACTCGTCCGGCGCGATCGGCACGATGCGGTGGCCGATCTCCTTGTCCTTCATCAGGTCCTTGATCAGGCGGACGAGCGCCATCGTGGTGGCGATCGCCTGCTTGCCCGAGCCCTGCTTGAGCTCGCTGTACACCTGGTCGCCAGGCAGCTTCAGCGGCTTGGAACGGACCACGCGCTCGGGCAGCGAGCCACCGAGCTGGCGGCGGCGCTCCATCATGTACTCGATCTCGGGGGCGTCCTCACCCGGGTGGAAGAACGGGGCGATGTCGGCCTCGTCGATCGCCTTGTCCGTGATGGGGAGGAGGAGTCGGTCGCGGAACTTCTTCAGGTCGTCCTTGGTCAGCTTCTTCATCTGGTGGGTGGCGTTGCGACCCTCGAGGGCGTCGATCGTCCAGCCCTTGATGGTGTGCGCCAGGATCACCGTCGGCTGGCCGACGTGCTCGTTGGCCGCCTTGAAGGCGGCGTACACCTTGCGGTAGTCGTGACCGCCGCGCGGAAGCTTGCGGAGCTCGTCGTCGGAGAGGTGCTCCACCATCTTGCGCAGCCGCGGGTCGCCGCCGAAGAAGTGGTCGCGGATGTACTCACCGGACTCGACCGAGTAGGTCTGGAACTGGCCGTCGGGGGTGGTGTTCATCTGGTTGACCAGGACACCGTCGACGTCCTTGGCGAGCAGGTCGTCCCACTCGCGACCCCAGATCACCTTGATCACGTTCCAGCCGGCGCCTCGGAAGGTCGACTCCAGCTCCTGGATGATCTTGCCGTTGCCGCGCACCGGGCCGTCGAGCTGCTGCAGGTTGCAGTTGATGACGAAGGTGAGGTTGTCGAGCTCCTCACGGGCCGCGACACCGATCGCCCCCAGCGACTCAGGCTCCCCCATCTCGCCGTCGCCGAGGAAGGCCCAGACGCGCTGCTGGCTGGTGTCCTTGATCCCGCGGTTGTGCATGTAGCGGTTGAACCGTGCCTGGTAGATCGCGTTGAGCGCGGTCAGGCCCATCGAGACGGTCGGGAACTCCCAGAAGTCCGACATCAGGCGCGGGTGCGGGTACGACGGCAGACCCTTGCCGACGCCGTGCTGCACCTCCTGACGGAACTTCGACATCTGGTCCTCGGTGAGGCGGCCCTCGAGGAAGGCGCGGGCGTAGATGCCGGGGGAGCCGTGGCCCTGGAAGTAGATCTGGTCGCCGCCACCCGGGTGCTTCTTGCCCTTGAAGAAGTGGTTGAAGCCGACCTCGTACAACGACGCCGAGGACTGGTAGGTGGCGATGTGGCCGCCCACCTCGAGGCCCTTGCGGTTGGCCGAGGAGACCATGACCGCGGCGTTCCAGCGGATGAACGCACGGATCCGGCGCTCGATGTGCTCGTCGCCGGGGAACCACGGCTCACGCTCGGGCGGGATCGTGTTGATGTAGTCGGTGCTGCGCAGGGAGGGCACGCCGACCTGGCGCTGACGGGCACGTTCGAGCAGCTTCAGCATCACGTAGCGGGCCCTGGGGCGGCCCCGTTCGTCGAGGAGCGCGTCCAGGGAGTCGATCCACTCCTGGGTCTCGTCGGGGTCGATGTCGGGAAGCTGGGTGGGGAGGCCCTCGTGGATGATCGAGGGAGTCCCGGGGCGGTCGCCTGAGTTCGACACGGTTCCTCTGCTCTCGTACACGTCGTTGTGCGGGGCGGGCCCGGGTCGCGGACCCACACCATGCATCGTGTCACGGTCCGCGCCCACACCAAATTTACTGCCCGGTAGTCGAGGGGCCCCGGTCGTCACGCCCCCTCCTCCCGCGAGGACACGGGTTGGGATGGGGTTGCGCAGGCGGGTTACTTCCGGTGGACTACGCGACAGGAAGGGAGCACGCGGGTGCTCTCCAGACGCCGCATGGAGGAATACCTTGAGCACGACCGCGGGTGGCCAGAACGGCACCGCCACCCAGACCGGTGGGAACCGGCTGGGGTTCAAGCCCAACATGGTCATCCAGGAGCTCGGCTGGGACGAGGACGTCGACGACGACCTGCGGCGCCAGATCGAGGACTCCATCGACGGGGACCTGGTCGACGGTGAGTACGGCAACGTCGTCGAGGCCGTGCTGCTCTGGTGGCGTGACGACGACGGCGACCTCGCGGACGGGCTGATGGACGCCCTGACCGACCTCGTCGGAGGCGGCGTGATCTGGCTGCTCACCCCGAAGGTCGGCCGACCCAACGCCGTCGACGCCGCCGACATCGCCGAGGCCGCGCAGGTGGCCGGTCTCGCGACGACCTCCACCGCGGGTGTGAGCAAGGACTGGTCCGCGACCCGGCTGGTCGCGCCGAAGACCGCGCACTGACCTGCCTCCCCCTCTCGGGCAGGCGCTCCGTCCCATGACGGCACCGGCGCGTGACTCATGTGTAAACGGCGGTTACAGTAGGTCGGATCCGACCCAGGAGGACGCCGACCGATGATCGCCAAGGCCGCGAACCTGCTCGCCAAGGAGCTCACCACCCTGCGCGTGATGAGCTCTGCCGGGGTGATCCGACCCTACCCACCGGGAGTGCTGGTCTCGTTGGCCAGGACGCTGCGCGACTGGGGGCTGGGACCGGCCGGGGGTTTCACCTCCGTTGCCCTTCGTTTCCCGGACCGGCCCGCCATCGTCGACGAGCTCGGCGAGCTGACCTGGCGCCAGGTCCACGAGCGCAGCAACGCCGTGGCCCACGGCCTGCGTGACCTCGGGGTCCGCGAGGGCGACAGCGTGGCGATCCTGTGCCGCAACCACCGCGGGTTCGTCGAGGCGACCCTCGGCGCGGCCAAGCTCGGCGCCGACCTGCTCTACCTCAACACCGCGTTCGCGGCCCCCCAGCTCGGGGAGGTCTGCGAGCGCGAGCAGCCGGCGGCGATCATCTACGACGAGGAGTTCGCCGGTCTCGTCGACGCCGCCGGGATCGACGTACGCCAGGTGCGAGCCTGGCAGGAGTCGGCCACCGACCTGCCCACCCTGGAGGGCCTGGTCGAGTCCGGGGCGACCGCAGACCTCATCCCGCCCGGGCACCACTCGCGGTCAGTGATCCTCACCTCCGGCACTACGGGCACGCCCAAGGGAGCCCCGCGCAGCGACGCGTCGTTCGACGCCGGCGTGGCCCTGCTGTCCCGGCTGCCGCTGAGGGCTGGGTGGCGCACCCACGTCGCGGCGCCGCTGTTCCACACCTGGGGCTGGGCGCACATGGCACTCGCGATGCTCCTGGGCAGCACGCTGGTGCTGCGGCGCAAGTTCGACCCCGAAGGAGCCCTGCGGGCGGTCACCGAGGACCGGTGCGACTCGTTCATCGTCATCCCCGTGATGCTGCAGCGCATCATGCAGCTGCCGGAGGAGACGCTGCGTGCCTACGACCTCTCCCACGTGAAGGCGGTCGCCGCGTCCGGCTCGGCGTTGCCCGGGGACCTCGGCACCGACTGGATGGACCACTTCGGCGACACCCTCTACAACATCTACGGCTCCACCGAGGTCGCCTGGGCGACGATCGCACAGCCCCAGGACCTCCGCGACGCGCCCGGCACGGCCGGCAGGCCGCCGCACGCGACGGTGGTGAAGGTGTACGACGCCCACGGCAACGAGCTGGGTCCCGGCGAGGAGGGGCGCATCTTCGTCGGCAACTCGATGCTCTTCGAGGGCTACACCGGCGGCGGGTCGAAGGACACCCTGCACGGGCTGATGGCGACCGGCGACGTCGGGCGCTTCGACGAGGCCGGGCACCTGTTCGTCGAGGGCCGCGACGACGAGATGATCGTCTCCGGCGGCGAGAACGTCTTCCCCAAGGAGGTCGAGGACTGCCTGCACCGGCACACGGCGGTCGAGGACGTCGCGGCGATCGGGGTCGAGGACGAGGAGTTCGGCAAGCGCCTGCGGGCGTTCGTCGTACTCACCTCGCCGGACGCGGCGGACGAGGAGGAGCTCAAGGCGCACGTGAAGTCGAACCTCGCGCGCTACAAGGTGCCTCGCGAGATCGTCTTCATCGACGAGCTGCCCCGCAACGCGACCGGCAAGATCCTCAAGCGTGAGCTGGCCGAGCAGTCGTGACGCCGGAGATCGGCGAGCGGGCTCCGGACTTCCGGCTGCGTGACCAGCACGGGCGGCCCACGACGCTGGCGACCTTCGACGGTCCCGTGCTGCTGGTGTTCTTCCCCTTCGCCTTCAGCGGCGTCTGCACGGGAGAGCTGCGCGAGCTCCGCGACGCGGGTAGCCGGCTCACCGCTTCCGGGGTTGCACTGGCGGGGCTGTCGTGCGACCCGATCTTCTCCCTGCGGGTCTTCGCCGACCGGGACGGTCTCGACCTCCCGCTGCTGAGCGACTTCTGGCCGCACGGCGAGGTGGCGGCGTCGTACGGCGCCTTCGACGACCGCTCGGGATGCCCGACCCGGTCCACCTTCCTCGTCGACGGGGCTGGGGTGTTGCGGTGGGCTGTGCACAACCCGATGGGGCAGGCGCGCAGCCTCGACGACTACGTGCGTGCGGTGGAGGCACTGGGTCCGCCGACCGCCGCCACAGTGCGCCGCAAGGCAAAGTAAAGATTTCGGTCCCCCGGTCCGGTTTTCGCACAGTTCCTCTGACAAGGGCCCGGCGGGGTCGGTTGAATAGTCCTCGTTACGACCGCTGGTGACCCGAGACGCCAGCGGTCGTACGCATGTCTGGGGCTGTAGGCTGTGGCCCGCTTCGGGGCGTATAGCTCAGCGGTAGAGCACCTCCCTTACAAGGAGGTGGTCGCAGGTTCGATCCCTGCTGCGCCCACCATCGGATGCTGCCGCTGAGCCGACGGGACGCCCGAGTGCATCGGGTAGCGTTCGGCGTGTGCGAGTCTTCGTGTTGACCACAGGTCGATCCGGATCCGTGACCTTCGCCCGCGCCTGCGAGCACATCAGCAACTACACCGCAGACCACGAGTCGCGCGTGTCGGCTCACGGAGCAGCCCGGCTCGACTACCCCGACGACCATATCGAGGTCGACAACAGGCTGGCGTTCTTCCTTGGCCCGCTTGCTGAGCGGTTCCCCGACGCTCGGTACGTGCACCTGGTCAGGGACACCGAGGCGACTGCACGGAGCTTTCTGGCACGGTGGCGTGTGAACCCGCCGCCGCCCAGGCCGTCCGGACGACTTGCGCGTCTGCGCTGGCAGATGCAGGTCCAACACCCGCGAGCCAACCTGATGTCCGCATTCGCTCATGGTCTGCTCATGCGGGGAAAACCGTGGCCGACTCGCCGCCGGATCGAGGTGAGCCGCTTTCTCGTCGAGACGATGAACGCGAACATCCGCACCTTCCTCGAGACACGGCCCCACATCATCGTGAACCTGGAGACGGTTGATGACGACTTCCCGGAGTTCTGGCGGTGGATTGGTGCGGTAGGCGACCTCGACGCCGCCTTGGACGAGTGGACCGTCCGGCACAACGCCACTGGGGACCGGAGCCGGTCACCTCGGCGGACGGGGCAGCCCGACAGCAGATCGCGTGGGTGACCGGCCGTCGTCCCGGTCGAACTCGGGACATTCCCATACTTGTCCGGCTGCGAGGAAAGCGGAAGCGGTTGGCGTGGGACGCACCTGGCGCGGCGGTCGGCCAAGACCGAGCCTCAGGGGACTCGGAGCCGCCTGGTCGATGTCGTGGGGGAACGGCAATCGCGACGCGGCGACTGCGCGCGTCGAACCGGCCCTTCAGTCGGCGGCCCGGCCGGTTCGCCAGTAGCCCATGAACGCGACGGCGTCCCGGTCGACCCCGAGACCGCGCACCAGCCGACGGCGCAACCCGGTGACCAGCGAGGACTCCCCAGCGACCCAGGCGTACAGCCCCTGCTGCGAAGCAGCTGAGGGCACCTCCCACACGAGCTCGTCGGCCGGGCGGTCGGGCATCGGAGCCCGGGGCACCGGGCCGGTGGCGGACACCAGGCGTCGCAGCGCGTCCTCCGCCGCGGCCGGCAGAGCGCTCCCGTCGGGTCGGGACACGAGCCAGGTCACCCGGTAGCCCGCGGGTGTCGCGAGGTGCGTGATGTCGTGGGGGTGAGGGACCTCGAGCACCGCCTCGCCGTGGGCGGTGCGGGGGAGGTGCTCGAGGATCGACAGCACCGCCGGGACGGCGGTCGGGGGCGGGTCGCCGCGACCACCTCGACCGGTTAGGGCCGAGTCGTCCTGGCTCACATCCACAGGCGCTCGTCGCCGACGTCGCCGACCTTGCAGAGCTCCTCGCCGGAGAACAGCGGTCGCCGGGCGGGTGCGGCCGAGCCGCTGGGGGCGGGTCCATCGGTACGACCAGCAGTGACGCGCCAGGGGACACCTGGCCCGACCGCAAGGAACGCTCTCGCTCGCGACATCACGGGTCCCAGCTCTGCAGGGGCTGCGGGCGGTAGACGACGCGGGTACGTGTGGCGCGCGCGGTCCCACGTCGTCCGCCGATCCTCGACACCACCGCGCCGGCGGCCGTGCGCATGCGGCTGAGTGTCTGCGTCATCGGTTCTCCTGGGCCGTCCTCGTATCCGGGCGCGAGCACGCGCCCTCGTCCATCCCCACTCCAGCCTGCGGCCGTGCGGCACCTCGCCACATCGGGGAGAAACCCTCAGATCCGGCGGGCTGTCCCCTCAGGGTCGAGACAGGGGACGCCGCGGTGGGCCCCTACGGGTCCCACCGCTGCAGCGGCTGGGGTCGGTACTGCGCCCGCAGCTGCAGCCCACCGGGGCCGCCGCGGCCGGGGCCCCGCCTCGACGCGAACGTCCCCGCGGCCCCGCGCAGTCGTCGTCTCCACGTGTGCTTCATGTCGTTCCCCCTCCGGACTGCGTGATCCCCTGTCAACGAGGATGGCAGTCTGGACGGCCGAGTCGCATCCGAGTTTCTACTCAGATGCGTGGCAGCTCGCCGCTGGTTCTCCGAGTCCCGACAGACCCCCGGGGCAGCATGAGGACGAAGGTCGTCGTACGCGAGTCGTCGAGGGCCAGCCGTCCGTCGATCGACCCGGCGAGCTCGGCCGCGACGGCGAGTCCGACGCCGGGGCCGCCGTCCCCGGACACCCCGCGTCGGAACACCTCCGGGCCGAAGGTCCTGGTGCCCGTGTCGCTCACCCGGACCTCGAGGTGCGTGCCGGTGTCGAGCGTCTCGACCGTGATGTCCCCGCGGCCGTGGTCGCAGGCGTTCTCGATCAGCACGTCCAGGATCTGGCAGACAGGGCCGGTGCTGAGCTGCGCAGGGAGACGCCCCGACTGCTCGTAGGCCAGGCTGCGTGCGTGCTGCTCGATGCGCGGACGCCAACGGTCGACGACGTCGGCCACGACGTCGACAAGGTCCACGTCGTCCGCTGCGCTGCGGCGGTGCCCTCGCGCGAGGCCGAGCAGCTCGGTGATGGCGTCGCCGAGCCGGTCGAGCTCGGTGAGCGACTCCTCCAGCTCGCGGGAGACGGTAGCGGGGGTCTCCGGCCACGCGGCAAGGTCCTCGAGCTCGAACCTGAGGGCCGTGATGGGTGTGCGCAGCTGGTGGGAGGCGTTGACGGCGAACTCACGCTCGCGGCGGACCAGCGCCTCGAGCTGGGCGGCGCTGCGGCGCAGCGCCTCGGCGATGCCCTCGGCCTCGGGGACCGAGTAGTGGGGCAACTCCACGTCGAAGCGACCTGCTCCGAGCCGCTTCGCGGCTCCGGCGAGCTCCTGGAAGGGCCGTGACATCCGTTTTGCGAGGGCGAACCCGGTCACAGCCGACATCCCGGTAAGGGCGAGCCCGAGGAACACCAAAGGGGTGAGTGCCCCGGCAACGCGCTCGTCGACGAGCGTGGACGACCGGGCCAAAGTGATGGTGCCCCCGTCCGCAACCGCGCGGGTGGCGGCGATGCGTTCCTCGGTCCCACCTGGCTCCACCGTGGAGACCACCGTTCCGTCCGCAGAGGTGGAGGTGATCTCCTCGGCCTCGTTGAGCAAGCCCGCCAGGAACGCTTCGTCCACGCGCCTGGCATCTGTCTCGCGCTCGGTGATCAGGACGGCGAGCAGGTCCGCGGACCGTTCGATCTTTCGCTCCTCCTGCTGCTGCACGAGGTCGGCGAGGAAGTACGCGCGGGGGACCCCGTAGAGCGCGATGACGGCCACGGTCATGCCGACGAACGCGGCGATCAGCCGCTCACGCACGGTCGTCGGTCTCCAGCCGGAACCCCACGCCGCGGACGGTCACGACCTCGACGCCGGCGGACGCCTCCTCCAGCTTCTGGCGCAGCCTGCCGACCGTGGCGTCGAGGGTCTTCGTCGAGCCGTACCAGTTCTCGTCCCAGATCTCGCGGATGAGTCGGTCCCGCGTGATCACGGCGCCGCGTTCGGCATCGAGCAGAGCGAGCACGTCGAACTCCTTGGAGGTGGTGACCAGCTCCTCTCCGCGAACCCAGACCCTGCGGGCCTGTGGGTCCACTCGGAAGTCTTCGACTGCCGCGGCAGGCTGCGCCGGAGCGTCCCTGGCCGGGCCCTTCGCGCTTCGCCGCAGCAGCGCTCTCGCCCGTGCGAGCAGCTCGGCCAGGGCGAACGGCTTCGCGAGGTAGTCGTCGGCGCCCATGTCGAGCCCGACGACCCGGTCAAGCTCGCCCTCACGGGCAGTCAGGATGATGATGCCGCCGTCGTACCCTGCGCCGCGGACCTGGCGACAGACCTCGAGGCCGTCGAGGTCGGGGAGCCCGAGGTCGAGCAGCAGCAGGTCGACGCCGCCGTCTCGCATCCGCGCGACCGCCGGGAGCCCCTGCGACAGCCGCTCGGCGGTGTACCCCTCCCGTTCGAGCGTCCGGATCAACGGTGCTGCGATGCGGTCGTCATCCTCGACGACCACGACGTGGTGGGACATGCCCGGCAGCATAGGGCGAAACGCCGTCCTCGGGGAGAAAGTCACCGGAACCCCGGGCCAGCAGCGCCTGGGCCACCAGGGCGGCACCGAGCACCAGCAGGATGAGCCGGCCCGCCGTGAGCGTTGCCGCACCGTCGCCGGGAAGGCCGACGGTGACCGGAAGGACGGCCGCGACCACCGAGTAGGTGCCGAGGAGGACTGCTGCGAGACGGGCCTCGAAGCAGCACCCGCGGACCATCCGCACCGTGGTCGCGAGCGCGAGCAGCACGACCGCCAGGCTCAGCGGCACGAGGTACGGCGCCACCCGCCCGCTCAGCACCTCCGTGAGGTGCAGGGCGCCGACCGCGCCGGTCGTCGCGGCGAGACCCACCGAACGAGGCGACGTCCGCATCAGAACTCCCTGTCGAGTGCGCCGAGCTCCGTCGTGGGGGCGGCCGAGCAGGCGTTGCCGAACAGGTCGAGGGCGCTCGTCGACGGGGTCCACACCATGCTCATCGGGTTGCCCACGGTGCGCAAGCCGTCGCCGGTGGCGAGGGTGCCGATCTTCAGCGTCAAGGTGGTGGCCGGGACGCCGTTGACGGTCGCGGCGCCCGCGGTCATCGTCGCGTTGAACGTGGCCGTCTTGCCGCCCTTGATGTAGTCCTCCTTCAGGTTGACCGAGCCGAGGTTCACGGCCACACCGGACCGCAGGACGTCCAGGGTGTCGTTCTTGCCGGTGAGGCCGATGACACCGCCGTCCCGGAGCCGGACGGTCACCGTGAGGGCACTGCCGTTCCAGGCGGGCGAGATCGAGGCGAGGTTGACCTGGTCGTTGTAGGTGAGGGTGACGACGTCGCCGTTCTCGACCTTGCCGGCGGTCGCGCCGCCGTTCGCGGTCTGCACGTCGTAGCCGCGCAGCGGAGTGTTGTCGACCCTCCGCGCACTGACCACGGAGGAGGTGGTGGCGCGGTTGGCGCCGTCGAGCAGGACGGCACGGAAGTCGTAGAGACCGTCGGCGACCTGGGTCGTGTCCCAGCTGCAGCGGTACGGCGAGGTGGTGACGGTGCAGACGTCGGTCCAGGTCGTCGTGCCGTTCGGGGCGCGTTGGATGCGCACCGAGGTGACGCCGGCGCTCGAGTTGGCGGTGGCGGCGAGCGTCACCGTGCCGCTGAGGAAGGCACCGGGGTCCTCCATGGCGACCGAGGAGACGGTGTTGTCGACCACCCGGTTGGCCACCGAGGCGGACGTGGCCGTGTTGCCGGCGGCATCCGTCGCCACGGCGCGGAAGGAGTAAGTGCCGTCCGGGAGTGTGGTGGTGTCGTACCTGCACGAGTACGGGTCGATGGACAGCGTGCACATCGTCTGCCAGGTGCTACTCCCGGAGAGCGCGTACTGGATGGCCACCTGTGCCACACCGGAGTGGGCGTCCGAGGACGTGGCGGTGAAGGTCCGCGTGCCGCTGAGCGGGGAGCCCGGGTCGGTCATGCTCACCGCGGGCGCCAGGTTGTCGACCATCACGTCGGCGACGACCGTGGAGTGGGTGGTGGTGCTCCCCGCGACCGCGGCCGCACGCAGGTCGTAGGAACCGTTGCTGTAGCTGGTGGTGTTCCAGCTGCAGGTGTAGGGGGAGGTGAGGTTCGTGCAGATGTTCTTCCAGCTGTTGGCGCCGGCAGGGGAGTACTCCACCCGGACGGTGTACGTCGTCGACCCCGTGTTGTACAGGGAGGTCGGCAGGGAGACCGTCCCGCGGACGAAGTCGCCGGGGTCGCCGAGGACGACGAGGAGGCTGTTGGCCACGGTGGTGCGCACGGTGGCGGAGACCGACGAGTAGCCGGCGTTGTCGGTCGCGACAGCGCGAAGGTCGTGGGTCCCGTCGCTGACCGTACGGGTGTCCCAGGCGCAGCTGTACGGCGCCGTGGTCGTCGTGCAGATCGACGACCAGGCGCCGGTGCTGGTCAGATGCTGGATGCTCACGCGCGCGATGCCGGTTTCGGCGTCCGTGGCGGTGGCGGTGAGGGTGACGGTGTCCTTCACCGGGGAGCCCGGGTCCTGGAGGGCCACGCTCGGCGGGGTCCAGTCCACGGCCGCCCGCACGGTGGCGGAGCTCGTCGAGCTGGAGGTGAACGCCGCGGACGACAGCTCGGGCATGGCCGCCAACGCTGCCCAGAGCACGGCGGCGGTGAGCAGCGCGAGCAGAGGTCCGCGACGGTGCATGGTGGGCTCCTGGCTTGTGTGGCGGCGACTCGTGGACAGACGCCGGTCCGCTCGACGGCGGCGGTGCGAGTCAGGTGAAGGTCGGGCGGGGAAGCATCGGGCCCCGGCGTCGGGGGCGGACCGCCGACACGAGCTCGACCAGGCTGAGGAGGCCGACGAGCACGGCCGGCACGCCGACCACGAGCATCCGGGTCTCCCGGTCGGCGAGCGCGATGAAGGCGTAGCCGACGTACGGCACGGAGAACTCCGCCACCGGCTGGGTCGCGGCGGTGAGGCTGAACCTCCACGGGTCCGGGTCCGGGTTCGCGTCTCCCTGGGTCCGGTAGAGAGGTCGACCGCTCGGTGCGGTCCCGATGTGCTTGATGCGGTGGGTGACCAGGGTCGCGACCCCGCTCTCCGCCGGCGGCAGATAGGTGATGATGTCGCCCTCGACCAGGTCGCCCACCGGCACGGGGCGCTCGAACACGAGGGAACCCTTCTCGATGGTGCCGGCCATCGAGCCGCCGGTGATGACGTAGCGCTCGTAGCCGAGGACCGTCGGCACGAGGTAGGCCGCGGCGCCGACGGTGACCGCGAGGAGCACGAGGTTCACCACGAGCCGGCTCAGCCGGAACGGCAGGCTTCGGGCTCGCGGGGTGTCGTCGCTGCGGCTCATCACGTCTCCTCGGGATCCGACGGGGGGCGCCCCGGAGGGCGCCCCCGGATGCGTCACTGGTTGAAGGTCTGCCCGGCGAGCTGGACCGAGTCCCACTGGTAGGCGGCACTCGCGGTCTTGCCCTGCTGGGTGTTGGGGGCGTCCACGTCGAGCTTCACGGTGAAGCGGTAGTTGTGCGAGGAACCCGGGGCCACCGCGGCCAGGTCCTTCTTGATGCCGTCCTCGAGGCCGCCGAAGACCCCGGAGTAGACCGGCTCATTCGTCGTGGTGTTGACGATGTCGAGGGTCAGGTTGCTGCCGCTGAAGCCGTTCGTGGAGGAGGTCTCGGTCAAGCTGAAGGACGCCGGGAGCGAGCCGGTGTTCGAGATGGTGAGGGTGCCGTCGACGACGTCGCCGGGCTTCATGTTCTCGAGGTTGAAGATCGCGGACTGGTCCTTGGAGTTGGTGTGCTGCAAGGTCCCGGAGGTCACCGCGCTGATGGTGTTCTCGGTGGTGGAGGTGAAGGTGGCCCCCGACCCGACGGCGACGGCGCCGGCGGCGAGCAGGGTGGCGAGGGGGACGAGGACCTTCTTCGAGGTGGTGATGCTCATGCGATGACTCCATAACTTGTGGCGTTGGACGGTGTGTCCTGCTGGTGAGAAAAACGCTACGGAGGTCAGTTCCACGGCTCGTCGACACGCGTTCTCCACGCTTTCCCCACTTCGCTACGGCTCGGAACTCGTGGACCGGATGACACCCTGGACGACACGCGTTCGCACAGAAGCCCCAGATCGGCCCCTGATTCCCGGCGGTGTGGCTGGGTACCGTGACTGCCATGCGGGGGTGGAGGGGTCGATGAGCGTCGAGCTGCTGCTCCTCCTGCTCGCGGTCGCGCTGGTCGCAGCCAACGGGCTGTTCGTTGCCGCCGAGTTCTCGTTCGTCTCTGCGGACCGGGCGCGGGTCGAGCGGGAGGCCGAGCAGGGCACGCGCGGCGCGGATTCGATGCTGGCCGCGCTGAGGTCGCTGTCGACCCAGCTCTCGGGAGCCCAGCTCGGCATCACCGCGACCAGCCTGCTCGTCGGCTTCATCGCCGAGCCTTCGCTGGCCAGGATCCTGCAGGGGCCGTTGGGCGGCCTCGGTCTCGGGGAGGGCACGGCGGACGGTGTCTCGGTGACGATGGCGCTGCTCGTCGCGACCGGGTTCCAGATGGTCTTCGGCGAGCTGGTGCCGAAGAACTGGGCCATCGCGGAGCCGCTGCGGGTGGGGCGGGTCGTGGCTGGGCCGCAGCGGCTCTTCACCAAGGCGACCGGCCCGCTGATCCGGGTCCTCAACGGCGCGGCCAACATGGTCCTGCGGGTGTTCGGCGTCGAGCCCACCGAGGAGCTTGCTTCCGCGCGCAGCCCCCACGAGCTGGCCTCCCTGGTGACCCGCTCGGCCGACGAGGGGACGATCGACCCCACCACGGCGTCGTACCTGTCCCGCTCGATCGTCTTCGCCGAGCGCAACGCCGCGGACGTGATGACCCCGCGGCCGCGGGTGCACTTCCTGGCCGGCGACCGGCCGGTCTCCGACGTGCTGACCGAGGCCGCGCGCACGGGCAAGGGGCGCTTCCCGGTGCTCGGTGAGGGCGTCGACGAGGTGGTCGGCCTGGTCCACTTCAAGGACGCCCTGGCCGTGCCCGCCGACGAGCGCGGCAGCCGCCTGGTCCGCGACGTGGCGGTGGAGGCCCGCGAGGTGCCGACCAGCATCCGCCTCGAGCCCCTGCTGTCCACGCTGAGGGCGCCGGGGCTGCAGATGGCGGTCGTGGTCGACGAGTACGGCGGCACGGCCGGTGTCGTGACCCTGGAGGACGTGATCGAGGAGATCGTCGGTGAGATCGACGACGAGCAGGACGTCCGGGTGAAGCGCCACGAGCGCGAGGACGACGGGAGCTGGCGGCTGTCCGGACTGATGCGTCCCGACGAGGCCGCCGAGGCGGTCGGCGTGCTGCTCGACGAGTCGGAGGTCTCCGACACCCTCGGCGGCGTGCTCGTCGAGCACCTCGGCCGGATGCCGGAGCGAGGGGACCGGGTCGTGGTGGACGCGGTCGACCGGACCCGCACCGACGAGGACGGTGTGCCGCTCCCGGTGCGGGTCGAGCTCTCGGTGCTGGAGATGGACCGGCGCCGTGTCGACATGGTCGGCCTGTGCCGGCTGGAGGACTCCGATGGGTGACCTCACCGCGGTCCTGGTCGCGCTCGCGCTGCTGGCGGGCAACGCGTTCTTCGTGGGTGCGGAGTTCGCGCTCGTCTCCGCCCGGCAGACCCAGATCGAGCCGAGGGTGGCTGACGGGTCGCGGGCCGCGCGGCTGACGCTCCGGGCGATGAAGCAGGTGTCGCTGATGATGGCCGGCGCCCAGCTCGGCATCACGGTGTGCTCGCTCGGTCTGGGCGCCGTGGGCGAGCCGGCCGTCGCGCACCTGATCGAGGATCCACTGGGATCGCTCGGGCTCCCCGAGGCGTGGCTCCACCCGGTCGCGTTCGCGATCGCGATGTCGATCGTGATCTCGCTGCACATGGTGCTCGGCGAGATGGTCCCCAAGAACATCGCGCTCGCCGGCCCGGACCGGGCGGCGCTGGTCCTGGGGCCGCCGATGTACGCCCTCGTGATGGGGCTGCGGCCGCTCATCTGGCTGCTCAACCAGGCGGCCAACGCCGTGCTCCGGCTGATGCGCGTCGAGCCGCAGGACGAGGTGTCGTCGACCTACACCCCCGACGAGGTCGCCGGCCTGATCCAGGAGTCCAGCCGTGAGGGACTGCTCGACGAGGAGCACGGCCGCCTGCTCGAGGGCGCGCTCGAGCTCCAGGAGGAGACCGCGGGCGACGTCGCGGTGCCGGTGTCGGACCTGGTCGCCGTGGGGGTCGGTGACACCGTCGCGGACGTGGAGCAGCTGTGCGTGCGCACCGGCTTCTCGCGGTTCCCGGTGCTCGACGAGGACGGCCGGTCGGCGGGCTACGTGCACGTCAAGGACCTGCTCGGTGTCGACCCGTCGAGGCGTGAGGAGCCCCTCGACCGGGAGCGTCTGCGACCCTGGCTCGACGTGCCGGCCGACGAGTCGGTCCAGGCGGCCCTGCTGCGGATGCAGCACGAGGGCCTGCACCTGGCCAGGGCGGTGCGTCGCGACTCCGGCGAGGTGCTGGGCGTGCTCGCCCTCGAGGACCTGCTCGAGGAGCTCGTCGGCGAGGTGCGCGACGCCGCCGGCGGCCGAACCCGCAAGCAGTAGCCGCAGCCCTTGCCGGCGCCGGCGATCGGTGAGGGAGCCGGGTGCGGACCGTCTGAGATGCAGATGAGAACGCTCTCATCCTAGAGTCGGCCCATGACCGTGCTGATGCGTGACGTGACCGGCCTGATGGACCGGTGGTACCCACCCTCGCTGGCCTCGGACTGGGACGCGGTCGGCCTGGTCTGTGGCGACCCGGAGGCGGAGGTACGACGCGTGCTGCTCGCCGTGGACCCGGCCCCCGCCGTCGTGGAGGAGGCCCTGGGGTGGGAGGCCGACCTGGTCGTCGTACACCACCCGCTGCTGCTCGAGGGCGTCCACTCCGTCGCGGCGACGACCCCCAAGGGCCGGGTGGTGCACGACCTGGTCCGTGGTGGTTGTGGGCTCTTCGCGGCGCACACGAACGCCGACGCCCCCGCCGGCGGGGTCAACGAGTCACTCGCCCACGCACTCGGTCTCGCCGACCCGGCGGTGATCGTGCCCGACCCGTCGGACCCGCTCGACAAACTGGTCACCTTCGTCCCGCAGGAGAGCGCCGAGGAGGTCCGCGCGGCGATCACCGCCGCCGGGGCGGGCCGGATCGGCGACTACGACAGCTGCACCTTCACCGCCGAGGGGGAGGGCAGGTTCCGGCCTCTCGACGGCGCGCACCCGACCATCGGCCGGGTCGGCGAGGTGGAGGTGGTCGCGGAGTCACGCGTCGAGGCGGTCTTCCCCCGGGGCCGGCGCGCAGCCGTGGTGTCGGCGCTGCGCGCGGTGCATCCCTACGAGGAGCCGGCCTTCGACGTCCTCGAGCTCGCCGATCTCCCTACCATGGGCCGGGCCGCCCGGGGCAGCGGCCGTATCGGACGCCTCTCCGCGCCCATGACCCTGCGCGACTTCGCCGACCACGTCGCGAAGGTGCTGCCGCGGACCGCCCACGGCGTCCGGGTCGGCGGCGACCCCGACCGCGTGGTGGAGACGGTCGCGGTGACCAGCGGAGCCGGCGACTTCCTGCTCGACACGGTGCTCGGGACGGACGCCGACGTGTACGTCACCTCCGACCTCCGGCACCACCGCGCGGCGGAGTTCCTCGAGCACCGAGGGCCGGCCCTCGTCGACGTCGCGCACTGGGCCGCGGAGTGGACCTGGCTGCCCGTCCTCGAGCGGCTGCTGATGGAGGAGGTGGGCGCCCGAGGGGATACGGTGGACGTCCGCGTCAGCACGACGATCACGGACCCGTGGACCTTCCGAGGAGCAGAGTGAAAGCCGACCCCTTCGCGCAGCTGAAGCTGTTGGACGTCCAGGAGCTGGACTCCCGGCACGACCAGCTCCGGCACCGGCTGGCCACGCTCCCGCAGATCGCGGAGCTGAAGGACCTCACCCGGCAGCGCGACCAGCTCTTCGACCGCACCCGGGACGCACGCATCGTCGTCGACGACCTCACCCGCGAGCAGAAGCGCGCCGACGCCGACGTCGAGCAGGTCAAGGCCCGTCGCAAGCGCGACCAGGACCGGATGGACCAGGGCCTGATCAGCAGCCCCAAGGACCTCGAGCGGATGCAGAGCGAGCTGGTCTCGCTCGAGCGGCGCATCTCCTCGCTCGAGGACACCGAGCTCGAGGTGATGGAGAAGCTCGAGGACGCCCAGCGCGACCTCGACGGGCTCGATGCGCAGCTCGCCGAGCTCGACGGGCGGATCGCCACCGCCGAGAAGACGCGCGACGAGGCCGCGGCCGAGATCGAGGAGCAGCTGGCCGGGACCGTCGCCGAGCGCGAGCGGACCGCCTCGGACATGCCCGAGGACCTGATGAAGCTCTACACCCGGCTGCGCGAGCAGAAGGGTGGGGTCGGCGCCGCGCTGCTGCGGGCCCACAGCTGCGGTGGGTGCAGCCTCCAGCTGAACTCCTCCGAGCTCGCCGAGATCGCGAGGACGCCGTCGGACGAGGTGCTGCGGTGCGACGAGTGCAACCGCATCCTGGTCCGCACCTCGGAGTCCGGCGTCTGATGGCAGGACAGTTCTCCTCCGTCGTCATCGAGGCCGACGGGGGCTCCCGCGGCAACCCCGGCCAGGCGGCGTACGGCGCCGTGCTGATGGACGCGCGCAGCGGGCAGGTGATCGCCGAGCGGGCCGAGCACATCGGCGTCGCGACCAACAACGTCGCGGAGTACCGCGGCCTGATCGCCGGGCTCGAGCTGTACAACGAGCACACGCCCGATGCCGAGCTCGAGGTCCGGATGGACTCCAAGCTCGTCGTCGAGCAGATGTCGGGCAACTGGAAGATCAAGCACCCCGACATGAAGCCGCTCGCGATGGCGGCGAACCGCCTCGCGCCGTTCGGCACGACGTGGACGTGGATCCCGCGCGAGCGCAACAAGCACGCCGACGCCCTCCTCAACGAGGCGCTCGACGCCGCCACCGGCAAGCCGTCGAAGCGCACCCGCGTGGCGGAGGTCCCGGTCGAGGAGCAGCCGGTGCCGCAGGCGCGGATGGTCGGCTGGAGCAAGGACCTCGGGGCGCCCACGACGCTGATCCTGGTGCGGCACGGCGCCACCGACCACACGACCGACAAGCGGTTCAGCGGCCGTGGCGGTCATGACCCCGCTCTCAACGCCGACGGGCTCGCGCAGGTGCGGGCGGTGGCCGACTGGCTCGCACCGCTCGCCGAGGAGATCGACGTGCTCCTCAGCTCCCCGCTGCGGCGCACCCGCGAGACGGCCGAGATCATCGCCGCGGGCCTGTCCCACGAGGTGCAGGTCGACGAGGGGCTCGCCGAGGCGGCCTTCGGCACCTGGGAGGGGCTGACCTTCCACGAGGTCCAGCAGGCCTACCCCGACGACCTCGACGCGTGGCTCGGCTCGCTCGACGTGTCGCCCGGCGGCCACGGCGACTCCTTCAAGGAGATGGACAAGACGGTGCGGCGCACCCGCGACCGGATCCTGGCGACGTACCCCGGCAAGTCGGTCCTCGCGGTCACCCACGTCACCCCGATCAAGCTGCTCGTGCGGATGGCGCTCGGTGCCCCGCTGGACGCGGTCTACAGGATGGAGCTGGCCCCGGCCTCGGTCACGGTGATCTCGTGGTTCGAGGACGGTACGGCGTCGCTGCGGCTGTTCAACGCCCGCCCCATGGAGAGCGCCTTCATCGGCCGCTGACCCATCCGGGGGAACCGGCCCCGCTGCCCTTCCGGTCCGGACCGGTGCGGGCGCATGGTTTGGGAAGGGGAGCGCTGCGGTAGGCGGTCCCCGATCGGGGGAGTGACACGATCACTCGGAGGTCGACATGCTGCGGGACCACTGCGACTACACCCGGCCCGGAGCGGAGCCCTGGTGGCAGACCGTTCCCGAGGGGGAGCCGGTGCACGCTCCGTCGCGCCGGTTGCCTGGCTGACCGCCGCGAGCCGGTCGTCGCGTTGACCGACGGCTACCTTGGACGGGTCGGTCCACACGCCTGGGAGGACAACGGTGGAGCAGCCTCGCCGGCCCCGCATGGAGCCACGTCTGGTGTTCGTCGTCGTGATGCTCGCGATCCCGGTGCTGATCTTCGTCACCCAGACGATCCTGGTGCGCGACGACGGGTGCGCCGACCCGGAGCGCCGCGACGTGGGCGGGATCAGCCAGCTGTTCGTGCCCGGCGTCGGCTGCGAGCAGGCGGTCCCCTGACGCCGGCCCGGCGCGTGTGCTGCCCAGGCAGTGTCAGAGCTCGGTGACCACCACGTCGAGCACGGTGCCGTGCTTGCCGGCCGCACCCAGCTCGACGGTCCAGCCGAGGTCGCGCAGCTGGTCGGCGAACCGGGCCGGCGTCGTCGGGTTGCCGCCGTCCTCGAGCAGGCTCCGCACCAGCCGACCCTTCGTGGCCTTGTTGAAGTGCGACACCACCTTGCGCTTCCCGTCGACCTCGTGCAGCACCCGCGTCGTGACCACACGGCGGGTGGTGCCGGCGTCGGGGCGCCAGAAGGAGGCGTACGTCGACGACCGAAGGTCGACGACCAGCCCCCTGCCGGCGGCGTCGTGCACGGCCTCGTCGAGCCGGGAGGCCCAATGCGACGCGACCGGACCGATCCCGGGCACGGACACCGACCCGGACAGCCGGTAGGCCGGGATCCGGTCCCCGGGACGCACCAGCCCGAACAGGCCCGAGACGATCGCCACCCTGCTCGTCGCGCGGCGGCGGGCGGCGGCGTCGAGGGTGGCGAGGTCGAGCGCCTCGTAGAGCACTCCGGAGTAGACCTCGTCGGCCCGGGCGGTCGGAGCGGTCCGCAGAGCGGCGTTGCGCAGCACCTCGTCGGCCTGGGTCTTGCCCAGGCCCAGGACCTCCACGGCCTTGCCCAGGTCGTCGTCCGCGGCCGTCGTACACAGGGAGACCAGCGCGTCGAGCACCTCCGTCCTCGCTCCGGTCAGGGACGGGAAGCTGAGGCGGTCGAGGTCCAGCGGCCTCCCGCGACGGGAAGCGGTCTTCCCCTCGGACGGGGGCAGCAGGATCAGCACGGCGCCACCCTATGCTGAGCCGGGTCAGTGCCGACGAACGAGGAGTGGCCCGTGGTGAGACAGCGCGTACGCGTCCACGATGCAGACGGCAGCGAGCTGCGCCGCGGCGTGGAGGCCATCCAGGCGGAGATGGACGTGACCCCCGACTTCCCGCCAGAGGTCGAGGCTGCCGCAGCCGAGGCGGCCGACAACCCACGGCTCCCGGAGGTCGACCGTACCCACCTCCCGTTCGTGACCCTCGACCCCGCCTCGGCGCTGGATCTCGACCAGGCGCTGCACCTCGAGCGCGATGGCGACGGTTACGTCGTGCACTACGCGATCGCCGACGTCGCGGCTTTCGTCACGCCCGGCGACCCGGTCGACCTCGAGGCGAACCGGCGCGGTGAGACGTTGTACGGCGCCGAGTCGAAGATCCCGCTGCACCCGAAGGTGCTCTCCGAGGGCGCCGCCTCCCTGCTGCCCGACCAGGTCCGACCCGCGCTCGTGTGGACGATCCGGGTCGACGCCTCGGGAGAGGGGACCGAGGCGCTGGTCGAGCGGGCTCTCGTGCGCAGCCGCGCCAAGCTCGACTACGACACCGTGCAGGAGCAGATCGACGCGGGGACCGCCGACGACGTGTTCACGCTGCTGCGCGAGATCGGCGAGCTGCGCCTGAGGCGCGAGGCCGAGCGCGGTGGGATCTCGCTGCCGCTGCCGGACCAGGAGATCGAGATCGACGGGGAGCGGTGGTCCCTGGCCTACCGCTGCCTGCACCCGGTCGAGGAGTGGAACGCCCAGATCTCGCTGCTCACCGGCATGGCCGCCGCCGACATGATGATCTACGCGAGGGTCGGCCTGCTTCGCACCCTGCCGCCCCCGGACCCTCGTGACGTGCAGCGGCTGCACCGGGCTGCGCGAGCGCTGGGCATCACCTGGCCGGCCGAGCAGCTCTACCCGGACTTCATCCGCTCCCTCGACCCAGCTCGCCCCGAGCACGCCGCGATGGTGGTCGCCTCGACGCGTCTGCTCCGCGGGTCGGGGTACGTCGGCTTCAGCGGCGCCGTGCCCGAGCAGCCCGAGCACGCTGCGCTGGCGTCGGAGTACGCCCACGTCACGGCGCCGCTGCGACGGCTGGCCGACAGGTACGCCTCCGAGATCTGTGTCGCCCTCTCCGCCGGCGACGAGGTGCCCGGCTGGGTCCTGGAGAAGCTCGACGAGCTGCCGAGGACGATGCAGGCCTCCGGTCAACGGGCGCGGCAGTACGAGAACGCGATCGTCGACCTGGTCGAGGCCGAGGTGCTTCGCGGCTCGGTGGGGGAGACGTTTCCCGGCGTCGTCCTCTCCGTCGACTCGGAAGACCCGCGCAAGGGTGCTGCGATGGTGCGCACCCCCGCGATCGAGGCCACCGTGACCGGCGAGCAGGAGCTGCCGCTCGGCCAGGACGTGACGCTGCGGCTGGCCCAGGCCGACCCGGCGTCGCGCACGGTGCGGTTCGAGCTGACCAGCGGCTAGACTCGACGGTGGATGAGCCGGCCGGGCGACCGCGAGGAGCAGCCCTCCTCGAGGAAGGTCCGGGCTCCACAGGGCGAGGTGGTGGGTAACACCCACCCGGGGCGACCCGCGGGACAGTGCCACAGAAAGCAGACCGCCGCTCCTGCCTCCGGGCAGGGACGGTAAGGGTGAAACGGTGGTGCAAGAGACCACCAGCGGACCGGGCGACCGGACCGGCTAGGTAAACCCCACCTGGAGCAAGGTCAAGAGACGGGCGGAGGTCGCAAGACCCCGCTCTGCGCGGACGATCGAGGGCGGCCCGCCCGAGTCCGCGGGTAGACCGCACGAGGCTGTCGGCAACGGCAGCCCTAGATGGATGGTCGCCGACCGTGTGCCGCGAGGCGCACGGGAACAGAACCCGGCCTACAGGCCGGCTCATCCCTCACACCCCTCCTGATGCGGAAACAGGTCACGAGGGGTGTCCTGGTCCGCACATAGTCCGCACGACGTTTGGCTGCGCCCCGGCCGCGGTCTTCCCAGTGCCCTACATCAGACTGACCTGACGGACTGACCCGCCCGATCTTGTCGGGCCGGGCGTCGGCCCACGCGCGTCGGTCCCACGCTCGGCGCAGCGCCGGTCCGGGTTCCTGGGGCAGGGGCGGGCGTCCCGCGCCGACGGCAAATGAGTGCGTTGGTGCGAGCGACCGGGACCAGGCTGATCCGGGCAGCAGGTCGAGGTACTTCTTGCGAGCTGGCATCGCGTGGATGACAGGTTCCTCCCCGCTCTCGAAGACGAGGACGACTGTCTCGAGTAGCCGCGCATTCGTATCGAACCCCAGGCGGAGCTCGCGCTCAGGTGGGCCGTCGTCGAGCGGTTCGATCCATAGGGACCACTCTGCCGCTTGCACGGGGTCCTCGACTGCAACGCCATGCTTCAACGCCCCGGGGTGGACCTTCACACTGCGAAGTGGGCAAGCGCAGCTCGGATCGCTTCGGACCTGCTCATCGCGTTCCTCTCCGCCATGGCGTCCAGGGCTTCGAGTTCCTCGGCAGTCAACCGAACGGCCACGACCTGCATCGGCTCGGCGCCTCGTCCAGGGCGTCCGCGACCGCGACGCTTCAACTCCTCAACGTCATAGCCGGCCTCAGCCTCATCGGCCCACTTCTCGATCTGCTCCTCAGTCACCACGTAGATATCGTAAGACGAAATGGCCGCGGCTCCAGACCTTCTCGACCGCGGAAGATCCGGGCGAGCGTAGGCGCCCTCAACGCGGCATGACAAGCATGTGCGGACGCTTGTGTGGGCCCCGCAAGCCTGTACGGTTTCCTGTACAAGAGGAATCATGAAGACACTGAGTTACACCGAGTCGCGGGCCCGCTACGCCGAGGTTCTCGACAGCGTGGTCAACGACCGCGAAGAGGTCGTGATCACCCGCGCCGGCCACGAGCCGGTGGTGCTCATGTCACTGGCTGACTTTGAGTCGCTGCGCGAGACTGCGTACCTCATGCGGTCGCCGGCCAACGCTCGCCGCCTCCTCGACGCGATGGAGCGTCTCGAGGCCGGTCGCGGCGAGCAGCATGATCTGCTCGACGCCGACTGAGCTGCGGATGCTTCTGGTCTGGGACGCCAACGCATGGGAGGACTACCTCTGGTGGCAGGCCCAGGATCGCAAGGTCCTCAAGCGCCTGAATCCTCTGAGCCAGGACATCCAGCGCAACGGCAACAACGGGATTGGCAAGCCCGAGCCCCTCAAACATGACTTCGCGGGCTATTGGTCGCGAAGAATCACGGACGAGCACAGACTCATCTACAAGGTCGCCGACACCGAGATTCGCATCGCAGCTTGCCGGTATCACTACGGCCGCTGAAAAACCGCGCGCCCAGCGGCATGTCCGTGCGTTTCGGGCCTCGCCCACGACGGGAAAGTCCAGAAGCCACCGTCGCGGTCGATGATCGCCGAGGCGGTACGGCCCAGCTTGGGCTATCCAACTCTCGATGTACGCAGCGACCTCGTAGGGACCGGAAGGTCTGGCCAACCGATCGGACACTGCCTGCCGAAGGGCCGCGTGCGCGTCCGGAATCGGTGTCTTCCCGGTGTCGTACTGATCTTCGAGGTTCGCCCAGGCCGCGAACACTGCGCCGCCGTGCGGGCACTGCCAGGGTTGCAGCGAGCGCACGCTGGGAGAGTCCCGCCGGGTGGTG
>DGBP01000060.1 GCA_002384855.1 Nocardioidaceae bacterium UBA4001 | reverse complement strand
ACCACCCCAGCGGACTTGACCAGCGGACGCGGGTGTCCCACAGTGGGCGGTTCGACGGTGCCTGCAACCTGGGCGATGTAGGCGTTCCCGGACGGCGTGTCCGACGGCGAGCAGCGCGTGGACAGCGAAGCGCTCGCCGTGTCGATCAAAGACGCCGCTAACGGGAACCACCACCCCTGAGCCTCATCCGCCACCCTCCCTACAGGCTTGCCTTTCACTCCACTCGCTCACCGCTTCCTTAACGTTCATCGCCAACTCTCAATGGCTCCCCAACTCCTCCCTCAGCCGCCCTCTCTCCACCTCGTTCTCAGGCGGCACGCATGCTACGAAGTTTCGTAGCGGGACGGGCGTGGATGTGCCGCCGGACCTGCGGAAATGCGGTTGTCGACGGTTGTTGAGGGAGGTGGTCCGCGTGCACGGCGGCATGAAGATCTACCGCGGCGCAGCAGCCGCCGCTCGACACTACGTCGAGGCCGATCGGTCCCGGGCGGACGACTACTACCTCACCGAGGGCAGCGGGGTCGCCATGCACTTCGCTGCGGGTCTCGACAAGCTCGACCAACGGTTCCGGGTCGAGCGACGGGCTGACATGGACGGCGCGACCTACGAGCGATGGGTCGCCGGCTACGACGTCGACACCGGCCTCGCGAAGGGGCGGTTGCGGAAGGACGAGAAGGGCGTCCGGTTCGTCGAGGTCACCGTGAACGGGCCGAAGACCTGGTCGCTCGCGGCAGCCCTGCACCCGGAGATTGCGGAGGCGTACGACGCGGCGCAGATGGCTGCGGCCGAGGAGATCATCGGGTGGCTCGCCATTCACGCGACGACGCGCGTCGGGCCGCGCGATCGGCAGGTGCAGGTGCCTGTCGAGGAGGTCGAGGCGGCCGTCGTACGCCATTTCACCTCCCGGGCCGGCGACCCACACCGGCATCTACATCTGCAGATCAACGCCAGGGTCTTGGTTTCGACAGGCTCAACCAACGGACCGGTGTGGCGCGGGCTGCACACCGTCGGGGTCCGCGACAGCCTGGAGGCGATCAACGGGATCGGGCACGCGGCCGTGATGACCGACCCGGGGTTCCGCGAGGCGCTGGCGCGACGCGGGTTCAACCTCGACGCCGCAACCGGCGAGGTCGTCGAGTTGGCGCCGTACAGCGGAGCGTTCAGCGCACGGGCCAAGCAGATCGAGGCGAACATCGACACCTACGAGGCTGAGTGGCGCGCCGAGCATCCCGGCGAGGAACCCGGACCGGCGTTACAGCGGGCGTGGGATCGGCGGGCGTGGGCCGACGCCCGCCCCGACAAGGTCGTGCCGACCAGCGGCGAGGAGCTGCGTGAGCGGTGGATCGAGGAGCTGCACGAGCTCGGCTATCAGCCGCCGGCGCCGAACGCGCCGCTCTGCTCCCTGCGCGCAGGTGCGGTCGACCGCGACGGCGTCGTCGAGCTGACCCTCGCCCGCCTCGGCTCACGTCGCTCGGCGTGGAACGCGGCCGACGCCCGGGGCGAGGTCGAGCGCATCATCGCGTCGAGCGGAGGAGTCCTGGACGCAGCCGTCCGCATCGAGTTGGCCGAGGATCTGACCGCTCGCATCGTCGCCGCGTCGGAGTCGTTGCTCGGCCGCGCCGACGAGCCCGAGCACGTCCGCACCCTCACCTCGGCCGACGTGTTGGCCGTCGAGTACGAGATCGTCGACCGGATCATCACCCGCGCCGAGGCCGAGGCGATCACTGTCATGGAGGGCGCAGCCGGTGCTGGCAAGACCGCCCGACTGGCTTCCACCCGCGAGCGGGCGACCGCTGCCGGCCGTCGGATGGTCGTGGTCACACCGACCCTCAAGGCGGCCCAAGTCGCCGAGAGCGCGACCGGCGCGGCGTCGTACTCCGCCGCGTGGCTGCTCCACCAGCACGGCTTCCGCTGGGACGAGGACGGTCGGTGGAGCCGGGTCGACGCTTCGCCGGACGCCAGTGCCCGGTTGCGGCGGGGGGACCTGCTCGTCGTCGACGAGGCGGGCATGGTCGACCAGGACACCGCCCGCGCGCTACTCCGTCTGGCCGACGAGACCAAGGCCCTGGTGATTCTGGTCGGCGACCGCCATCAGCTCCCCGCCGTCGGCCGTGGCGGGGTCCTGGATCTGGCGATCAGGTACGCACCCGATCAAGTGCAGCAGCTCGACGGTGTACGCCGCTTCAAGGACCCCCGCTATGCCGAGCTGTCGGTGCGGATGCGGACCGGCACCGCGCCTGGCGAGGTGTTCGATGAACTCCTCGCTCGCGGCGAGATCGTCATCCACGGAAGCGACGTCGAACGGACCCGACGCCTCGCCGCTGAAGCCAGCGTCGGCAAGCTCGTCGTGGCCGACACCCGCGAGCAGGTGGGCCGGATCAACGCCTTCGCGCACCGGATCCGCAAGGCGACCGGTGAGGTCGACGAGCAGGTGCTGACCGCGGCAGGTGAATGGCTCGGCGTGGGCGACATCATCGCGACCCGGCGCAACGACCGCGATGCCGACGTCGCGAACCGCGAGTTGTGGATCGTCGTCTCGTGCGATCGCGGCGTGCTCACCGTCAGGGGCGAGGCGGGGATTCGTGTGTTGCCGCCCGACTACGTACGCCGCGACGTCGAGCTCGCCTACGCCACGACCGCCTACGGCGCGCAAGGCGCCACGGTGACCGAGGGCCACGTGCTGGTCGGCGAGCACAGCGGAGCCGCGTCGGCGTACGTCGGGATGACACGCGGCCGCGAGCGAAACGTCGCGCACCTCGTCGCCGAGTCTGTCGAGCATGCGCGCAAGCAGTGGCGCGACGTGTTCGCGCGCGATCGTGCCGACCTCGGGCCGGCCCACGCACGGGCGGCGGCGGCCGAGGCGATCGAACGGTACGGGCGGAAGGCACCAAGGCGGCGGCAGGCGCCGCGTCTTCCTGCCGAGTTCGACTCCCGGCCTGCGGCATCGCCGTCGGCACCGGGCATCGGGTTTTGAAGCGCGGTTGAGGCACCGGATCGGGTTCAGTCCGTTCGCCACAGCCTGATCAGTTGCTCGCCGACGGCGGGCCTGTCGTCGTAGGGCTCAACCGTGACACCGACGACGCATCCGGGTCCGCTCGGCGCAAGCACCACGGTGTGGCCGTGGCCCAAGTCCGCCCACCTCCGCGCGAACGCGACTCCAGCGTTCCACGTCGCCGGGGCGGCCGGGTGCCGCGACGTTGCCAGTTGAGTGGCGAGCCGTTCGGCGATCTTGGCGACGGTCGCTGCCGGTTTCATCTCGTCGCCGCCCGCTGTCGGCGCTGGCGGCCGCGGATCGAAGCGCGTCCGGATGAACCGCACCCGCGGCTCCTTCGGAGCCGGCGCCCTCCTTGGCACTGCTTCGTGTCCGCGGACCCACGCTTCAGCCGTGAAAGAGTCGTCCCCTCGGCCCAGGACCCGCACGGTGTCCGGGTGGGTCGGTCCCCGCGCGATCACAATCGGCCACTTCCACGCCTCGCGGACCGCGTCCGGGAGTTCGAGCTCGTCCCACACGTCGACCAGGAGGGGGCCGTCGATCCAGCGGATCATCTCCTCGGGCGAGCCACCTTGAAGTAACTGCTCGTACACGCCCTTGCGCTGTGCGCGGTCGTGCATGTCCCACTCGCGCATCGGCCCGTCGCCGATGAGGTCGGGGAACGCCAGGATCGCGAAGCAGTCGGGCGTCTCGACGTGCCAGAGGGTGCTCGGCACCCAGAAGTGCCCGACTCCGGGCGCTTCGTGCTCGACCCAGTCGATGAGCCGGCGCAGGTTGAGGTCGTAGCCCGCGGCTTCGAGGATTCGCGCGGCGACCTTGAGCGTCGGCGACTTCAGACCTCGTTCGTACGCCGACATCGTCGCCTGCGACGTACCGGATCTGGCGGCGAGCTCGGCCTGGGTCAGACCGCTGGCACGTCGTGCGACTTCGAGCAGGTACGCCCGATCCATTCCTCGACGATATCCGATCGAACGTATTTGGTCCTCCGTGCGGCACGGCCCGCACACCTACCTGTCGCCCACGATCCTCGCGGGCCAACGCCTGACAGGAGGAACCATGAACAGCAACGCCCACGACGTCCCCTTTCACGCTCGCCACGACGACGAGCTGCTCACCCTCGACGACGTCGCCGAGATCCTGCGGACACCGGTCAACACCGTCCGCTGGTGGCGCCAGGAGGGCACCGGACCGGAGTTCTTCAAGATCGGCCGGCGCCTCTACACGACCGTCGGCGACCTGCGGACCTTCATCCGCACCCAGCGCCTCGCATCCCAGCCCGTGCTCGGCAAGCCGAAGGCGGTGTGAGCCATGCACTGGCCGCCGGATGCCGGGGACGACGCCGACCCGCGGCACGTCTTCCTCGACGCGCACGACGTGATGGCGCGCTACGGCTGGGGCAAGACGAAGGGCTACCAGAACCTCAAGGACCGATCACTGGTGCCGGCGCCGGTGATGACGCACCCCGACCGGTGGCGGCTCGACCAGTTGCTGGCCTGGGAGGAGAAGCGGATGGAGCTGGCTGAGGCTGCACTCGACGCGCTCGTCGCGCCCGAGCGGGAGTCGATCGCGATCACCGACCTGCTCCCCCAGCCGAAGCGGCGACGGCGGTCAGCGTGAGCCAGCTGCGCATTCGAGCAACCTCGCCCCCGGACGACTGAGTGCTGTTCCGTATCAGTTTGATACGGAACAGCACACACTCACGAAACTCCGAGTCCCGCGGAAGTTGTTGTGTTGCGATTGATTTCGCCGGATCTCAACAACAGATCGCGTGTGTCGGACCGCGCGGTTACTGTTGCGATCAAGGCAGCGACGGGACCGGGGGTGTGGCGATGATCGAGTGCCCCGACTGCGGCGAGGACGAGGAGCTGCGCGGGGTCGCTCTCGACGACGGGCGTCGCCACATCACGTGTGACCAATGCGGGCACACTTGGGCGCGCGGGACGGCGACGCAGGCACCTGCTCCACGCGTAGCGGGCCACCGACGTCAGCCGTCGGACTCGTCGTCGTGCGGACCTAATTGGGACGACGATCCGACCATCGCAACTCTGAACCGCCAAGCTCCAGCGTTGGAGCTGGTTGGCCCCGACGGCAGTGCGCTGTCGCTCGCCCTGCCGCGAGAGCCGTCGTGGACTGTCGGGTCGCCGGTCGAGACGAAGCGGGTGTTCTCGTACATCGTGGTTCACGACTCCGGGTTCTCGCCGAATCCCTTCCACGGGCTGCTCACACTCGCGTGCTGCAAGCCGTTGATCCGCAAGACGGCGACGGCCGGCGACATCATCGTCGGTCTCTCCAGCCGTAGCGAGCGCGTTGTCTACGCCGTTCAGGTCGCGGAAGTGATCGGGTTCGAGGAGTACTGGGCAGACCCCGAGTACGCGGTCCGTCGACCGATCATGAACTCGCCACGGATCATCAATCGCACGGGCGACAACATCTACGAGCCGGTCAGCAGCGGGTACCGGCAACTGCCCTCCTTCCACTCCAACCGAGACGGCTCCGAGAACCCTGAGCTCAAGCGGGCGGACCTCGGCGGCCACCACGTCCTCGTCGGCGAACGCTTCACCTACTGGGGTCGAAGCGGCCCGACGCTGCCGGAGGAACTTGAGTTCCTCGCCGTCGGCCGGGGCCACCGCTCGAACTTCACCCACGACCAGGTGAGCACGGTTGCCCGCTGGTTCGCGGACCTCCCGGGTGGCGTCCTGGGCGCGCCCGCACAGTGGAAGTCCGGCGACACAAGTTGGCGGCAGCCGTGAAACTGATCCTGAGTCGGAAGGCATTCGACTCCGGAGCCGGGAAGGTCGCCAACCCGATCCTGGACGACGGCTCCATGATCCCGCTGCCGATCCCCGACAAGCAGTCACCGATCAGATACGACGAGATCAATGTGGCGGGCCAGAATCTCGGCACGGTGGCGTCGGAACTAACGCGCGGGAAGACACGGCCCGACCACTTCGCGCACCTCGACCCCGACCTGATCGAGTCCGCATATCCGCGCATGCCCGGCTGGAGGCCGCTGTTCGGGCAGGTGGACGCAGCCCAATCCGTTCTGGCCCGCGAAGGCGTCGGCCCCGGAGACATCTTCCTGTTCTTCGGCTGGTTTCGTCGCGTGACGAGGTCCGCCGGGCGACTCACGTTCGCGCAGGGCGCTCCCGACCTGCACGTGATCTGGGGCTGGATGCAGATCGATGAGGTCATCCCCGTCGGCGGCGCCGCCCATCCCGATTGGATGAGCTACCACCCACACCTGATCGCCGGCATTCGCGGCCCGAACAACACCGTCTACGTCGCACGCGAGAGGCTGACGCTCGAAGGCGCGCCGGTCGATCTTCCTGGCGCCGGCGCGTTCAGTCACTACGACGATCGCCTGCGGCTCACCAAGCCGGGGGCCAGTCGCTCGACGTGGGCACTTCCCAGTTGGTTCGCCCCCGACGGGTCGCGCCCGCCGCTCGGTTACCACAGCGATTCGGCCCGCTGGACGGTGAACGGCGATGGAGTCGAACTCCGCAGCGCCGCTCGAGGACAGGAGTTCGTCCTCGACACGGCCTCGTATCCAGAGGCGATCCCGTGGCTGAGCGAGCTCCTGCAGGCAGCGATGGACGGCGACGTACGAAGGGCTGCGTTAGCCGATCTGGCCAAGGACTCCATCGAGCACAGCGACAAACTGCCTACGGGCGTGCCCACGCTGAGGCGACTCTCGGGCTCAGCGTGATGCGGCGATCCGGTCGACGAAGTTCTGCACGCGAACAAGGGCGTCATCGACGGTGGCAGCAATACCGATCACCTCGAGTCCTTCCAGTGCGCGGACGTAGATCGCGTCCCAGCCCGGCTGGGCAGCCAGGGCAGGCGGCCAAGGGTGCCTGCCACGGGCCTCGAAGACGGCCCTGCATGCCGCATCCGTATCTCCGAGCGGTTCGTCGACAGTCAGTGCTTCAAGCAACTGGAGGTCGACGAGATCACGGGCGCGATCGTTGGTCCGCGGCTGCTCGACCGGCTCGCTGACGGCGTGAATCTTCTGTGCAATCTGCCAAGGCAACGTCATGCAGGGAACCGCGACCGCCGATGACAGGCCGACAAGCGTCAGGGCGTCGGACTCGATCACGTCGTGCGCTTCGGCGTTGCCCGCCTCAATCGGCGAGATCTCGACCGGGACGGAGACGAACGGCTTGCCCCGATACGCCAGCTTGGCCGTCAGGCGGTGAGGCTTGGCCACCAACCCGGGCACCTCGAAGGCCACCGGAGCTGTGAAGGTGGCGGTGAATCCTTCCCAGCCGACGGCGCCAGCATCGGCGAGTCGCTCATAGACGGTTTCGATGTCACCGCGAATGACCGCGTCAAGATCCTTCGACGTACGCGACTCCGGGATGCCACGTCGCAACTCCAGCGAGGCGCCGCCCTTCACCAGCAACACCGGCGCACCCGGCTCATCGGCTGCAAGATTCATGAACTGCGCGACAACCAGGACCCCGACGTGCTGCTGGAGTCGACCGAAGACGACTCCCTCGCGTTTCGCGGCCGCGGTGAGTCGGTCTCGCAGCGCGCGCAGGTTCGAAGGGGAGGAGTCGTAGCGCGCGGTCATCCTCGCGTCTTTCCCGAAGTGCCGTGGTTGTCGATTTCTTCATGCAGCGTGTCGACCTCGCGAGGACGAACCAGCCCCTCGGTCACCGCCTGATCGAGTGCCCGACGAAGTTGCCCGGGGTCGGTTCCGGCCGCGAGACAGTCACGGATCGTCCTCACCACCGTCGTGACAGGAAGATCATCCTTCTCTGTCACGTCCTCGGGCTTCAGCACGCGGCGGTGGAGCCGATAGAGCTCGCCCCCGGCAGCGCGCGGGTGGTTGTCGCGCGGGACTGTCATGTGGATCCGCGACGGGTTCACATCGGACAGGCCATGCAGGACCAACGCCGACTCGTGCGAGACCACTCCCCTGCCCAAGGTCCAGGCGATCGCCTCCGCCAGCTCGTCGTACTCAGTCCTGGGCAGGACCGGCACCCGATAGACACCGCGCGCCACCCGCTCGAGACGACCACGAGCTGCCATCAGCCGAAGCTGGGTAGGGTCGATCCCGAGCTCTCGGGCATCACGGGTGGTCACGTATCCGTGATGCTCAATGGCCCGTTCGAAGACCTGGTCGCGGATCGACATGTGCTAGAGCGTATCAAACTGATACGGAATAGCCCACGGTAAGCCTGTGTTCACCCATCCGTTTGCCCAGCATGGCGTGGTTCCTGCTCTCCGGTTCATGGCGCCACCCGACCGCGCCGCGGCATCGTGCCGATCAGGGCGATCCCGTCGCGGAGGATCTCGGACACGACCGGCTCGCGATCCTCTGGAGCGAGCTTGACGTGGTCGGCGGTCAGGTGCAGGACGTCGCAGTCATTGCCGAGGCGCTCCTGGACCTGCTGCTGCAGTTCGTCCCTACCGTCCCACCCCTCGGGGGCGATCACGGCGAGGTCGACGTCGCTGTCTGCGTGGGCGTCGCCGCGAGCAACTGATCCGAACACGATGACGGCTTCGACGTCTCGCACGGTCTCCTCCACGACGCGCGTCAGCGTCTCGATCGGGCTGGCCAATGCACGCAGTGGGGCGATGGCTGCATGGCCTTCGTTGATGCGGTGCACGCCGGCACGCCCGATGGCCTCCGTCGTGATCAGCCCCAAGCGATCGAGGTCTCGCAGTGCCTGTTGGACGGCACCCAGGCTGTGGCGATCCGCGACCAACGCGTGCACGCGCCGTCCGGTCAGGGGCGCACCCGTGCGAAGCAGCACAGCGAGCGCCGCACCGCGCGCTCCGGGCATCAGGCCGCCAAAAGGTTCACCGAAGTCCACATGAACAGGATACTGTTCATGTGAGCAGAATTTTCGTCATTGGACCTGCCCACGCCCTCATGTCGCACGGTGTGCCCTGCGGGCCGTGGCGGTACTCCGGGTGCGTCATGATGTCGCGGTGCGAACTGAGGACCTGGATCGACTCGAGGCAGAGATCCGCCAAGCGAATCGTGGCCCCGCAGCGCAGTACGTCGAGGTCCTCGAACACGCCATCGCCACCTGCGAGGGTGACGCCGCCGCAGGCGAGTACCTCGACGTAGGCGAGCTGCACAGCGAACTGGTCGAGGTGTACGACCGGCTCGGCCGGGTCGAGGAGGCGCTGCGGGAGGCAGACTTGCTCGTCGAGCTGGGATACAGGAGTCAGCCGGATCCACGGTGCCGCCGCGCCGAGATCCTCACCCGGCACGGCCGGCTCGCCGAGGCCGCCGAGATCTGGGAGGCGGTCGCAGCAGACACCCCCGACGACGTGTGGGTCTACAACAACGCGGGGCTGGAGTACGGCGCGATCGGGGAGCACGAGCTGGCGCTGGACTGGCTGACGCGCGCACTGGAGATCGCGGTCGGTACCGGGGACCCGGAGCGACTGCTGGGCCAACTCCGCGACCTGCGAGGTGCCTCGCTCGCAGAGCTGGGACGCGATCCAGACGAGCTCCAGAGCGCGACGCCCTCATTGCCGTCGCCGGCTCGACGGGACCCGTCCATCCGCCCCCAGACCGATCGCCCGATCGACCGCGATGCCGGTGCCGTCGCTGAGTCGCCCGTGCAGATGCCGGTTGCCCTCGCCTGGTTGCCCGCCGACGAGTACGCCGAATGGCCCCAGCGCTGGCCGGACCTCAGCGACAGCTCGCTGCTGCACGACGAGGACGGTAAACCGGTCACCCACGTCGCGTACTGCCGGCGCATGGAGGGCAGGCTGCGCGCCCACTCCGAGGCCGGCATGCCTCGACTTTCCGTCGTACCGGTCAGGGCCGCCGAGTTCAACCCCTGGGTGGCTGACAACGCCCCTGACGAACCAGACCCCGCGCAGCTGCGGGCCCAGTACGCAGCCGACGTGGCACGAGATCCGTCGCGCACGGTCACGTGGCCGCCGGGACGCAACGATCCCTGCTGGTGCGACTCAGGACGCAAGTACAAGAAATGCTGTGGAGCCCCCGGGGTTCCGCAGTGAAGACGCTCAGGCTGCGGGTCACCATGCGCGAGGTCGTGCCGCAGGTGGAGCGCGTCATCGACGTGCCGGCCGCGATCACCCTCGACGAGCTCCACGAGGTGCTGCAGGTCGCCATCGGCTGGACTAACTCGCACCTGCACCAGTTCCGCACTGACGACGCGGTCTACACGATCCCTTTCGAGGAGTTCGAGGACGATGACGAAGTCGACGAGCGCGGCGTACGCCTGTCCACGCTGCCACCCCGCTTCGTCTACGCCTACGACCTCGGCGACGGGTGGCTGCACGACGTCGAGGTTCTGGGCCGAGGCGACGACCGGCCGTGCTGCGTGTACGGCGAAGGCGCCTGCCCGCCGGAGGACTGCGGCGGCGTCGGCGGCTACGCCGACCTGCTCGACGCCCTGGCCGACCCACGCCACCGAGAGCACGAGTCCATGCGGACGTGGACGGGCGACCGCCTGAAGCCGTTCGACCAAGAGGCGACATCGCAGCGAGTCCGCGACGCAGTCGGCGCCGTACCCGAGAGCGTCCGCCTCGCGCTGGACCTGCTCGCGGACGGCGTCAAGCTCACCCCTGGCGGCCGGCTGCCCCGAACAGTGGTCCGCGCCGTGCAGGAACAGCGCCCTGACTGGAATCCGATGGGACGACCCGCCTCGATCGAGGAGGACCTGCTCCCCCTGGCGGTCCTGCACGACCTGCTGCGGCACGTCCGGCTGGTCCGCCTCGCCAACAGCGTGCTGCGCCCGACCAAGGCCGCGGCCGACGAGAGGGAGACCGTACGACGACTCCGCTCCTGGTTCGAGCCCGGCCTGTTCTCCACCATGGTGTCGGAACGTGCCGTCGCCCTGGTCGCAGCCCGCGGCCCACTGCAGGTCGCCGACATCGCGTCCCAAGTACATCCCCTGCTCGGCCACGGGTGGAGCCGGGGCGGGAAGCCCATCACCATCCGTGACGTGCAGGACGAGCTCTACAACCTGGCACACCAGCTGCAGGCCCTCGACCTCATCGCCCGGACCCGATCAGAATGGTCCCCGGGACCATCTGCGCGCTCGCTGCTCCCCGGCGCGAACCTGCTCGCCGACCTGCTCTGAACGGCTGCCACTGGGTTGCCAGTGATGGGGCCAAAGTGATGCACGAAAGTGATGCACGAAGCCCCGGAATCGGTGTCCAACGGCGGCACTGGCCGATTCGACGCGAACCGCCACTAGGCCGCTGACCTGCGGTTTCGCTGATTTCCGTCGACAGCCGCCAACCGGTCAACGTCGTGGCACCAGTGGCAGGCGGCGTACCCGATGCTGAGCAGGACCGGGACGTCGCGCCGGCGGGCCTCCGCGAAGGCCCCGGGCCCCCACTCCCACCAGTCGACGGGGTTGTCCTTGTGCTGCAGGAGGTACGGCGAAGTCGCGTTCGCCAGCCGGTTCACCATCGGGATCCTTCCGTCATGCGTCTCCCGAGCGACGTTACCGTCCCGGAAAGCCGCCAGCCCCCTGCCGTGGTGACGGAAGGGGGCTGGTGACGTGTCGGTCGCGGTTGCTCCGCCTCGTACCCGCGGAGCGTGCCGGACTCAGATCAGCGGCACTCGCACTTGCGCTCGTCCGGGACGCTGGCCATGACGGTGTCGACGTGCATGCCGCAGCCGTCCCAGGTGGTCTTCTTGCAGGAGGGGCAGTTGACCGGGAAACACATGATGAACTCCAAGTAGGTCGGTGGGTTACCTGTCTCCAACTATACCCCGGGGGGTATAGTTTGCAAACCCCTCAACGACATCGACCGGGAAATCATTCCCGGCTGCGTCGAGAGCGGTGCACCGGGGGTCCTCAGGCCACCCGGCCCGGGCCGCCGCCCTTGGCGACCACGGGGTGCCCGTGGCGCACCCAGGCGCCCATGCCGCCCTTGATGTTGGCGACGTCGGTGCGCTGGGCCGCGAGCATCCGTGCTGCGCGCGCGGACCGGTTGCCCGAGCGGCACACGACGAGGATCTCCCGGTTGCGGGGAAGCTCCTTGGCGCGCGTGCTGAGCTGGCTCAGCGGGATGTGCCGGGCCTTCGGGGCGTGCCCGCTGCGCCACTCGTGGGACTCGCGGACGTCGAGCAGGACCGCGCCCCGCTCCATCGCCTCCTTGGCCTCGTCCGGGTCGACGACGCGGTACGGCTTCTTGAACAGGGTGTCGAGGAACCCCATGCGGCTCTTTTCTCCTACTCCGTGGTGATCTGAAGGCCGGCCTCCGCGGCCTTCGAGAACTCGTCGTCGACCATGACCATCTGGCGACGTCCGGCCGCGGCGAGGAACGACGCGGCGATCGAGGACCGGTAGCCGCTGCCGCAGTGCACCCACAGCTCTCCGTCGGGGACGTCCCCGACGCGGTCGGCGATCTCGTGGATCGGCAGGTTCACCGCGCCCTCGACGTGGCCGTCGCGGAACTCCGACGCGGTCCGCACGTCGAGGACGACCACCTCGCGATGGTGGCGGACGTCGGCGAGCTCGGCGAAGGTCGCGATGGGGAAGGTGCCGAGCTCCTCGGCGGTCCAGTCCTCCGGCTTCCCGGTCGCCCGGGCGGCCGGACGGTCGATGCCGATGCGGGCCAGCTCGCGCTGGGCCTCTGCGACCTGCTCCTCGGACTCGCCGAGCAGTGTGATCGGGGTGCCCCACCTCATGATCCAGCCGACGTAGGTGGAGAACTGGCCGTCGATGCCGAAGTTGTAGGTGCCCGGCGCGTGCCCGGCCGCGAACGCGGTCCGGGTGCGCAGGTCCACCAGCCACTCCCCGGCCTCCAGCCGGCGGCGGAGCTCCTCGGCGTCCGCCGTCTCCGGCGGGGTGAGGTCGGGCGCGCCGGGGCCACCGGCGTTGGCCGGGCCCATCTGCGCGTAGTACGCCGGGTAGACGTCGAGGCCCTCGACGATCTGGCGGACGTACTCCTCCTCGCTCTCCGTGAGCGCGGGGTTGGCGGTCTTCTCGCGCCCGATCGTCGACTCGGTGAGGTCGGCATCGGAGGAGCCGGCCGCACAGAAGCTGCCGAAGCCGTGCGTGGGGTAGACCTCGGTGGCGTCGGGGAGCTCGGCGAGCCGCTGGGCGGAGCGGTGCTGGAGGTGGGTCAGCTCCTCCGTGTGCTCCTCGCCCAGCAGGTCCGGGCGCCCGGTGGCGCCGTACAGCAGCGAGCCGCCGGTGAAGACTGCCAGCGGCGAGCCGTCGGCCTCCACGGCGTAGGACAGGTGCGTGAAGGTGTGGCCGGGGGTGTGGATCGCCCGGACGGTCATCCGGTCGCCGACCGCGACGGCTGCCCCGTCGCGGATCGGCTCCCGGTCGAAGCTCACCTCGTCGTCGGCGTTGACGTGGTAGGCCGCCCCCGTCTCGCGGGCCAGGGCGAGGCCCCCGGTCACGTAGTCGTTGTGGATGTGCGTCTCGAAGACGTGCGTCACCCGCACGCCCTCCTTCGAAGCGAGCTCGAGGACCCGGTCGATGTCACGCTGTGGGTCGACGACGAAGGCGACCTCGCCGTCGTGCACGAGGTAGCTGCGGTCCCCCAGCGACGGGGTCTCCAGGGTGCGGATCTCGATGTCGGTCACGATGCGCTCCTCTCATGCGTGTTCACGCGGCCTGGCGGCTGGGCTCCCTGCCCTCGACCAGCTCGCGGCCGGACCTCGCCCAGGCCACGGTGCCGCCCGCCACTGATCGTGCGTCGTACCCCGAGGCTCGCAGAAAATCCGCCATCGCGAGCGAGCGGTTGCCGGTGCGGCAGATGAGGTAGACGGGCTCGTCCTTGGGGAGCCGCGCCATCTGGCTGGGGACGTAACCCATCGGGATGAGTTCGGCGCCTTCCACGTGACCCGAGACGTACTCCCGCGCCTCGCGGACGTCGACGACCCTCGCCCCCTCGGCGTGAGCCTGTGCGAACTGGTCGATGTCGACCTCGCGCATTCGTCTCCCTTCCTTTCGTCTCAGATACCCTGGAGGGTATGCATGCCGATCCAACGCCACGCGGTGTCGGATGCATTCCCTGGGTACAAGTGGTCGTGGGAATGAACCCGGAACGAGCCGGGTTATACCCCCGCAGGTATTACGATCAAACTCCCTGGAGGGATGAGGCGCATGGCAACGGTTAACCTCGGCGCGACCGACTTCGAGCAGACGGTCGCCGACAACGACATCGTGTTCGTCGACTTCTGGGCCGCGTGGTGCGGCCCCTGCCGGCAGTTCGCCCCGACCTACGAGAAGGCGTCCGAGCAGTACGCGGACATCGTCTTCGGGAAGGTCGACACCGAGGCGGAGCAGGCGTTGGCGCGCGCGGCGAACATCACCTCGATCCCGACGCTGATGGCCTTCCGCGAGGGCGTGCTCGTCTTCGCCCAGCCCGGAGCGCTCCCGCCGGCCGCCCTGGACCAGGTGATCACCGCGGTCAAGGACCTGGACATGGCCGAGGTCCACGCGGCCGTCGCCTCCCAGGAGCAGGGAGAGCAGGCATGAGCTACGCGATCAGCACCACCGTCAGCACCCCTTACGCCGAGACCGTCGAGGCGGTCAAGGCAGCGCTCGGCGAGCAGGGCTTCGGCGTCCTGACCGAGATCGACATCAAGGCCACGCTGAAGAAGAAGCTCGACGTCGACGTCCCCGCCCAGGTCATCCTCGGCGCGTGCCGGCCGCCGCTGGCGCACCAGGCGCTGCTGGCCGAGCCGTCCGTCGGGCTGCTCCTGCCCTGCAACGTCGTGGTCCGTGAGTCCGGGGAGAGTACCGTCGTCGAGGCGGTCGACCCCGAGACCATGGTCGCCATGACCAAGAACGATGGTCTGAAGTCCGTCGCCGACGAGGCCAAGGAGCGCCTCGAGAAGGCACTGGCCTCGCTCTCCGCGTGAGCCACGAGTAAGAAGGATCCCGAGATGGAACTGCCTGCCGAAGAGATGGTCGCGGTGATCAACCGCCTCAAGCGTGCCCAGGGGCAGCTGAGCGGTGTCATCAAGATGCTCGACGAGGGTCGGGAGTGCGAGGACGTCGTGACGCAGCTGGCCGCGGTCAGCCGCGCGCTCGACCGGGCCGGTTTCGCCATCGTCGCCTCCGGCTTGAGGCAGTGCGTGGTTCAGGAGGGCGAGGCCGCCGCCCTGGACACCGCGAAGATGGAGAAGCTCTTCCTCTCCCTCGCGTGATCTGGATGGACTCCCACGACTGGGACCGTCGGTACGCCGACAGCGCGCTGGTGTGGTCCGCGGGACCCAACCAGTTCGTCGAGTCCGAGCTTGCAGACCTCTCCCCCGGCCGCGCGATCGACGTCGCGGCCGGGGAGGGTCGCAACAGCATCTGGCTGGCCGAGCGCGGCTGGCAGGTGACCGCGGTCGACTTCTCCCGCGCCGGCCTCGACAAGGGCCGCGCCGTCGCGCAGCGCCGCGGCGGCGACCTGGGCGTCGAGTGGCTGCTGGCCGACGTCGTCAACGACGACCTGGGCCGCGACACCTACGACCTCGCGGTCGTCGCCTACCTCCAGCTGCCCGCCGAGCAACGCCGGGCGGCAGTACGACGCGCATTCACCGCCCTGCGCGACGGCGGCACCCTGCTCGTCGTCGCCCACGACAGCACCAACCTCACCGAGGGCACCGGGGGCCCGCAGGAGCCGGCCGTGCTCTACACCGCCGAGGACGTGCTCGCCGACCTCGACGGGGAACGCTTCGAGGTGGTGCGTGCCGAGCGGGTGGCCCGGGAGGTCCTGCTTGCGGAGGGCAGCCCCGACCAGGAGCCCCGCACGGCGTACGACGCCCTCGTGCGCGTCGTACGCACCGACCCCCGCTGACCGCCCCGGGGCGTCCCGACGCTAGAGGTTGCTCCTGCCGCTCTCGCCGTCGCCGCCCGCTTCGGGGCGGTCTCCGTCGCCTGCGGCGCTGTCGGAGTCGCCGCGGCCCGAGCCGTCGCCGAGGAAGTTCCGGTCGGTCTTGCGCAGCTGCTTGCGGAAGCTGAGCCAGAGCACGACCACCGCCACCACCAGGAAGGCGATCAGCAGGAAGAGGCCGATCCCCGGGTCGTAGTCCTCCGGCTGGGTGATGTCCTCCTCCGACAGGGGCACGAGCAGGGCCCACAGGCTCACGGTGTTCATGCCCCCATCGTCTCAACCGACTCGCGGACCCCGGCGAAGAGGTCGTCCTCGGGGATCTCGCTGTCCACGTAGCTCCTCACGAGCTCGTAGTCCTCGGTCGGCCAAGCCTTCTGATGGACCTCCAGGGGGCAGGCGAACCAGGCGCCCTCGGGGTCGATCTGGGTGGCGTGGGCGAGGAGGGCCCGGTCCCGCAGCGGGAAGTACTCCGCACACGGCACCCGTGTGGTGATCCGCTGGGCGTGCTCCGGGTCGGGCCTCCAGCTCGACAGCCGCTCCTCGTAGGGCGAGGTGAGGCCGCGCACGATCATCTCGTCGTGCAGCGCCTGGGTGCGGTCACGGTGGAACGAGTGGTGGTAGTAGAGCTTCAGCGGCTGCCACGGCTCCCCCGCGCCCGGGTAGCGCTCGGGGTCGGCGGCCGCCTCGAAGGCCTCGACGGCCACCCGGTGGCACATGATGTGGTCGGGGTGCGGATAGCCCCCCTTCTCGTCGTACGTCGTCACCACGTGCGGCCTGATCTGCCGGATCAGTCGCACCAGCGGCTCGGCGGCGTCCTCGACCGGGAGCGCGGCGAAGCAGCCGTCCGGGAGCGGGGGCGGCGGGTCTCCCTCCGGCCACCCGGAGTCGACGAAGCCCAGCCAGTGCTGGGTGACCCCGAGGATCTCGCGGGCGGCGTCCATCTCCCGGCGACGGATCTCGGCGATGTTCTCCCAGACCTCGGGGCGGTCCATCCTCGGGTTGAGCACCGACCCCCGCTCCCCACCGGTGCAGGTCACCACGTGCACGTCGGCGCCCTCGGCGACGTACTTGGCGGTGGTCGCGGCGCCCTTGCTCGACTCGTCGTCGGGGTGGGCGTGGACGTGCATCAGTCGGAGCATGCGGGCAATCCTAGAATGTGGTGGTGACCGACCTGGCGACGAGATACGGGACCCCCTCCAGCGACCGGCGACGCCTCCGGCTCGTCGCGGCCGCGGGGCTCGGCCTGGTCCTGGTCGCGTGGCTCGTCTGGGCCTGGCTGCCCACGTCCTCCCCGGCGGTGCGCTCCGGCCTCGAGGCCTACGGCGTCGTCGACGACCACACCGCTACCGCCACCTTCAGCGTGGAGCGCCGCACCAGTGACGTCGAGGCGTCCTGCCTGCTGCGCGCCCAGGCCGCCGACCACTCCGTGGTGGGCGAGCTCAACGTCGCGGTGGGACCGGGCGGGCAGGAGCGCTCCCGGCTGACCGAGACCATCCGCACGGACCGGCGCGCCACCACCGTGCACGTGGTCGGCTGCCTCGCGGAGGGCCAGAGCCGGCGTCAGTGAGCTCACGGGAATTCGTCCACCTGCCCAGGACGTTGGTAAGATCATTCACTTGCCCTGAACGACCCCTCCCCTGTGGTCCCGGGGCAGCTGTGACCAACCGACAACCGAGCAGGAGCACGACCAGTGACGCAGTCCAGCGACCAGAACGTGATCTGGCTGACCCAGGATGCTTTCGAAAAGCTCCAGGCCGAGCTCGAGCACCTGCGCGGCCCGGTCCGCAACGAGGTCATCGCCCGGATCAGCGCCTCGCGCGACGAGGGTGACCTGAAGGAGAACGGCGGCTACCACGCCGCCCGTGAGGAGCAGGGCAAGGTCGAGGGCCGGATCCGCCAGCTCGAGGACATGCTCCGTCGTGCCGAGGTCGGCGAGACCCCGGCCGACGACGGTGTCGTGGAGCCCGGCATGACGGTGACCACGCGCTTCGTCGGCGACGACGAGGTCGAGGTGTTCCTCCTCGGCGCCCGGGAGATCGAGACGCCCGAGGACCTGCAGGTGTACTCGCCGCAGTCCCCCCTCGGCTCCGCGATCATGGGCAAGAAGAAGGGCGACGAGGTCGACTTCGAGGCCCCCAACGGCAAGGTCCTCAAGGTCGAGATCGTCGACGCGGTGCCCTACACCGGGGCCTGACCCACAGCGAACCGACGAGCCGACAGGGCCGCGGACGCCACCGGACGGTGGCTGTCCGCGGCCCTTCGGCGTGCCCTCCTCCGCACCGGGACCATCGACCCGGCGCCCGGGTCACTTCGTCGCTGTCGCCCGGAGTCGCGGCTCACCGAGTACGGCGACCCCGACATCCTCTTCAACAACGCCGGTGCCCGCGGGCTCAACCCGATCGAGGACACCACCCTCGAGGACTGGGAGCGCCACCTCGCCCGCTGAGGCCGCGTCTGTGGCGTCCCGGCAGCCCAGGTCACGGCGAGGACCAGGCCCAGCAGCGGCTCGAGCAGGTCCTCGGGGCGGCGGGTGTGCTTCTGGGTCATGGTCGTCTCCGCCGTGCTCAACGCGGCTCGGTCACGTGGTAGCCGCACTCCCGCAGCCGGCTGAGCACCCGATCCGCGTGTGCGACGCCGCGGGTCTCGACCTGCATCGCCACCTCGACCTCGCCGAGGTGGAGCTGGGGCGAGGTCCGCTCGTGGACCACGTCGAGCACGTTCGCGTCGAGGGCCGCCAGCTCGGCCAGGAGCGTGGCCAGGCCGCCGGGACGGTCGGGGATCCGCGCCCAGAAGTTGAGGTAGCGTCCCGCGGACGCCATGCCGTGCCGGATCACCCGCATCAGCAGCAGCGGGTCGACGTTGCCGCCCGACAGCACCGCGACCGCCGGCGTCGGGAACCGGTCGGGATGGTCCATCAGCGCGGCGACGGCGGCGGTCCCGGCGGGCTCCACGACGAGCTTGGCCCGCTCGAGCAGCATGAGCAGCGCCCGCGACATCGACTCCTCGCTGACGGTGATGATGTCGTCGACGTACTCCTCCACCGCCCGGAAGGGCACCGCGCCGGGGCAGCCGACCGCGATGCCGTCGGCCATCGTGCTCATGGAACCGAGGGCGACGGGGTGGTGCTCGGCGAGCGAGCGAGGGTACGCCGCCGCGCCCTCCGCCTGGACGCCGACCACCCGGACCCGGGGGTCGACGGCCTTGACGGCTGTGGCGATGCCGGCGAGCAGGCCGCCGCCGCCGGTGGGCACGAGGACGGTGCGCGCCTGGGGTGCCTGCTCCATGATCTCGAGCCCGCAGGAGCCCTGGCCGGCGACGATGTCGAAGTGGTCGAAGGGGTGGATGAGCACGGCCCCGGTCTCCTCGGCGAACGCCTTGGCCCGGACGAGCGCGTCGTCGACCGTGTGGCCCTCGAAGACCACCTCGGCGCCGTACCCCCGGGTGGCCTTCTCCTTGGGGATCGGTGCCCCGCCGGGCATGAAGACGGTCGCCTTGATGCCGAGCAGCCCGGCGGCCAGCGCGACGCCCTGGGCGTGGTTCCCGGCGCTCGCGGCCACGACGCCGGCGGCGCGCTCCTCGGCCGAGAGCCGGGACATGCGCAGGTAGGCGCCACGGATCTTGAACGAGCCGGTGCGCTGCAGGTTCTCCGCCTTCAGGAGCACCGGCCCGCCGGCGACCGCGGAGAGCCAGCGGGACTCCTCGATCGGCGTCCTGATCGCCACCTCGCGGAGGACCTCCGCGCCACGGCGGATGTCGTCGAGGGTGGGGATGGCGACGGCTTCGGCGCGCTGCTCGGTGCTCATGGCGCCCACCCTATTGCCGGGCGCGCAGGCGCGGTTCCCGGGCCGTGAGCACCCTCACCCCAAACAATTTGCATGACGCACGCAACTGACGCACCCTGGGGTGGTGTCCGCGTCCACCACGCCCACCCCGGCGTCCGCACCCGCCCACCGGTACGACGTCCCGGCGACCGCCGAGGAGGCCGTGATGGTGACCCTCGCCCGGCTGGGCCGGAGGATGCGTCAGCGCCATCCCGGCGAGGAGCTGGACTTCGGCGCGATCCTGCTCATGAAGTCGCTGCTGCACGCGCCGATGCGCCTGTCCTCGCTCGCGGCCACGCTGGACCTCGACGCCTCCACGGTGAGCCGGCACGTGCGCCACCTCGAGGAGCGGGGCCTGCTCGAGCGCAGCGCCGACCCCTAGGACGGCCGGGCCAGCCGGGTCGGTCTGTCCGCGCTGGGCCGGCAGCGCCTCGAGGCAGGGGCCGAGCGGCGCCGGGCCCTCGTCGGCGCCCTGCTCGCCGACTGGCCGCCCGAGGACCGTGAGCGCCTCCGCCTGCTTCTCAACCGCCTGCTCGACGAGCTCGACCACCAGGAGACCCCGTGACCCCCGACACCGACGGATACCTCAGCCACCGCCAGATCCTGGTGGTCATGGGTGGCCTCATGGTCGGCATGTTCCTCTCGGCGCTCGACCAGAGCATCGTGGGCACCGCCCTCCCCCGCATCACCAGCGAGCTCGGCGGCCTGGACAAGCTGTCGTGGGTGGTCACCGCGTACCTGCTCACCGCGACGGCCTCCACCCCGCTGTGGGGCAAGATCTCCGACCTCTACGGCCGCCGGCTGCTGTTCCAGATCGCGATCGTCACCTTCCTGGTCGGCTCCCTGCTCGCGGGCTTCTCGCAGAACATCGAGCAGCTGATCGCCTTCCGCGCGGTGCAGGGGCTCGGCGGCGGTGGCCTCATGGCGCTGGCGATGGCCACGATCGGCGACGTCATCCCGCCGCGTGAGCGCGGTCGCTACCAGGGGTACTTCGCCGCCGTCTTCGGCACCTCCTCGGTGCTCGGCCCGGTCCTCGGCGGCTGGTTCGCCGACGGACCCGGCTGGCAGTGGATCTTCTTCATCAACATCCCGATCGGCCTGGTCGCGCTCGTCGTCACCTCGGCCGCCCTGAAGATCCCCCACGTCCGCCGCGACCACAAGATCGACTACCTCGGCGCGGCGGTCGTCGTCGCGTCGGTCACCTCGATCCTGCTCTACACCGCCTGGGCGGGCCCCGAGCTCGGCTGGACCACCGGCACCAGCCTGACGCTGCTCGGCGCCGGCCTCGTCCTCGCCGTGGTCTTCGTGCTCGTCGAGCTGCGCGCGACCGAGCCGATCATCCCGATGGGCCTGTTCCGCAACTCGATCTTCACGATCGCCAACGTCTTCGGCTTCACGATCGGCACCGCGATGTTCGGCGCGATGATCTTCATCCCGGTCTACCTCCAGGTGGTCGACGGGATGAGCCCGACCAGGTCCGGCCTGGCGATGCTGCCGATGGTCATCGGCATCTTCACCACCTCGATCGGCGCCGGCCAGCTGATGAGCCGCAACGGCCGCTACAGGATCTACCCGATCCTCGGCGCCACGGTCACCGCCGGCGCGCTCGTGCTCCTGTCGACCTTCGACACCGGCACGCCGTACTGGTTCGCCGGCATGTCGATGTTCGTCCTCGGCCTCGGCCTGGGCCTGACCATGCAGGTGCTCGTGGTGATCGTGCAGAACTCCGTGGACCGCAAGGACATGGGCGTCGCGACCGCCTCGGTGGCCTTCTTCCGGCAGATGGGCGGCGCCTTCGGGACCGCGCTGTTCGGGGCGATCCTCTCCAGCAGGCTCGCGGTGCACCTCGCCGAGGCGATGCGCGAGGCGCCGGCCGGTCCCGATGCTCCCGAGATCGGCAACCCGGAGGCGATGGCCAACAACGTCCAGGAGATCCAGGCCCTGCCCGACCCCTTGCGCGAGCTCGTCACCGGGGCGTTCAGCAGCGCGCTGCACGACATGTTCCTGTCCGCCGTACCTTTGGTGCTGGTGGCCCTGGCGGTGGCCTTCTTCATCAAGGAGGTCCCGCTCGGCACCCGGCAGAGCGCCGAGGCCGGGCCGCCGGCGCCCGCCGGGCCCACCCTCGCTGCCCCGGAGCCCGAGCGCAGCCGCTGACGGTCAGGCGCGCGGGGTGTGCCCCGGCGGCTCGGCGGCCCTCGGGACCACAGCCTCGGCCGGGGCGGGCTGCTCGCCGGCCAGGTGCATCGCGATCGCGTTCAGTGCGGCCACGAGGGGTACGGCGATCAGCGCACCTGCCACGCCGGCCACGAGGATGCCGCACCCGATCGCGATGAGGACCCCCAGCGGGTGCACCGAGACGAAGCGCCCGAGCAGGAAGGGCTGCAGCACGTTCGACTCGACCTGCTGCACCACGATGACGCCGGCGAGCATCAGCAGGGCGACGATCGGACCCTGGGCGACGAGCGCGACGAGCACGGCCACCGCACCGGACACGGTCGCGCCGACCAGCGGCACGAAGGAGCTGACGAAGACCAGCACGCCGATGGCGAAGGCGAGCGGCACCTTCAGCGCGAAGGCGACGAGCATGATGCCGACCGCGTCCACGAGGGCGACCAGGACCGTCGCCCGGACGAACCGTGTGACCGTGAACCAGGCTGCCCGGCCCGACGAGTCCGCGCGCGTGCGGGCCACGCGCGGGAACAGCCGCACCACCCACGCCCAGATGCGACCACCGTCGGCGAGGAAGAAGTAGCTCGCGAACAGCACGATGAAGAAGCCGGCCAACAGGTAGCTCAGTGCCGTGCCGACCTCGGTGACCCGGGTGACCACCTGCTCGTTGCCGGTGAGGATCGCCTCCTGGGTCTGGGTGATGAAGTCCGAGATCTGGGAGTCGCTGGCCTGCAGCGGCCCCTCGCGGAGCCAGGTGCGGATCTCACCGAGACCGTCGACGACCTGCTTGGACAGGTCGCTGAAGCCCTGGGAGATCTGCTGCCCGACGAAGGTCAGCAGGAGGCTGACCGTGCCGAGCCCCACGAGCACGGTGACCACGGACGCGAACGCACGGTTGAACCCGCCTCGTTGCAGGAGGTCGACCAGGGGCGCCGCCAGGGCCGCGAACAGCAGCGCCACCACGAGCGGGATCACGATCGCCATGAACTGCGAGAGGGTCCACAAGATGACCCACCCGGCCGCGACGATCACCAGGAAGCGCCACGCCCAGGCCGCCGCGAGGTCCACGCCGTAGGGCACCTGCGCCCGGGAGAAGTTGGAGGGGCCGGCCTGGATCGTCGGCTCGACGTCCTCGTGGCGCCGCTCCGCGCGCACCGCGGCCCACTGCTGGGCGAACTGCGTCGAGAACCGTTCCGCGAAGCGGGCCTCGGAGCGCCGACGCTGCCGATCGCGCAGCTTCTCCATGCTGCCGCCGAGCCGGTTCCCCATTCCCATGTCGACAGACTAGGTGACAGGTCAGGCGCGGAGCCGGTTCAGCAGGCGGTACGACGCCTCGGGGTGTCGGTCGGCGAGCAGGCCGGCCGGGGCGAGCACGTAGTCGACGTCGACGACGACGCGCGGGTGCTCCGGGAGCTGCCACCCCTGACCGTCGTCGCCGAGGTGGCGACCCATCACCTCCGGGCCCGCGGTGCCGCTGTGCCGCAGGACGCCGCCGGACCCCACGAGCAGGTCGGCCTCGCGCAGGTCCTTGCCGGTGCGTTCCACGACGCGTCCGCGCTGTCCCGAGCCCGCCGAAGGGTCGGGGCCGAACACCACCTGGGCCCGTCCGGCGTGCCGGCGCACCGCCACCCCGATCGCCACCGACGCCAGCTCCTGGTCGCGCCCGAGCTCCCGCTGGTCCTCGGGGACGTAGCCGGGGTCGGCGTGCCGGGCCGCCGCGGTGGCCTCCAGGGCCTCCCGGCCGGCGTCGTCGACCAGCCCCAGCGCCGTACCCGCCCCGACCGTGGACTCGGCGCTCCACCGCATGCCGAGGTCGCCCTCGACGGTCCGCGAGGCGGGGACGGTGGCCACCACCTCACGGGACAGGCCGGAGTCCTCGGGGTCGAGCTCGATGACGGAGTACACGTCCGTGGTGGCGCCGCCGACGTCGACGACCACCACGTCGCCGGCACCGGACCTGTCCTCGTCGAGGCCGCGCGCGAGCAGCTCGACGGCGGTCAGCACGACGTCAGGTGTCGCGCCGTGCACCATCTGTGTGAAGTCGGCGCGCGCCGAGAGGTGCTTGCCGCCGATCACGTGCCGCAGGAACATCTCGCGGATCGCGTGCCGGGCGGAGTCGGGGGCGAGCACGCCGATGCGCGGCACCACGTTGTCGGCGAGGACGTACGGCGTCCCGGCCCCCTCGAGAAGGCCGGCCACCTCGTCGCGGACGTCGACGTTGCCGGCGACCACGACCGGTCCGGGCCACGCCGCCCCCGCGAGGGCACGGGCGCTGCCGAGGAGCACCTCCGCGTTGCCGCCGTCCGTGCCGCCGACGAGGAGCACGACGTCGGGGCGGCTCTCACGGAGCGCCTCCACCGCGGACCCGTCGAGCCCACCGCTCGCGACGTGCACGACCCGGCCTCCGCTGGACAGCGCGACCCGCCGGCCGGCCTCAGCCGTGACGAGCTCCTCGTTGCCGACGACGGCGATCCGCAGGCCGCCCCCGGCGCTCGAGCAGGCCAGCACCTCGGCCTCGCGAGCCCCCGGTTCGACCGCCGCGAGCTGCTCGAGGCACGCGTCCCACCCGTCGAGCACGTCGGTGTCGATCGTCGTACGGTGGCTCGCCGTCGCCACCAGCTTACCGGTCCCGGTCTCCACGAGCGCCGCCTTGGTGAAGGTGGACCCGAAGTCCACGCAGGCGATCAGGCCGGTCACGTCAGGACAGGGCCTGGTCCAGGTCGGCGACCAGGTCCTCGACGGTCTCGATCCCGACGCTCAGGCGGATCAGGTCGCCGGGGACCTCCAGGTCGGTGCCGGCCACCGAGGCGTGGGTCATCCTCCCGGGGTGCTCGATGAGGGACTCGACGCCGCCGAGGGACTCACCGAGCGTGAAGACCTTCGCCTTTGCGCACACGTCGAGCGCCTTGGCCTCCCCCTCGGTGACCCGGAACGACACGATGCCGCCGTACCTCTTCATCTGCCGGCCGGCGACCTCGTGGCCCGGGTGCGTCGGAAGGCCGGGGTAGACCACCTCGGCCACCCGCGGGTGCGCCTCGAGGAACTCCACGATGCGCTCGGCGTTGTCGCAGTGGCGGTCCATCCGCACGCCCAGGGTCTTCAGGCCGCGCAGCACGAGCCACGCGTCGAACGGCCCCGCGACCGCGCCGATGGAGTTCTGGTGGAAGGCGATCTGCTCGGCGAGGCCGTGGTCACGGACGACCAGGGCGCCGCCGACGACGTCGGAGTGGCCACCGCAGTACTTCGTCGTCGAGTGCACGACCACGTCGGCCCCGAGGGTGAGCGGCTGCTGGAGGTACGGCGACGCGAAGGTGTTGTCGACGACCAGCAACGCCCCGGCGTCGTGGGCCACGACCGCCAGCGCCTCGATGTCGGCGATGTTGAGCAGCGGGTTCGTCGGGGTCTCGACCCAGACGATCTTCGTCTGCCCCGGCCGGATCGCGGCCCGCACGGCCTCGGGGTCGGCGACCTGCGCGGGAGTGTGCTCGAGCCCCCACGGCTCCGCGACCTTCGCGAACAGGCGGTAGGTGCCGCCGTACGCGTCGTCGGGGATCACCACGTGGTCGCCGGGCCTGCAGACGGTGCGCAACAGGGTGTCCTCGGCGGCGAGGCCGCTGCCGAAGGCGAAGCCGCGCTCCCCCTCCTCGAGGGCGGCGAGGTTGGCCTCGAGCGCGGCGCGGGTGGGGTTGGCGGTGCGGGAGTACTCGTAGCCCCCGCGCATCCCGCCGACGCCGTCCTGCTTGTAGGTGCTGGTGGCGTAGATCGGCGGGATCACCGCGCCGGTCATCGGGTCGGGCTCGTAGCCGGCGTGGATCGCCCGCGTCTCGAACCCGGTCTTCTGCACGTCGGCTGGGGTCTGCTCGCTCACCTGGCCGACCCTACCCGGCCCGGCGCTTTCCCACGTTCACCTGGGATGGCAGTACCTACCTCGTGAAATACACCGCGGGAAGTGCTGGTTTCCCAAGGTAACGTGGGAAAGCAGAGCCACCGAGCACGCCGAGGAGAGACCTGTGCTGTTCAGCCGCCACAAGACCCAGCTCCCCACGCCCGACGACGCCCTGCCCGGCCGCCCGGAGCGGTGGTTCGCCCTCGCCGAGCGGCACCTCGTCCTCGACGCGCCGCTGGTCACCGACGAGTCGAACATCCCCGCCGGCCACGAGGTGGCGGTCTTCGGCCTCGGCTGCTTCTGGGGCGCCGAGGAGATCTACTGGCAGATGCCGGGTGTGTGGTCCACGTCGGTCGGCTACGCCGGGGGTACGACGCGGTGGCCGTCGTACGAGGAGGTCTGCTCCGGTCGCACCGGGCACACCGAGGCGGTGCGTGTCGTGTTCGACCCCGCGCGGGTGTCCTACGCCGACCTGGTCAAGGCCTTCTACGAGTTCCACGACCCCACCCAGGGCATGCGGCAGGGCAACGACATCGGCACGCAGTACCGCTCGGCGATCTACACCCTCTCCGACGACCAGGACCGGGTCGCCCGTGCGCTGACCGCGGCCTATGAGCCGGTCATCGCCGAGCGCGGCTACGGCCCCATCACCACCGAGATCGGGCCGGCGCCGGAGTACTTCTACGCCGAGGACCACCACCAGCAGTACCTCGCGAAGAACCCGAACGGCTACCGGTGCCACTCCGCGACCGGTGTGCCGTTCCCCGCAGACGCCTGACCGTCGAACTTGCCACCGCCACCGCCGCCGCCGTTGGCTGTGGCTCAAGCGCGTCACCCGAGGTGAGCAAACGCGCACCTGCACGTGCGACGGCGGCGGGGCCGTCGCCGCACGCGCGAACCGGCCCGGACCTCGCGATCAGCGACGGTCCGGGCTGGGCGGGAGCCGGGGTGACTCAGCCCCTGGCCACCCAGGGGGTGAAGCTGTGCGGCTCACGGAGCCAGTCGACGAGGCCGGCGCTGCTGCCGTCGCTGCGGGTTCCCGAGACGCGGACCGCGACCCGCACCTTGCCGGGGTTGTCGAGCGCCTCGCGCGACATCCGCATCCGGACCTGGTCCTTGGCGTAGTCGACGCTCATCTGGTGGTACCCCTCGGCCGCGGCGCCCCACTTCTTGTGGCCGAACCCCTCGGTCTCGAGCAGCCGGTAGTCGGTGCCCTCGTAGAAGCCGCCGACGAACACGTACTCCGGCCCGTGGTCCGCGCGGTCGGTGTCGATGTAGACCGCCCCCGCGGAGCCGCTCCTCCAGTCCCGTCTGAGGTTGGTGTGGTTGGTGATCACCACGACGGCCCCGTCGTTGTTCTTCACCTGGACGGCGCGGAGGTCGGAGCCGTGGAAGGTGTCCTGCGGGTCGGTCAGGCCGATGCTGTCCGCGGCGGCGGGGGCCGCCGGCCCGAAGGCGAGGGCGGCGACGGAGACGGCGGCGGTACCGGCGATGGTCTTGCGCATGGCGGTTCTCGTTTCTGGTGAGTGCTGATGGCCTTGTCGGCCGCACCCCTCGGTGGGGCGCGCACCCAAGACGCCGACACCCGGGGACCCGTTGCACCGCACGTCGGTTGTTCCGCGACGAGAATCGCGCTCATCTGCACGGCGCACCCGCGGGCTCGCCGAGGGCAGGAGGCACCTCACCTCTCGAGGTCGAGCAACCCCACCGAGCACGACCGCCAGCAGGAACGCCCATCCCCCGGTCAGCCGGCGGTTCTCGTCGGCCGGCCTCGGCAGGCCCGGGGTGGGTCCACCGAGCAGGAGGAAGGCAAGGGGGCCTGAACGGCAGAGGCAGCAGCCAGAGCCACGCCCACCGGGTGGCTCCCGACGCCAGCCGCGGGCCAGGTCGGACCGGGTCAGCTCCGACGGGGCGGCCCTCACCTCGGTCGCCGACATCGCGGTCCCCTGCCCTTCTCAGTGCACCAGCTTGAGACCCACCACGCAGACCACGATCCCGGCGAGCAGCAGCACCTTGGCCACCGAGACGGGCTCGCTACCGGACAGCATGCCGTAGGCCACGGTCAGTGTGGCTCCGACTCCGACCCAGACGGCGTACGACGTGCCCACGGGAAGCTGCCGCATCGCGTAGGCGAGGCCGGCCATGCTGAGGGCCAACGCCCCGAGGAACGTCAGCGAGGGGGCCGGCCGGGTGAAGCCCTCCGACTTGGACAGGGCGACCGCCCAGACGGCCTCGAGGACCCCGGAGACGACGAGCACGAGCCAGGACACTTCCCTCTCCTCTGGCGCCGTCTTGTCGTGCACCGGGTACGGCACCGCTCGTCCGGGAGCCGATCGGGCTCTGCGGACAGCCTCTCAACTTCCGCGCGCCGGGCCAAACCCGGTCCTCCGCCCGGACCGCCCCCCATCCGGCCCTCGCCACCACCGGACGTAGGCTGGCGGCCCGTGACCGAAGAAGCCCCTGAACGCAGGCTCCGGACCGGAGTGCTCTTCCTCGTCTTCGCCGCCGTCGCGGCGGTCGGCGAGATCGCCGCCGTGATCGGCCGGACCGGCGACTGGGTGCAGCACCTCCGAGGGGCGGCACTGATCGGACTGTTCGTTCTCGAGGCGGTCGTGCGCCTGACCCCGCTGCCTGAGACCGACCGCATCAACCTCCTGCGAGTGGTGTTCATCGGCACCTGGCTCGCCCTGCTGATCACCACCCTGGTCTGAGGTCCTGCCGTGCCCGATCCCGTAGCAATCACCTCGGTCGTCGCGTCCGGCGTCGTCGCCGTGGGCGCCCTCGCGCTCACCTGGGGCAACGGCGTGCTCCACCGGCGGCACGAGCGGCAGACGGCCCACGACGAGCGCACCTGGTCGACCAGGTCCGAGGGTCTGTTCGCCGTCGTCGGCGCCTGCCGCTCGCTGGTCGACTCGATCGACCGGCCCGGGAGCTTCGGAGCGATCGACACCCTGGACCGGGAGCGGGGCGAGTACGAGTCGACCGTCCACGAGCACATCGGTGTCAGCGAGGTCGGCGTGAAGGTGGCGGACGTCGCCGACCGGCTCCACGCGCTCGTCCCGGTGATGGAGGTCTACGGCTCGGCGGAGGCGCGTACGGCGTTCCACGCCTTGCGCCGGATGCTGCGCGACTCCGACCACGACCCGAACGCCTCCGACCGGCTCGCAGCGATCCGTCGTGGGAAGACGGCGGCGGTCGACGCGAAGGACTACCGCAGCGCCGCGACCGCCCGTCGCCTCGAGCGGGAGGTGCTCGAGAGCGCCCGGGCCCGGCTCACCGTCGACCTCGACGAGCTCCGGGAGCGGGCCGTGACGGTCATAGAGGCGACGCGGGCCTCCCTCGAGACCGACCGCTGAGGGCGCGGGACGGGTCAGCCCGCCGCCACGTCGACCCAGCCCTGGCCGGCCGGGACCGGCTCGAGGTCGCCGCCGCTCAGCTCCGCGAGCAGGAGGGGCAGGCGGGTGGCCTCGTCGGAGGGTACGGCGACGTGCAGCAGCACCCGGGCGCCGTACTCCACGCCGAGCACCGCGACGCCTCGGGAGCGCAGGCCGTTCTCGAGCCGCCCCGCGTCGGCGTGCGGCACCGCGACGTCGAACTCCCGGAGCAGACGTCGTTCGAGGACACCCGCCTCGTCGAGTCCCGCGCGGACGGCGTCGGAGTAGGCCCGCACCAGGCCGCCCGCTCCGAGCAGGACGCCGCCGAACCACCGGGTCACCACCGCCACCACGTCGCTGACGCCGCGTCCACGCAGCACGTCGAGCATCGGGGCGCCGGCCGTCCCGGACGGCTCACCGTCGTCGCTGGACCGTTGGACCTCGCCGCCCGGCCCGAGCACGAACGCCGAGCAGTGGTGCCGGGCGTCCCAGTGCCGCCGCCGCTCCTCCTCCACGACCGCGCGCGCCGCCTCCTCCGACGGGACCCGCTCGACCCGGCACAGGAACCGCGAGCGCCTGACCTCGACCTCCACCTCGGCCGGCCCGGCGACGGTGAGGTACGACGCCGGGGTGCTCACCAGAGCGCGCCGACGACGTCGGAGCCGATCTTGACCACGAACGCGCCGACCACCACGACGAAGAGCGCGCGCACGAAGCCGGCCCCCTTCGCCACCGCGGTCCTCGCGCCGAGGTAGCCGCCGAGGAGGTTGCAGGCGCCCATGACGAGCCCGACCTTCCACAGCACCGCGCCCTGGGGGATGAACACGACCAGGGCGCCGACGTTCGTGGCCCAGTTGGCCATCCGGGCCTTCGCCGACGCCTCCAGGAAGCTGTAGCCGAGCAGCCCTACGAGCGTGAACACGAAGAACGAGCCGGTGCCCGGGCCGAGCGCACCGTCGTAGAAGCCGATCACCGCGCCCGCCGCCATCGCCGCCAGGGTGTGCCGGTGCCCCGAGAACCGGAGGCTGGTCAGCAGACCGATCGACGGCTTGAGCAGCACGTAGGCACCCACGAGCACGAGCGCGACCAGGACTATCGGGTCGAAGGCCTCCTTGGGGATGTGTGAGGCCAGGACTGCGCCCCCGACCGAGCCGGCGAAGGCGAGCAGCATCAGCGGCACGAACGTCCGCGGGTCCGGACCCACCTGGCGGTAGTAGGTCAGCGAGCTGGCCGACGTACCCATCACCGAGGCGATCTTGTTGGTCGCCAGCACCTGCACCGGCGAGGCGCCCGGGAGGCCGACGAGCAGGGCGGGGAGCTGGATCAGCCCGCCGCCACCGACGACCGCGTCGATCCACCCGGCGAGCAGACCCGCGAGCGCGAGCAGCACGAAGGTCAACAGCGACGGGTCGTCCACGCGGCAACCCTAGTTGTCGCCGTGGGCTGGCAGACTCGGCCCATGCGCATCGTCTCGCTGCTGCCGTCCACGACCGAGATCCTGTTCGACCTCGGTGCCGAGGCCGACGTCGTCGGGGTCACCTTCGAGTGCGACCACCCCGCCGAGGCGCGGAGCCGGACGATCGTGTCGACCAGCGCCATGCCCGAGGGACTCGCGTCCGCCGAGATCGACGCGTTCGTGGCGCGGGCGATGGAGGCGGGCGAGGACCTGTACCACCTCGACGAGGGCGCGCTCTCCGGTCTCGACGCCGACCTGGTGGTGACCCAGGACCTGTGCGCGGTGTGCGCGGTCGACGTCTCCGTGGTCGACGACGCGCTCGCCCACCTCGGCTGCACCGCGGAGGTGCTGACCATCGACCCGCACACGCTCGAGGAGGTGCTGGCGTCGGTCGGGACGCTCGGCAAGGCCACCTCCCGCGAGGCGGAGGCCGAGGCGCTGGTGGCGTCGCTGCGAGCACGGCTGGGCGAGGTCGTACGACGGGTCGCGGGGCGTCACGCGCCGCGCACCCTCGTGCTGGAGTGGACCGACCCGGCCTTCGCACCGGGCCACTGGGTCCCCGAGATGGTGGGTCTCGCCGGCGGCCGGAACGTGCTGGGGACGCCCGGCGAGAAGTCCTTCCGCGTGGGCTGGGACCAGGTCCGGGCGGCCCGACCGGAGGTCGTGGTCGCCGCCCCCTGCGGCTTCGACCTGGCGCGGTCCGCCGCGCTCGCCGAGGTGCTGGCCGAGGCGGGTCACCTGCCGGACGGCGCGCAGCTGTGGGCGGTCGACGCGAACGCCTCCTTCGCCCGGCCGGGGCCGCGGCTGGTCGACGGGGTCGAGGCACTGGCCGCGATCCTGCACCCCGGCGCGGTGGCCGCCCCGCGGGAGGACATGGCGCTCCGGCTGCGCTGAGTCAGCGGCGGGCGATGTAGGTGAGCAGGTCCTGTCTCGTGACGACGCCGATCGGCTTGCCGTCCTCCTGCACCAGCAGCGCGTCCGCGGACTCGAGAGCGCGGACCGCGTCTTCGACCGGCTCGTTGGACCCGATCGAGGGCAGCGGCTCCAGCATGTGCTGCTCGACGGGGTCCGACAGCGTCGCCTTGCCGGCGTAGAGCAGGTCCAGCAGCGCCCGCTCGGACACCGACCCGGCCACCTCCGCGGCCACGATCGGCGGCTCCGCCCGCACGACGGGCATCTGCGAGACGCCGTACTCCTGGAGGATCTGCACGGCCTCGGCGATCGTCTCGTTGGGGTGCGTGTGCACGAGGTCCGGCAGGGACGCGTGCTTGCCGCGCAGCACCTCGCCCACCGTCTGGGTGCCCGAGGGCGGCAGGAAGCCGTAGCGGCCGAGCCACTCGTCGTTGAACACCTTCGTGAGGTAGCCGCGGCCCGAGTCGGGCAGCAGCACCACGATCACGGCGTCCTCGCCGCCCGGCTCAGCGCTGAGCTCGTGGGCGAGCTGGATCGCCGCGAAGGCAGCCATCCCCGAGGAGCCACCGACCAGGAGGGAGTCCTCCCGGGCCAGCCGTCGGGTCATCGCGAACGAGTCGGCGTCGGACACCTCGATCACCCGGTCGGCCACGGACGCGTCGTAGGTGTCGGGCCAGAAGTCCTCGCCGACCCCCTCGACGAGGTAGGGCCGGCCCGTGCCGCCGGAGTACACCGAGCCCGCAGGGTCGGCGCCGACGACCTGGACGTCGGGGTTCTGCTCCTTCAGGTACTTCCCGACTCCGCTGATCGTGCCGCCGGTGCCCATGCCGCACACGAAGTGCGTGACCCGGCCGTCGGTCTGCTCCCAGATCTCCGGGCCGGTCGTCTCGTAGTGGGAGCGCGGGTTGTTCGGGTTGGAGTACTGGTCGAGCTTGACCGCGCCGTCGATCTCGCGGACCAGCCGGTCGGAGACGTTGTAGTAGGAGTCCGGGTGCTCCGGGGCGACGGCCGTGGGGCAGACGACCACCTCGGCGCCGTACGCCTTGAGCACGTTGCGCTTGTCCTCGCTGACCTTGTCGGGGCAGACGAAGACGCACTTGTAGCCCTTCGCCTGCGCGACCATCGCCAGCCCGACGCCGGTGTTGCCCGACGTCGGCTCGACCAGGGTGCCGCCCGGCTTCAGGGTGCCGTCTGCCTCGGCGGCCTCGATCATCCGCAGCGCGATGCGGTCCTTCACCGAGCCGCCGGGGTTGAGGTACTCCACCTTGGCCAGCACGACCGGGGCCTTGCCGGACAGGTCGTCCATGACCCGGTTGAGACGCACGAGCGGGGTGTTGCCGACCAGGTCGAGGAGCGAGTTCACGTAGTGCACGCGGCCAGTCTAGGGCCGTTCATTAGCATGGCGACGTGGGGAAGGCAGCGGCTGCACGCAAGCTCGCCGCCGCGGCTGCCTACGGCGGTGGCGGCGTCTCGCTGCTCGGCGCCTCGCTCGTCGGGATCCTCAGCGCAGAGGCGAAGCTGGCCCGGCGCACCATCGGCACGCCGCGGGAGGACCCCACGCCCGACGCCTCCGGCCGGTACGGCACGGGCCGGCCCGGGCCGTCCCTGCGGCTTGCCCTGCTCGGCGACTCCAGCGCTGTCGGGTACGGCGTCGAGGAGGTCGAGCAGACACCCGGGGCCCTGCTCGCCTCGGGTCTCGCCGACGCGACCGACCGCCGGGTGTCCCTGCGCTCGGTCGCCGTCGTGGGAGCACGGTCCCGGGACCTCGATGCGCAGGTCGACCTCGCCCTGCCGGCGCAGCCGCACGTCGCGGTGATCCTCGTGGGCGCCAACGACGTCACGCACCGGGTGCTGCCGTCGGAGTCGGTGCGCCTGCTCGAGCACGCCGTGCGCCGGCTGCGCGAGGCGGGCGTGGAGGTCGTCGTCGGCACCTGCCCGGACCTCGGGACGGTCGAGCCGATCGCGCCGCCGCTGCGCCAGGTCGCCCGGGCGTGGAGCCGCCGGCTCGCGGCCGGCCAGGCGATCGCCGTGGTCGAGGCGGGCGGCCGGACCGTGTCGCTCGGCTCCGTCCTGGGGCCGGAGTTCAGCGCTGCCCCGACCGAGATGTTCGGCTCGGACCGGTTCCACCCCTCGGCGGCCGGCTACGCCAGCATGGCCTCGGTGCTCCTGCCCTCGGTGCTCGCCGCCGTGGGCGTCGTACCCACCGAGGACCTCGAGCCCGAGGCGTTCCGCGGCGAGGGCGTCATGCCCATCTCCTACGCAGCGGTCGAGGCGGCGCGCACCCCCGGCACCGAGATCGACGCCACCGAGGTCGGCGGGTCCAGCCGCGGCTACCGCGGTCGCTGGGTGCTCCTGCGGCACCGGCGGCGGCTGCCCCAGACCGAGGCGCAGACCCCGGAGGGCGAGGCCGAGGACACCTGAGGACGCCCGACGACGCGAAGTGGGCAGCTGTTGCAGATCCACATCGTTCAGATCTGCGACAGCTGCCCACTTGCGACGCTGGTGTGCCGGAGAGTCAGTCCTGGCCGCGCAGGATCGCGAGGATCCGCAGCATCTCGATGTAGATCCAGATGATCGTGACGGTCAGGCCGAAGGCCGCACGCCACGACTCCTGCTCCGGCAGGCGGGCGGCGATGCCGCGCTCGACGAAGTCGAAGTCGAGGATCAGCATCAGCACACCGAGGCCCAGGCCGATCACGCTCATGATCAGGCCGAGCGGGCCGAAGCCGTTGAAGCCGATCGCGGAGCCGAACAGGCTCAGCACGAAGTCGAGCAGCACGACGGCGACGAAGCCGAACATCGCCGCGACGACCCACTTGCGGAACTTCGGGGACACCTGGATGTTGAAGAACTTGTAGGCGGCGAGGGTGCCCGCCACGGCGGCGAAGGTACCGACGACGGCGCCGACGACCACGCCGTCCCACATGGACTCGAAGGTCTTGCTCATCGCACCGACGAAGAGCCCTTCGACCGCAGCGTAGGCGAGGACGAGCCCCGGGCTGATCACCTTCTTGAAGGAGATCACCAGCGCAAGGCCGAGGCCGGCGAACGCACCACCCATCCAGGCCATGCCCAGCAGCTGCTCGGGCAGGAACACCCAGGTCAGGGCTGCGGTCAGGACGACCAGGCCCAGCGTGATACCGGTCTTCTGGACGACCGAGTCGATCGTCATGGGGGCCTGCGGCCGGGCAGGCGCGTAGTGCTCGGGCGCCTGCTGCTCGCCGAAGCCGTGCGGCGACGGGGCGGGCGCGTTGTAGTCGGGGTACGTGACCCCGCTCTGGCTGACCCGGCGGCCGTTGAAGCCCTCGGACCGCGCGAAGACGGGGTTGCTGCTCTGCATCTCTTGGTCTCCTCCTTGGAGGCCTCGGGGAGGCCCGCTCTGGGCGCTCCTCTCGGACCGCAGTGGCCATCCTACGGATGACAACTGGTTCAACGACCCACCGCGCCCCGGTGTTCCCGAGTTGCTACTCGACGAAGCCCTTCTCCTGCAGCCACTCGAAGGCCACGTCGGCCGGCTCGCGACCCTCGACGTCGATCTGGGCGTTCAGCTCGATGAGCACCTCGTCGGTCAGCTCCGCGGCCACCGGGGCGAAGAGCTGCTCGATCTGGGGGTGCTCGTCCATCAGCTCCTCACGCACGACGACCGAGACGTTGTAGGCGGGGAAGAACCGCCTGTCGTCCTCGAGCACCTTCAGGTCCAGCGCCTTGATCCGGCCGTCGGTGGTGAAGATCTCGCCGAAGTTGCACTCCCCGTTGGCGGTCGCGGCGTAGATCGCCCCGGTGTCGAGCGTCTTCAGGTTGCGCCGCGGCACCTCGCTCTCCAGCGGGATGTCGTAGGTCTCCAGCATCGGCTCGAGGCCGTCGTTGCGGTTCGCGAACTCCGACTCGACGCAGAAGGTCCGCTCGGCCACCGGCAGGTCGGCGATGTCGGAGAGCTTCTCGACGCCGAGCTTCTCGGCGGTCTCCGCGGTGGTGGCGAAGCCGTAGGTGTTGTTCATCGGCGCCGGCGGGAGCCACACGAGGTGGTTCTTGTCGAGGTCCTCGTCGCGGACGGCTTCGTACTGCTTCTCCTCGTCGGGGATGCCCTGCTCGTGGCCGAGGTAGGAGATCCACGCGGTGCCGGTGTACTCCCACGCGATGCCGACCTGGCCCTCGAGCTGGGCCTGACGGGCGCTCGCACTGCCCGGGATGTTGGTGAGGTCGGTGGCGTCCGCGCCGGCAGACTTCAGCAGGATCACCGCCATCTTGCCCAGCAGCAGCTGCTCGGAGAAGTTCTTCGACCCGACCGCGACGCTCGCCCCGTCCAGCGGCTCGACGTCGGCGACCGGGCCGGCCAGCTCACCGGAGGGGACGAAGCCGCCGGCGGTGCCCAGGCCGCAGCCGGCGAGGGTGGTGACGGCCGCCAAGGAGCCGGTCAGCGCGGTGGCACGGGTCCTCAGTCGCGACACGTGTCAGATTCCCTTCGGGCGGGCCACGCGCTCGAGCACGCGCCCGGCCCAGTCGATGAGCAGGGCCAGCAGGGCGACCAGGAGGGCCCCGCTGACCAGGACGGGGTAGCGGAAGAGCGTGATGCCGGTGACGATCAGGGTGCCGAGGCCTCCCGCGTTGATGAAGGTGACCAGGGTCGCCGTACCGACCAGCAGCACCAGTGCGGTGCGCACGCCGGTCATGATGACGGGTAGAGCGAGGGGCAGCTCGATCCGGAACAGCACCCCGGCCCCCGACATCCCGATCCCCCGACCTGCCTCCACGAGGGTCTGGTCGACGCCCTGCAGACCGGTGATCGTGTTGCGCAGCACGGGGAGGATCGCGTAGAGCGTCAGCCCGGCCACCGCGGTCCAGAAGCCGAAACCGAGCCAGATCGCGAGCAGCACGATGAGGCCGATCGACGGCGCTGCTTGCCCGGCGTTGGCGATACCGACCGCGACCGGCGCCGCCCGTCGGAAGTGCGGCCGGGTCAGCGCGATGCCGAGCGGGATGGCGATCGCCAGCACGAAGGCCGTCGACACCAGGGTCACCTTGATGTGCTGCCAGATCAGGCTCATGATCAGCCCGGCCTCGAGCTGGCGTGCCTCGATCGAGTCGAGGTCGGCGATGGCGCGCCACCACAGCCACGCACCGAACACCAGGGCGACGACGCCCGGGAGCACGAAGAGCAGCAGCCGGGACTCACGAGCGTTCCCCGGCTTCGCGGCGGCCTCGTCGAGGGCGGTGTCGGGTGCGGCCGCGCTGGTGTCCTCGGCGGTGCTCATCCGGCGCTCCCGTCCTCGGGGGCCTCGCCGGCGGGTCGCTCGGACAGCTGTTGCTCGGACAGCTGTTGCTCGGTCGCCTGGATGTGGTCGGTGACGGCGTTGAAGTTGACCACGCCGAGGTACTCGTCGCGGCGGCCGGTCACCACCGCGGCGCCGTGCCGCGAGGTCAGCATGGTGTCGAGCGCGTCGTTGAGGGTGGCCCGGCGGTCCAGCGTCATCAGCGTCTCGTCAACGTCGCCGGGGATGCGGTCCCGGCCGACGAGCTCACGCAGCCAGGGCCAGTCCACCGGCCGGTTGCGCTCGTCGAGGACGACGACGGACTTGTCTCCGTTGGCCTCGGCACGTCGCCGGACCTCCGCGCAGTCCTCCCCCACCTTCGCGGTGGTGGGGTGGGCGAGCTCGAGGTCGTCGATGCGGGCGAGGGAGAGCTGCTTGAGTGTCGAGCCGGCTCCGACGAAGTCCTCGACGAACTCGTTCGCCGGGGCGGCCAGGACCGCCTCGGGGGTGTCGTACTGCGCGACCTGGGCGCCCTCCTGCAGGATCAGGATCCGGTCGCCGAGCTTGATCGCCTCGTCGATGTCGTGGGTCACGCACACGATGGTCTTCCTCAGCTCCTCCTGGATGCTGAGCAGCTCGTCCTGGAGGCGCTGACGCGTGATCGGGTCGACGGCGCCGAACGGCTCGTCCATGAGGATGACCGGAGGGTCGGCGGCCAGACCCCGGGCCACGCCGACGCGCTGCTGCTGACCGCCCGAGAGCTCTCGCGGGTAGCGGTCGCGGTAGCGGCGCGGGTCCAGGCTGACCAGCTCCAGCAGCTCGTCGACCCGCTCGGCGGTGCGGGACCTGTCCCACCCGAGCAGGCCGGGGACGATCCCGATGTTCTGGGCCACTGTCATGTGCGGGAAGAGGCTGCCGCCCTGGATGACGTAGCCGACATGACGACGCAGCTGGTCGACGTCCTTGCCGCGGATGTCCTCGCCGCCGATCTTGATCGTGCCCGAGGTCGGCTCGATCAGCCGGTTGAGCATCTTCAGCGACGTGGTCTTGCCACACCCGGAGGGACCGATGAACATCACGATCTCGCCGGCCGGGATATGCAGGCTGAGCTTGTCGACGGCCGGCTTCCGCATGCCCGGGTAGGTCTTGACGACGTCGACCATCTCGATGTCGACGCCGCTCACGTCGCCGTTCGCCGACGCGCTGGTGTTCGGTGAGGTGGCGGTCATGTCAGGCACGGATCCCCTTCGAGATGGTCAGTCGGCCGAGCAGGAGCAGGAGGGCGTCGAGGAGCAGCGCGAGGAGGACCACGCCGATGGTCCCGACGAGCGCGGAGTTCAACGCGTTGGCACCGCCGATCTGGGCGAGCCCGGTGAAGATCAGGAAGCCGAGTCCCGGGCCGAGCACGTAGGCGGCGATGGCCGCGATGCCCATGGACATCTGCGTGGAGACCCGGACACCAGCCAGGATCACCGGCCAGGCGAGCGGGAGCCGCACGCGCATGAGGGTGCTCACAGTGCTCATGCCCATGCCCTCGGCGGACTCCACCAGGGTCTTGTCCACGCCCTGCAGCCCCACCACGGCGTTGCGCAGGATGGGCAGCACGGCGTAGAAGGTGACCGCGACGAACGAGGAGGCCACGCCGATGCCGACGAGCGGGACGAGCAGGCCGAGCAGGGCGAAGGACGGGATGGTCAGACCCATGGCGCTGACCGCGCTGGCGACCGGTTCGAGCCACCGGACCCGGGTGACGAGGACCGCCAGGGCGACGGCCAGGACCGTGGCGACGACGACGGCCTGCACCACCAGGCTCACGTGCTGATAGGCCGCAAAGGTGATCTGCTCCTGCCGCTGGATGATGAAGTCCCACACGTGGACAGACGCACCTCTCTCCGCTCGGGTCACAGGGTCAACGCGGGACCATGCCCAAGGTCCGGCGTCCTAATCCCCCCGACTCGTGTCGAGATGTCTGTGTGAAGTACCCCCGGTGGCGAACCCACACTGGGTGCACCTGTAGGCCCGTTCCCCCGTGAGACGGCGTTTCCGCAGGCTAATCGAGCACGCTGCTCGAGGGTGACGGGGCCAGGGGACCCTGCCCTTCTTCGCTCAGCGGGGGCTACCGCAACTGTTGCGGTAGCCCCCGCTGTTTGTGTCGGTGGGTGCTGCGGGTGGGGTCAGGGCAGCGGCGGGTAGATTTCCACCTCTTCAAGAGCGCCGGTCTCGTCGTCGAAGTCGAGTTCGGCGACCTCGGTGCCGGGCTGCAGTTCAGCGGTGGTTGCCTCCCTGTCTGCGCCTTCGGTCTCGTCACCGTCGCGCTCGTCGAACTCGATCTCGGTGTCCGCGGTGACGGTTCCAGAAACGGTGTATCCGAACCGGCTGGTCACGGTGAGGAGGCCGGTCTCGGCGTCGTAGGAGGCGATGGTGCCCAGGAGGTCATCGGAGTCCTCGTCATCCTCGCCGTCTCCGTCGCGGTCCCCGGAGCAGTCGTCGTCGAGGGCGTCGTCGGCGTCCTCGTTGGCTTCGCCGTCTTCGTCAGTGTCGTCGTCGCCGTCGTCGACGCCGTCGTCGTCGGAGTCGCTGTCGCCGACCTTGAGGCCGAAATCGTTCTCGTCCTCGTCGTCAACCCAGTCGTGGTCGCGGTCGTCGTCGTCGCGGGCGCAGACCTCGTTGGCATCGTCTTCGTCCTCGTTGTCGATGCCGTCACGGTCGGCGTCTTCGTCGCCGTCGAGGATGTCGTCGTCGTCGGTGTCGGCGACCTTCACGTTCGTGGAGGCGTAGCCGTCACGCACCTCGTCGCCGTCGTCGTGGCCGTCGTTGTCGGTGTCCTCGTCCCGGAGCAGCGTGCCCAGCCGGTACTCGCGCAGGTTGGTCAGGCGGTCACGGTCGAAGTCGGCGGTGGCGTCGGCAGCACGGAACGGGTTCATGCCGTGGGTGCGCTCCCACCGATTGGGGATGCCGTCACGGTCGCTGTCGCGGGTGGCGGCCTGGGCCGTCCCGGGCATGCCGGTGGCCAGCAGGGCCGCTACAGCGACCGCTGCGAGGGCGGGACGTACGTGCATGATGGGGGGCTCCGTTCAGGCGGGGACGCAGGGCAGCGGTAATGCTTGTCACACAACGCTATCGGCAACGCGGCATACGCACTTGAGAACCCATATACCTTTTTTTCCGGTGTGGTTCGCCGCGAGAGCCGCGGGTCGTCTCCGCCGGGCCTTCACGCCGGGTCGTGGCCACCTCACCCGGTCCGCGCCAGGTCACGTGGCCCATCGCCCAAGGCGCGCCGCGTGTTCGTTTGGTCCTCCCTGGCATCCCGGTAGCGTCGCGAGGCGGCGAAGCCCCACGGGTCGAGGCTGTCGTCGGTCAGTTCCATACCGCCGAGGGTGCGCCGTGTCACCAACTCCGACACCGGTAAGCCGGCCAGCGTCGACGCGCCACCAGTTCCGGTTGCTGTTCCCGGCCCCTCCGACACCCCTCGACCGAGTTCCTGACCGGTCCGACAGGCACCCGATGCCCCGCCGAACCCGTCCGGAGATGCCCCCCCCCCCGACCTGCGGTTTTACCTAGTGCCCCCGGTGGGACTCGAACCCACACTGAAAGGTTTTTAAGACCTCTTCCTCTGCCATTGGGATACGGGGGCGGGCGACCTCAAAGATAGGTCTTGCGGGCGTGGATCGCGTGGGCACCGGCGACCCGGTCGAGGAAGAGCAACCCGTCGCAATGGTCGATCTCGTGCTGGAGGGCCCGTGCCTCGAAGGCGTCGGCCTCGATCTGCACGCGCTCCCCGGTCACGGGCAGCACGCCTGCCACGACGACCCTGGTCGCGCGCTTCACGTCGCCGGTGAGGTCGGGCACGCTCATGCAGCCCTCACGGGCCTTCTCGTTGCGCGACGACTGCACCACCTCGGCGTTGCAGAGCACGAAGGTCCCGTGGTGGCTGCGGGTCTTCGGGTGGGCGGACACGTCGACGCAGAAGACCCTCGACCCGACCCCCACCTGCGGGGCGGCGAGGCCGACGCACCCGGGTGAGACCCGCATCGTGGCCACCAGGTCTGCGGCGAGCTGCACGACGTCGGGGTCGGCGGGATCCACGTCGGCCCCGACCGAGGAGAGCACGGTCGCCGGTGCTCGCACCACCTCGAGGACACGGCCCTCCACCGGGAGGTCACGCTCGGTCCAGCGGCCGACGGCGTCGTCGACTGGGTCGGAGCTCACAGCTCGTCGCTCTCCATCCGACGCAGCGCGACCCCGACCCCGAGGTCGTCGCCGGCACTTCGCAGCTGCGCCTGCAGCGCGTCCGCGTCGACCTCGGCGGGGAGGTCGACCTCGGCGGCGAGGACGTACAGGTCCCCGGACAGCCGGGTGGTCAGGTCGGTGATGTTCCCGCCCACCCGGGCCACCTCGCCCACGAGGGTGGACACGATGCCGGCCCGGTCGCCGCCGTGGACGGTGAGGACGTACGTCGTACCGAGGGCGGCATGCTCCGGCTCCTCGGGGACCTCCCGCACGGAGACGGTCAGCGAGCCGTCCTCGGTCAGGGCCGACAGGGCGTGCTCGATGTCACCGGAGGATGCCTCCCCGGCGCAGATGAGCATCATCGCGAAGTGGCCCCGCAGCAGCGTCATCGTCGAGTCCTCGATGTTGAGACCGAGGCCGGCGAGGGCGCGCGTGGTCTCGGCGATGATGCCAGGGCGGTCGTGACCGAGGACGGTGATGGCGTGCAGGCTCACGGCGGTCATCCTTCCACGTCCGCCGCGGCGTCCCCGATCCCCCCGAGCCGGGCAGCACGGCCGAGCACCGCGTCGAGCATCGGCTCGGTGAGCTTGCCCGTGAAGGTGTTCTGCTGCGACGGGTGGTAGCTGCCCAGGAGCACCATCTCTCGGCCGTCGGGTGAGGTCAGCACGGCCTCGGCGGCATGCCCGAACCTGGGCTTCGGCCGCGGGACGGCGTACCCCAGCGCCCGCAACGTGCGCAGCGCCGCGTCCCAGCCGTACAGGCCCAGGCACACGACGGCGCGCACCGACCCGGCCACCATCGCGACCTCCTCGACCAGCCAGGGCGCACAGGTGTCGCGCTCCTCGACGGTCGGCCTGTTGTCCGGGGGCGCGCAGCGGACGGTCGCCACCATGCGCGCCCCGACCAGTCGTTGGCCGTCGCCGGAGTGCAGCGAGGTCTCCTGCGCGGCGAGACCCATCCGGTGCAGGGAGGCGAAGAGCCAGTCCCCGGACCGGTCGCCGGTGAAGATGCGGCCGGTGCGGTTGCCCCCGTTGGCCGCGGGCGCGAGCCCGACGACGAGGACGCGCGGCTCCTCGTCGCCCCAGCCGGCAACGGGCCGACCCCAGTACGGCTCCCCCGCGAACGACGCGCGCTTGGCCTCCGCGACGTCCTCGCGCCAGCGGACCAGCCGCGGGCAGGCCCGGCACACCGACACGCGAGCCTCGAGCTCGCCGAGCGTCGTGGCGCCGCCGGCCAGCGCGAGCACGTCGGCCGGCGTCCCCGCGACGGGGGTGTCGCCGGCGGCCGGGTCGTCGGGCCACCCGGCCCCCGGCGGCACCGGGCTCGCGAACAGGTCCCCGGTCACGGGGTGCGGGAGGAGGACGTCGGACATGCCGCTCATCCTGCCGGACGCGGGTCGTCCCCGCCGGGGTCAGGCGATAGACCAGGCGATCCCGTCGAGGATGTCGGCCTCGGAGACCAGGAGAGTGTCGGCCGTCGTCCGCCGCAGCACCTCGTCGAGGATCAGCGCGCCGGCCCCGATCACGTCGGCCCGGCCCGGATGCATGAACGGCAGCGCGCGACGCTCGGCCACCGTCATCGCCAGCAGCGCCCCGGTCGCCTCGTGCACGTCGGCGACCGCCAGCTCGGCCTGGTCGATCGCGGCGCGGTCGTAGCCGTCGAGGCCCAGCACGGCCGCCGCGACGGTGGTGACCGTCCCGGCGACGCCGATCACCGTGCGCGCCGCGCCGAGGGGTACGTCGGACGCGGCGACCGCCTCGGCGATCTCCCCTGCCGCCGCGGCGACCTCGTCCGGGGACGGCGGGTCGGACCGCAGGTGCCGCTCGGTCATGCGCACCGACCCGATGTCGAGGGACTCCGCCGCCGTGACGTGGCCGGCCGCTTGTGCTGAGCCCGTCGACAGATCGCCGAGGATGAGCTCGGTCGACCCGCCGCCGATGTCGACGACGAGGAACGGCTCGGGCAGGTCGCGACCCACCAGGCCGCGCGTCGCGCCGTCGTAGGACAGCCGGGCCTCCTCCGCACCGCTGACGACCTCCGGCGCCACCCCGAGCCGTGACGCGACACCCGCGGCGAACTCGGCCGCGTTGGAGGCGTCGCGCGCCGCGGAAGTCGCGCAGAAGCGGAGTGCGTCGACGTCGTGCGCGGCGACCATGGCGGCGTACTCGTCGATCGCGGCGAACGTCCTGGCCAGTGCCTCGTCGGCGAGCCGGCCCGTGCGGTCGACGTCCTGGCCGAGCCGGACCATCCGCATCTCACGGACGATCTCGGTCTCTGTGCCTGTAGCGGGGTCGAGGTCGGCGACGAGGAGCTTGATCGTGTTGGTCCCACAGTCGACGGCGGCGACCCGGGTCACCCCTGCGACTCCGAGACCTCGGGGGGCACCTCGACGCACGGGCCGGCCGCCCAGAACTCGCCGAGCAGGTCGAGCACCTCGTCGCCGAGGGGGTTCACGCCACGGCCCTGCGCGAGCGACTGGCCGGCGAGCACGTGCAGGCACTTGACGCGCGCCGGCATGCCACCGGCCGAGACCCCGGCGATCTCCGGCACCTCCCCGATGGACTCGCGGTAGGTGAGGTAGGCCTCGTGGGCACGGCGGTAGGCCGCGGCGAGGTCGGCGTCCTCCTCCAGCCGCACACTCATCTCCTTCATCAGCCCCGAGGCCTCGAGGGTGCCGATCATCGAGGCGGCGCGGGGGCAGGTGAGGTAGAAGGTCGTGGGGAACGGCGTGCCGTCGTCGAGACGCGGCTCGGTGGCCACCACGTCGGGGTTGCCACAGGGGCAGCGGTGCCCCACGGCGTGGATGGAGCGGGGCGGCCGGCCGAGCTGGGCCTCGATGGCGGCCTGGTCACGAGCGGAGACGGGCTCCGCGGCCTCGTGCGGCGTCACGGGGTCCTCGTCCTCGGCGGGTCGATCTCCTCGACCGGGTTCGGGACGTCCTCGGGGTGGCCGGCGGCCTCCATCGTGCCCCAGGCGGTCTCCCACCAGGCCGGCTCGTTCTCGACCTCGATCGCGTCGGGGTCCGAGAGGCTGTCCTCGTGGCCGAGGGGCTCGCCGTTCTCGTCGATCACCTGGAAGCCGATCTCGCCTGGCATCACCCATCCGAGCCGCTGCGTCGCCTGTGCCTCGAGGAACGCCGGGTCACGCCAGCGGCGCTTCTCCTGCTGCAGCGCGGCGATGTTCTCCTCGGACTCCGCGATGCTGGCACGGAGCGTCGCGAGGTGCTCCTTCTGCTCGAGGTAGGCCCGCATGCTCGAGGCGTAGGACATCGCCAGCACGGCAAGGACGAGCACCAGCACGACGGCGCGGCCGGTGACGCGGGGTCGCGCCGGCTCCTGCGCGGCAGCGGTGCGCGGGCGTCCGGCCGGCCGGGACCCGGGACGCGACGCCGGCCGGCTCCCTGCCCGGGGTCGGGACGGACGGCTCGCCGCGCCCCGGGGGCGTGGCCCCCGGGACGACGACGGACGGTTGCTCGGCACCGGCTCGGCTCAGCTCCGCACGGACCGGGGGAACGCGCCGCGGCCGGCGTAGCGGGCGGCGTCGTCGAGCTCCTCCTCGATGCGCAGCAGCTGGTTGTACTTCGCGACGCGCTCGGAGCGAGCGGGCGCACCGGTCTTGATCTGCCCGGTGTTCAGGGCGACCGCGAGGTCGGCGATCGTGGTGTCCTCGGTCTCGCCGGAGCGGTGGCTCATCATGCAGCGGAAGCCGTTGCGGTGCGCGAGGTCGACGGAGTCGAGGGTCTCGGTGAGCGAGCCGATCTGGTTGACCTTGACCAGCAGTGCGTTCGCCGACCTCTCCCCGATGCCGCGGGCGAGCCGCTCGACGTTGGTGACGAACAGGTCGTCGCCGACGATCTGGGTCTGCTCGCCGAGCGCCGCGGTGACCGTGGCCCAGCCGGCCCAGTCCTCCTCGCTCATCGGGTCCTCGATCGAGACGATCGGGTACGACGCGACCAGGTCGCTGTAGTAGGCCTGCATCTCCTCGGCCGACCTGGCCGACCCCTCGAACTGGTAGGCGCCGTCGCGGTAGAACTCGGTGGCGGCCACGTCGAGGGCGAGCGCGATGTCGTCGCCGACCTTCAGGCCGGTCTTCTCGACCGCGGCGGCGATCAGGTCCAGCGCCTCGCGGTTGGAACCGAGGTCGGGGGCGAAGCCGCCCTCGTCGCCGAGGCCGGTGGCCAGCCCGCGCTCCTTGAGCACCGACTTCAGCGCGTGGTAGACCTCCGCGCCCTGGCGCAGCGCCTCGCGGAAGGTCGCCGCACCGACCGGGGCGATCATGAACTCCTGGATGTCGACGGCGGTGTCGGCGTGGGCGCCGCCGTTGAGGATGTTCATCATCGGCACCGGCAGCAGGTGTGCGTTGGGGCCACCGAGGTAGCGGAACAGCGGGAGGTCCGCGGAGTCCGCGGCCGCCCGGGCGACCGCGAGCGAGACGCCGAGAATGGCGTTGGCGCCGAGCTTGGCCTTGTTGGGCGTGCCGTCGAGCTCGAGCAGCCGCTGGTCGACGAGCCGCTGCTCGGAGGCCTCGAAGCCCACGAGCTCGGGGCCGATCACGTCGAGCACCGCATCGACGGCCTTCTCGACGCCCTTGCCGGCGTACCGGTCGCCGCCGTCGCGCAGCTCCACCGCCTCGAAGGCACCGGTGGACGCCCCCGACGGGACGGCCGCACGGCTCACGGTTCCGTCGTCGAGGGCCACCTCGACCTCAACAGTGGGGTTGCCACGCGAGTCGAGAATCTCGCGTGCGCCGACAGCCTCGATGGACGCCACGGTCTGCTCCTAGCCGGGGGTGGATTCTGGGGTCAGGGCCAGCCTAACGGCGGCCGGCCGCGGCCCTCGGCAGGGCTCGCCCCGTGGCGCGGGGCCTGTGGCCTGGGCCGCGGCGAGGCCTCAGCCGCGCTCGGCTGCCCTGACCGAGTCCGCGAGGCGTCGTACGGCGCCGCGCAGCTCCTGCTCGGCGTCGAGCGCCTGCTCGCGCGCCTCCACCACCAGGGTGAGCAGCCGGTCTCCGAGACTCTCGCCGGGCGAGGGGCGCACGTCGACCCGGCCGGCCCGCCCGAGCGTCTTCTCCGCCAGTGACAGCGCGGGCAGCGCGAGGGGGATCCCTTCGAGGACCGACGAGCGCCCCTTCTCGGAGGCCTTCAGTGCCTCCCAGTTGCGGTTCACCTCAGCGGCGTCCTCCACCTCGAGTCCCGCGAAGACGTGCGGGTGGCGGTGCACGAGCTTGTCGACGATCCCGCCCGCGACGTCGTCGATGTCGAACGGCTCGTCGGGGTGCTCGGTGGCGACCCGGGCGTGGAAGAACACCTGCAGCAGCAGGTCCCCGAGCTCCTCGCGCAGGTGCGCGTGGTCGCCGGTCTCGATGGCCTCGAGCGTCTCGTAGGCCTCCTCGAGGAGGTACCTCGCCAACGACTCGTGGGTCTGCTCGCGGTCCCACGGGCAGGAGGTCCGCAGCCGGTCCATGACGGTCACCAGGTCGAGCAGGCGCGCACCGGGGACGTCGTACGACGCGTGCAGCACCTCGACCTCGGGAGCCTCCTCGTCCTCGAGGACCCGCGCCGCGAGCGAGGACGGCCAGGTCGTGGCCTCCTCGTCGTCGGCGAGCCACACGACGTGCTCGTGCCTGGCGGCCGCCCACGCGTCGGCGGCGGTCGCACCCTCGAGCACCTCGACCTCGTGACCGGCCGCGACGACGGCGCGGACCAACGGGGCGTCAGCGCTGCCCGCGAGCACCCTGGAGGCGGTGGACACGGCCTGCCAGGCGGCCCACGACATCAGCCCCGGAGCGACCCGGGGACTGGTGACGAGGAAGGTCAGCCGCACTGCTGGGAGGCGGGCAGCGTCGCGACGAAGCCCTCGGCGAGCTGCTGCTCGGTGCCGGCCCGGGCACGCTCACTGGCCGCTACGGAGAGGGAGCTCCCGGCGCCGGGCCGGAACATGCCGTCCTCGAAGCCGCCGTAGCGGGGGTCGACCTCGACGTCGACGTCGGCGGACCACTCCTGCATCAGGCGGTAGCCCTCCTGGAACGCCTCGTTCTCACCGGCGCCCGAGCCGAGCGACTGCTGGCCGACCTGCACCAGCACCGACTGGCCCTCGGCGTTGTCCCGCACGGCGGTGCGGAATGCCTCGCGCTCGTCCTCGGGAAGCATGGAGAGGTTCGACTCGGACTGGGAGACGACCTCGGAGACCTGCTGCTTGTCCGGCTCGACGCCCTCGGCGTCGCCGAACTGCGCGGCGAGCGCGTTCTCGACCAGGATGCCGAGCGCCCCCTCACGCAGCGACCGGCTCGGGATCCGCTGGGTCTGCGCGGCCTGGGCCTCGTTGGCAGCCAGCTGCGCGGAGCAGATCGACGCGGTCAGGTCGTCGACCTGGTCCTGGGAGATGCGCTCGGAACCGACGACCGCCGCGGCTCCGGGCGTCAGGCCGCACCCGGCCAGCACCGTCGCGGCTCCCGCGGCCAGCACCGCGAGCCTCACCCTGCGTCCTGCGACCATCTCGTGTGACTCCTCGTTCGACGTCGGCACCATCGTCACCCACCCGGCTCAGCTGCTCGGCACCGGCTCGCGGTCGACGATCGAGTCGACCACCTGCCGCACCCACGCGAGCAGCTCCTCGTCGCGGATCGGCGGCCCTCCCACGGTCCTGGGCAGGGGCCGGGGCACCAGCATCGTACGCACGGGGGGCTTGACGATGCTGCGCGGGTAGAGCCGGTCGAGGCGGACCCTCCCGGAGTCGGGCAGGTCCACGGGCGCGAAGCGGACGTACTTGCCCTGGAGCGTGATGTCGGTGAGACCCGCCCGGCGGGCACGGGCCCGCAGCCGGGCCACCTCGAGCAGGCTCGAGACGGGTGCCGGCGGCTCGCCGTACCGGTCGAGCAGCTCCTCGCGGATCGCGGCGACGTCCTCGTCGGAACGGACCTCGGCGAGGCGCTTGTACATCTCGAGGCGGAGCCGCTCGGACGGCACGTAGTCGTGCGGGAGGTGGGCGTCGATCGGCAGCTCGATCTTGACCTCGGGCTCCTCCGCCGGGCCGTCGCCCTTGTACTCCGCGACCGCCTCGCCGACGAGCCGCACGTAGAGGTCGAAGCCGACGTCGGCGATGTGGCCGGACTGCTCGCCGCCGAGCAGGTTGCCGGCGCCGCGGATCTCGAGGTCCTTCATCGCGATCGCCATGCCCCCGCCGAGGTCGGAGTGCTGGGCCAGGGTGGCCAGCCGCTCGTGGGCGGTCTCGGTCAGCGGCTTGTCGGCCGGGTAGAGGAAGTAGGCGTAGGCCCGCTCGCGGCCACGGCCCACGCGTCCGCGCAGCTGGTGCAGCTGGGAGAGGCCGAGCATGTCGGCCCGCTCGATCACCATGGTGTTGGCGTTGGACACGTCGAGGCCGGACTCGACGATCGTGGTGCAGACGAGCACGTCGAAGCGCTTCTCCCAGAAGTCGACCATGACCTGCTCGAGCCGGTGCTCGCCCATCTGGCCGTGGGCCACTGCGACCCGCGCCTCGGGCACGAGCTGCCGGAGCTTCGCGGCGGCCTTCTCGATCGTGCTCACCCGGTTGTGGATGTAGAACACCTGCCCCTCGCGGAGCAGCTCTCGGCGGACCGCGGCCGTGACCTGCCGGTCCTCGTAGGCCCCGACGTAGGTCAGGACCGGGTGCCGCTCCTCCGGCGGTGTGGTGATCGTGGACATCTCGCGGATGCCGGTGACCGCCATCTCCAGGGTTCGCGGGATGGGCGTCGCAGACATCGCGAGGACGTCGACGGAGGTGCGCAGCCGCTTCATGGCCTCCTTGTGCTCGACGCCGAAGCGCTGCTCCTCGTCGACGATCACCAGGCCGAGGTTCTTGAACCGGATGTCGGGGTTCAGCAGCCGGTGGGTGCCGATCACGATGTCGACGCTGCCCTCGCCGAGCCCCTCGACGACCGTCTTGGCCTCCGAGTCGCTCTGGAAGCGTGACAGCCCCTTGAGGACCACCGGGAAGCCGCCCATCCGCTCGGCGAAGGTCGTGAAGTGCTGCTGCACCAGCAGGGTCGTCGGCACGAGCACGGCGACCTGCTTGCCGTCCTGCACGGCCTTGAACGCGGCACGCACGGCGATCTCGGTCTTGCCGTAGCCGACGTCTCCGCAGACCAGGCGGTCCATCGGCACCTGCTGCTCCATGTCGCGCTTGACCTCGTCGACGGTGGTGAGCTGGTCGACGGTCTCCACGAACGGGAAGGCATCCTCGAGCTCGCGCTGCCACGGGGTGTCCGGGCCGTAGGCGTGCCCCCGCGTGGCCTGCCGCGCGGCGTAGAGCTTGATCAGCTCCGCGGCGATCTGCTTGACCGCCTTGCGGGCCCGGTTCTTGCGCTTGGTCCAGTCGCCGCCGCCGAGACGGTCCAGGGACGGCTGCTCGCCGCCGACGTAGCGGGTCACCTGGTCGAGGGTGTCGGCCGGGACGTAGAGCCGGTCCGGCGGAGCACCACGCTTGGAGGAGCCGTACTCCAGCACGAGGTACTCCCGCGTCGCGCCCTGCACGGTGCGCTGGGCCATCTCGACGTAGCGGCCGACCCCGTGCTGCTCGTGCACCACGTAGTCGCCCGGCTCGAGCTCGAGCGGGTCGATCTGCTTCTTGCGCCGGGTCGGCATCCGCCGCATGTCCTTGGTGGAGGAGCGCTGACCGGTCAGGTCGTCGCCGGTGAGCACCGCGAGGCGCTGGTCCTCCGCGACGAAGCCGTGGTCGAGGCACGCGGTGGACAGGGTGACGATGCCCTCCGGTGCGGCGTCAGGGCTGTCCAGGCTCTCGACCAGCCGGGCGGCGACGTCGTGCTCCTTGAGCACCTCGGCCATCCGCTCCGCCGGCCCGTGGCCCTCGTTGAGCAGCACCACGCGCGAGCCGTCGGTCAGCCACCGCTTGATGTCGGTGATCGCGTGCTCGATGTCGCCGCGGTAGGTGTCGACCGGCCGGATCGCGGTGGTCCGCGACTCGACAGCGCCCTGCTCGACGTCGACGCCGGAGTCGACCACCTCCCCGGTCACGTCCCGCAGGACCCCGGTCGAGCCCGGGGAGGTGGTCGAGCCCGCCCCCCCGCTGGTCGAGCCCGTCGAGACCCCCGCGGCCGGGTCGAGCCCGAACGGCGAGATGCTCCACCACGCCTTGTCCTGGGCGAGGATCATCGCGCGGACATCGGCCAGGGAGCGGTACGACGCCGCGCCGAGGTCGATGGGCGCCTGGCCCCCTCCCGCTGCGGCCGCCCAGGAGGCGTGCAGGAACTCCTCGCTGGTCGCCACCAGGTCGTGGGCGCGGCTGCGCACTCGTTCCGGGTCGAGCACCAGCACGTGGGTGTCACGGGGCATCAGGTCGACGAGCATCTCCATCTCGTCGACGAGCACGGGGGCGAGCGACTCCATCCCCTCGACGGCGTGCCCCTCGGCCAGCTTGTGGGTGATCTCGGCGAGCTCGGGGTGGCTCTCCCCCAGCGCGGCCGCGCGGCGTCGTACCTCCTCGGTCAGCAGCAGCTCCCGGCAGGGCGGGGCCCACAGCCGCGGCTGCGGCTCCAGCGAGCGCTGGTCGGCGACCGCGAACGAGCGGATCTCCTCCACCTCGTCGCCCCAGAACTCCACCCGCAGGGGGTGCTCCTGGGTCGGCGGGAAGACGTCCACGATGCCGCCGCGGACCGCGAACTCACCGCGCTTCTCGACCAGGTCGACGCGGGTGTAGGCCGCGGCCGCGAGGCGACGTACCACGTCGTCGAGGTCGGCCTCGTCCCCCACGGCGAGCTCGACCGGCTCGAGGTCTGCGAGGCCCTGGACCTGCGGCTGCAGGACGGAGCGGACGGGGGCCACCACGACCTTCAGCGGCCCGTTGGTGGGGTCGGTGCCGGGGTGCTTGAGGCGGCGCAGCACGGCCAGGCGGCGGCCGACGGTGTCCGAGCGAGGGGAGAGCCGCTCGTGGGGAAGCGTCTCCCAGGCCGGGTAGTAGGCAACCGTCGCCGGCTCGACGAGGTCCTCGAGGTAGGTCACGAGGTCCTCGGCCTCCCGCGCGGTCGCCGCGACGGCGAGCACGGTGCGGCCGGCGTCGACCAGGCCCTTGACCAGGAACGGCCGCAGCGCGCTCGGCCCGGTGAGGTCGAGCGCGGCGACCGACCCGTCACGGGCGTCCTCGACGGCGGAGGCCAGGACCTTGTCGCGCAGGACGAGGTCGGCCAGACCCTTCAGGCTCAACTCGGTGCTCTCTTCCTCTGGTGCGTCGGCGGGGGCGTGCCGATGGGGCCCCGACCGCGGACAACACACGTGCCCCCTGCCAGGACGACGAGGGGGTACGGGGTGCTGCGGCCCTCGAGTCTACGTCGCCTCGGGGGCAGCCATCCGTCGCTCAGACGGGCAAGCCGTGGGCGTGCAGCCGCTCGCGCAGGACGGGGAGGCCCTCGTCGACGTGCCAGTGGACGGCCTCGAGCCCGACCGACCGGGCCGCCTCGACGTTGCGGAGGCTGTCGTCGACGAGGAGCACCTCGTCGGGGGCGAGGTCGAGCCGCTCGACGATGGCGGCGAAGTACGCCGGGTCCGGCTTGGCGACCCCGAGCTCGTAGGACCAGAACGTCCCGTCGAGAAGGTCGCCGTACCCGAGGTTGTCTGCCATGTGGCGGCCGCGGTGCTCGGTCTGGTTGGTCGCGAGGTGACAGCCGACGCCGGCCGCGCGCAGCTCGGTGACGAGGTCACGGACCTCCGTCTGCGGCACGATCGTCAGCCACACCTCGAGCGCGCGGTCGTGCAGGTGCGCGACCGCCCACCGGTCGAGGAGGGCCGGGAGGATGTCCAGCCAGCTGGCCTGCCCGACCAGCGCGGGGCGCTCGGCCTCGAACGCCTCGGCCAGGAACGTCTCCAGATCCTCGACGTGACCCTCGACGACGGGCCGCATCGACGCCTCCCAGCCGGCGGGCAGGTGCTGCAGCACGCCGTCGGCGTCCCACAGCACCGCCCGTACGGGCATGCTCAGGAGACCCCGTGGCGGCGGACGAAGTCCAGGATCGGCTCGGCGAGCTCGGGGCGGCACACGACCAGGTCGGGCAGAAGCACCTCGTCCTGGTTGTAGACCAGCTCCGAGCCGTCGATCCGGCTCGTGTGCAGACCGGCGGCCCGGGCCACGGCCACGGGGGCCGCGGAGTCCCACTCGTACTGCCCGCCGGCGTGCACGTAGGCGTCGGTGACGTCCCGCGTGACCGAGATGACCTTCGCGCCGGCCGAGCCCATCGGCACCAGGTCGGCGCCGATCTCCTCGGCGAGGGCCTTGACGAACTCCGGGGGGCGGGTGCGGCTGACCGCGATGCGCGGCCGCTCGGAGGACCGCGGGGGTACGACCGGCGGCTCGCCCGTGCTGAACGTGGTGTCCATCCCCGGCTGGGCGACGGCTCCGGCGACGAGCTCGCCGTCCTCCCACAGTGCCACGTGCACGGCCCAGTCGTCGCGCGGCGACTCGGAGAACTCCCGCGTGCCGTCGAGGGGGTCGACGATCCAGACCCGGTGCGACTGCAGCCGCACCTTGTCGTCCCTGCCCTCCTCGGAGAGGACCGCGTCGGCGGGACGGTGCTCGGCGAGCAGGCGCATGAGGAGCGCGTGGGCGGCCTGGTCGCCGGCGTCCTTGAGCTCCTTGCCCTCGAGGCCCTGCTCGCGGACCTGGAGGAGGAGCCGTCCTGCGACGGTGGCCGTCCAGGCGGCGAGCACGTGGTCGTCGGTGGCCGCCTCGGCGGGCGGCTGTCCTGCGTCGAAGTCGGTCACGGTGGTGAGCCTCTCATGCGTCGGAAGTCAGGAGTTGAAGCGCGACTGGGTCTGCTCGAGGCCCTCGACGATCAGGCTCTCCACGGCGTCGGCGGCCCGGTCGACCTGGAAAGGCAGGATCTTCCGCTCGCTCGCGCTGTAGTCGGAGAGCACGTAGTCGGCCGGCGAGAGTCGCCCCGGGGGACGGCCGATGCCGACGCGGACCCGGAAGAACTCCCCCGAGTCCATCGAGCGGCGGATCGAGCGGAGGCCGTTGTGGCCGTTGTCCCCGCCGCCCTGCTTCACCCGCAACGTGTCGAAGGAGATGTCGAGCTCGTCGTGGACCGCCACGATCCGCTCGACGGGGATTTTGTAGAACTTCGCGAGGGCGGACACGGGCCCGCCGGTCTCGTTCATGTAGCAGCGCGGACGCGCGAGCACGACCCGGGGGCCGCCGGGACCGCCGATCCGTCCCTCGACGACGTCGGCCCGGCCGGTCTTGTGGGGCCGGAACCCCGACCCGACCCGCGAGGCGAGCTCGTCGTTGACGAGGTAGCCGACGTTGTGCCGGTTCCCGGCGTACGCAGGGCCGGGATTCCCGAGCCCGACGACCAGCCACAGGTCCTCTGTCATCGGTTCCTCTCGGGAGCTCCCGGCCCTCGTCAGTCTGCCCCACAGTCTGCGGAGCGGACTCACTCCTCGGTGGACTCCCCGGCCTCGCCCTCGGCGGCCTCGCCCTCGGCGCCCTCGCCCTCGGCAGCCTCCTCGGACTCCTCACGCTCGATGCCGAGCTCACCCTCGGTCTCGGCGAGCTCCGCCTCGACCTCCTCGGCGGTCGGGGCGTGAGTGACGTTGACGACCAGGGTCTCCGGGTCGGCCTGCGCGGTCGAGCCGGAGGGCAGCTGCAGGTCCGCGACCGTGATCTGGGTGCCGACCTCGGCGCCCTCGACGGAGACCTCGACGTACTCGGGGATGTGGGTGGCCTCGGCCTCGACGGTGACCGTCGGGTGCTCGGTGACGACCAGCGCGTCGGAGGCGGCCTCGCCCACGACGTGGACCGGGATCTCGACGACGACCTTCTCGCCCTTCTTCACCACGATCAGGTCGAGGTGCTCGAGGAAGCCCTTGATCGGGTCGCGCTGGATCTGCTTGGGCAGGGCGAGCTGCGACCTGCCCTCGATCTCGATCGACAGCAGCGCGTTGGCGCCGCCGTGCTTGAGGGCCAGCATCGTGTCGTGGCCGGGCAGGGTGATGTGGACCGGGTCGGTGCCGTGGCCGTAGAGCACGGCGGGCACCTTGTCGGCACGACGGATACGGCGGGCGGCGCCCTTGCCGAACTCGGTGCGCGACTCGGCCTGGATCTTGGTCTCGGACACGGTGGGACTCCTCGATTTCTGCTGGCAGCTCGGTGTGCAACGTCAGTGGTCGCCCCGAGGCGGACGGGACCCGGGGGTCCCGGTGGAGGAGGCTTCGCGCACCACGCGCGGCCGTGACACCGGTCGCAGGACCGGTGCAGCCGCCGCGTCGATCACGGAGCGGGATCCTCTCCCTCGCCGAGGCAACTTGCCGATTCTAGCGAGCCGGGGCGCCCAGGAGAAATCGGCGTCCGAGACGTCCGGACGTCTCAGGCACGGCCGTCGAAGAGGCTCGTGACCGAGCCGTCCTCGAAGACCTCGCGGATGGCGCGGCTCACGAGCGGCGCGATCGACAGCACGGTGAGCTTGTCGAAGTGCCGCTCCTCGGGGATCGGCAGGGTGTTGGTGACGATCACCTCGGTCGCGGAGCAGTTCTTGAGCCGGTCCACGGCCGGGTCGGAGAGGATCGCGTGGGTGGCCGCGACGATCACGCCCGCGGCGCCCTCGGCCATCAGCGCCTCGGTGGCCTTCACGATCGTTCCGCCGGTGTCGATCATGTCGTCGACCAGCACGCAGATGCGGCCTTGGACCTGGCCGACCACCCGGTTGGCGACCGACTCGTTGGGACGGTGGATGTCGCGGGTCTTGTGGATGAACGCCAGCGGCGCGCCGCCGAGCCGGTTCGACCACTGCTCGGCGACCTTGATCCGGCCCGCGTCGGGCGAGACCACGGCGAGCGCCTCGCTGCCGTACTTGTCCATGACGTAGTCCGACAGGATGGGCATCGCCATCAGGTGGTCGACGGGACCGTCGAAGAAGCCCTGGATCTGCGCCGTGTGCAGGTCCACGGCGATCAGCCGGTCCGCGCCGGCGGTCTTGAACAGGTCCGCCATCAGCCGCGCGGAGATCGGCTCGCGACCGCGGTGCTTCTTGTCCTGCCGGGCGTAGCCGTAGAACGGCAGCACCACGGTGATCCGCTTCGCCGACGCCCGCTTCAGCGCGTCGACCATGATCAGGTGCTCCATGATCCACTCGTTCACCGGAGCGGTGTGGCTCTGGATCACGAAGGCGTCACAGCCGCGGACCGACTCCTCGTACCGGACGTAGATCTCGGAGTTGGCGAACTCGTAGGCCGAGGTGGGCACCAGACCGGTGCCGAGCTGCTCGGCGACCTCCTCGGCGAGCCCGAGGTGTGCTCGGCCGCTGAAGACCATCAAGTTCTTCTCGGTGGCCCGCTTCATTCCGCTCACGCGTACGTCTCCTCGCTGCTGCCCTGCTCGCTTCCCGGCCCCTGCTCGATTGTCACTCAGGAGACGTGCCGGACGCGAACTCGCCGGGGTCGTTGTGAGACGACCCACCCTCGAGCGCCTCGTGGGCCACCTCGGCCGCGGGGGTGCCGGGACGCTTGCGCAGCACCCACCCCTCGATGTGCCGCTGCGGCCCGGTCGAGACCGCCAGCGCGCCGGGCGGGACATCACGACGTACGACGGTGCCACCCCCGGTCACTGCGCCGTCACCGATGTGCACCGGGGCGATGAACGTGTTGTTCGAGCCGGTCCTCGCCTGCCTGCCGACGGTCGTGCGGTGCTTCCGGACCCCGTCGTAGTTGGCGAAGATCGTGCCGGCCCCGATGTTCGTGCCGTCCCCGATCTCGGCGTCGCCGACGTAGGACAGGTGCGGCACCTTCGCTCCGTCACCGATCCGGGCGTTCTTGGTCTCCACGAAGGTTCCGATCTTGCCGCGCTCACCGAGCACCGTCCCCGGGCGGAGGTAGGCGAACGGCCCGACCGTGGCGCCGTCGCCGATCACCGCCTCCGAGCCGTGGGTGCGTACGACGCGCGCCCCCTCGCCCACGAGCACGTCGGTCAGCGTCGTGTCGGGGCCGACCACCGCGTCCTCGCCGACCCGGGTCGCGCCGTGCAGCTGCACGCCCGGCAGCAGGGTGACGTCGGGGGAGAGCTCGACGGTCACGTCCACCCAGGTCGTGGCCGGGTCGACGACGGTGACGCCCTCCCTCATCCACCGGATGAGCACCCGCCGGTTCATCTCGGCGGCGAGGCCCGCGAGCTGCGCCCGGTCGTTGGCGCCCTCGGTCTGGGTCACGTCGTCGATGGAGTACGCCCCGACGGTCCGGCCCAGCTCACGGGCGATCGAGACCACGTCGGTGAGGTAGTACTCCCCCTTGGCGTTGTCGTTGGCGATCCGGGTGATCGCGTCGGCGAGGAAGCCGCCGTCGAAGGCGAAGATGCCGCTGTTGATCTCGCGGATCGCGGCCTGCTCGGGCGTCGCGTCCTTCTGCTCCACGATCGCGCTGACGTCGCCCGCGGCGTCCCGCACGATGCGTCCGTAGCCGTAGGGGTCGTCCACCTCGGCGGTCAGGATGGTCAGGGCACGCCCCGAGCCGGTGTGGTCGGCGACGAGCCCCGCGACGGTCTCCGCCTCGAGCAGCGGGGTGTCGCCGAACATGACGACGACCGTGCCGTCCGTCGTACCTCCCTGGGCCACGAGCGCCTCGACCGCGACCCGGACGGCGTGGCCGGTGCCGTCCTGGGACTCCTGCACCGCGATCACGGCCTCGGGCACCTGGTCGAGGATGTGCGGCGTGACCTGCTCGCGCTGGTGGCCGACGACGGCGACGAGGTGGCGGGGGCTCAGCGCCTCCGAGGCGGAGATGACGTGGCCGATGAGGCTGCGCCCGCAGAGGGGGTGCAGCACCTTCATCGTCTTCGACCGCATCCGCGTGCCGCTGCCTGCCGCCAGCAGGATCACCGCGGCCGGAGCGGCGGTCTCGGCGTTCTCTGTCGCTGACGCGGCTGGGGTCACGGCTTCGCACTCCTCGTGGACGACGGTGTCGGCCCTGGCACGGACCACTGGCTCCCCGGGTAGGAGTCGAACCTACGTCGCTTGTCCGCATTCAAAGTGCGGCGGGCCCTGCCGACAGACCAACCGGGGAATGACTGCCACTCATGTCAGGGGGCACACATTACGCAACCGTGGGTACAGACCACTCGGAGCCGCCACCCTTGGAAACTTACGCTTGCGTAGGTTACGGTTCCGTAGGTAAGTACCGACGACCGCACCTGCGAGGCCCGCATGACGCCACCCCCTCCCGGAACCGCCCTCTCCCCCGAAGCAACGGCCGCCGAGCCCGAGCTGGTCAACGCCACCTGGGGCGGGGACGTGCAGTCCCGCAAGGAGCAGGTCGCGCTCGCACTGTTCATCATCGTGCCGCTGGTCGCCGTCGCGGCCGCCATCCCGGTCGCGTGGGGCGGCTGGCTGGGCTGGACCGACGTCGCGATCATGGTGACGATGTACTGGCTGACCGGTCACGGCATCACGGTGGGGTTCCACCGCCTCTTCACGCACAAGTCGTACAAGCCCAACCGCGCCGTGAAGATCTTCTGGGCGATCGCCGGGTCGATGGCGATCCAGGGCCCGGTCATCCGCTGGGTGGCCGACCACCGCAAGCACCACAAGTTCTCCGACCGCGACGGCGACCCGCACTCGCCGTGGCGCTACGGCACCGACCTCAAGGCCCTCACCAAGGGCTTCTGGTACGCCCACATGATGTGGCTGTTCGACCCCGAGCAGACCCCTCAGCGTAAGTACGCCCCCGACCTGATGAAGGACCCGGACATCGTCAAGATCTCCAAGCAGTTCCCGATGTGGGTCGCGATCTCGCTGGCGCTCCCGGCCGTGCTCGGTGGCCTGCTGACGATGTCGTGGCAGGGCGCGCTCACCGGGTTCTTCTGGGGCTCGCTGGTCCGGGTGAGCCTGCTCCACCACGTGACGTGGTCGGTCAACTCCATCTGCCACACGATCGGCGAGCGACCCTTCCTCTCCCGCGACAAGTCGGCCAACGTCTGGTGGCTGGCGATCCCGTCGATGGGCGAGTCGTGGCACAACCTGCACCACGCCGACCCGACCGCCGCCCGCCACGGCGTGCTCCGCGGCCAGGTCGACACCTCCGCGCGGGTCATCTGGTTCATGCAGAAGATGGGCTGGGTCACGGACGTGCGCTGGCCGAGCCAGGAGCGCATCGAGTCCAAGCTCCTCGAGAACCAGCCCGAGCGGCTGGCCGACGCGGCCTGAGGGTCCGCCCCGCCCGGTGACTCGTGTGCACTGTCATGATGGGCGCCGTGGCTGACGTGAGCGAGGAGAAGACCCGGCGCAACGGGCGTGGTCGGATGACCGCGGCCGAGCGCCGCGAGCAGCTCGTCCACATCGCCCGCGGCCTCTTCGCCGAACGCGGGTTCGACGGCACCTCGATCGAGGAGGTCGCGGCCCGCGCCGGGGTGTCCAAGCCGGTGGTCTACGAGCACTTCGGCGGCAAGGAGGGGCTCTACGCGGTCGTGGTCGACCGCGAGGTGCGCAGCCTGCTCGCGATGATGCAGGACTCCCTCGACGCCGAGCACCCGCGTGTGCTGCTCGAGCAGGCGGCGTTCGCGCTGCTCGACTACATCGAGCAGGCCCCCGACGGGTTCCGGATCCTCGTCCGCGACTCCCCCATCGGCTCGGCCACCGGGTCGTTCGTGTCGATCATCGGCGACATCGCCACCCGGGTGGAGTACATCCTCGCCAACGAGTTCGAGGCGCGCGGCTTCGACGCCAGCGTGGCCCCGATCTACTCCCAGATGCTGGTCGGCATGGTCGGCACGACCGGGCAGTGGTGGCTCGACGAGCGCCGGCCCGAGAAGCAGGTGGTCGCCGCCCACCTGGTCAACCTCGCCTGGAACGGGCTCGCGGGGATGGAGCGGCACCCGCGCCTGCGCACCAAGCCCTGATCCGGGCTCGCCGCTTTCCCACGTTCACCTGGGAAAGCAGCACCTACGTCGTGACATGTCTCGTGGTGAGTGCCGGTTCGTCACGGTAAGTACGACGCCGCAGGCCCGCCGCAGCAGGTACGACGGCGCGCGCCTCGACTAGGCCCGGGCGGCGAGGCGCTCGCGCAGCCGGTCACGCTTGTCCTCGAAACGGTTCGCCTGGACCTCGAGGCCGTCCATGAAGGCGGCGAGCTCCTCGCGCGCCTGCTCCCCCTCGGCGTCGAGCCCCTCGAGCTCGAAGACGTTCCAGAAGCGCAGCACGGGGGCGACCACGTCGTCGCGGTGCTGGCGCAGGTCGTAGACCCCGGCGATCGCCATCTCCACGGCCTTGCGCTGGAAGCCGGCGATGTCGGTGCCGGGCATCGCGAAGGTGGTGACCACGTCGGTGATCGCCCGCATGGTCTGGCTCGGGGAGAGCTCGAGCGCCGCGCCGAGGAGGTTGCGGTAGAAGATCATGTGGAGGTTCTCGTCCGCGGCCACCTTCCCGAGGAGCGCGTCGGCGACGGGGTCGTTCGTCACCCGGCCGGTGTTGCGGTGCGAGACGCGGGTGGCCAGCTCCTGGAACGACACGTAGGCCAGGGAGCGCACCAGGTCGGCGCTGTGCAGGGACTCGTAGCCGGTCGACATGTGCTGCATCCGTAGCCGCTCCAGCTCCACCGGGTCCACCGCACGACTGGTGAGCAGGTAGTCGCGGATGGCGATGCCGTGACGGCCCTCCTCGGCGGTCCACCGATGCACCCAGTCACCCCACGCTGCGTCCCGACCGAACAGGATCGCGATCTCGTGGTGGTAGCTGGGAAGGTTGTCCTCGGTCAGCAGGTTCACGATCAGCGCAGACCGGGCGACGTCCGACAGCGGCGAGTCGTCGGGGCTCCACGCCTCGCCGCCGAGCGGGCCGTCGAAGTTGCGACCGTCGCTCCACGGGACGTACTCGTGCGGGAACCACTCCTTGGCGACCTTCAGGTGGCGGTTGAGGTTCTCCTCCACCACCTGCTCGAGCTCGATCAGCATCTGGGTCTGGCTCAGCGGCTTCGACACGTCCTGCTCCCTCCGGCGGAAACCCCTCCGGCTCCACCTACGGGACCGTAACCTTCGGCGGCGTAAGTATGCCTCCCCGCGTCCAACCACTGGCCGGTAACATCGGGCCTCCGGAGAGGTCCCTCAGCATTCCGGCAGGTCCGCAGGCACGCTCCGGTGACCGTGGATCCGCCACTCAGGGCTCGGCGAGCACCTCGACACGGTTGCCGTGCCCGTCGGCGGTGTGGAACCTCCGACAGCCGGGGAGGTCGTCGTCCCAGGTCACCGGCAGGCCGGCAGTCTCCGCACGTCGGGCGACCGCATCGACGTCGTCGACCAGGAACGCCGGGTGCGCCTTGCGGGCCGGTCGGAAGTCCTCCTCGACACCGACGTGGACCTCCACCCCGTCCGCCCGGAACCAGCAGCCGCCCCGCGCCGCGAGCACGGGTGGCTTGGCGACCTCGGCGATGCCGAGCACGTCGCGGTAGAACGCCCGCGCGACCTCCTCGCCGCCGGGTGGGCAGGACACCTGCACGTGGTGGAGCCTCATCCCTCCACCACCGCCGGCACCTGGGCGACGACGAAGACGCGGCGGAACGGCAGCACGGTCCCGTGCGGTCCCGGCGGGTACGCCTCACGTAGCCGCGTCCTGTACTCCGCCTCGAAGTCCGCGCGCAGCGCCTCGGGCAGCGCCTGCAGCACGGGTCGCGCACCGGTGCCGCTGACCCAGGTGAAGACCGCGTCGTCACCGGTGAGGACGTGGAGGTACGTCGTCTCCCAGGCATCCACCCGACAGCCGAGGTCGAGCAGCGTCTCGAGGTAGGCCTCCGGGTCGTGGGCCGCGGGCCGAGCCGCCCCGGCGACGTACCCCCGGAACCGCTCCTCGGCTGCCAGCTCGTGCAACAACATGTGGCTGGGCTCGGCGAAGTTCCCGGGCACCTGGAAGGCCAGCCATCCACCCGGCGCGACCTGGGCGACGAGTCCGGGCAGCAGTGCGAGGTGCTCGGGAACCCACTGCAGGGTCGCGTTGGAGACGAGTACGTCGACGGGCCGGTCGGCCTGCCACGCCCGCAGATCGCCGACCTCGAACCGCACGCCCTCGATCCCGGCCTCGCGGGCCCGGTCGATCATCTCCGGCGACGAGTCCACGCCGACCACATCGGCCGCGGGCCAGCGCTGCCTCAGCATCGCGGTGAGGTTGCCCGGCCCGCAGCCGAGGTCCACCACCCGGTCCACCTCGGTCGCGCCCACCCTGGCGAGCAGGTCGACGAAGGGCCGCCCCCGCTCGTCGCCGAAGGTGAGGTACCGCTCCGGGTCCCACGTGTGCCGGCTCATCGGACCTCCTCGATATATCTTGATGTCAAGATATATTCTGAGACGGCATTATCTCGATGTCAAGAATCTCGACGGGTACGATCGAGTCATGCGCGACGAAGTCGACCGGCTGGTCGAGGCCTGGCAGCGCGAGCGCCCGGACCTCGAGCCCACGCCCATGCAGGTGCTCAGCCGGGTGAGCAGGCTGGCCCACCACGTCGACCGGGCGCGGCGGGCGTCCTTCGCCGAGCGCGGCATCGAGTCCTGGGAGTTCGACGTGCTGGCCGCGCTGCGTCGCGCCGGGCAGCCCTACGAGCTCTCCCCCGGCCGGCTCATCAAGGAGACGCTGGTGACCAGCGGCACGATGACCAACCGGGTCGACCGTCTCGTGGCCCACGGCCTCGTCGAGCGGCTGCCCGACCCGCGCGACCGCCGCGGGGTGCTCGTCCGGCTGACCGACGAGGGGCGCGCCCGGGTCGACGGGGCACTCGCGAGCCTGCTCGAGCGGGAGCGCGACCTCCTCGGCGGGCTCTCCGGGGCCGACCAGGAGCGGCTCGCCGGGCTGCTGCGCGACCTGCTTGCCCCGTTCGAGCCCGAGCCGTAGCGCGCGCCCTGGGCTCCGTGGGCTTGGCCCCAGCCGGCCGGACGACACCGTTCCCGTCCATGTGGACGGGAACGGCACCCCGACCGCTCCGCGCCTCGTCGTTGCCGTCCATACGGACGACAACGTCGCCTCGGTCGGGCCGTGGGCGCGGCGTCGGGGCAAGGCGACCCGGCTACTCCAGGACCGAGGCCGCCTCGAGCCACTCCTCCTCGAGGGCCTCCCGTTCGGCGGTGACCGCCCGCAGCTGCTCGTTGAGCTCGGCCAGCCGCTCGTAGTTCGTGGCGGCCTCCACGAGCTGGGCGTGGAGGTCGTCCTCGCGGGCCTGCACCTTGGCCAGCTGCTTGTCGATGCGGTTGACCGCCTTCCGCGCCTCCCGCTGCTCGGCCGGCGAGGAGGCGGACCCGGCGGATCCGCCCGAGACCGCCACGGCCGGCGACCCGGACGACCCGGCAGCGGCAGCGGCAGCGGCAGCGTGCTCGGCCAGGGTGGCCCGACGCCGCTCGAGGTACTCGTCCACTCCTCGCGGCAGCATCTTCACCGTGCCGTCGCCGAGCAGCGCCCACACGCTGTCGCAGACGCGCTCGAGGAAGTACCGGTCGTGGGAGACGACCACGAGCGTGCCGGGCCAGCCGTCGAGGAAGTCCTCGAGGACGGTGAGCGTCTCGATGTCGAGGTCGTTGGTCGGCTCGTCGAGCAGGAGCACGTTCGGCTCGGACAGCAGGATCCGCAGCAGCTGGAAGCGGCGGCGCTCCCCGCCGGACAGGTCGCCGAGACGCGCAGTGAGCCGGTCGCCGGTGAACCCGAACCGCTCGAGCAGCGACGACGCGGTGACCTCCCCGGTCGCGGTGCGGGTGACCCGCTTGACCGACTCGACGGCGTCGAGCACGCGCTCGTCGGGCTCGAGGTCGTCGAGGGACTGGCTGAGCTCGGCGAGCGCGACGGTCTTCCCCCGCTTCACCCGGCCTGCCTGGGGTGCGAGGTCACCGCTCAGCAGCTGCAGAACCGACGTCTTGCCCGCGCCGTTGACCCCGACGAGGCCGATCCGGTCGCCAGGGCCGAGCCGCCACGTGGCGTGGTCGAGCAGCACCTTCTCGCCACGCTGCAGCGTCACGTCCTCGACGTCGAACACGTCCTTGCCGAGCCGCTGGGTGGCGAAGCGCTGCAGCGCCAGGGAGTCCCGCGGCGGCGGCTCGTCCTCGATGAGGGCGTTGGCGGCGTCGATCCGGAACTTCGGCTTCGACGTGCGGGCCGGCGCCCCCCGCCGCAGCCAGGCGAGCTCCTTGCGCATGAGGTTCTGCCGGCGCGCCTCGGACGCCGCCGCCTGCCGCTGCCGCTCGGCCTTGGCCAGCACGAAGGCGGCGTACCCGCCGTCGTACACGTCGACCACGCCGTCGTGGACCTCCCACGTCGTGTCGCAGACGGCGTCGAGGAACCAGCGGTCGTGCGTGACCACGACGAGGGCAGAGGTACGACGGGCAAGGTGGTCGGCGAGCCAGGAGACCGCCTCGACGTCGAGGTGGTTGGTCGGCTCGTCGAGGACGATCAGGTCGTGCTCGACGAGGAGCAGCCGGGCCAGCGAGGACCGGCGTCGCTCCCCACCCGAGAGCCCGGCGACCTGGCGTTCGAGCGGGATGCCGGCGAGCAGCACCTCCACGATCTCGCGGGTGAACGGGTCGGCGGCCCACTCGTGCTCGGCCCGGTCACCGAGCACCGCCTCCTGGACCGAGGCCGTGGGGTCGAGGTCGTCGCCCTGCGTGAGGTAGCCGAGGTGCAGGCCTCGGGTGCGCGACACCCGCCCGTCGTCGGGCTCCTCGAGGCCGCCGATGATCCGCAGCAGGGTGGTCTTGCCGTCGCCGTTGCGGCCGACGACGCCGATCCGCTCGCCCGTGCCGACCCCGAGGCTGACCCCGTCGAGGAGGGGGCGGATGCCGTAGGACTTGTGGACGCGCTCGAGGTTGACGAGGTTCGCAGGTGGGGCCATGAGGGTGCTATCGCATCACACGGCGTCGACGACGTGAGCGCCGGGCGCGGGCCCGGGGGCGACCAGCGCGGTGGTGCCGGCGTCGCGCAGGACGTCGCGCACCTTCGTGGCGTCCGCCTCGTTCCCGGCGAGGAACAGGCAGGTCGGCCCGGAGCCGGAGAGCAGCCGCGCCAGGGCGGGTGGCCGGCCGCCGAGGTCGAGCAGCTGCCCGAGGCCGGGCCGGAGCCCGAGCGCCGGCGGCTCGAGGTCGTTGGACAGCGCGGCGGCCAGCGCGTCCACGTCACCGGCCGACAGCGCCGCGAGGAGGCTCCGGGAGACCTCGGGCTCGGGGACGGCCCGGCCGGCGTGGCGGCGGTCGAACTCGGCGAAGACCGCCGGGGTCGAGAGGCCGCGGCCCGAGAGCGCGACGACCCACCAGTACGACCCGGTGTCGTCCACACGGTCGACGACCTCTCCCCGGCCGGTGCCGAGGGCGGTGCCGCCGACGAGGCAGAACGGCACGTCGCTGCCCAGCCGTGCGGCCAGGGCGAGCAGCTCGTCCGGGGGTGTGACCAGGCCCCAGAGCTCGTCGCAGGCCAGCAGCGCGGCGGCGGCGTCGGTGCTTCCCCCTGCCATCCCGCCCGCCACCGGGATGCGCTTGTGGATCTCCACCCGGACGGCTGACTCGGCGGCGTCGAGGCCGGCGTGCTCGGCGAGCAGCGCGGCGGCGCGGAGTGCGAGGTTGCCGCGGTCGGTGGGAACCTCGGTCACGTCGACCTCCCCCGCGACGGTGAGGGTCGTGGCGTCGGCGCGGGTGACCGTGACGTCGTCGTACAGCCCGATCGCCTGGTAGACCGTCGCCAGCGTGTGGAAGCCGTCGGCACGCACACCGCCGACCCCGAGCTGGAGGTTGATCTTCGCGGGTGAGGCGACCGTCACCGACCGCCTCACGCGGCACCGTCGGAGCGGACCAGCGCGAGTGCTTCTGCGACGCGGGCGAAGTCCTCCACGTGCAGTGCCTCGCCGCGCGCCATGGGGTCGACCCCTGCGTGGGCCAGAGCAGCCTCGGCGGCCGCAGCAGAGCCCGCGAGCCCCTTGAGCGTCGAGCGCAGAGTCTTGCGCCGCTGGGCGAACGCCGCGTCGACGACCGCGAAGACCTCCTCGCGCGACACCGACGCGGCCGGCGGGTCACGGCGCTCCCAGGCCACCAGCCCGGAGTCGACGTTCGGCGCCGGCCAGAAGACGTTGCGCCCGACGGCCCCTGCACGGCGGACGCGGGCGTACCACGCTGCCTTCACCGACGGGACGCCGTAGGTGCGCGACCCGGGTTCGGCGGCCAGCCGGTCGGCGACCTCGGACTGGACCATGACCAGGCCCTTGCGCAGCGACGGCAGGAGGGCCAGCAGATGGAGCAGGACCGGGACCGACACGTTGTAGGGCAGGTTGGCGACGAGGGCGGTGGGGGCCGGACCGGGGAGGGAGGGGACCCGGAGCGCGTCGGCCTCGACGACCTCGAGCCGGTCGACGTACCCCTCCGCGAAGCGGGCGACGGTGCCCGGCAGCGCGCGCGCCAGCAGCGGGTCGACCTCGATCGCGACCACCCGGGACACCGCGCCGAGCAGCCCCAGCGTCAGCGAGCCGAGACCGGGACCGACCTCGACGACCACGTCGTCGGGCTCGAGGCTCGCGGACCGGACGATCTTGCGCACGGTGTTCGGGTCGATCACGAAGTTCTGCCCGCGCTGCTTGGTCGGCCGGAGGCCGAGGCCGGCCGCCAGCGAACGCACGTCCGCCGGACCGAGAAGTCTCGGTCCGGCGGACGTCACGTCGTCGCTCACCACGCGGGCGAGCCTAGCTGCAGCAGGTCAGTGCCTCACTGGGGCAGGCCGAGCTTCGACGAGCAGGACGGCCACGCGCCGTAGCCGCCGTTGGCGTCACGGAGCCGGGTCGCCACGGCGATCTGGGTCTCCCGGCTCTGCTGGTGCGGGTAGCCGGCGCCGCCGTAGGCGCGCCAGGTCTGCAGGTTGAACTGCAGGCCGCCGTAGTACCCGTTGCCGGTGTTGATCGCCCAGTTGCCGCCGGACTCGCACTGCGCGAGCTGGTCCCAGACGGTGCTGCCCGAGGCGAAGTTGGCCGCAGGCGCCGCCGCGACCTCCTCCTTGGTGCCGACACGGACCACGGCGTTGCGGGGCTGCTCGAGGACCTTGGAGCTGAGCGCCTTGGTCGCGACGACCTCGCCGTTCTCGTAGCGCATGCGGTACACGACCGAACGGACGCCCTTCTCACCGGAGCGCTCGACCTCGGACTCACCCTCGAACATCGAGTCGTCGGCCTTCTCGACGGTGGCGAAGTCGATGGACTCCTTCACCTTCTTGGTGACGACGCGTACGCGGGTGACGGTGATCTTGTCGCCGTCCTCGATCGACGCGTTGGGCCGGGGGGTGACCTCGTCGCGCCTGCCCAGCTCGATGTCGAGGTCGGCCAGCGCCTCGGAGACGGTCAGTGCCGGGACGCGGACGGTGCGGGTCTTGCGCTCACCGAGCGTCAGCCTGACCTTCTTCGGGGTCACGACGTCCACGTCGAGGCCCTCGCGCCCGATCGCCGCGCTACGGCTGACCGAGAGCTCGGCGCCGGAGTAGCGTAGTCCGAGCTGCTGCAGGGCCGAGGTCACGTCGGTGGCGGTCACCCAGTAGCTCTTCTCCTCGCCGTCGACGTCGAGGTTCAGCTCACGGGCGAAACGGACCGCGATCCGGGTGCCGTCGTTGACCTTGCTGTCGAGGGCGGGGGCGACCACGTCACGCTGCCCGACCTCGACGCCCTGGTCCTCCAGGACGTCACGGACGGTGCCCCCGAGGGTCTGGACCTGGTCGGCCTCTCCGTCGACGGAGAGGGTCACGGTCTTGTTCATCGCGGCGTAGCCGACGGTGGTGGCGACCAGCGCGGTGACGACCGCGGTGACGAGGACGACGAGCGCGACCTTGCTCTTGCTGAGGAGTGCGATGGAACTCCGCACGATGCTCCCATGGTGGTACTCCCCGGGCCGCGGGACAGGCTGCGCCTTGCGTGCCCGGACAGCAGGTTCCTGCTGTGCCGGACGGGCTCGGTGGTCCGCACGCTGATCCTCCGGACGTTGCCGGAGGGGCCGTACGGACCTCCTGGGCGCTGCCCGAAAGCTTCCCCACTCCCGGCCAACAGTCACAAGACGATAACGGCGCGACCCGGACAGGCCAAGTCGAAGGCCCCCGAACGTGGCCGGTATCACGGGATTGACTAGTCCGTTCGGACTACTCAGCGGGCCTGTCACCCGCCCCAGCGACCACCGAAGGCGGCATCGGTGTTGGCGTCCACGGCCTCGCAGAGCCCGGCCAGGTCCGTGTCGAGGGTCTCGGCCATCGACCGCAGCGTGACCGGCACGAGGTACGACGCGTTCGGTCGGCCGCGGTAGGGCATCGGGGTGAGGTACGGCGCGTCGGTCTCGACGAGCACCCGGTCCCGCGGGGTCACCCGGAGCGCCTCGCGGAGCGGCCCGGCGTTCTTGAAGGTGACCGTGCCGGCGAAGGAGAGCCAGGCGCCGCGGTCGAGGCAGGCCCGGGCGAAGCCGGCGTCGCCGGAGAAGCAGTGCATCACCACGCGGTCCGGCACGCCCTCCTCGTCGAGGATCCGCAGCACGTCGTCGTGGGCGTCGCGGTCGTGGATCACCAGCGTCTTGCCCAGTCGCTTGGCGAGGTCGACGTGGCGGCGGAAGGACTCGTGCTGGGCGGCGTGCCCGTCCTCGCCGGTGCGGAAGTAGTCCAGGCCGGTCTCGCCCACCGCGCGGACCCGGTCGCTGCCCGAGGCGAGCCGCTCGACGAGGGCGAGTCCCTCCTCCAGCCGGCCCTCCGCGGCGAGCCGGGCCGCCTCGTTGGGGTGCAGCGCGACGCCCGCGACGATGGCGGGGTGGCGCTCGGCGACCTCCACCGCCCAGGGCGCGGAGCCCACGTCGCAGCCGATCTGCACGATGCGGGGAACGCCGACCGCAGCGGCCTCCGCGAGGGCGGTCTCGACCGAGAGCCACGATCCGTCCTCGATGTCGAGGTGGCAGTGGTTGTCCACGACCGGGTGCGGAAGCGGCTCGGGGGCAGGCGGCCGGCTCCGGTCGCGCCGGCTGCCCTGCTCCGTCTGCTCGGCGCGGGTGCGGGTGGGCTGGTCGGGCATGCGGCGGAGTCTACGAGGGCGGCTGGGGCCTCTTGTGGACGGCGTCGTAGACCACACGCTTGGGCAGTCCCGCCAGCCGGGCCACCTCGAGGATGGCGTCCTTGCGGGTGCTGCCCTGCGCCTCCGCGTCGGCCACGAGGCCGGCCAGGGAGGCGGGGTCGGTGGGTACGTCGGACGTGGCGGGCGCGCCCTCCACGACCAGCGTCACCTCGCCGCGAACCCCGCCCGCGGCCCAGGTCGCGAGGTCGGCCAGCCCAGAGCGTCGTACCTCCTCGTGGGTCTTGGTCAGCTCGCGACACACGGCAGCTCGCCGGTCGGGGCCGAACGCATCGGCCATCGCGCGCAGGGCCGCCTCCGTCCGGTGCGGCGCCTCGAAGAACACCATGGTCCGCTCCTCGGCCGCCAGTGCCGCGAGTCGCCGACCGCGCTCCCCGGCCTTGCGGGGCAGGAAGCCCTCGAAGCAGAAGCGGTCCACGGGAAGGCCCGAGACCGCCAGCGCCGCGAGCACCGCGGACGGGCCGGGGACGGCGGTGATCGGGAGGTCCCGCTCGACGGCCGCCGCGACGAGCCGGTAGCCGGGGTCGGACACGCTCGGCATCCCCGCGTCGGTGACCACGAGCACCCGCTCGCCGGCCTCGAGTGCCTCGACCAGCGCCGGGGTCCGGGAGGACTCGTTGCCCTCGAAGTAGGAGACGACGCGGCCGGTGATCGTCACCCCGAGGTCGGCGCACAGCCGCCTGAGCCGCCGGGTGTCCTCGGCGGCGACGACGTCGGCGTTCGCGAGCTCGGTGCGCAGACGCGGCGGCGCGTCCTCCACCCGGCCGATGGGGGTCGCGGCGAGGACGAGCACTCCGGAGGGGGTCACGCGGCGCATCATGCCACCGCTGTCCGCGTCCCTCCGACCGACGGGGCCGCTCCGTAGCATGGGCGCGTGACGACGACCGAGCAGCGCCCCGACGGGGTACGCCGTCGCACCATGGCCCTCTCGCGTACCGCCGACGGGCGGCCCCTGCCGAGCGCGCGGCGGCGGGCGGTCCCGCTCGTGCGGCACCTCGACCGACGGTCCGGCTGGGTCGCCACGCTGCTGGTCACCGCGCTCGCCGGCTTCCTGAGGCTCTGGCAGCTGGGCCGTCCCCACGAGTTCCTCTTCGACGAGACCTACTACGCCAAGGACGCCTGGGCCCTGCTGAACAACGGCTACACCACGGCGTACGTCACCAACGCGGACACGAAGATCCTCGACGGCAGGGTGGAGGGGATCTTCCAGGAAGCTCCCTCGATGATCGTCCACCCGGAGGTCGGCAAGTGGGTGATCGCGCTGGGCGAGGCGGCCTTCGGGATGGACCCGTTCGGCTGGCGGGTGTCGGCCGCCGTGGTCGGGACGCTGACCGTCCTGGTCATGGTCCGGCTGGTGCGCCGGCTCACGGGCTCCACCCTGCTGGGCGCCACCGCAGGGCTCCTGCTCGCCGTCGACGGCCTGCACTTCGCGATGTCGCGGCTCGCCCTGCTCGACGTCTTCCTGACGTTCTTCCTGGTCGCTGCGGTCGCCGCGCTCGTCGCCGACCGGGACTGGTCACGGCTGCGCATGGCGAGGCGGGTGCCCGTCGGATGGCAGCCCGGGGCCGGGGACTGGGGGCCGCTGCGCGGCCTGTGGGTGCGGCCCTGGCGGCTGCTGGCCGGCGTGCTGTTCGGCCTCGCCGTCGCGACGAAGTGGAGCGCGCTGTTCCCGCTGGCGGCGTTCGCCCTGCTGGTGTGGGCCTGGGACGCCGGGATGCGCCGCTCGCACGGCGTGCGCTGGGCGTGGCTGCGCTCGGCGCTGGTCGACGCCGTGCCCGCCTTCGTCCACCTCGTGGTGGTCGCCTTCGTCGTCTACCTGGTCTCCTGGACCGGGTGGCTGGTCAACGCCGAGGCCTACGAGGAGCACCTCTCCGACACGCAGTACGGCGCCTACTGGGGGCCCTACCTCGAGGACGACGCGGACGGACTGGTGCCCGAGGCGACCCAGTCGCTGCGCTCGCTGTGGAACTACCACCAGGACGTCTACACCTTCCACCGCACAGGCCTGCTCGACTCCGAGCACGTCTATGCCTCCCACCCGGCCGGGTGGCTCGTGCTCAACCGCCCCGTGGGCGTGCAGGCGGACCTCGACATCCAGCCCGGCACGCAGGGCTGCGACGCGCCGAAGGGCAGCGACTGCCTGCGGCAGATCATCCTGCTCGGCACCCCGGCCCTGTGGTGGGGCGGCCTGGTCGCCCTCGGCTACGCCGTGTTCGCCTGGGTCGCGCGTCGCGACTGGCGCTACGGCCTCGCGGTCGTCGGGGTGCTGTCGACCTGGCTGCCATGGCTTCGCTTCGACGACCGGCCGATCTTCTCCTTCTACGCGGTGACCACGATCCCGTTCACGGTCGTCGCGACCACGCTGCTCCTCGGGCGCCTGCTCGGCGGTCCGCGCACGTCGTACCACCGCCGCGTCGTGGGCACGGTCCTCGCCGGCACGTTCGTGGTGCTGGTCGTGGTGAACTTCGCGTGGTTCTGGCCGATCTACACCGGTGAGCTCATCACGAAGGCGGAGTGGATGCAGCGGATCTGGTTCCGCGGCTGGATCTGACGGTCGCCGTCAGCGGGCGTACACCCGCCCGGCCACGTCCCGCTTGGCCTGCACCAGCGCGTCCCGGCCGGAGCCGAAGCCGGCCTCGCCGTGGATCTCGGGCGCGCCCTCACCAGGGGTGCCGATCACCCACCGCGACCCCTTGTCGAGCAGGTCCTGGTGGGCGACGTCGTCGTAGCCGGGACGCACCGGGTAGGCCACGCCCCACGCCCCGGCCGCGGCCGCGGCGACGTGGAGCGACTCCCGGGTGGTGATCCAGCGCTGGCCCCGGCGGGCCGGCAGTCCCTCGCGCCACACCTCGGTGAACGGGTAGAACCGCATGCCGGGCAGCTGCGCCTCGACCAGCTCGAAGACCACTCGGTCCTGGCCGGGGATCGACTCGACGTAGCCGACCTTCTCCGGCCGGACACCCCAGGCCTTCGCGGTCTCCACGACGCTGGTGGCCAGGGCCTCCAGTCCGGCCTCGTCGACGAGGTCGGACTGCATGGAGACCATCGTGGAGACCGTGTCGCGACGGTCGTAGACGTGCTCGCCGAGGTCGAGCAGGAGGTCGTGGCCGGTGTCGGTGACCGCCTCGCCCGACAGGAGCGCCCGGGACGCGGCGTCGCGCACGTCGACCACCGCGTAGCCGGCGGTGAGGCGGTCCAGCAGCGGCCCGTCGGCGGAGTTGGGCATGAGCCCCTGGCCGGTCATCGCGACCGTCTTGCCCATCTCCGCCAGCGCCGAGCCGGCGGCGAGCACACCGAGGTGACGCGGCCAGATCTCGTTGACGTAGCTGCCGCCGATGACGTGGACGACGTCCGCGGTGTGCAGAAGCTCCACGCCCGCGGCGCGGTGCGCGTAGCCGAAGCCGGGCTGTCGCGCCGCCTGGGCGACGAACTCCGCCACCTCCTCGGGATCCTCGGTCGGGGCGGCCCAGCTGATTCGGAAGAGCGTGTCCACGAAGCGCACCTGGGGGTGGAGGTCACCGAGGAAGAGCTGGGCCCCTCCGGGGTTGGGGCAGTCGAGGTAGACCTCGGCGTCCGGCTCGGTCGCGGCGAGGTGGCGCAGCCAGGCCGCGGCGGCCGCCTCGTCACCGTAGTAGGGGTACCCCGAGGACCCGACCAGATAGATGCGCCGACCCGCCATGCGATGTGTCTCCTCCGCTCGTGGCCCACGACGTGAGGTGCACGCCGTACCCGGGTGCTGCGAAGGCTAACGCACCCCGCGACCGTGGTCCGGCAGCCGCCGTCACGACTCGAGCCGGATGCTCATCTCGACGGTGACGTCGTCCCCGGCGCCGAGGCCGTGGGGCCGGCGCACGGCGTCCTTGAGCGGCAGGAGGTAGCCGCCGTCCTTGGGGAAGAGCGAGGTCTCGAAGGTGACCCGGCCGATCCTGGCCCGGACCGGGATGACGCCCCAGCCGTAGGTCGCGACGGCCGCCACCTCGCGGATGTCGGCGGACTCCTCGGACGGCACAGGGACGAAGAAGTACGGCGCGGGGCCGCGCCACTCGAGGACCCGACCGGAGAAGGCGAGCTCCATGGAGGCCAACCTACGATGTGCCGGTGGACGCGGGGAAGGTACGGCTCGACCACAGCTGGGGCAGCTCGTGCACGCCGACGACGAGGCCAAGCTGCTCGTGACGACGTACCTCACCGGCGAGCTGATGCAGGGCACCGACCACGAGCGACGCCCGGACACCTATCGCGAGGCCGGCCGGCTGCTGGCGCGGCTCCATGCCCAGCTCGAGGTACAGGACCCGGACCTCGAGGCGCGGGAGAAGGCGAAGGCGCTCGCGTGGCTGGCCGCACAGCAGTTCCGCGCGCCGACCGTGCGCTCGAGGCGGCTTTCCTGGCCGGGTACGGCGGCGACCCTCGTGAGCCCGCGGCAGGGTCACCGGATGGTCGCCGAGGTGCTCGGTCCCTAGCGGTTCAGCCGATCAGGTCGAGCTCGGAGTGGGGGTGTTGTGCGACGGGACGGCGTCGACGCCCTCCGCGCTGGGCTCCGGCACCGGCGAGGACGACCAGCACCATGCCGACGAGCTGCAGGGTCGAGGGCTCCTGGCTGAGTACGAGCAGCCCGAGCAGCACCCCGAACGCCGGCTCCAGGGACATCAGGGTCCCGAACGCGGTGTGTGTCATGTGCCGCAGCGCGAGCATCTCCAGGGCGAACGGCAGCACCGGGAGCAGGAGGGCGAGCCCTGCCGCAGCGAGGAGGACTCCCTGGGTGAGCTGCCCGGCGGCCTGCGGGATTCCCACCACGGCTGCGGTGGCGGCGGCCACGGGGATGGTGATCGACAGTCCGGTGATTCCGGTGAAGCGGTCGCCGATGCGCTGGGTGAGCAGGATGTAGGTCGCCCAGCCGACCGCCGCGAGCGCCGCGAAGCCGACGCCTGCGAGGTTGACGTCGCCGCGCCAGGGCTCGGTGAGCAGGACCACCCCGAGCAGTGCCAGGCCCGGCCAGACCAGCGCCCGGACGTTGTGGCTGCGCACGGCAGCCACGGTCAGCGGGCCGAGGAACTCGATCGCCACGGCGGTCCCGAGCGGGATGCGTTCGATCGCGGCAAGGAACGCGACGGTCACGAGGCCGGTCGCGACACCCAGTCCGAGCAGCGGCGGCACGTCGCCTCGCCTCACCTCACACAGCGGGGGGCGGGCCAGTGCCAGGAAGACCAAAGCTCCCATGCTGAGCCGCAGCCAGGCGGTCCCGGCGGGCCCGACGGTCGAGATGAGGTCCACCGAGAGGGCCGACCCCAGCTGGACCGACAACATCGCCGCGACCGCCAGCGCCCACGGCGGGACCGCACCGGACGTGTGCGTCATGTGCGGTCCTCGGGGGCCCGCCACTCGCCGATCGCGTCGAGACGTCGCCGCTGCTGGACCGCAGCGCCCGCGTCGAGCCCGCCGTTGCGCTGCTCGAGGTGGTCGATGACGCGATCGCGGTGCTCGACGGGCTTGTGGTCGTCGTACTTGAACTTCGCCTCCACCCGCAGCACCGCGAGGCGGACCCCGCGGATGCCGGGCAGCATCCGGGCGTACGGCGCTGCGTGGACGGTCATGTCGGCGTGGCGCCCCTCGGGCTGGAGGTCGGCGAGCTGGGCGGCGAGGATCTCAGCCTTGTCCCGCGGGTCGTCGACGACGGTGGGCCGGCAGACGAGCTGGACGGTGGCGTAGTAGCTGGTCGGCACGCCCTCGTGCTCCGGACGGTCGACGGGCGCACGCCAGTGGCCGGGGACGAAGGCGTAGTCGCCGACCACGACCATCCTGACCTCGGCGGAGGCTTCCAGGTGCGGCCAGACCGGGTTCGGCCGGGCGAGGTGGACGAGCAGCTCGTCGTCGGCGAGGGTGAAGTGGGTCGGCACGACCACCGGCGCCTGGGCCGGGTCGAGGTTGTTGACCGCGAGCATCCCGAACCGGTCGGTGCCGGCCAGCCATTGCCTCCACTCGGCCCCGTCGAGCGCAGCGTCCCAGGGATGGATGAGCATCTCAGGCTCCTTCGTTGCGTGGGCCCGACCCGACACCGGGCTCGAACACGGCCAGGGAGAACCGCGCGGCCTCCGGGCCGAGGTTGGCGTAGGCGTGCTCCACGTCGCCGGGGAACGCGACGGCATCCCCCGCCTCGAGGGTCACCGTCTGGTCAGCGACCTCGAGCCTGATCGCACCCTCCTGGACCTGGATCAGCTCCTGCGTGCCGGAGGTGTGGGCCTCGCTGACGTGCCGGTCCCCCGGGGCCAGGGTCCAGTCCCACAGCTCCAGCACGTCCGGCGGCTCAGTGCCCGCGACGAGCACCCCGCGGCCGCCGTACTCCCCGGTCCACAGGGCCGCACCCTCCCCGTGGCGGGTCACCTTGAGGGCCTTGGGCTCGGGCGGCTCGACGAGCGCAGGCAGGCCGACACCGAGTGCGTCGCTGATCCGGAGCAGCGTTCCCACGCTCGGGTTCGCCGCACCCTGCTCGACGTTGACCACCATCCGGCGGCTCACTCCGGCGGTCTCCGCCAACCGGGCGAGCGTCCACCGCCGCGCCTGCCGTTCCTGTCTCACCCGGGCGCCGATGGCGGACGCGAGGTCGGCCGTCGTCTGATCCATGAGTGCAGCATAGTGCACTTAGCGTGCATCAGCGCAGGCGTCTCGCCGACCCGGATGCCGGCCGACGGCTCCGGCTGGTTCACCGTTGCCTGGGTGCTGCTGGGGCTGCTCGCCGCTCTGCCGATCGATGGTCATCGGGGCGCTGCAGGCGCACCCTCGAGACGGTGCTGGTCCTCGGCGCATGGCAGTCGCAAGCGCCTTTGTGACGCCGCGCGTGCTGCCCCGGATGTCCCGTCGCTCGACGGGCTCCCAGGTCCAGGCGGCCTGCGACGCCGCCGCCCAATGGGTCCGCTGACCAGATGCCGCCGCGCAGGCCGGCAGAGCGGTGACCCGCGGCGGAGACGGCGGCGTCGGAAGCGCAACCAGACGAGCGTGACCAGGTAGGTCACCCGCCGACGGCACCCACCTGGTAGGACGGCGAGCCACCTCCGCCTTGGGCGATCGCCGGCCGCAGCGACGGCAGGTGGCGCCCGGTCCCGATCGACCTTGCCCGCGTTGGCCGAGTAGGCGGTCGCCTCACGCTCTGCCGCGAGTCCCCGGCCGACCCCTCACCGCCTCGCCGCCGGGCGAAGTTGCGGCCGGACCTCCAAGATCAGGTCGATCTCCCCCGGCGTGAGCGGCCGGTCGAAGGACTGCGCGGCGATCATCACGCCCGTCGTCAGGCGGATCTCGGTGAGCAGCTCGACGTCCACCAGGGGCACGTCGAGTGCGTCGGGCTCAGGCATCCGGCACCTCTCGTCTTGCGCAGCGCCCCCGACGCTCACGGCTCTGTTCCTTTCCCTAGCGTGACCCGTCGGCCTGCCCCGCCGGGAGGGTCGGAGGACCCGCGCCCTGCCCCACCTGAGCCTCCGACGATGGTCCAATCGGGCAGGGCAGCGGACGTCGTCGCTCCGGTTCTGCACCCTGGGATGCCTCACGGCCTGGCTGTCGAATCCGCGCCCTCCCCAGGCCACGTCGACGACGGTGCCGCAGCGCCGCGGCTGGGGGACCTGACACCCTCCGGCGTCGGCCACCGCGGCGAGCCCGTGGACCCGGACGCGAACGGCAGACCGGATGACGTCCGGCATGGTCGTGAGCCGTGCACCAGGGCCTTCGCTGCCGAAGAACCGGTCCCGGGTCGCTACCCGACGGAAGGCCCTCGGCCGCCTGAGCCGACCTGCAGGTTTGGTGAAGCTGAGGGTGGTGGAGCTGAGGGGATTCGAACCCCTGACCTTCTCATTGCGAAGGTGCGCCTTGCTCCACCTGCCACATGTGCGACCGCTTCCGTGCGTTGCACTGCTTGCCCCGACAAGCCCGAATCTCCGACTCGGGGGCCGCCGGGGGGCCACAGCCGGACGACGGATCCACTGGCTCTTTTCACAGCCGCAGAGCCGACACGTCCGCGCGCGAAATCCGGCCCGAGCGTGTGCTTCTACACCGAGGCAGAGCGTCCCGAATGCGGATCCCCTCCGGGGATGTCGAGAGACCACCGCGGCGTCGCCGATCCGCGGCCGGTGGCCCCGTAGGCCGTTCCGCTTGCCGGACGGCTTTACCGAGAGACAAGCGGCGCCAGTCCGACGGAACGCGCCCTCGACGTCCTCCTCGATGTTCCGCCACACCGACAGGGACAGATTCAGTCCCTCTTCCGGTTGCCCCGGTCCCTCGCTCGCCGGCGGAGGATCAGGAGGGCTCCAAGGATCGCGACTACGCCAGTGCCCACCGCTGGGATTGCGGCCCATGCACGCATCCGGTCGTTGATGCGATCGCACTCCGAGATCCCTGGCTCTTCATAGGGCTCGCTGGTAGGTGTCATTGGGGTGCCGCAGCCAAAGAAGATGTCCTCGCCGCCGTAGTCAGTGTCAATATGCGTCGACGTGGGTAGCACCAACAGCAGAACCGTTACCAGCAGTCCGGGGATGCTGAGCGTCAGCAGGATCCACCCAACCGTTGATCGATTCGGATCGGACCGTCCACCACGATCTCCTTGGGTACTGGCCGGCTCAGTTGTAGACATACGAGCCCCCACGGGGAGGGTTGCACTGGTACCGCACCGTTGATGCATAACTGACGTCCTTACGCCACTCGTCCAGGTTCCAAGTCGCGTTGAACGGCCGCCAGAGCGCCACGAACTGGTGATGGCAGATCCACTGGTCTTCCATCGAGTCGAGGTTGCAGCAAAGCCCACGATTCTTGTACTGAATCGCCCCGGGTTTCGT
>DGBP01000062.1 GCA_002384855.1 Nocardioidaceae bacterium UBA4001 | reverse complement strand
GCACTCAAGCAGAGATCCAGGAACTGTGTTCGAACACTAGCGGCCGGCGCCGACAGTTTCGAGAGCGTGGTCGGCGGCTGTGGACGGGAATACCGACTGCATGTTCCTGGTTGTAACGGCTACAGTGTTCACACTGCTTGACAAGTCAAGAGGGGCTGATCGGTTTCGACTTGGGACGTTCGTTCCAGGGGAAGCGGGTCGAGAATCCAAGGTCATCTCGTAAACGTTCCTTGGAAACCAATAACTGCCAACAACCAGCGCAGTTCGTTCGCCCTCGCCGCCTGAGCGACTGGTGAACGGGTCGGACTGAGCGCCGCCTCCGGCTCAGAACCCGGCCTCATCTAGGAGGCTTGCTGGTGATCCCCGGCCACTGGGGGTCATCGGGACAATCAAGTGGCTGAGTCTGTCGGTGACGTGTCTGTGCGAGCGCCGGGACTGAGAAGACGACAGCACAGACTGCACCCGGAGAAGCCCTGGAGCAGCGCCGAAGGACGCGGGTTCGATTCCCGCCAGCTCCACCGACCGATCGACGACAGCCCGGCCCACGACTCGTGGGCCGGGCTGTCGTCGTACCCGGACGATGCTCGCTGCGGGCTGCCGACCCGCACCTGGCAGGATCCCCCCTCGTGGGAGAGATGAGCGTGCGCCGCCGCCGCTACGAGGACATCCCCCTCCTCGTCGACCTCCTCATGGAGCAGCAGCCGGACACCCGCTATCCGTTCCGCAACCCGCTGCCCATGCCGGTTGAGGAGTTCCTCCACGCGGACGACGCGGTCGGCGCCTGGACCGCCGAGGTCGACGGGCGTCTGGCCGGACATGTGTGCCGCGTGGGTCCGCTGGCCGGCCTCGCCGCGGCGGCCGAGATGAACCTCGCGTGCGCCACGGCCCACGGTTGCGAGGTCGAGCAGCTCGCCTGGGTGTCGAAGCTCTTCGTGGGACGTGCGGCTCGCGGCATCGGTCTCGGACACCTGCTCCTCGCGACGGTCCTCGACGACATTCGGCAGGCCGGGCTGTATCCCTGCCTCGAGGTTCTCCCGGTTCACGAGGCTGCGCTGTCGCTGTACGTGTCCACGGGCTGGCGCGAGGTCATGCGCGTCCGTCCTGAGTGGCTGGAACGTGCAACCGGCGACGCGGGCCCCGATGTCCTGGTCATGGTGCTCCCGGAGGCGGGGGACCACGCGACCTGACCAGCCCACGAGAGGGCCCGCATCCTCGTCTCACCTGCTGCTCATTCCCGTTCCGGAGACTTCACGTGATCGGAACACGCAGTTCGAGACGGAGGGAACAGCATGTCGAGGTCGACTTCAAGGTGGAGAGGGGCGACGGCCGGTTCGAGGTGGAGGTCGACATCGACGACGCGAAGCCGGGCACCAGGTGGCGGGTGGTCCCGCAACATCTGGATGCGCTGACCCGCGGAGCGTGACAGAGGCCCGGTGTCGAGCACCGGGCCTCGTGCTGTGGGAACCGGTTCCTCCTGGCCCACGTCTGACCGGCATGACGACGACCGGGAGACACCTGTGGACACCCCTCGTGCTCGCGACGACCGTTGCGCTGGCCGGCTGCGCGAGTGCGCAGTCGCCGGGAGGCAGTGCCGGTGCCGCCTCCTGTGCCGCGGTCCTGGACCGCGACGGCGCGAGGTACGTCGGCCACGGGGACCTCAAGCGTGACCCGGCCACGAGCGGACGCATGGTGGATGCAGTCGTGCCGGGCTGTGACGACACCGGCGGCCAGGATCCCGACCCGATCGGTGACGAGCACGTCCGCGTCGCCGAGCTGGCCGGCGTCCCCCTCGACACCGCGGTGCTGTACAACGGCAGCGTCTACGTCCGCGAGGGCTCGGAGCTGCCCGCCGAGGCCCGCCCGTGGTTCACGGCCCCCGACTGCGCCCGGTCGGGCGAGTTCGAGCTCACCGGCGACTGGATCGGTGTCACGAGCAAGCACAAGCCGCGGTTCGACGGTGACCTGCGCCCGCCGTACCGCCTCGAGCTGCACGTCGAGGACGGCCCGGAGGAGTACGTCGGATCGACGGTGAGGCTTCGTGCCACGGCCGAGACCGACCCGAGGCCCGGCGCCCCCGAGGTGAAGGCGTCGTTGTGGGACACCGAGCCGCTCGTGGCGACCGTCCGCTGCGACGGCGCCCGGTTCCGCGCCCTCTCGCTCGAGGTGCCGGTGACACGCTGACCCCGTTGGCTCGGGCCCGCTGTTCCCCGGACGACGGGCCCGGCCCGACCATAGAGTGACAAGCATGAACCGCCGCGTCGGCGACCCCTTCAGGCGATACTCCGACCGGTTCGACCGGCCCCTCGAACCGGCCCGGGAGGAGCTGCGCGGTGGCGCCGATCCCACCACGGTCGCCCGGCGCCGGGGCCTGCCCGCGGCCGCCGTCCGGGGGCCGGCCTCGTTCTTCGCCGACCTCGCCGCGCCGCCGGCCGCACGCCACGTCCGCGTGTGCACCGCCGCGGCCTGCTTCGCAGCGACCGCTGGTGGACGGCATGTCGGCGCGGTGACCGCCGCCCTCGGGACCGAGGACGGCGGGCTGAGCGCCGACGGCTCGACCTCGCTCCAGCACGTCCGCTGCCTGGGGTACTGCTACGCCGCGCCGGCCGCCCTCGACGGCGACGACCCGTGCGCCGGTGACCAGCTGGCCGAGCAGCTCGCCGGCACCCGCGCGCGGCACGACCCCGAGATCCCCGTCGTCTGCGACAGCCCGGTGCCCGTGGTCACGGCGGGGCTCATGGGCGCCGAGGAGCCGTGGGCCGTGTGGCCCCGCACGGTGACCACCCACGACCCCGCATGGGTCCTCGGGCAGGTCGAGCGCTCGGGCCTGCGAGGCAGGGGAGGCGCCGGGTTCCCCACCGCCGCGAAGTGGCGCGCGGCTCTCGAGCACGACGCGCCCCGCACCGTCGTCGTCAACGGCGACGAGGGCGACCCCGGCTCGTTCGTGGACCGGCTGCTCATGGAGTCCGACCCCCACCGGCTGCTGGAGGGTCTCGCGCTCGCGTCCTTCGCGGTCGGCGCGGAGGAGGCCGTCGTGTTCGTCCGGTCGGAGTACCCCCGGGCCCGCCGGCGTCTCGAGGAGGCGGTCCGGGAGGCGTACGACGCCGGCCACCTCGGGCCGGCCGTCCACGGCACGGACCTCCGTCTCGACGTCCGGGTGGCCGAGGGGGCGGGCTCCTACGTCTCGGGGGAGGAGACCGCCCTCCTCAACGGGCTCGAGGGGCTTCGCGGCGTCGTCCGGCCACGGCCGCCGTACCCCACCGAGCTCGGGCTGCACGGCCGGCCGACGGTGGTCAACAACGTCGAGACGCTCGCCGCGGTGCCCTGGGTCGTCCGCCACGGCGGCGACGCCTACGCCCGCATGGGCACACCCGAGCAGAACGGCACCGTCGTGGTGAGCCTCTCGGAGCGGTTCGCCCGGCCCGGCGCCTACGAGGTGCAGATCGGCGTCCCCGTGCGGCACGTGGTCGACGTGCTGGGCGGGGGACTGAAGGACGGCGCGCGGCTGAGGGCGTTGCAGGTCGGCGGCCCCCTGGGAGGGTTCCTCGGACCCGACGACCTCGAGCTGCCGCTCAGTGACGCGGGCCTCGCCCCGGTCGGGGTGGCGCTCGGCCACGGCGGGATGGTCGCCTTCGACGAGCACGTCACGGGTGAGGGGGTGCTCCGCAACCTCTGGACCTTCGTCGCGGCCGAGAGCTGCGGGCTGTGCTCGCCGTGCCGGGTGGGCTCCCGCCGCGGGCTCGACCTCGCCGGAGCCGCTGCCGACCCAGCCGCTGCCGCGGCCGACCCAGCCGGAGCCGCGGCCGACCCAGCCGGAGCCGCCGCGCGCGCCCAGGTGCTGGAGTCGATGGGCACGGCCAGCCTGTGCGCCTTCGGGCGGAGGGTGCCTGCCGCGGTCCGCAGCCTCGTGCGGGTCTACGGCCTGGAGGGGTGGTCGTGGTGAGGCTGACCGTGGACGGCCGTCCCGTCGAGGTCCCGGCGGGGAGCAGCCTGCTCGACGCCGTGCGCGCCGTGGGGCTCGACGTGCCGACACTGTGCCACGACGACCGGCTGACCCCGGTCGGGTCGTGCCGGGTCTGCCTGGTGGAGGTGGTGGGTCGGGGTCCGCTTGCCTCCTGCACGACCCCGGCCGCCGACGGCATGGAGCTCTCGGTCGACGCAGCCGGTGAGGAGCGTCGTACCGCATTGACCGCGGTGGCCGTCGGCCTGCCCGCGAGGGCGTGGGAGGTGCCCGCCGACCGGAGCGCGTTCACCAGGCTCGCCGGCGAGCTCGACGTGCCGCCCCAGGCGTACCCGGTGCTCCGCGAACGCGGCACCGACCACTCGCACCCCTACGTGCTGCTCGACCGTGACCTCTGCATCGCCTGCGGCCGGTGCGTGCGCGCCTGCGCCGAGGTGCAGGGCACCTACGCAATCGCCCTCGAGGGGCGCGGCATGGACACCGTGGTCGCCCCGGGCACGGGCGGCCTGTGGGTCGACTCCGACTGCGTGAGCTGCGGAGCGTGCGTCGACACCTGCCCGACCGGGGCGCTGACCGAGCCGGGACTCCTCGACCCGGCACCCGTGGAGAGGGTCACGCGCACGACCTGTGGCTACTGCGGGGTGGGCTGCACCCTCGACGTCGCCACGCGCGGTGAGGAGGTCGCCACCGTCCGCCCTGTCGCCGACGGGAGCGCCAACCGCGGGCACGCCTGCGTGAAGGGACGGTTCGCGCACGGCTTCGTCCGCTCGCCGGAGCGGCTGACCACACCGCTGGTCCGGCGTGGCGGCGAGCTGGTGCCGGTGTCGTGGGACGAGGCGCTGGGGTTCGTCGCACAACGGATCGCCGAGGTCCGGGACACCGACCCGGACCGGTTCGCCGTCGTCTCCTCCTCCCGCGCCACAAACGAGGAGAACTACCTCGTCCAGAAGCTCGCCCGGGCCGTCGTCGGCACCAACAACGTCGACAACTGCGCACGGGTCTGCCACGCGCCGTCGGCGTCCGGCCTGGCCATGACCTTCGGGCTCGGCGGCGGGACGCACTCCTTCGACGAGCTCGACCGGTGCGACATGGTGCTGCTGGCCGGAGCCAACCCGACCGAGGCGCACCCGGTCGTCGGATCGCGGATCTTCCAACAGGTGCTCGACGGAGCCGGGCTGGTGGTGGTCGACCCGCGCCGGACCTACCTCGCCCGGCACGCCGACATCCACCTGCGCCCCCGCCCGGGCACGAACGTCGCCGTCTTCCACGGCCTGGCGCACGTGCTCGTCCGTGACGGGCTCGCGGACCGGGCGTTCGTCGAGGAGCACGGCGCCGGGTGGGACGAGCTCGCGGCGGTGCTGGACGACTACCCGCCGGCACGCGTCGAGGAGATCTCGGGAGTCCCGGCGGCGGACCTGGTCCGCGCGGCGCACAGGTACGGCGCCGCGACGTCGCCGGCGATCTTCTACGGCCTCGGGGTCACCGAGCACCTGCACGGGACCGACGGCGTCCGCACGCTGGCGAACCTCGCGATCCTCCGCGGCGCGGTGGGTCTCGGCCGGGGCGGCGGGGTCAACCCGTTGCGTGGCCAGAACAACGTCCAGGGCGCCTGCGACGTGGGCGCCTTGCCGGACCTGCTGCCGGGTTACCAGAAGGTCGCGGACGCGGCAGCGCGCTCCCGGGTCTCGGCCGCCTGGGATGTCGAGGTCCCGGAGCGTCCGGGGCTGCGTATCCCGCAGATGCTGGCCGCCGCGCGCGAGGGACGCCTCGACGTCTTGTGGGCGTTGGGGGAGGACCTCCTGGCCACCGACCCGGACAGCAGCTCGGTCCGGGCGGCGCTCGAGGCCTGCCCGCTGGTCGTGTGCAGCGACCCGTTCCTCTCCGCCACCGCGACGGTCGCCGACGTCGTGCTCCCGGCCGCCACCTGGCTGGAGAAGGACGGCACCTTCGTCAACTTCGACCGGCGCTTCCAACGGGTCCGCCCTGCCCTGCCGCCGCCCGACGGCGTGCGGACCGACTTCGACGTCGTCGTCGAGGTGGCTCGCCGGCTGGGGACCGACCTGGGCTGCCCCACGCCGGCCGAGGCGATGACCGAGTGCGCGGCGGTCGCACCCCACTTCGGCGGGATCAGCCACGCGCGCCTCGACGCCGAGGGCGCGCTGCACTGGCCGTGCCCCACGGCGGGCTCACCCGGGACGCCCACGTTGTACGCCGACGGGTTCGCCACCCCCGACGGCAGGGCCCACCTCGCGGCCAGGCCGTACCTGCCCCCAGGGGAGACCCCCGACGCCGACTACCCGCACCTGCTGGTCACTGGCCGCCGCGGGCCGCACTACAACTCGGGGAGCATGACGCGACGCACCGACAACGCGCGGCTGCTCGAGTCCGAGCGCGTCGACGTCAACCCGTCGGACGCAGCCGCGCTGGGGCTCGGTGAGGGGGACCGTCTCGTCCTGGAGAGCCGCCGTGGGCGCGTCGAGCTCCCCGCCCACCTGACCGACGACGTCGAGCCGGGCCAGGTCTTCTCGTCCTTCCACTTCGCCGAGGCGTGCGTGAACGACCTGACCTCAGCGGTCGGCGACGAGGTGACCGGCTGCCCGGAGTACAAGCTGACCGCCGTGCGTCTCCACCCGGCCTGACCCGACGGTGAGCAGCGTCCCGGCCGCCATCGAAGACGGCCAGGACGCTGTTTCGGACAGGTCAGGCGGTGGCCGCGTCGCGGCGGAGGGGGCATGAGGAGACGAACCTCCAGCACGCCCCGGCGGCGAGGCCGAGACCCAGGACGACGGTGATGATCGGCACCGCGAGCCCGGCCGGTGCCTGCTGGACGAGCACGAAGGTGCCCATCACGAGCACGAACCACCCGAAGCCCTTGCGCAGCGCCATCTCGGGGATCCGTCCCGCGAGCCGGCCGCCCACCACGCTGCCGACGATCGCGGCGACGGTCACGGCGATCACCAGCGGCCAGTCGAGCGAGACCGCGCTGAGGTAGCCGAAGAGACCACCCAGGGACTTCATCGCGATGACCAGCAGGGACGTGCCGACGGCGACCGACATCGGCAGGCCGCCCAGGAGCGCCAGCGCCGGGACCACGAGGAACCCGCCGCCCGCGCCGACCAGACCGGTGACCAGACCGACGACGAGGCCGTCGAGCAGCACCCGCAGAACCGGCAGCTCGCTGTGCTTCTTGGACTCGTCGACCGCTCGGCGACCACCCAGCATGGCGATCGAGGTCGCCACCATCATGAGGGCGAAGAAGACGAGCAGGAGGGTGCCGGGCAGGTAGCCGCCCAGGAGCCCACCGAGGAAGGCGCCGACGAGGCCGGCGGCACCGAAGATCAGGCCGGTGCGCCAGCGGACCCGGCCGCCCCGGGCGTGGCTGACCGCTCCTGCCGCCGAGGTCACGCCGACCACGAACAGCGATGCCGCGATCGCCTCCTTCGGGTCCATCCCGGCCACGTAGACCAGGATCGGCACGGTGAGGATCGAGCCTCCGCCGCCGAGCACGCCGAGGGAGACGCCGATCAGCAGTGAGAGCGCGAGGACGACGACGAGGGTCACCGAGAGGTCCATCAGGCGGCCTCCGCCAGGGACTTGATGACGTCCTCGATGTCGGAACCCTTGCCCTGGTTCCAGGGGGCCTTCGACAGCAGCATGCCCATCGCGCAGCTGTTGGTGACCGCGGCGGTTACCAGGCCGGTGCCCACACCCGCGGCGAGCCACTTGAGCTTGGGGGAGACCGTGCTGGCCAGGATGCTGCTCAGCACCATGGCGCCGGCGCCGAGCCGGACCTGACGCTCGAGCTCCCAGGTCTGCCTGCCCTGCGCGACAGGGGCGCCGGCGGCGGTCCACGCAGCCATGCCGCCCTGGAGGACGTGCAGACCGGGCAGGCCCGCCTCGGCGAGGGCCTTCTCTGCCTGCTCGGCGCGGCCGCCCGACAGGCAGACGAGCACGACGTCCTGGTCGAGGTGACGGCGCAGCTCGGCGCGGTGCTCCTTGAAGGTGTCCAGCGGCACGTTGTACGAGCCCGGGATGTGGGCGGACTCGAACTCGGCGGGGGTGCGGACGTCGAGGATCCGCGGCGCGTCGTCGGAGCTCAGGCGCTCCTGGAGCGACTGGACGGTGCAGCGGCGGACCTCGGTCGTGGTGCTGGTCATGAAGATCGGATCTCCTGCTCTGAGGGGGGTCGTTCAGGGCGCACTTCGCGGACGAGGACCCGGCCGGCCGAAGCCGGACCGGGTCCTCGCCGGGGTCGATCAGGCGACGATCGGGAGGCCGACCGTCTTCGCGCTCTCGTCGAACGAGTCGTTCACCGAGACCACGTCGTAGCCGCGGGAGTCGAGGATCGAGGCGACCACGCTCGCGCGGTAGCCGCCGGCGCAGTGCACCCACAGCCTCTTGCGCGGGACGTCGTCGATGTGCGCGAGGATCGCGTGGATCGGCACGTTGACGGCACCCTCGATGTGAGCGGCGTCGAACTCGGCGCCACGGCGGACGTCGAGGACGACGAGGTCCTCGTCACCGGACTCCAGGGCGTACTTCAGGTCCTTGAAGGTGGCCACCTCGTAGGAGCCCAGCGGCTCGCCGCCGGCCCACTCGTCGGGCTTGCCGGTGGCCATCGAGGCGGGCTTCTTCAGGCCGATGCGAGCCATGTCGCGCTGCGCCTCGGCGACCTGCTCGGCGGTCTCGCCCAGCAGGGTCACGGTGGCGTCGTACGGCATGATCCAGCCGAGGTAGGTGATGAACTGGCCCTCGATGCCGAAGTTCACCGAGCCCATCAGGTGGCCGGCGGCGAACGCCTCACCAGTGCGCAGGTCGACGACCCACTCGCCCGCGTCGATGCGGCGGCGCAGCTCGGCCGGGTCGGCGAGGGTCGGCTCGGACAGGTCCGGGGCGTCGGGGCCCGCGGAGTTGGCGGGGCCCATCTGCGCGTAGTAGGCGGGGTACTCCTCCAGGCCGGCGAGGAGCTGCTCGACGTACTCCTCCTCGTCCTGGGTCAGCGCCGGGTTGGCCTGCTTCTCCTGGCCGATGGTGCTGGAGACGGCCTCGGACTGGGTCGCGGAGCAGAAGCTGCCGAAGCCGTGGGTCGGGAAGACCTCGGTCTCGTCGGGCAGCTCCTCCGCGAGGCGGTGGGCCGAGCGCCATTGGGCGCGCACGAGAGTGTCGGTGTGGTCCGGTCCGAGCAGGTCCGGGCGACCGGTCGAGCCGAAGAGCAGCGAGCCGCCGGTGAAGACCGACAGCGGCTTCTCGCCGTCGTACAGCGCGAAGGACACGTGCGTGTGTGTGTGCCCGGGGGTGTGCACGACGCGGACGCGCATCGCGTCGCCGACCTCGATGACGTCACCGTCACGGACGCCGACGCGCTCGAAGTCGACCGGGTCGTCTGCGTTCACGTGGTAGGCCGCGCCGACCTCCTGCGCGAGGGCCAGGCCGCCGGTCACGTAGTCGTTGTGGATGTGCGTCTCGAACACGTGCGTGATCTGCACACCGGCATCCTTCGCGACGGCCAGAACGCGGTCGTAGTCGCGCTGCGGGTCCACGACCAGGGCGACCTTGCCGTCGTGGGCAAGGTAGGTCCGGTCGCCGAGACCAGGGGTGTCGATGGGGGTCACGGTGATCATAGGCGCTGCCTCCTGAGAGTTTCTCTGCTGCTTGCAACGAATACCTAGGGGGGTATCCGAACGTTCACGGTAACAGTCAATGCCAATACCCTTCGGGGTATTCCCCTCTCGGCTCAAATCCATGCCTCCGGAGGCGTCGCCCGGGCGTGTCGCCGCTAAGGTCAGGCCCATGTCGGAGTGCCTGTTCTGCCGGATCGTCATGGGGAGGGCGGGTGCGCAGGTCGTGCTCGACACCGACCTGTTCGTGGCCTTCCTCGACCATCGGCCGGTCTTCAAGGGTCACGTGCTGCTGGTGCCGCGGGAGCACGTCGAGACGCTGCCGGAGCTGCCGGCCGGCCTCCGTGACCCGTTCGTGGCCGCGGGCCAGCGGCTGGCCACGGCGATGGTCGACGGGCTCGGCGCCCAGGGCAGCTTCATGGCGGTCAACAACACCGTCAGCCAGTCCGTCCCGCACCTGCACCTGCACGTGGTCCCGAGGACCAAGGGCGACGGGTTGCGCGGGTTCTTCTGGCCGCGGACGACGTACGCATCCGGCGAGGAGATGGAGGACTACGCCGCCCGCGTGGCAGCCGCCCTCCCACCCCCGCAGGAGGCCTCGAGCGAAGGAGCACCCCGATGAGCTGGTGGGACGAGCAGGTCGTTCCTCGCGCGACCGACCTCCTCCTCGGTGCGGGGGAGGTGAGCAGGCTGCGCGAGCGCGTCTGTGCAGGGCTGTCGGGCGAGGTCCTCGAGATCGGCTTCGGCTCCGGCCTCACCATGGAGCACCTCCCTGCCGCGGTCTCCAAGGTCTACGCCGTGGAGCCCTCCGACGTGGCCTGGCGGATCGCCGAGTCCAAGCACATGGGGGGCGGGCGCCCGCCCGTCGTACGCGCCGGCCTCGACGGCGAGTCGCTCGACCTGCCCGACGCCTCGGTGGACGCCGCCGTGACCGCCTTCACGCTGTGCACCATCCCCGACGTCGGGAAGGCCCTGCGCGAGGTGCGCCGGGTGCTGAGGCCCGGTGGCGAGCTCCACTTCGTCGAGCACGGGCTGTCCCCGGACGCCGGCGTCGCCCGGTGGCAGCGGCGACTGACACCGATCCAGCGTCGGGTTGCAGGCGGGTGCCGCCTCGACCGGAAGCCCGCCGACCTCGTCGCGGCCGCCGGGCTGGAGGTCCGCGAGCTCGACACCTTCTACGTAGGCGGGGGCGTCCCCGGGGCGAAGGTGGCGACCTACCTCTACCTGGGGCGGGCGGTCCGGCCCTGAGTGCCGGATCGCTAAGGTGAGCCCACGTCCACCGTCACACACGTCTGCGCCGGTCCGCGGCGCGCAGGAGGAGCTTCCATGAGTCGTTACGCCGGTCGAGTCGCCGTGGTCACCGGAGCAGCACGGGGCATCGGTGCGGGCATCGCCAAGCGGCTCGCGGACGAGGGTGCCTCCCTGGCAGTCCTCGACCTCGACCAGGACGCCGCGACCGCGAGCGCGGAGAGCCTCGGTGCCGAGCGCGCGATCGGCGTGGCGTGCAACGTCTCCGACGCCGCGTCGGTGGAGGCCGCGGTGTCCGCCGTGGTCGAGGAGCTCGGCAAGGTCGACGTGCTGGTGAACAACGCGGGCATCACCCGCGACAACCTGCTGTTCAAGATGACCGAGGACGACTGGGACATGGTCATGAACGTGCACCTGCGCGGCTCGTTCCTGATGAGCCGCGAGGTCCAGAAGCACATGGTCCAGCACAAGTACGGCAAGATCCTGAACCTCTCGAGCACCTCCGCCCTCGGCAACCGGGGCCAGGCGAACTACTCGGCAGCCAAGGCCGGCCTCCAGGGGTTCACCCGGACGCTCGCGATCGAGCTCGGCCCCTTCGGCATCAACGTGAACGCCATCGCACCGGGTTTCATCGTCACCGACATGACCGACGAGACCGCGCGACGCGTGGGGTTCGAGCCGGAGGCCTACCGCAAGGCGGCGGCCGAGGCCACCCCGGTTCGCCGGGTCGGTTACCCCGAGGACATCGCGGCGACCGCGGCCTTCCTCTGCAGCGACGAGGCCTCCTTCATCACCGGACAGACGTTGTACGTCGACGGCGGCGCGAAGATCTGAACCCGGCTCCTGACAACGCCTCGAGGACGTCCCGGAGACTCGGTTTCCGGGACGTCGTCGCGTTCTCGGACTTGAAACAGGGTGGGGGAGCGTGCCTATCCTCGTGGGGCCTGCCCGGACGAGGTGGCGCCGAGGGGGTTCGGCGACGCGACGTCCCGGCGGCGACAACTCCACAGCCGGACCGGGTGCGCCGAGTCCTACCCGCCCACGCGTCTGGCCCCTGTCCCGATTCGAGATCTCATGGGTAGGAGTGGGGGACCCACATCTTCACGCGTCCTCCCCGGACGCTCGGGGTGAAGTCACCGCCTGGTGACAGAGCACCTTTCCGGCTCCAACCCGACAGCTGACCTCACAGGCGTGGGAAAGGAACTTCGCCATGCCTGCGATCCTGCGTACCCGCACGCTCCTCGTGCTTCCGCTCATGCTCGTGACCGTCCTGGTGGCCAGCCTGTTCGCCTTCACCCCCGCCGCCGACGCGGCCACCCGTGACCGGAAGGTGCTCCACGCGCTGTCGGTCGTCAAGAACCAGAAGGGCGACCCCTACAAGTGGGGTGCCGCCGGACCGGGCCGGTTCGACTGCTCGGGGCTGGTCTACTACAGCTTCCGCAAGGCCGGGTTCGACAACGTCCCCCGCACGTCGAGCCAGCAGGCCCGGTTCGCCGACCGCATCAAGAAGAGCAAGATGCGCAAGGGTGACCTGATGTTCTTCTACGACGGCGGCGGCGTCTACCACGTGGCGGTCTTCGCCGGGTGGAGGGACGGCAAGCGCACGATGATCCACGCGCCGTACGGCGGCAAGCGCGTGCACCGCGCCTCCCCGTGGACGAACCGCTGGTTCGCCGGCACGCTGCGCTGAGCCGTCCCCACCTCACTGAGCGCTGCGTCACACTGGGAGCCATGGTTCGAATCCCCCTGCGTGCCTTCGCACGCCCTGGCGCCCGCCGCCCGGCGGCAGCGCTCGTCTCCCTGGTCCTGGCCGGCTCGGTCTCCCTGACCGCCTGCGGCGGCGGGGAGGAGGAGCCCGAGGCGGGGCAGTCGCCCGACGCCCAGAACACCGCCGCCGGTGCCACCCTGTCCGGCCGCTGGCCTCTCACCGGCCTCCCCGCCGGGGGAGCGGCGCCCGAGCATCCGGTGGTGGTCGTCAAGATCGACAACACCTCCTCGAGCAACCCGCAGCTCGGACTCGGCTCGGCCGACCTGGTGGCGGAGGAGCTCGTGGAGGGCGGTGCGACCCGCCTGGCGGTCTTCTACTACTCCGACGTGCCGGACAAGGTCGGCCCGGTCCGCTCGATGCGTGCCACCGACATCGGGATCATCCGGCCGGCCGACGCCACCCTCGTCGCGAGCGGCGGCGCGCCGCAGACCGTCTCGCGACTCAAGGACGCCGGCATCAAGGTGGTCAGCGAGGGTGGCAAGGGCTACTCCCGTGACAGCGGCCGCAGCGCGCCGTACAACCTCTTCATGGACCTGCCGACCCTGACCGACTCCCTCAAGGCCACGCAGCCGCCGGCGAACTACTTCCCGTGGGGTGACGAGGAGGACTTCCCGGGCGGGCAGAAGGCCGGCAGTGTCGCGGCGACCTTCTCCGGTGGGCACACCACCAACTGGGAGTTCCGCAAGGGCAAGTACGTCAACCTCAACAGCGAGGCGGCCGCCGGGGACGAGTTCAGGCCCGACACCGTCCTCGTCCTGCGCGTGAAGGTCGGTGACGCCGGCTACAAGGACCCGGCCGGCAACCCGGTCCCGGAGACCAAGTTCGAGGGCTCCGGGCAGGCCATGGTCTTCCACGGCGGCAAGCTCGTGCGCGGCACCTGGTCCAAGCGCGGGCTCGACGCGCCGGTGTCGCTGCGCACCAAGGGCGGCGAGCTCACGCTGCCACCCGGCAAGGTCTGGATGGAGCTCGTCCCCACCAACGGCGGGAGCATCAGCTTCGGGAAGTGAGCCGGCAGGGGCGACCCTGTCCGGTCGAGAGGGGCGTCGGCTCAGCCGGCGCCCCTCTCGTCGTCCTCGGCAGCCTCGTGGTCGCCCGCCGGGGGACCGTCGGCCCCCGCGTCCAGGTCGCTCGGCCCGGGGAGCGTCCCGCCGGACTCCGCCTGCTGCTGGAGGCCGGCGAGGATGAACGCGATCGTCGCCTCCACCTCGGCGCTGGCGCGACGCGTGTCCTCGGCGGAGGAGACCGCTGCCCCGGCGGCCGACATTGCACCGAAGAAGACCCGGCTGAAGGTCTCCACCATGCTCGGCTCGAGGTCATAGGCGTCCAGCACGGAGGCGACGATCTCCTGGACGATGCCGAAGGTCGACCGCTCCTCCTGCTCGCGGTAGCGCTCGTAGCCCAGGACGACCGGGCCCTCCTGGACGACGATGCGGCTGTAGGCCGGCTGCTGCACGACGGCGAGGAACTCGCGCAGGCCGAGGGTGGCCTTCTCCCACGGGTCCCGCGTGCGGCGAACCGTCGTACCGATGCGCTTGCTCGCCTCGGCCTCCACCTTCTCGAAGACCGCCTCGAAGAGCGCCTGCTTGCCGCTGAAGTGGTGGTAGAGCGCGCCCTTCGTGACCTGGGCGCCGGCGACGATCTCGTCGAGGCTCGTCCCGGCGTACCCCTGCTCGGTGAACAGGTCGGTGGCCACGTCGACCAGCGCCCGCTTCGTCGCCGCGGAGTACTGCTGGCGGCGCGAGGACCCCGGTACCAGGCGCTTGGCTTTCGTGGTCATGGGCCGAGCATATGTCTGCCGCGCCCGGCCGCCGTGCAGCAGATCGCCACGGAGAGCCGAAGAGGCGGTGTGTGGCAGGTCACCGTTTGCCGGTTGGCATACTTCGGGTAGTTTACATACCGTTGGTATGGAACCAACGGAACGAGTGAGAGAGGAGGGACCCCCATGACCTGGGACACCTTCCACCGACGCGGAGAGGTCCTCCGCGACGTGCTCGCCCACGTCGACGCGCACCGTGACGGCCGGCTCCCGATGGGGCTGCCCGGCGTGGCGCAGACCTTCGGCGACGAGGCCGCCCTGCTCGGCGCGCTCCAGCTGCGCTGGCACACCCGCCTGAGCGGTGACATCGAGCGTGAGCTCGCGAACAGTCCCGCCGACCCCGAGGCCGCCGTACTGACCGCCTGGCGCTCGGCTGCGCGCGACCTCGCCGGCGTCCGCGCCGTCCTCGACGCCGCGGGCGAGAACCCCGGCGGCGACGAGGTGGCCGCCATGGTCGCCGCCGCCCGCCGCAAGGAGTGGATCCTGCTGGCCGCGATGGCCGGCAAGGCGAGCCCGTCGAGCCCGGCGGCAACAGGTGTCGGACGCAAGCTGGAGGAGCGCGCGAGGGCCGGCTACCGGCCGCCTTCGCCGCCCCCGCGCACGCGGGGTCGACACGCCTCCGACCGGCACCGCCGGTCGCTGAGGAGCCGGGTGAAGGCGGCCCTCGCCGCCTGACACCCGCGCCCCTCAGGGGCCACCCGAGCAGCCCCGGCTGCGATGCCGACGCGGACTCCCTCCGCGCACCCCCTCCCCGGCGTCGTGGTCGGGGCTCACGATCTGGGGCATGGCAACATGAGGGCGTGGCCACCTCACCGAGCATCTCCTACTCGATCACCGTCCGCCTCGAGCTGCAGGCGGGGGGGACGGCGACCAGCGAGCTGACCTCCACCGTCGAACGGGCCGGAGGAGTGGTCACCGCCCTCGACGTCACGGCCTCGGGCCACGACAAGCTGCGGATGGACGTGACCTGTGCGGCCTCCGACACCGCGCACGCCGACGAGATCGTCGACGCGCTGCGGGCGATGGAGGGCGTGGTCGTCCACAAGGTGTCGGACCGGACCTTCCTGATGCATCTCGGGGGCACCATCGAGATGCAGCCCAAGCACCCCATCCGCAACCGCGACGACCTGTCGATGGTCTACACGCCCGGGGTGGCGCGGGTCTGCGAGGCCATCGCGGACAACCCCGATGACGCGCGCCGGCTCACCGTGAAGCGCAACGCGGTCGCGGTGGTCACCGACGGCTCGGCGGTGCTCGGCCTCGGCAACATCGGCCCGGCCGCGGCGCTTCCCGTCATGGAGGGCAAGTCCGCGCTGTTCAAGCGGTTCGCCGGTATCGACGCCTGGCCGCTGTGCCTCGACACCCAGGACGCCGACCAGATCGTCGAGATCGTCCGGGCCATCGCGCCGGGGTTCGCCGGCATCAACCTCGAGGACATCTCGGCTCCCCGCTGCTTCGAGATCGAGGCCAGGCTGCGCGACATCCTCGACATCCCCGTCTTCCACGACGACCAGCACGGCACCGCGATCGTCGTGCTGGCCGCGCTGGAGAACGCGCTGCGGGTCGTGGGCAAGCAGATGCGCTCCGTCCGCGTCGTGATGTCGGGGGCCGGAGCCGCGGGCAGCGCGATCCTCCGGGTCCTCCTCGAGGCGGGGGTCACCGACGTCGTGGTCGCCGACGTCGAGGGCGTCATCCACCGCGACCGGCCGAACCTCCACGAGTCCCTGCGCTGGCTGGCCGAGGCGACGAACAGGGCGGCGGTCACCGGCAGCCTGCGCGACGCCCTGAAGGGCGCCGACGTCTTCATCGGCGTCTCGGCACCGAACATCCTCACCGGCGAGGACGTCGCGACCATGGCCGACGGCGCGATCGTCTTCGCGCTGGCCAACCCCGTGCCCGAGGTCGACCCGGCCGCGGCCCGGCGGCACGCCGCGGTCGTCGCCACAGGTCGGTCGGACTACCCCAACCAGATCAACAACGTGCTGGCCTTCCCCGGGGTGTTCCGCGGCCTCCTCGACGCCGCCGCCCACGGCATCGACAGCAGCATCCTCGTCGCCGCCGCCGAGGCCATCGCCGGAGCTGTCACCGACGACGAGCTCAACGCCGACTACATCATCCCGAGCGTCTTCCATCCCGACGTGCACAAGTCGGTCGCGGCCGCCGTGCGGCACGCGGCCGAGACCGCCGCCGGCATCGGTTCGACCTCGGCGGACGGTGGGCATGGCTGACGGAGCGGGCCGCACCTCCCTGCGCTCGGGCCGGCTGCTCGTGGCGACGCCTCGGCTGGCCGACCCGAACTTCGAGCGCACGGTCGTCCTGCTCCTCGACCACGACGAGAGCGGCTCGCTCGGGGTCGTGCTCAACCGTCCCTCCCCGGTGCCCGTCGGGGAGGTGCTGCCCGGGTGGGGCGGCATGCTCGGGATGCCCGAGGTGCTCTTCCACGGCGGCCCGGTCGGGACCGACTCCGCGCTCGCGGTGGCCGAGATCCCGGCGGCCGAGGGGGAGGAGGACCCGGTCGGCTTCCGGCGGCTCTTCGACCACCTCGGGATCGTCGACCTCGACACGCCGACCGAGCTCCTCGAGGACGTGATCGTGCGGATGCGGGTCTTCGCCGGCTACGCCGGGTGGGGCGAGGGGCAGCTCGCCGCCGAGGTCGAGGAGGGCTCCTGGTACGTCGTACCGCTGGAGGACGACGACCTCTTCGCCATCGGCCCGGAGGGGCTGTGGGCGCGAGTGCTGCGGCGCCAGGCCGGCGAGCTCGCCTGGGTCTCGACGAGGCCCGCCGACCCCACGATGAACTGAGCCGGTTGAGCCGAGCGGGCCCGCGGGTCGCGGTTAGACTAGGGCGGGTGAGCACCCAGATGAGCCCCGGCGCCCAGACCATCGAGCAGCAGCAGACGGTCCCGACCGACCAAGGCGACCACGAGCGGTTCTCCCACTACGTCCCCAAGGACAAGCTGACCGAGGCGATGGTGATGGGGACTCCCGTCGTCGCGCTGTGCGGGAAGGTGTGGGTGCCCAGCCGGGACCCGCAGAAGTACCCCGTCTGCCCGGAGTGCAAGGAGGCCTGGGAGCACATGAAGGACGACTCCGGCGAGGAGTGACCTCACTCCGCCTCGTCCTTCTCGCACCCCCTCGAAAGGCAGTTCGTGGCGCCTGCGTACCGCGCTGACCAGCACTCCGGTCCCTCCGCCGAGCACATCCCGGCACCCCTCCCCGACCTCCCCCCGGCGTACCCCGACCGCGCCGCGTGGGGCACCGCGACCAAGCTGCGCGCCTGGCAGCAGGCCGCGATCGAGCAGTACTTCACGACCAGCCCGCGCGACTTCCTCGCGGTCGCGACACCCGGCGCCGGCAAGACGACCTTCGCGCTGACGGTCGCTGCCGAGCTGCTCTCGCGCCGCGTGGTCGAGCGGATCACCGTCGTCGCCCCGACCGAGCACCTGAAGACCCAGTGGGCCGAGGCGGCCGCACGCGTGGGCATCCCGATCGACCCGTCGTACTCCGGCAGACGGGGGCCGACCAGCAAGGACTACGTCGGGGTCGCGGTGACCTACGCCGGGGTCGCGACGAACGCCCTCGCCCACCGGATCCGGGTCGAACGGTTCAAGACGCTGGTCATCCTCGACGAGGTGCACCACGCCGGCGACGCCATGTCCTGGGGCGAGTCGGTCCGCGAGGCGTTCCAGCCTGCGACGCGACGACTTGCGCTGACGGGCACCCCGTTCCGCTCCGACATCAACCCGATCCCGTTCGTGACCTACGCCCCCGACACCGACGGGATCGCCAAGAGCGTCGCGGACTTCACCTACGGTTACGCCCACGCGTTGGCCGACCACGTCGTGCGACCGGTGCTGTTCATGGCCTACAGCGGGGAGATGCAGTGGCGCACCCGCGCGGGCGACGAGGTGGCCGCCCGACTGGGGGAGCCGCTGACGAAGGACCTGACCGCGCAGGCGCTGCGCACCGCGTTGGACCCGAAGGGCTCATGGATGCCCTCGGTGCTCCAGGCGGCCGACAGGCGCCTGTCGGAGGTACGCCGTCACGTGCCCGACGCCGGCGCGCTGGTGATCGCCTCCGACCAGGACTCGGCCCGCGCCTACGCCGCGCTGCTGAAGGAGATCACCGGGACCCGGCCGGTGGTCGTGCTGTCGGACGAGAAGGCCGCCTCGAAGCGGATCGCTGCCTTCTCCGAGAGCGACGACAGGTGGATGGTCGCCGTACGCATGGTCTCCGAAGGTGTGGACGTTCCCCGTCTCGCGGTCGGGGTCTACGCCACCACGGTCTCCACGCCCCTGTTCTTCGCCCAGGCGGTGGGCCGCTTCGTGCGTGCCCGCAGGCGCGGGGAGACCGCCTCGGTGTTCCTTCCGTCGGTGCCCAACCTGCTCGGGTTCGCCTCCGAGATGGAGGTGCAGCGCGACCACGTCCTGCAGCGCAAGGTCGCCGACGAGGGCGACATCTTCGCCGCCGAGGAGGACCTGCTCGACCAGGCGCAGGCGTCGGAGGCGGCAAGCGCGGAGGAGCTCGGCACGTTCGAGGCGATGGGCTCGGAGGCGACCTTCGACCGGGTGCTCTTCGACGGCGGCGAGTTCGGCCACTCGGGAGAGGTGCACGTGGGCTCGGAGGAGGAGATGGACTTCCTCGGGATCCCCGGCCTGCTCGAGCCCGACCAGGTGCGCGACCTGCTGCACCAGCGTCAGAGCGACCGGGCCCGGCGGCAGAAGGGCTCGACCTCGTCGACCCCGGCCGACGTCGAGCGGGACGTGTCGACGCACGAGCACCTCGCCGTGCTCCGGCGTGAGCTGAACGGCCTCGTCGCCGCGTGGAACCACCGCACCGGCCAGCCCCACGGCGTGACGCACGCCGCCCTGCGCCGTGAGTGCGGGGGACCGGCCGCCGCGGTGGCGACCGCCGACCAGCTCGCGCAGCGGATCGACCGGATCCGGGAGTGGGCGGCGACCCGCAAGTCGTCCTGACGTGGGGTCTGCTTCGGAGGTGGGGCCGCCGCTTTCCCACGTTCACCTGGGAAAGCGTCACCTACCCCGTGAAACACCTCGCGGTAGGTGACGGTCTGTCGCGGTAGGTGCGCGCCGCGGGTCGCCCCCGGTAAGTGCTCGCCGCGGGTCGCCGAGGGCGTACGACGGGCAGGGCTACTCTGCTCACCATGCCCGCCGAGACCTCGCAGACCCTGGACCGGGGGCTGCGGGTGCTCGAGGTCCTGGCCTCCCATGCCAACGGGCTGACCGTCACCGAGCTCGCCGCCGAGGTGGGCGTGAACCGGACGGTCGTCTACCGCCTCGTCACCACTCTCGAGCAGCACGGCCTTGCCCGGCGGGACGGGTCGGGGCGCCTGCACGTCGGGCTGGGCGTGCTCGCCCTGGCCCGCAGGGTCCATCCGGTGCTGCGCCAGCTGGCCACGCCCGTGCTGCGCGCCCTCGCGGAGGAGCTGGGTACGACGGCCCACCTGACCGTCGCGGACGGGGGAGAGGCCCTGGCGATCGCGGTCGTCGAGCCCAGCTGGACCGACTTCCACGTCGCCTACCGCGTCGGCGCCCGCCACCCCCTCGACCAGGGCGCCGCAGGGCGAGCGATCCTCCTCGGCCGGGAGAGGCGAGCCGGCGGGGTCGCGGGTGAACGCTACGTCGGCACCGCCGGGGAGCTGCAGCCGGGCGCCCGCGGCCTCGCCGCTCCCGTGCTCGGCGTCGAGGGGCTCGAGGCCTCGGTGGGCGTCGTCACGCTCGGCGACCTCGATCCCGACGTCGCCGGACCTCGGGTGGCCGCAGCAGCCGCCGAGGTCGCACGCCGCCTCGCCTGAGCGACGCTCGGGCCCGGTGCAATGAACCGGCTGCCGCCGACACTTACAGTGCGTGACGGCCGACAGCCGCCTCGGCGCACACCTCCTCCCCAGAGCGTGCACGGTGACCGCGGTCGGGACCTTCGCGCCTGGCGGATCCGGACCGGGGCTGCTGGGCTGGGCCGGAGGAGCACGAGATGGTCTGTCCGCCGGAGACACGCGCCGACCTGTTCTGGCTCCCGGACGGCGCACTGCCTGCGACCTCTACCACTCCGCCGTGTAGGTCCGGCTCGACGCGCGGAGGTACGTGATCGAGATGGCACCCGTCTGGGGCAGGCCGGAGCCGGACCGCGGCGTGGTGCGCGAGGGACCGGTCGGCCTGGCGCCCCTCGGACGTTCCCGGATCTTTAGCTACGAGGTTCGCCGCCGGCGCGACGGCGGCATCCCCGACGCCTCGGAGGCGGTCGACAGCCCGCAGCTCATCGGCACCGATGCCCACCTCGCGCAGCGGGTGCTGGACCTGGTGCCCGCCTTCCCCGCCACCACGTGGGGCCGTGACGAGCTCGGTGCCGGGGAGATGTGGAACTCCAACTCGCTCGTCTCGTGGCTGCTCGCCACGAGTGGTCAGGACCTCGGCCGGGTGGCGATGCCGAGCAAGGGCCGGGCACCGGGGTGGTGGACCGCCGGCCTGGCCGTCGTGGAGCGGGCGGCGGTCTGATGTGGCCGTCCGACGCCGAGTCCCTGGTCGAGCTCCAGCGCGAGCTCGCCGCCGCAGTCCCCGAACCGTGGCGGCCACCGCCCGGCCGGCTGCTGGTCGGCGGCGTGTGGGTCTGCTTCCCCCGCGCCCTCAGCGGTCCCGGGGCCACGGGCGACCCTGCCTGGGCAGCGGCCGTGATGATGGCCGAGGGACGGGTCGTGGACCAGCACGTCGTCCGCGGAGTCACCACGGCGCCGTACGCCCCGGGGCTGCTCGCGCTACGCATGGGCCCGCTGCTGGAGGAGGCCGTGCGCGGCCTGGCCAAGTCCCCGGACGTGCTCCTGCTCGACGCCAGCGGCCGGGACCACCCGCGTCGCGCCGGCCTGGCAGTGCACCTCGGGGCCGTCCTGGACCTGCCGACGGTCGGAGTGACCCACCGCCCTCTCGTGGCTGAGGGGCAGTGGCCGCGCGACGGCCGCGGCGCGACGAGCCCGCTCCGGATCGGCGGGGAGGTGGTCGCGGCCTGGGTGCGGACCCGGGCGGGAGTCCGACCGCTCGTCGTCCATCCCGGCTGGCGGGTCGACCTGGCCACGGCGGTCGGCGTCGTGGAGAGCGTGACGCGGGTACGGCGTACCCCCGAGCCGCTCAGGGAGGCCCGCCGTCTCGCGCGCACCGCCCGCGACGGGGAGCGCTGCTAGTCCGAGACCGCCTCCTCGAGCAGGGGGAGCACGCGGTGGCGGATCTGCTCGGCCAGGGCGATCACGGTGGAGGAGCGGACGATGCCCGGGTCGGAGAGCACAGCGTCGATGACGCGCTGGAGGTCGGCGTTCGAGCGCGCGACGACCCGCGCCCACATGTCGCCGGCGCCGGTGATCGTGAAGGCCTCGAGCACCTCGGGGATCGTGGCGAGGTGCCGGGCCACCGTCTGGTGGCCCGAGCCCTGGCGGATCTCCAGCGTCAGGAGCGCCGTCACCGGGTAGCCGATCGCCGCCGGGTCGAGGACCGGTCCCCAGCCGGAGATCACCCCGGCCCGGCCCAGCTTGTCCAGCCGCGCCTGCACGGTGCCGCGGGCGACGCCGAGACGCCGGGAGGCCTCCAGCACGCCGATCCGTGGCTCCTGGGAGAACAGACGGAGCAATGTGGCGTCCAGCACGTCCATCGAGAGTCCTTCCCTGGACATCTTGCACAGTGTTCCGTCGTACCCTTGCACACTCTGCCTGGCCCGACCATCCTGCGGGCATGACTGCGATCCCGACCTCCTCGACCGCCCTCACTCACGACGAGCTCAAGGCCGACCTCACCCTCGACCAGCTCAAGCAGCTCGTGGGCCTGGTGGAGTACGACGCCAGCGCCGACCCGTTCCCCGTCACCGCCATGGACGCGGTGGTCTTCGTCGTCGGCAACGCCACCCAGACCGCGCAGTTCTACCAGCTCGCCCTCGGCATGGACCTCGAGGCGTACCGCGGCCCCGAGACGGGCCACCGCGACTCCAAGAGCTACGTGCTGCGCTCCGGCTCGGCCCTGTTCGTCTTCACCGGCGGCGTGACCCCCGACAGCCCGATCCTCGACCACCACCGCAAGCACGGCGACGGCGTCGTCGACCTCGCGCTGGAGGTGCCCGACGTCGACAAGTGCATCGAGCACGCGCGCGCCCAGGGCGCCACGATCCTCGAGGAGCCCCACGTCGTCAGCGACGAGCACGGCTCGGTGCGCACGGCGGCCCTCGCGACCTACGGCGAGACCCGCCACACCCTCGTGGACAGGTCGCGGTACGACGGCCCGTACCTCCCCGGCTACGTCGCGCGCCGCTCGACCGTCGTACGACGTGAGGGCCACCCGCGGCGGCTGTTCCAGGCCGTCGACCACTGCGTCGGCAACGTCGAGCTGGGCCGGATGGACGAGTGGGTCGGGTTCTACAACAAGGTCATGGGCTTCACGAACATGGCGGAGTTCATCGGCGACGACATCGCCACCGACTACTCCGCGCTGATGTCCAAGGTCGTGGCCAGCGGCAACCACCGGGTGAAGTTCCCCCTCAACGAGCCCGCGATCGCGAAGAAGAGGTCGCAGATCGACGAGTACCTCGAGTTCTACGACGGTGCCGGCTGCCAGCACATCGCGCTGGCCACCAACGACATCCTGCGGACCGTCGACATCCTGGGTGAGAACGGGGTGGAGTTCCTCGACACCCCGGACTCGTACTACGACGACCCGGCGCTGCGCGAGCGGATCGGCAAGGTACGCGTGCCGATCGAGGAGCTGAAGAGGCGCCGGATCCTGGTGGACCGGGACGAGGACGGCTACCTGCTGCAGATCTTCACCAAGCCGATCGGCGACCGGCCGACGGTGTTCTACGAGTTCATCGAACGGCACGGCTCGCTCGGCTTCGGCAAGGGCAACTTCAAGGCGCTCTTCGAGGCGATCGAGCGGGAGCAGGAGCGCCGCGGCAACCTGTGACCACCTGACGGATTGCCAGGTGACCTGGACGTAGCGGCTCTTACCTCGACGAATTTGTCGAGGTAAGAGCCGTTTTCCCACGTTCACCTGGGAAAGCCGGACCGCCACGGACGGGTCAGCCGTACCGGGCGGCGAAGTTCGCGAGCACCCGAGGCGGCTCGGTCACGTCGGTGCCGTTGAGCCTGGCGACGAGCAGGTCGAGCTCGTGGGGCGGGAAGTAGCCGGCGTGCTGGTAGACGTAGACCCGCGTGATGATCCCCGGCCGGTCGAGCTCGGGGTGGAACTGCGTCGCGTAGAGGTTCTGCTTGACCCGGAACATCTGCACGGGGCAGGACGCCGAGCCCGCCAGCAGGGTGGCCGTCGGCGGGAGCATCCGGCAGGCCTCCTTGTGACCGACGTAGGCGTCGAAGACCTCGGGCATACCCTCCAGCAGGGGATCGGCGCGGCCCGCGTCGGTGAGGGCGACGGGGACCGCGCCGATCGGCTCGGCGTACCTCCGGTCGATGACCCCGCCCTGGTGCACCCCGAGCGTGCCGACGCCGTAGCAGGCCCCCATGAACGGGAAGTCCCGTGCGACGACCTCGTCGAGCAGCGCGGACACCTCGGCCTCCACGCGTCGCTGCAGCGGGGACTTCGCCGCGGGCGGGTCGCTGGAGTTGAACGGCCCGCCGCCGAGGAGCACCCCGGCGTAGTCGTCGAGGTCGATCCGGGGGAGCGGGCCGGCCTCCATCCGGACCCGGTGCAACCGCTTCTCCGGCAGGCCCATCTCGCGCAGGAAGGCGTCGTACTCCTCGTCCGCGGCGAGGTCCTCGGCCCGGGTGGACAGGAGCAGGAACGGCTTCACGCGGTCGATGGTAGGCGAGCCGGGCCGGAGGGCCTCAGAGAACCTTGGACAGGAACGCCTGCGTGCGTTGGTGCCGGGGGTTGGCGAGCACGTCGGACGGCGCGCCCTCCTCGACGATCACGCCGTCGTCCATGAACACCAGCTTGTCGCCGACCTCGCGGGCGAAGCCCATCTCGTGCGTGACGACCATCATCGTCATGCCCTCGTGGGCGAGGTCCCTCATGACCCCGAGGACGTCGCCGACCAGCTCGGGGTCCAGCGCGCTCGTGGGCTCGTCGAAGAGCATCATGTCCGGGTCCATGGACAGGGCGCGGGCGATGGCCACCCGCTGCTGCTGGCCGCCGGAGAGGTGCGCCGGGTAGGCGTCCTCCCGGTCGGCGAGCCCCACCTTGTCGAGGTTGCGCCGGGCGACCTCGGCGGACTCGTCCCTGCCGCGCTTCAAGACCCGCTGCTGGGCGATGGTGAGGTTACGCAGCACGGTGAGGTGCGGGAAGAGGTTGAACTGCTGGAAGACCATGCCGATGCGGCTGCGGACCTTGTCCACGTCGATGTCGGGGTCGGTGACCTCGGCGCCCTCGATGAAGATCTTGCCCGACGTCGGCTGCTCGAGCAGGTTCACGCAGCGCAGCAGCGTGGACTTGCCCGAGCCGGACGGGCCGATCACGCACACGACGTCGCCCTGGTCCACGTGGAAGTCGATGCCCTTGAGCACCTCGTTGTCACCGAAGTACTTGTGCAGGTCCTGCACGACGATCGCCGGTGCGTCCGGCTTGAGCTGCGGCTCGGTCATCAGCCGGCCCTCTCCGCGCGTGCTTCCATGCGGCGTACGACGATCGACAGCGGCACGGTGATGAGCAGGTAGCACAGCGCCACCGTGACCAGGGGGGTCAGGCTGTTGGTCTGGTTCATCGTCTCCCGACCGAACTTCGTCAGCTCGTAGCTGCTCAGGCCGAGTCCGAGCACGTAGACCAGCGAGGAGTCCTTGGTCAGCAGGATGAGCTCGTTGGTCAGCGGTGGAAGGATGATCCGGAACGCCTGGGGCACCACGATGGACCGCATCGCCCGGCTGCGTGGCATGCCGAGCGACCGGGCGGCCTCCATCTGGCCCTTCGGCACCGCCTGGATGCCGGCGCGGATGGTCTCGGCCATGTAGGCGCCGCCGACGAGCCCCAGCGCCACCGTCACGGTGCCGAAGATGCCGCCGGGGATCTCACGACCTGGGAAGGCCAACGGGACGCCGTAGGCGAGAGCGATGAACACCACCAGTGCCGGCACGCCCCGGAAGAACTCGATGAAGCCGGTCGCCATCCAGCGGTAGGGCCCGACCGAGGACAGCCGCATCAGGGCCAGGACGAGGCCCAGCACCAGGCCGAAGGTGAAGCCGGCGACCGTGTACAGCAACGTGTTCTTCAGCGCCGTGGCGATCACGGCCGGGAACATGTCCGCCATGATGCCGGTGTCGAGGAACACCTGGCGCAGGGTCGTCCAGTCGGCCACGGCCAGGAGCACCACGAACAGGACCAACAGCACGGCGTACTGCGCCATGCGGCTGACCTGCGCGCGCTTGCGTGGGCTCATCGCCATCGCGGCTCCGCCTTTCGGGTCAGGTGCGAGAGATCGGGCCCGCGGCTCAGCTGGTCGGGGCCTCGCCGAACCACTCCTGGTAGATCTCGTCGTACGTACCGTCCTCCTGGGAGGTGTCGATCACGTCGTTGATCGTCTCGAGGAGGGCGTCGTTGCCGTCCTTCTTCACCGCGAAGCCGTACTCCTCGCCGGTGTCGAACTCGGCCACCTCGAGGTCGGTGTTGTCCTTCACGTAGTCGTAGAGGACGCCGTTGTCGTTGATGCCCGCGTCGACCTGGCCGGTCTTCACGGCCGTCTGGAGCAGCGCGAGGTCCTCGAACGACCGCAGCTCGACGTCGTCGGGTGCGTTCTCCTCGGCGTAGAGGGCGCCGGTGGTGCCCTCCTGGACCGCCAAGGACTTGCCGGACAGGTCCTCGAGGGAGGCGATGCCGGAGTCCTTCTTGACGAGCAGGGCCTGCGTGGCGTTGAAGTACGGGTCGGAGAAGTCGATGACGCGGGCGCGCTCGTCGGTGATGGTCATGCCCGCTGCTGCGACGTCGCACTTGCCGGTGTTGAGCGCCTGCCCCGACTGGATGCCCTCGAACGGAGTGTCGAAGATCTTCTGCTCGACGCCGAGCTCCTCGGCCACGAGGTCCATCATGGCCACGTCGAAGCCGACCACCTCGCCGCCCTGGTTGAACTGGAAGGGTTCGTACGGCAGGTGCGTGCAGACCGTGAGGGCGCCGTCCTCGACGAGCTTGGCACCGCTCTCGGTCGTGGTCGTGTCCGTGTCGGTGGCGCAGCCGGCTAGGAGGGTGGCGGCGGCGGACACGGCGAGGGTCTTGATCCAGCGGTTGGTCATGCACAGCACCCTAGTGGCGCCCGGCTGCCGCGGGTAACGCGCCACGAGCACCCGGTCGGGGGACGCGGTCGAGATTTTCACGCAACAACCCTGGGCAGTGGCCACGTGACGTTGCATCGTGGACTTCGGATCCGGCGGCACGGGGACAACGCCGGAGGGGAGCGTCACCGATGGGTGCAGTGTCCTGGCAGACCAGTCGCAGGGGGACCGGGTTCGACCACCAGGCCGTGTTCTACCGCGGCCTCGAGGGACTGCGGGCCCAGGTGGTGCCCTACGTCCGCGACGGCGTGCGCAACGGCGAGCAGGTGCTCGTGGCGATGGTCGCGGGACACGTCGCCGAGGTCGAGCGCGCCCTCGGGTCCGACGCCACCCGGGTGGACTTCGCCGACATGGCCGAGCTCGGCGGCAACCCCGCGTGCATCCTGCCGGAGTGGCGCAGGTTCGTCGCCGAGGCTGCGGGCGACGGTCCGGTGCGCGGCGTGGCCGAGCCGGTGTGGTCGGGTCGTCGCGACGTCGAGGTGGAGGAGGCACTGCTCCACGAGACCCTGCTCGACCTCGCCTTCGCGGAGGGCCCTCAGTGGCAGCTGCTGTGCCCGTACGACGTCGGCGCGCTGCCCCGGCACGTGGTCGAGGAGGCCGCGCGCAGCCATCCCACGGTCATCGACGGTCGCACCCGCTCCACGGCGCCCGGCCAGCCGATGCGCGCCGAGGCCACCCGGCGGTTCAGCGAGCCGCTGCGGCAGGCGCCTGCCTCGGCCGTCACGGTGCCGTTCGGCGCCCAGGACCTCACCGCCCTCCGCGGCCTGGTCCGACGGCTCACCGCCGAGGCACCTCTCGCGCGGGGTACCTCGGAGGACCTCGTGCTGGCCGCGCACGAGCTGTCCACCAACAGCGTCGTGCACGGTGGGGGTCGTGGGGTGCTGCGCACCTGGCAGGAGCAGGACGCCTTCGTCGTCGAGGTCCAGGACGAGGGCCGGATCGACGACCCTCTGGTCGGCCGGGACATGCTCCCGGGCCTGGCCGAGAACGGTCGAGGGATCTGGATGGCCAACCAGCTGTGCGACCTCGTCCAGGTCAGGTCCGGCCCGTCCGGGACCGTGGTCCGCCTCTTCGCCTGGCTGTGACCTACTCCGTCGCGAGGACCGTCCCGGTGACCTCACCGAGCGCGATGCGGCCGCCCCGCACCCCGGGGGCCGTGGCGCGGATGGTGACCTCGTCGCCGTCCTCGAGGAAGGTCCGCTCCTCGCCCGCGAGCAGGAACGGCTCCTTGCCGCCCCACGAGAGCTCCAGGAACGATCCGCGCTGCTGCGGGTCGGGCCCGCTGACGGTGCCCGAGGCGAAGAGGTCGCCCACGCGCAGCGAGGCGCCGTTGACGGTCATGTGCGCGAGCATCTGCGCGGGCGACCAGTACATCGTTCGGTACGGCGGCCGCGCGACCGTCTCGCCGTTGAGCACGACCTCCATCTCGATGTCGTAGCCCGCACCCGCGCCGACCCGGAGGTACTCCAGCGGCTCGGGGTCCTGGCCGGGCAGGTCGACGCGCGCCGCCTCGAGCGCGGCGAGCGGGGTGACCCAGCCGCTCACCGAGGTCGCGAAGGACTTGCCGAGGAACGGGCCGAGCGGGACGTACTCCCAGGCCTGGATGTCGCGGGCGGACCAGTCGTTGAGCGGCGTCACCCCGAACACGTGGTCGGCGAACGCGTCGACGGGGACCTGGTCGCCCATGCGGCTGGGCGTGCCGACCACGAAGCCGAGCTCGGCCTCGATGTCGAGCCGCCGCGACGCTCCGTAGACGGGGGCGTCCGCCGTGGGAGGCTTCCGCTGGCCCCGCGGACGGCGGACCGGGGTGCCCGACACCACGACGGTGCCGCTGCGCCCGTGGTAGCCGACCGGGAGGTGGCGCCAGTTGGGCAGCAGCGCCTCGGCATCGGGCCGGAAGATGCGCCCGACGTTGCTCGCGTGGTCCAGGGAGCAGTAGAAGTCGACGTAGTCGGCGACGGTGACCGGGAGCTGCAGGGTCACCTCCGACACCGGCAGCAGCGACGGCTCGACGAGGTCCCGGCGGGCGGGGTCGGTCAGGAGCGAGACGATCCAGCTGCGCACGGAGTCCCAGGTCGGCCGCCCGGTCGCCATCAGGGGGTTGAGGGTCGGCTCCTCGAACAGGTGCGCGACCTCGAGCATGTCGCCGGCCGCGACCGGGGCGAGGTCGAGCACCTGTTCCCCGATGCGCACGCCCACCCGCGGGTCCTCGTCGTCGTGGGAGAAGACCCCGTAGGGCAGGTTGTCGATGTCGTAGAGCGAGCCGGTGGCTCCCTCGACCCAGCTGTCGGTGGCGTACTCCCCGGCGGTCATGCCTGCTCCTCCACGTCGGCGGTCTCCACGAGGCCGAGGTGTACCAGGTCCTCCAGCGGCTCCAGCACGCTGCACGAGCCGAAGGAGGTGAACCAGCGGCGGGCCGAGACCAGCCCGGCACTGCCCGCCGCCACGAGGGTACGGCGGACCTCCGCCGCGTCGGTCGTCTCGAGGGCTGCTGCCACGTCCGCGGCGGAAGCGCCGTCGAGGGCCGCCCGGGTGGCGAGCAGCACGTTGAGGAAGCCGTGCTGGTCGACAGGGCGCTCGAAGCCCTCGACCACGCGGTGCCGGAGGGCGTGGTGGAGCCCTGCGGTGCACTTGAACCGCAGCTCGCGGTCGAGGGCGGCCTCGATGCACGTGGCGAGCGCGGCGGCGGTGGGGAACGCGTCCGCGGTGGCACCACCGGTGCGGAACTTCAGCCGGAGGTCGAGGGCGGCGACCTCGTCGAGGGTGGTCAGCCACGACGACGTGGGCTCCGGCCCGGCCGGTCGGGGCGGTTCGACGTACACCGGGGTCTCGACGTCGAGGTCGCCGGCGACGCGCAGCTGGTCCACGACGGTGGTCACCCGCCGGGCGTTGCGGGGGAGGTCCTCCTCGTCGCGCAGGGCGAGCTCCACGGCGGCGAGCTCGAGCTCGGCGGCGCGGCCGGCCCAGCGCACGGCGGGCTCGATCGCGCCCGCGCCACCGGTGACGACGACCGACACCGGGAGCGGCTCGGCCGCCGCGGCGCGGATCGCCTCGATCAGGCCGGGGAGCGCGACGTCGCTCACCACGAACGGGCCGACGAGGTCCGCCCAGTCCGTCCGGCGGTGCTCGCGATGGGCGGCCAGCGCCTCGGTCAGCGGAGCGTTGCCGGGTGGGAAGACCGCGGCGTCGTCGACGAGGAGGGAGTACTCGGCAGGGATGGTTGACACGTCGCCGGACCCTAACGCATCGTGTGCATGACCGGACGGAACAGTCCGACTATCGAACAGCAGGGAGTCCGAGCGCCATGGCCTTCTACCGCCAGGTGGGCACGATCCCGGCCAAGCGGCACACGCAGTTCCGCACCGATGACGGTGGCCTGCACTACGAGGAGCTCATGGGCGAGGAGGGGTTCTCCTCCGACTCCTCGCTGCTCTACCACCGCGGTGTGCCCTCGGCGATCGTCGACAGCCAGGTGTGGGAGCTGCCCGACCTGAGCACCCACGCGAACCACCCGTTGAAGCCCCGCCACCTGAAGCTCCACGGCCTGTTCGAGGACACCGCGGCCGAGGAGTGCGACGCGGTGCAGGACCGCCGCCTGGTGCTCGGCAACGCCGACGTGCGTCTCTCCTACGTCGTCGCCGGAACCGTGTCGCCGTACTACCGCAACGCGACCGGCGACGAGTGCGTGTACGTCGAGACGGGGGAGGGCGTGCTCGAGACGGTGTTCGGCGAGCTGCCCTACCGCACCGGCGACTACGTCGTGATCCCGCGCGCGACGACGCACCGGTGGGTGCCGAAGGGCGACGGCGCGCTGGACCGGCTCTACGCGATCGAGGCGAGCAGCCACATCGCCCCGCCCAGGCGCTACCTCTCCCGCTACGGCCAGCTCCTCGAGCACGCGCCGTACTGCGAGCGCGACCTGGACGGGCCCGACGAGCCCCTGCTCGTCGAGGGGGAGGACGTGGAGGTGCTCGTCAAGCACCGCGGGCAGTCGCCGAGCGGCATCGTGGGGACCCGGATGACGTATGCGACCCACCCCTTCGACGTGGTCGGCTGGGACGGCTGCCTGTACCCCTACACCTTCAACATCGCCGACTTCGAGCCGATCACCGGGCGGATCCACCAGCCGCCGCCGGTGCACCAGGTCTTCGAGGGCCACAACTTCGTGGTCTGCAACTTCGTGCCCCGCAAGGTCGACTACCACCCGCTCGCCGTGCCGGTGCCCTACTACCACTCCAACGTCGACAGCGACGAGGTGATGTTCTACGTCGGCGGCGACTACGAGGCGCGCAAGGGCTCGGGGATCAACATCGGCTCGATCTCGTTGCACCCGGGCGGCTACGCGCACGGTCCGCAGCCGTCGGCGATCGAGGCCTCGCTCGGGGCGGAGGCCTTCGACGAGCTCGCCGTCATGGTCGACACGTTCCGGCCGCTCGACCTCGGCGAGGGCGGTCTCGCCGCGGAGGACCCCGCCTATGCGTGGACCTGGGCCGGCAGGTCGCTGGTCGAGCCTGTCGAGACCGAGGGTGGTCCGGACGACGGCGGTCCGGCGGTGTACTCCAACAGCTGAGCGTGCTTGGCTGACCCCGTGCCCGGTTACGTCGCCTTCCTGCGCGCGATCAACCTCGGGAGGACCCGCAAGCTCCCGATGGCCGAGCTCCGGACGTGCCTGGAGCAGGCCGGGTTCGGGGGCGTCGAGACCTACATCCAGACGGGCAACGTGCGGCTGCGCTCGACGATGCGCTCCTCCGACCGGGTGGCCGCACGGGTCGAGGAGGTCCTCGAGGCCGACCGCGGCTTCACCGTGCCGACGGTGGTGCTGACCCCGGCGGAGCTGCGCCAGGTGTTTGACGACGCCTGCACGCTCGAGCTGCCCGTCGCGGGGGACGTGCGGCGTTACGTGACCTTCCTGAAGCGCCCGGCACCGCCGGAGGTGGCCGAGGAGGTCGCTGCCCTGGACGCCGACGGCGAGGCCGCGCGGGTGGTCGGCAGGGCGGTGCACGTGTGGGTCCGCGACGGCTACCGCAACGCCCGGCTGGGCAACGCCGTCCTCGAGCGGCGGCTCGGCCCGGCGACCACGCGCGACCTGAAGGTGGTCACCACGCTCGCCGAGCGCTGGGGCGCCTGAGGTCGCTGCTCGCGGTCGCGTGGCGGCTAGGTTGCTGCCATGACCGAACCGATGTCCGTCACCACCGACGGCGGGGTGCTGCGGCTCGTGCTCGACCGGCCCGGCCGCATGAACGCGCTGACCGCGGACATGACCGACCGGCTCGCCGACGAGATCGAGCAGGCAGGGGTGCGCGAGGACGTGCGGGTGGTGCTGCTGCGCGGCACCGGCCGGGCCTTCACCGCGGGCGCCGACATCGGCGGCCCCGACGCCCACGAGAGCTTCGACGTGAGCAGCCTGGACCGCGCCAACCGGGTGGTGCGCGCCATCGCCGGCTCGCCCAAGCCGTGCGTGGCAGGCGTCAACGGGGTCGCGGCCGGCGTGGGCTGCTCGATCGCGGTGGCCTGTGACCTGGTCGTGGCCGCGGGGTCCGCGAGCTTCCTGCTGGCCTTCTCGCGGATCGGGCTGATGCCCGACGGGGGAGCGTCCGCGACGGTGGCCGCCTCGGCGGGCCGGGCCCGGGCGATGCGGATGGCGCTGCTCGGCGAGGCGCTGTCGGGCCGGGAGGCGTACGACGCCGGCCTGGCCACCCACCTGGCCGCCGACGAAGACTTCGACGAGGTCGTCGAGGAGCTCGTGGGGCGGCTCGCCTCAGGCCCGCCCCTGGCGTTCGCGGCGACGAAGAAGGCCATCAACGGCGCCACCCTGCACGGTCTCGAGGAGGCGCTGGAGCGGGAGCGACGCGGTCAGACCGTGCTGCTGAGGACCGAGGACGCCGCGGAGGGCATGAGGGCGTTCGGCGCGAAGCGGCGTCCGGTGTTCCGGGGCGACTGAGCCGGCGGAGCTGCGCTGCGAGAATGCTCGCGACGCCGGCCGACCACGACACTTTCGCAGCGCACCAGGGGCAGGGGACTCCTCAGACGAGCGCGGCGCCGGCCCGGCGTACCTCCTCCAGCGCCTTGCGGGCCGCCGGCTCCGCGTGGCCGGCCACCAGGTCGGTGAGCACCCGGACCTCGAGCTTCTCCTGCAGCGCCTCCAGCGCGGTCGCCCGCACCGACTGCTCGGTGGCGATGCCGCAGACGTCGAGGTGGGTGATCTGGTGCGTGCGCAGCCAGTCGCCGAGTCGCACGCCGTCGGCAGTGCGCCCGTCGAAGGCCGAGAGACCCGCGTCGTGCTCTCCCTTGAGGAAGACCGCGTCGAACGGCTGCGGGTCGAGGTTCGGGTGGAAGGCCTCGCCGTCGGTGCCCTTGACGCAGTGCGGCGGCCAGCTCTCGACGTAGTCGGGCTCGTGGCCGTAGTGCGCGAAGTGCGAGCCGGGGGCGACGTGGTGTGCCCGGGTCGCGAGGACGGCGGCGTACTCGGGGGCGTTCGGGTCCTTCGCGCTCCAGTGGTGCAGCAGCGACCCGATCCGGAAGGCCACCTCCGCGCCGCCATGGACCGGCAGCGTCCCGCCCTCACAGAAGTCGTTCTGCACATCCACGACGATCAGAGCGCGCTTCATGGGCCCACGCTAGCGCCAGGCCGCCGCTGCGGTCACCGGGTCGAAAGGCCTCGACCGGTGCACCGCTCAGCCACCCAGGTGGAGCGTGGGGATCACCGGCTCGCCGCGCGACATCATGCGCGCCGGCAGCGGCAGCTCCTCGCGGACCCGCAGATGACGCTCGCGGGCGGTGTCGAGGGACTCGCGGCCCACGACCTCGCCGTCGCGGACCAGCGGGACCAGCAGGTCCCGGTCGCCTGTCCTGAGCCCGGTCGACGGGTCTCCGTCGTCCGTCGGGGCCTCGCCGATGCCGACCACCTCCGCCTCTGCCACCCCGGCGGCGTTGTGGCGGCGCAGGGCGTACTTCCGACCGCCGATGGAGGCCTTGTCCTTGCTCTTCTTGGCGACCGAGACCATCTCGCCGGAGTCGTTCTCGCGGGCGACGAGCTTGTAGACGAACCCCGAGGTCGGGTGGCCGCTGCCCGTGACGAGCGACGTGCCGACGCCGTACCCGTCGACGGGGGCCGCGGCCAGCGCCGCGATCGCGTGCTCGTCGAGGTCGGAGGTGACGATGATCCGGGTGCCGGTGGCGCCGGCCCGGTCGAGCTGGGTGCGCACCTGCTCGGCGAGCATGCCCAGGTCGCCGGAGTCGATCCGTACCGCGCCGAGGTCCGGCCCGGCGATGTCGATCGCGAGCCGGACGGCCTCCTCGATGTCGTAGGTGTCGACGAGCAGCGTCGTGCCCTTGCCGAGCGACTCCACCTGCGCGGTGAACGCGTCGCGCTCGCTGTCGTGGAGCAGGGTGAAGCTGTGGGCGCTCGTGCCGGCGGTGGGCACGCCGTACCTCTGCCGCGCGGCGAGGTTCGAGGTGGTCGCGAAGCCCGCGACGTACGCCGCCCTCGCGGCCGCGACGGCTGCCTCCTCGTGGGTCCGCCGGGACCCCATCTCGATGCACGGCCGCTCGCACGACACCCACGTCATCCGCGACGCCGCGGAGGCGATCGCCGAGTCGTGGTTGAGGATCGACAGGAGGAGGGTCTCGAGGAGGACCGCCTCCGCGAAGGTCGACTCGACGGTCATGAGGGGGGAGTACGGGAAGTACACCTCGCCCTCGGCGTAGCCCCAGATGTCGCCGCCGAAGCGGAAGTCCGCGAGCCAGTCGAGCGTGGCGCCGTCGACGACGTTCCCCTCCCGGAGCACCGCGAGCACCTCGTCGTCGAAGCGGAACCGCTCGAAGGCGTCGAGCACCCGTCCGACGCCCGCCACGACGCCGTACCTCCTGCCCTCGGGGAGCCTCCGTGGAAAGAGCTCGAACACCGACCTGCGGTGGGCGGTGCCCGCGCGCAGGGCGGCCTGCAGCATGGTCAGCTCGTAGTGGTCGGTCAGCAGCGCCGTCGATGCAGTCGTCACCTGCCACAGCCTAGGATGTCGGTCGTGTCTGCACCCATGCCCGTCGAGACCGAGCAGCCGGAGGTGGACGACCTCACCCAGTCGGCCCGGCCCTGGGTGACCATCGTGTGGAACGACCCGGTGAACCTCATGTCCTACGTCACCTACGTCTTCCAGACCTACTTCGGCTACGCCCGCGAGAAGGCCGAGAAGCTCATGTGGGAGGTCCACCACGACGGAAGGTCGGTGGTCTCCAGCGGGTCGCGCGAGGAGATGGAGCGCGACGTGCAGGCGATGCACGAGTACGGCCTCTGGGCCACGATGGAGAAGGCGGACGCATGACCACCCCACCAGACCGCTCGCTCCGCTCACGCTCTGTCGGGGACCCCGGATGAGCGGCTTCATCCGGCGCGGGGAGGGCGTGATGGTCACCTTCTCCGGCTTCGAGGCCGACCTGCTGCGCTCGCTGGCCTCGCAGCTCGTCGAGCTTCTGCGCAACGAGGAGGCCGAGCCGAAGAGCCACGCCGACCCGCTCGAGGCGCTGCTGGACTTCAGCGGGCCCACGACCGAGCCGGACGACCCGGTGCTGGCGAGGCTCTTCCCGACCGCCTACCCCGACGACGAGGAGGCCGCGGGAGAGTTCCGCCGCTTCACCGAGGGGACGCTGCGCGACGGCAAGGCCCGCAACGCCTCCCTGGTCATCGACCGGCTCGAGGAGTCGGGGCTGCCCGACGAGCTCGACGAGGACGGCCTGTGGATCGACGTCGAGCTCGACGCCGGCCAGGCCCAGGCGTGGCTGCGCTCGTTCACCGACATCCGGCTGGCGCTCGCGACCCGGCTCGGGGTCGAGGAGGGGGACGAGGACTACTGGCACAGCCTGCCCGACGACGACCCGCGCACCCACGTGCACGACATCTACGAGTGGGTCGGCTACCTGCAGGAGACGCTCGTCGCGGCCGTGACCCGCGACGTCTGATTCTTGGTCGTCTCGGAGTCCGGACGTACGACGGCCACGGGCGGCGCTCTGGGCACCCCCGATACGCTCGGGGGGTGCTGACGATCGACCGAGCCCTCTACGACGCCGTCGTGGCCCACGCGAAGAAGGACCACCCGGACGAGGCGTGCGGCGTCCTCGCAGGCCCCGAGGGCTCCGACACCCCGACCCGCTTCGTGCCGATGGTCAACGCGGCGATGTCGACGACGTTCTACGAGTTCGACTCCCAGGAGCTGCTCGCGCTCTACAAGGACATGGACCGGCGCGACGAGGAGCCGGTCGTGGTCTACCACTCGCACACCGCGACCGAGGCGTACCCGTCCCGCACCGACATCGGGCTCGCGTCCGAGCCGAACGCCCACTATGTGCTCGTCTCCACACGCGAGCACGGGAATAGCGACGGCCCTGTGGAGTTCAGATCATTCAGGATCGTCGACGGCGAGGTCACCGAGGAAGAGGTCTCGGTGGAGGAGCCCCGAGACGCCTGACCCCGGCCGGCCCGCCGAGACCCGGCGGCCGCCGTACCCCCGCACCAGACGCAGACCAGAGATCCAAGGAGCCCCACCCATGGCCATCGACGTACGCATCCCGACGATCCTCCGCAGCTACACCGGCGGCGAGAAGGCCGTGACCGGTGAGGGCGCCACGCTGGCGGAGCTGATCGAGCACCTCGAGGCGAACCACCCCGGCATCAAGGAGCGCCTCGTCGACGGTGGCGAGCTGCGCCGCTTCGTCAACGTCTACGTCAACGACGAGGACGTCCGGTTCACCGGCAGCCTCGAGACCAAGCTCGACGACGGCGACGAGGTCGTCGTGCTCCCCGCGGTCGCCGGCGGCTGACCCCTCGTGCGTTTCGACTCCCTGCTCGACTCGGTCGGTGGCACGCCGCTGGTCGGCCTGCCCCGGCTGTCGCCGACCCCTGAGGTCCGGCTGTGGGCCAAGCTCGAGGACCGCAACCCGACGGGGTCGATCAAGGACCGTGCCGCGCTCAAGATGTTCGAGCAGGCGGAGAAGGACGGGATCCTGAGCCCGGGCTGCACGATCCTGGAGCCGACGTCGGGCAACACCGGCATCTCGCTGGCGATGGTCGCCAAGCTGCGGGGCTACCGCATGGTGTGCGTGATGCCGGAGAACACCTCCGAGGAGCGTCGCCAGCTGCTGCGCATGTGGGGTGCGGAGATCGTCTCCTCGCCGGCCGCGGGGGGCTCGAACGAGGCCGTGCGCGTCGCGAAGATCCTGGCGGGGGACAACCCCGACTGGGTGATGCTCTACCAGTACGGTAACCCCGCCAACGCGCTCGCGCACTACGAGGGGACCGGCCCGGAGATCCTCGCGGACCTGCCGTCGGTCACGCACTTCGTGGCAGGCCTCGGCACCACCGGCACGCTCATGGGCACCGGGCGGTTCTTCAAGGAGCACGCCCCCCAAGTGCGCATCGTCGCGGCCGAGCCGAGGTACGGCGAGCTGGTCTACGGCCTGCGCAACATGGACGAGGGCTTCGTCCCCGAGCTCTACGACCCGACCGTCATCGACGCCCGCTTCTCGGTGGGCCCCCGCGACGCCGTACGACGGGTGCGGGAGCTGCTCGAGCAGGAGGGCATCTTCGCCGGCATCTCCACCGGCGCGATCCTGCACGCCGCACTGGCCCAGGCGAAGAAGTCGATCAAGGCCGGCGACGCGGCGGACATCGTCTTCGTCGTGGCCGACGGCGGCTGGAAGTACCTCTCCACCGGGGCCTACGAAGGCACGCTCGAGGAGGCCGAGGAGCGCCTCGAGGGTCAGCTCTGGGCATGAGCGGTCGCCGAGGGAGTGGGGTCGCGTACAGGGCGATCAAGTCCGTCCTGGCCGTCCTGTTCCGTGTGCTCTGGCGGCCGACCGTCACGGGCCTGGAGAACATCCCTCGCCGCGGGCCGGTGATCCTGGCGAGCAACCACCTGTCCTTCGTCGACAGCATGGTCATCCCGCTCGTGGTGCCGCGACGCGTGGCGTTCCTGGCCAAGAGCGACTACTACACCGGTTCGGGCGTGAAGGGCACGCTCAGCCGCTGGTGGTTCGAGGGGTTCGGGATGATCCCCGTCGACCGCGACGACACCCGGGCGGCCCAGGCGTCCCTCGACGCCGCGCTCGAGGTGCTCTCGGGCGGCGGGGTGTTCGGCATCTACCCGGAGGGGACCCGGTCCCGCGACGGGCTGCTGTACCGGGGGCGGACCGGGGTGGCCTGGCTGGCCATGACCTCGGGAGCGCCCGTCGTACCCGTGGCGCTGGTGGGGACCGACCGGCTGCAACCGGTGGGGTCGCGCCGGCCCCGCCTGGCGAAGGTCTCGGTGCAGGTCGGCCCCCCGGTCGAGGTCGAGGGGCGGTTCGACGGGGTCCCGGCCGGCCGGGCACGGCGCGAGCTCACCGACGAGGTGATGGCGGCGATCCACGCCATGTCGGGCCAGGAGGTCGCGGGCCGCTACAACGAGCGCGCCGCGGAGTGACCTGCCGGGCGCCGCGGGTCCTGCGCCGCGGCGCGGTCGGCCGGTGCGTCAGGTCGCGACGTGCGCCGGGTGCGCGGCCGTGCAGGGGAGGAACACCTCGGTGCGCGGCTCGGCGACGTCGGGGCCGTCGAGGTAGGACTCCCACGGGGGTCCGGTCGTGACGTGTCCCTCCTCGGTGAGCCAGTCGAGCGCCGCCTGGTAGGCCGCGCCGACGGCGTCGTACGCGCCCCTGTGCATGGTCCTCGCGACCCGCCCGCCGGGCAGCTCGGAGGCCTCGACCCGGCCGGTCGGCCTCACGACGTCGCTGCAGGGGAACCCCACCTCGACGTCGAACGCGCCGTCGTCGGTCGGGGTGTAGCACCCGAACGGTGCCCCGCTCGCGTGCAGCCCCTGGTCCTCGAGGACGTGGAGCACCTCCTCGAAGGCCGGGCCGAGGAAGTCCTTGATCCCGTCGGCCGTGGAGCGTCCGCGCACGACCGCCGTGTGCTGGGCCTGCAGGTCCACGAACTGCGTCTCGTACCTCATGGCGACAGTCTCCGACGGGGCCCGTGTCGTGGGGCAGAGGCGAAGGTCCCCGGGCCGCGCCGCAGCGGGGGCCGTGACGACCGTCGCAGCGTGACGTGGGTCGCGGAACCGCCCATCGGCGACGACCCCCCACTAGCCTTGGGCGGGTGGCAGACGCACCAATCGGGATCTTCGACTCAGGCTTCGGTGGACTCACCGTGGCCCGAGCCGTGATCGACCAGCTGCCGCACGAGCCGATCCTCTACCTCGGCGACACCGCACGGCAGCCGTACGGCCCCAAGCCGATCGGCGAGGTGCGGGAGTACGCCCTCGAGTGCCTCGACCACCTCGTCGACGAGGGGGTGAAGGCGCTCGTCATCGCCTGCAACTCCGCGAGCGCGGCGGTGCTGCGGGACGCCCGCGAGCGCTACCCGGTGCCCGTCGTCGAGGTGATCTTCCCCGCCACGCGCCGCGCGGTCGCCGCGAGCCGGACCGGCCGGATCGGGGTGATCTGCACGCGGGCGACCGCCGAGTCGATGGCCTACGACGACGCCTTCGCCGCGGCCCCCCACGTCGACCTGCACACCCAGGCGTGTCCGCGCTTCGTGGAGTTCGTCGAGGCCGGCGTGACCAGCGGCCCGGAGCTGCTCGAGGCCGCCCACGAGTACCTCGACCCGCTGATCTCCGAGGGCATCGACACCCTGGTCCTCGGCTGCACGCACTACCCGCTGCTGACCGGAGTCCTGTCCTACGTGATGGGCGACCAGGTCACCCTCGTCTCCAGCGCCGAGGAGACCGCCAAGGACGTCTACCGCCTGCTCGTCCGGCACGGCCTCGAGCGCGACCCGTCGCTGGGGCCGCCCGAGCACCGGTTCCTCACCACCGGCACGCCGGAGGAGTTCGCCCGTATCGGCGGCAGGTTCCTCGGGCCCGAGCTGCAGAGCGCCAGCCAGCTCGCGCAGCAGACGTCCTGGGCCCGCTCCGTGGCAGGTGCCGGATGAGGCTCACCGTCATCGGCTGCTCCGGCTCCTACCCCGGGCCGGAGTCGCCGGCCAGCAGCTACCTCGTCGAGGCCGAGGATGGCGACCGCACCTGGCGGGTCCTGCTCGACCTCGGCAGCGGTGCGCTGGGCCGCCTGCACGAGTACGTCGACCCGCTGTCGATCGACGCGGTGCTCCTCAGCCACCTGCACCCGGACCACTACTTCGACATGAGCGGCTACTACGTCCTGCGGAAGTACCACCCCGCCGGCGCGCCACCCCGGATCCCGGTCTACGGCCCGCACGGCACCGCCGACCGGCTGGCGAAGGCCTACGGGCTGCCGGCCGACCCGGGGATGAACGAGGAGTTCGAGTTCCACGAGTACGCCGACGGGTCGGCCGTCACGGTGGGGCCCCTCACCTTCGAGGTCGTCCCCGTGGCCCACCCGGTGGAGTCCTACGCGATCCGGGTCGGCCACGGGGGCCGGTCCCTCGTCTACAGCGGCGACACCGGGCCCTGCGAGGCACTGGTGGAGCTGGCCAAGGGCAGCGACCTGCTGCTCGCGGAGGCGGCCTTCCGGGAGGGCGCGAAGAACCCCGAGAACCTCCACATGACCGGCCGCGACGCCGCCGAGACCGCCCTCCGTGCAGGGGTGGGCCGTCTCGTGCTCACGCACATCCCGCCGTGGTACGACCGCGACATCGCCCTCGAGGAGGCCCGGCCGGTCTTCGACGGTCCGACCGAGCTCGCCATCTGCGGGATGACCTACGACCTGTGAGGACCGTCGACGTACCTCGGTAGGGTCTCGGCCATGACTTCCCGAGCTGACGGACGCGAGAACGACGAGCTGCGACCCATCACGATCACCCGGAACTGGCTGGACCACGCAGCCGGCTCGGTGCTCGTCGAGTTCGGGGGGACCCGGGTGCTGTGCGCGGCCTCCGCGTCGATCGGGGTCCCGCGCTGGCGCAAGGACTCCGGCCTGGGCTGGGTGACGGCGGAGTACGCCATGCTCCCCGCGGCCACCCACACCCGCTCCGACCGCGAGTCGGTCAAGGGCCGCATCGGTGGGCGCACCCACGAGATCTCCCGGCTGATCGGGCGGTCGCTGCGCGCGGTCGTCGACTACAAGGCGCTCGGTGAGAACACCATCGTGGTCGACTGCGACGTGCTCCAGGCCGACGGCGGCACCCGCACCGCGGCGATCACCGGGGCCTACGTCGCCCTCGCGGACGCCTGTGCGCACCTGCGGGGGAAGGGGGCGTTGAAGGGCGACCCCCTGACCGGCTCGGTGGCGGCCGTCTCGGTGGGGATCATCGACGGCGAGGTCCGGCTGGACCTGCCCTACGAGGAGGACGTGCGCGCCGAGACCGACATGAACGTCGTGATGACCGGCGACGGCCTCTTCGTCGAGGTGCAGGGCACCGCCGAGGGCCAGCCGTTCGACCGGCGGCACCTCGACGGCCTGCTGTCGATGGCGGAGAAGGGCTGTGCGGACCTGGCCCGCTACCAGTTGGAGGCACTTCGTGACTGAGGGCCCGCGCCGGTCTGCCGAGGCGTCGCCGCGGGTCTTCCTGGCCTCGCGCAACGCCAAGAAGCTCGTGGAGATGCAGCGGATCCTCGAGGGGTTCGTGCCGCACGTAGAGGTGCTCGGCCTCGACGACGTCGAGCACTACGACGAGCCGGCCGAGACCGAGCCGACCTTCGAGGGCAACGCGCTGATCAAGGCCCGGGCCGGCTTCGAGGCCACCGGCCTGCCCTCCCTGGCCGACGACAGCGGCCTGTGCGTCGACGCGCTCCACGAGATGCCGGGCGTCCTCTCGGCACGGTGGAGCGGCCTGACCAAGGACAGCGGCATCGACGTCGACCTGGCCAACAACGATCTGCTGCTCGCCCAGCTCGGCGACGTCCCCGACGACCGCCGCGGCGGCCGGTTCCGCTGCGCCGTGGCGTTCGTGCACCGCGACGCCTCCGGGAAGGTCGTCGAGCACGTCGAGCACGGCGAGATGCCGGGTCGGATCATCCGTGAGCTGCGGGGGAGCGGCGGGTTCGGCTACGACGTGCTCTTCGTGCCCGACGGGTACGACGTCACCTCGGCCGAGCTTCCCGCGGAGGAGAAGGACTCGATCTCCCACCGCGGGAAGGCGCTGCGACGGATCGCCCCCGTCGTGGCGGAGGGACTGACCGCTTCACGCTGACGGCCCCGGTGCTCCAGGAGCCTGGTGAGCCGGGACAGCCGGGTCGTCGGTTCGTCGTCGGCTTCGTGGTGCCCGCCGGAATCCCGGTGGACGAGCTCCCGGCCCCGAGCGACCCCGCGGTGCGGACGCGCCAGGTGCCTGCCCAGACGGCGGCGGCGCTGCGGTTCTCGGGCCGTTGGTCGCGGGCGGCGTACGTGAAGCACGAACGGCGGTTGCTCGACGCGGTCGCCGAGGCCGGCCTGCGGGTGGTCGGGCAGCCGCGGTACGCGCGGTACGACCCGCCCTGGACCCCGTGGTTCCGCCGACGCAACGAGGTCGTGGTGCCGGTCCGGCGGTGATCGGGAACCTGGCGGTGTCGTCGTTGTGGTGTCGAGGAGCGGTTCCCCGGCGTGGGTCGTGCCTCACCCGCGCGAGCGCCTCGGCGCTCGTCTCGTCGAAGAACCCGAGAAGCCCCGCCCGGTCAGCCGGCCGGTCAGGATGCCGGAGCTGTTGGGGGTCCGCAACGTCCTCGCGCACCACCGTGCCCCAGAACCACTGGACCTCGACGAGGTGCCCCAGCAGGTCGTCGGCCCGCCAGTCGGGACAGGTCGGCACCTGCCCGTCCCACCACGCGGAGGACTGCGGCGAACCGCGCGGAGTCGGCCCGCAGGTGGGAGAGGTGGTCGAGGCTCATGGCGACAGCCAGGCACGCCCTGCGCGCGACGTCACGGGCCGCGCGCCACGTCAGATCGTGACGGCGATCTTGCCGCGGGTGTGCCCCTCCTCGGAGGCACGTTGCGCGTCGGCGATCCGGTCCAGAGGGAACGTCTCCGAGACGTCCACGCGGAGCCGGCCCTCATCGACGAGCGCAGCCAGGGCGGCGAGGTGCTCCCGCTCGGGCCGGACGAAGACGTAGCGGCCGCCCATGCCGAGGACGGTCTGCGCGTCGACGATCGACGCGACCCGGGACACGTCCTGGACCTGTCGCGGCGCGTCCTCGAGGGCGTCGCCGCCGACGAGGTCGAGTACCGCGTCCACGGGCGCGGACAGCTGCTTGCTCACCGGACCTGCGTGGTAGTCGATGACCTCGCTGACACCGAGGCCGCGTAGATGGTCGTGGTTCGCAGCGCTCGCCGTGCCGACGACCTCGCAGCCGTGGGCGAGGGCGATCTGGGTCGCGACGTGGCCGACGCCTCCCGCAGCCGCGTGGACGAGCACGCGGTCGCCCTCGCGGATGCCGAGCGCCTCGACCAGCGCCTGGTAGGCGGTCAGGCCGACCAGCGGCACGGAGGCGGCCTCCTCGAAGGACAGGGAGGCGGGCTTGCGGGAGACGGTCCTCTCGGGAGCGGGCACCAGCTCTGCCGCCGTACCCCACTGCACGTCGTCGCGGCGGACGTAGCCCCACACCTCGTCGCCGACCTCGAGGCCGGTGACGACCGCGGGACCGACCGCCTCGACCACCCCGGCGACGTCCCAGCCCGGGATGATCGGGAGGTGGTGGGGGTAGGCGCCCTGGAGGTAGCCGCGGCGGATCTTCCAGTCGACCGGGTTGACGCTGGTGGCGCGTGCCCGGACCAGGATCGTGTCAGGCCCCATGGGCGGGTCGTCGTGCTCGCGGACGGTGATGACGTCGGCGTCGCCGTACTCGTCGTAGACGGCTGCTCTCACGGTGGTCCTCCTCGACTCGGTTGCAGCCGTGATGGTGACCGGTCCGGGGCGGGGGCAAACCTCAGGCGCCGGGGTAGATCCGGAAGCCCGTCATCCGGGTGTGCTCGAAGGACTCGTAGAACCCGTCGGCGTCCTCCGGGGTGATCAGGTCCATCCGCTTGGTGCCGGTGGCCTGGAACGTCGCCACGGTCAGCAGCCGGGCGATGCCTCGGCCGCGGTGGTCGGGGTGCACGGCGAGGAAGCTCAGATGCGACTGGAGGACCCCGTCGCCGAGCGCCTGGGCGAACCCGACGACCTCGCCGTCGACGAGCGCGGTGTACGCCGACGACCCCGGCGCGGCGAAGACCCGACGTACGACGTGGGGGTCGGTGAGCGAGGGCCACTGCACGGTCGTGGCGAGCCGGGCGATGCCGGCGGCTTGGCCGTCCTCGAACGGCACGATGTCCACAGAGCTCATGCCGCTGGACACTAGACGGCTCGGCGTGCGCCCGGCGAGACTCGAACTCGCACTGCGCAGGACCTAAACCTGCTGCCTCCTGCCAATTGGGCTACGGGCGCGCGCCGCACAGTCTAGGCGCAGAGAGGCTCTCAGCTCGCGAGGCCGAGGTCGCGGCGCAGCTTGGCCACGTGGCCGGTGGCCTTCACGTTGTACTGCGCCACCTCGATCCGGCCCTCCTCGTCGACGACGAAGGTGGAGCGGAGCACGCCCTGCACGACCTTGCCGTACAGCTTCTTCTCGCCGAACGCACCCCACTGCGTCATCACGGACCTGTCGGCGTCGGACAGGAGGGTGATCGACAGCGCGTCGCGCTCCCGGAACCTCACCAGCTTCTCCGGCTTGTCGGGGGAGATGCCGAGGACCTCGTAGCCCGCTGCCTTCAAGGAGTCGAGCGACTCGGTGAAGTCGCACGCCTGCTTGGTGCACCCCGGGGTCATCGCCGCGGGGTAGAAGTAGACGATCACCTTGCGGCCGCGCAGGTCCGACAACGTCACCGTGGAGCCGTCATCGGTGGGCAGGGTGAAGTCGGGTGCGGCATCGCCGGGGGAGAGGCGGGTCTCGCTCATCGGTGCTCCTCGCTGGTGCAGGGCCGCCGCTGCCGGCGGGAATAGGTCCTTATTGCGAATGGTTCGCAATAACGTACAGTGCTTGGGAGGCACGGCAGGCAACCTCCCACGTCTGGTGGACGTCTCGCGGGTGGCATACCCCGTGTGATGCGGCCATAACCCCGGCGTGACAAGGGCCGCGGGCTGCCGGCACCCATGAGCCACGGAGGAGCAGATGCACGTCCCGGACGGATTCCTCGACGCGCCGACGTCGATCGCCACCGGCGTCGCCGCCGCGGGCGCGCTCGGCCTGGCGCTGCGCAAGGCCCGGGGCGAGCTCGACGACCGCACCGCCCCGATGGCCGGCCTCGTGGCGACCTTCGTCTTCGCCGCCCAGATGGTCAACTTCCCCGTCGGCCTCGGCACCAGCGGCCACCTCCTCGGCGGTGCGCTCGCGGCCGTGCTCGTCGGCCCCTGGACAGGACTGCTCGCCGTGAGCGTGGTCCTCATCGTCCAGGCGCTGCTCCTCGCCGACGGAGGCATCACCGCTCTCGGCACCAACATCACCCTGCTGGCGATCGCCGGTGTCGTCGTCGGCTGGTTCGTCTTCCGCGGCCTGCAGAGGGTTCTTCCGAAGCGGCTCGGCCTGGTGCCGGTCCTCGCCGCGGTCAGCGCGCTCGTCTCCGTGCCCGCCGCCGCCCTCGTCTTCGTCGGGTTGTACGCCGTCGGCGGGACCGCCCCCGTGCCCCTCGACGGGCTGCTCGCCGCAATGCTCGGCTGGCACACGCTGATCGGCATCGGCGAGGCGGTCATCACCGGCCTGGTCGTCGGCAGTGTCGTCGCGATCCGTCCCGACCTGGTGTACGGCGCCCGCCCGGTGCTGCGTCGCCGCGAGCTCGAGATCCGCCAGGGCCACCGCACCGGGACGGAGGCCGCTGCGTGAGGACCCGCACGTTCGTGGTCGCCGGTGTCGTCGTGGCACTCCTGATCGCCGGTGTCGCCGGCTACTTCGCCTCCGCCAACCCCGACGGCCTGGAGTACGTCGCCGAGCAGGTCGGGTTCGCCGACAGCGCGGAGGACTCGGCGACGGCCGACTCGCCGCTGTCGGACTACCAGGTCGAGGGCGTGGACCACAAGGCGCTCTCCGGCGGCCTCGCGGGGGTCGTCGGCGCGCTGGTCGTGCTGCTGGTCGTGGGCGGGCTGACCTACGTCGTCCGCCGCAAGGACCGGGACTGACATGGGCGCCGGCCACGGCCACAAGCTCCACTTCCACGGGCACTCGGCGGTCCACAGGGCCCCGGCCCACCTGAAGCTCGCCACCTTGCTGGTGTTCATGCTGACCGTCGTGGCGACGCCCCGGGAGTGGTTCCCGGCCTTCGGGGTCCACCTCGGCCTCGTGCTCGCGGTCATCGCCGTCTCCCGTGTGCCGTTCGGCTACATCGGCCGGCGCATGGTCATCGAGGTGCCCTTCGTGGTCTTCGCGCTCCTGATGCCCTTCGTCGCGACCGGTCCGCGGGTCGACGTACTCGGCCTCTCGCTCTCCGAGGACGGCCTGCTCGCCGGGTGGGGACTGCTCGCCAAGGGCACCCTGGGTGTCATGGCCAGTCTCACGCTGGCCGCCACCACCGAGCCCCGCGACCTCTTGGTCGGCCTGGAACGGCTGCGGATGCCGAGCCAGCTGGTGCAGATCATCGGCTTCATGATCCGCTACCTCGACGTGGTCACCGACGAGATGCGGAGGATGAAGGTCGCGCGGGAGTCCCGCGGCTTCAGCGGCAACGGCCCGCGCGCCTGGGCGGTCTACGCCCGCGCGGCGGGAGCGCTGTTCATCCGCTCCTACGAGCGCGGCGAGCGGGTGCACCTGGCGATGCTGTCGCGTGGGTACGACGGCACCGTCCGCCACGGGAGCGACCGGTGAGCGCGCCGGGTCCCCCTGAGGAGCCCAGGAACGAGGCGTCTCGAAGGGTCCTGGACATCCGGGGCCTCGCCTACGCCTACCCCGACGGGCACCAGGCGTTGTACGGCGTCGACCTGCACGTGCACCGTGGGGAGAGGGTGGCGCTGCTCGGCCCCAACGGCGCCGGCAAGACCACGCTCGTGCTGCACCTCAACGGCATCCTGAACGCGGGGGCCGGCTCGGTCTCGGTGTCGGGGCTGCCGGTGTCGAAGGAGCACCTCCAGGAGATCCGCCGCCGGGTCGGCGTGGTGTTCCAGGACCCCGACGACCAGCTGTTCATGCCGACCGTGCGCGACGACGTCGCCTTCGGGCCGCAGAACATGGGGGTCAGGGGTGCGGAGCTCGAGCGCCAGGTCATGGAGGCGCTGGACAAGGTCGGGATGGCCGACTTCGCCGACCGTCCGCCGCACCACCTCAGCTTCGGGCAGCGGCGCCGGGTCGCGGTCGCGACGGTGCTCGCGATGGAGCCGGAGGTGCTGGTCCTCGACGAGCCGTCCTCGAACCTCGACCCCGCCTCCCGACGTGAGCTGGCCGACATCCTGCGCGGCCTCGACGTGACGGTGCTGATGGTGACCCACGACCTGCCGTACGCCTTCGAGCTCTGCCCCCGGTCCGTGGTGCTGTCCGGCGGCGTGATCGTCGCCGACGGTTCGACGTACGACGTGCTCACCGACGACGTGCTCATGGCCGAGCACCGGCTCGAGCTGCCCTTCGGCTTCGATCCCCGCGCGATTGGTAACCCCACTGCCGGGTAACCTTCGACACAGGGTCCGTCACGGCGGACGCAGGACGCACCTGAAACGAGGAGACTGACGTGGGCCACGCCGACAAGCCGGCTGATACTCGTGCACCCGAGACGATCGAGAACGAGATGGACGCCATCCGCGAGCGCCTCGGGCACACGATCGACCAGCTCCTCTACCGGTCCAGCCCCAAGACCATCGCCAAGCGCGAGGTCGACGGCGTGAAGTCCTACTTCGTCGACCCGGTGACCGGCCCCCGCACCGACAACATCGTCAAGGTCGCGGCCGGGGTCGGCGGGTTCATCGCCCTCATGCTGATCGTCCGGAAGATCGCCAAGTAGCACGGTGAGGAGCGGCCACAACCATCCACACGGATGGTCGTGGCCCCCCTTTCACGCGAAACGAGGGCCGGAACCGTCCGTGTGGACGGTTCCGGCCCTCGTGGTTTGTCGCGCCGGCCGGTCGGCGGCCTGGGGTCAGGCGCGGTGCTGGCCGCCGGTGGAGGAGTCGGACTCGTCGCGGTAGTCCGCCTGGTGCGCCCCCTCGTCGGTGCGACCGTCCGAGTGCACGTCGGTGTGGCCGTCGGTGCGACCGTCCGAGTAGGCCTCGGTGCGGCCCTCGCCGGAGGTCACACGACCGTCGCGGGACGACCCCTCACGGGTGGCGTCGTGCGCGCCGTCGTAGGACGCGTCGGTGGTCGGCGCCGCGTGCTTGACGTCCGGGTCGAGCTCGTCGGCGCGGCGCAGGTGCTCCTGGTGCTCCTGACGGTGCTCGGTCGCCGCGTGCTGACGGTCGCGCGCCTCGGCCTGAAGACGCTCGGCCTCCGCCGCCTTGCGCTGCGCCTCCGCCTGAGCGGCCGCCGCCTTGGCCTCTGTCTCCTTGGCGAGCGCCTCCTTGCGCTGGAGGTCGGTCGCCTTCTCCGATGCCTGCTCGCGCAGCTCGTGGGCCTGGGCCCGGTTGCGCTCCTTCTTCTTGTTGCCCGCCATCTTGGCGAGCACGGCGATCAGGGCGATCACCACCAGGGCGATCACGATGATCCACACCCACGTCGAGGTTTCCATGGCTCCTCCTTGTTCGTCCGAACGTCGTGCAGGTACCCGAGGGGGTGCGCCGCAAACTCTCGGCAGTCTCGGGAGCGATCCATAACCTGGCCCGTTCCCGGGCGTTGAGGAGTCGTCGAGCACTCGGGATCGGAGAAACATGGGACTCTCACGCCGTACGACCGCTCTCCTCGCCACCCTCAGCCTGCTCCCCGGGCTGGTGGCCGTCACGGCGGTGACGGCGCCCGAGGAGGCCACCGCGGCGGAGTCGCTGCTCAGGCCGGACGACGGCGTCTACCGGGCGACGATCCGGCGCACGGAGCACGGCATCCCGCACATCGTGGCGAAGGACTACGGTTCGCTCGGCTTCGGTCATGGCTTCGCCACCGCCGAGACCTCGATCTGCTCGCTGGCCGACACCCTCCTCACCGCGCGGGGTGAGCGCTCCCGCCACCTCGGCCCGAAGCGCCGGTACGACGACCGGGTGACCCTCGACGCGACGAACCGACAGACCGACGCACTCGTCACCGACCTGCGCAACCGCCGCGTCGTCGAGCGGCTGCTGCGTGACCGGGTGAGGGGGCCGGGCACGGAGGCCCGCGCGCTGGTGCGGGGGTACGTCGCCGGCATCAACGACTACCTCCGGTCGGTCGGCGGCTCGAAGGGGATCGAGGACCGGTCCTGCCGCGGGGCGCGCTGGATCAGGCCGGACGCGACGCCGCTGGACCTGTGGTACGGCGTGTACGCCGCGAACCTGCTGGCCTCGACCGGCGTCTTCGTGCCGCAGATCGTCGACGCCGCGCCGCCGTCGCCCGACGGTGCGGGTCTCGACGGTGCCGGCCCCGCTGGGAAAGCAGGGTTCGCCGACGTCCCGGCCTCGCTGCCCTCCCGCAAGGAGCTGCTGACCGGTCTCGGCAAGGACCCGGACTCACCGTTCGGCTCCAACGCCACGGCCGTGGGGTCCGCCGCGACGAGCACGGGCCGCGGCATGGTGCTCGGCAACCCGCACTTCCCGTGGCGCGGTCGCTACCGCTTCGCCCAGGCCCAGCTGACGATCCCGGGGGAGTACGACGTCGCCGGGGCCGGCCTGATCGGCTCCCCGGCGGTCAACATCGGCTTCAACCGCAACGTCGCCTGGAGCCACACCGTGTCCACGGCCTACCGCTTCACGCCGTACGAGTACCCGCTCGTCCCCGGCAGCGGGACGACGTACCTGACCGCGGACGGGCCGAAGGAGCTCGAGCGGAGGACGGTCACCTTCAAGGCTCGCACCCGTGACGGGTCGCTGCGGACGATCAAGGAGGACCTGTACCGCACCGACGAGGGCTACGTCCTCGACGCACCCGACGTCCTGATGCGCTGGACGCCGGCGAGCGTCTTCGCGATCCGCGACGCCAACTCCGAGCACCTTCGGACCATCGACACGTTCCACGGCATGGCGAAGGCGAGGAACGTCCGCCAGCTGCTCTCCCTCCAGGACCGCGGGGCGGGCATGCCGTGGGTGAACACCGTCGCCGCGGACCGTGCCGGGCGCACCCTCTACGCCGACCACTCGGTGGTGCCGAACGTCCCCGACGACCTGGCGCAGAAGTGCATGACCCCGGTCGGGCGGACGCTGTTCCAGGTCGCCGGGCTGCCCGGCCTCGACGGCAGCCGCGCCTCGGGGGACTGTGCCTGGCGGACCGACGCGGACTCTGCGCGTCCGGGGGTGTTCGGTCCGGCGAACCTGCCCGAGACGTTCCGCGACGACTGGGTGGTCAACGCCAACGACAGCCACTGGCTGCCCAACCCGGAGCAGCGGCTGGAGGGGTACGCCCGGATCATCGGCTGCGAGTCGTGCGAGCGGACCCTGCGCACGCGCATGGTGTACCGCTACGTCCTGGACCGTCTCGCCGGCACCGACGGCCTGGCACGCGGTCGCAAGGTGACCCACCGGACGCTGCGGCTCTTCGAGCACGAGAACCGGGTCTTCGGAGCCGAGGTGGCCCGTGACAACGGCGACCTCGCGCGGGTGTGCGAGCTGGCCGAAGGCGGCGAGGCGTGCGCGGTGCTCGAGCGGTGGGACGGACGCTCGGACACCGGGAGCGTCGGGACCCACCTCTTCCAGGAGTTCTGGAAGCGCGCCCAGGACGCGCCCGCGCTGTGGCAGGTCCCGTTCGACCCGGCCGACCCCGTCGGCACGCCGCGGGATCTCAACGAGCTCAACCCGCAGGTGGTGCGGGCGATGAGGGAGGCCCTCGCCTTCCTCGACGAGAGGGGCGTCCCGGCGGACGCACCCTGGGGCAGCCTTCAGGTGGCCGGCGACGACGGGGCCCCGCCGATCCCGGTCGGCGGTGGTGAGGGGTTCGCCGGCAACGCCAACGCCGTCTCCAGCCGGAGCCCGGGGGCGAACCGGGACCGGCTCTACCCGATCAGCTACGGGTCCTCCCACATCCAGGCCGTCGCCTTCACCGACACAGGAGTGGACGCGGACACGGTGCTCACCTACGGGCAGTCGCTGGACCGGCGATCGCCGTACTCCTCGGACCAGACCAGGCTGTTCGGTCGCGAGCAGTGGGTGGACTTCGCGTTCACACCGAGGCAGGTCCGGCGCGCACTGGTCGAGAGGTATGACGTCAGCGCGCCCTACTGACCGCCGCCCGAGGTCTCGGGGTCGTGCTTCTCGTGCCAGCAGCACCAGCGACGGAGCAGCTCCTCGCGCAGTGGGGCGTCGGCCATGACGAGGTAGACCAGGCCGCAGGTGTCGGGCCCGCTCGCTCCGGGGTGACACAGCGAGCAGTGGTCTCCCACCCGGATCGGGCACAGCGGCTCGTCGTACGACGTCATCGCGGTCACCTTCCCCCGGTCGGGCGGTCCCTCAGGGGCATGCAACCGCGCCGGGAGGTGGAGCCGGTCCGGGCGGAGGACCCGGGGAGAGGGGCCGACGGTCCCCGGACGACGTAGCCCGTCCGGGGCAGGAGGGTCAGCAGCAGGCGGGCTCGCGGGCGGCCTGCTCCTCCTCCTCGCGCTGGTAGCGGCGCACCCGGGTGAGCTCCTCGCGAAGGTCGGGGTCCGACATCACGAGGTACACCAGCCCGCAGTCCTGGGGGCCGGTCGCGCCCGGCTGGCACAGCGAGCACGCGTCGCCCGGCCGGATGGGGCACTGGGCCTCCGGGAGCGTCCGCCTGCGTGTCATGCCGCCTCACCCTCTGGTCGCGTCGTCCACCTGATGCAACCTCCGGCGGCGGCTCGTGCTTCCACACGGAGGTCCCGGATCGGCGGGACCTTGGTCCTGTTCTCGACGAAGTGGTCAGCTGTTGCAGATCTGCCCCCACCAGATCTGCGACAGGTGACCACTTGCGCGCCCGGGGACCGCCCGCCCCCGTGAGGCAGGATCGGCGCATGCCACGCGCCACGGACCTCGGGATCTGGGCCGAGAGCCGCGACACCTCCGAGGTCTGGCTGCTCGACCTGCACGTCCCGGCGGCCCCCGCACGGGTGGTCACGCCCCGGCGCAAGGAGGTGGTCTACCACGCCGAGCACGCGCGGACCGCCGCCGGCGACGTGCTGCTGCTCGCCACGAACGACGGTGCGTCGGAGTTCCGCCTCATGTCCGCGCCGCTTGCCACGCCGGGCCGCGAGCACTGGCGTGAGGTCGTCGCAGAGGGTGAGGGCCGACGGCTGCACTCCGTCGACGCGTTCGCCGGCCACGTCGTCCTCGGCCACCGCGCGGAGGACTCGACCGTGCTGACCGTGCTCCCTGCCGACGGCGGGGAGGGGTACGACGTGTGGCCCACCTCGCGCTACGGAACGGTCCGGCTCGACCGCAACGAGCTGTTCGAGGCCACCTCGATCACCGTCGCCGAGGAGTCCCACACCGAGCCGCTGCGCTGGGACACCGTGGACCTCGCGACGGGGGTCGCCGCCGCCTCCTCGAGCGGGAGGTCCCGTCGTACGACCCTGCGCTCTACGTCACCGAGCGGCGCTCGTTCCCCTCGACCGACGGGGCGGAGGTCCCGGTGACGGTCGTTCGCCACCGCGACGGGCCGCTCGACGGGACCAGGCCCTGCCTGCTCTACGGCTACGGGGCCTACGAGTACGTCTTCGAGCCGGAGTTCGACCCGGCCCTGACCGTGCTGCTCGACCGGGACGTCGCCTTCTCGCACGCCCACGTCCGCGGCGGCGGCGAACGAGGACGCGGCTGGTGGGAGGACGGGCGGCTGTCGGCCAAGCAGCACAGCTTCGACGACCACATGGCCGCGGCGCGGGGGCTCGGCAAGGGGCTGGTCGACCCCGGTCGGATCGTCGCGCGCGGGCTCTCCGCAGGCGGGCTGGTCATGGGGGCCTCCTTCTCGCAGGCGCCCGAGCTGTGGGCCGGCGTGGTGGCGGAGGTGCCCTTCGTCGACGTGGTGACCTCGATGCTCGACGACACCGTCCCGCTGACGGTCAACGAGTGGGACGAGTGGGGTGACCCCGCCGAGGAGGACCAGTTCCGCTGGATGCTGACCTACTCGCCGTACGACAACCTCCCCCGGCCGGTGTCCGCCCACCGCTGCTGGTGACCGGCGCCCTGCACGACCCGCGCGTGCTGGTGTCCGAGCCCGCCAAGTGGGTCGCCGCCTTACGAGAGTCGGACCCCGCCTGGTCTCCGCGCTGCGTGTTCCGCTGCGAGACCGGCGCCGGCGCGCACGCAGGCCCCTCGGGACGGTTCGCGCACCTGCACTACGAGGCGGAGGTCTACGCCTGGGTGCTCGAGCGGTTCGGCATGGCCGGCGTGGTGTAGGACCAGTTCGCGTCGTCACGGGCCGGGCAGCGGGTCCAGGGCCGCGGCCGACGTGGTGGTCGGGCACTTCCCGGTGGCGGAGCCGGCTCACCAGGGCGGCGCCGACCGGTTTCCGCGTGAGCGGCCGCGGGTACGTCGTACGGGTCCACCGACCACGACGGGAGGCAGAGCCATGCCGCAGGGAGACATCGGCACCGTGCACAGCGACGGCAGGTGGCACAACGTCGTCGAGGGCACGGACCAGGTCAGCGAGCCCTTCGACACCCGCGAGGAGGCCGTCGCGGAGGGCCGTGCGATGGCCCGGGACCTCGGCGTCGAGCACGTCGTCAAGGGGCTCGACGGAAGCATCGCCGAGCGCACCAGCTTCGACGACGAGGCCGCGAGCCGCCCCGACCCGGAGACCGACGCGACCCGCTGAGACGCGGCCCGCCGACCGGCGGCGGTGCCGTGATCGCGTCGGCGGTCGCTGACATACTCGCGAGGACTGATCGGGCAGGCGAGGAGGCGCACGGTGGCGGCACGCGGAGCGACCGGGGGAGCAGTGGTGCTCGCGCTCCTGCTGGGCGGCTGCGGGCTCTTCGAGCAGGACGACCCGCGCGACGACGCCGAGGCCTTCGCCGCCGCGGTGACCTCCGGCGAGCTGTCGTCGGTGCCGCTCACGGGCCCCGCCGCGGAGGGAGCCCAGGAGTGGTGGACCGCCACCCGCGAGGACATGGGCGAGTCGCGTCACGAGGTCACCGTCGGCTCGGTCGGCGAGCCTTCCGACGACCGGGTCACCGCGACCCTGCGCCACCGCTGGACGCTCGAGGGCGAGGAGCGTCCCGGCTGGACCTACGACACCGAGGTGGACCTGGTCCGCCGCGAGGAGACGTGGGCCGTCGATCTCGACCCCTCGGCGCTGGTCCCCGGTCTGGAGGAGGGTGAGCGGCTACGACTCTCCGCCACTGCGCCCGAGCGCGGTGACATCGTCGGGGCCGGCGACGAGCCGCTCGTGACCGAGCGTCCCGTCGTGAGGTTCGGGATCGACAAGACCCGGGTGCCCGCGGGCCGCGCGGCCGCCTCGGCACGCAGGCTGGCGGCGCTGCTCGACGTCGACGCGGGCTCCTTCGCCGAGCGGGTCGACGCGGCGGGTGACAGGGCGTTCGTCGAGGCCGTCGTGCTGCGTAAGGAGGACGTCACCGCGCAGGTGGGTGGTGGGTACGACGCCATCCCGGGCGCCGCAGGGATCGCCGACGAGATGCCGCTCGCACCCACCCGGGACTTCGCCCGACCCATCCTCGGCATCGTCGGCCCGGTCACCGCCGAGATGGTCGAGGAGTCCGACGGGGAGTACTCCGCCGGTGACGTCGCCGGCCTCAGCGGCCTCCAGCAGCGGTACGACGACCGCCTGCGCGGACGCCCCGGGACGGTCGTGACCGCGGCCGGCGAGGACGACGATGAGCGGGTGCTCCACGAGGCGGGGCCGGAGGACGGGGAGGCCTTGCGGCTGACCCTCGACGTCGACCTGCAGATGGCGGCCGAGGCGGCACTCGCCCAGGTCGGCCCGGCCTCCGCGCTGGTGGCGGTCCGGCCGTCGACAGGTGAGCTCCTCGCCGCTGCGTCGGGGCCCGGCTCCGACGGCTACTCGACCGCCACCGTGGGGCAGTACGCCCCCGGGTCGACGTTCAAGGTGGTCTCGAGCCTCGCCCTGCTCAGGGCCGGGATGAGCCCCGGCGACACCGTGTCCTGCCCGCGGAGCGTGGTGGTCGACGGCAAGCGGTTCGAGAACTACTCCGACTACCCGCAGTCCTCGCTGGGTCGGATCTCCCTGACCGAGGCGGTCGCGCAGTCGTGCAACACCGCCTTCGTCTCCCAGGCCGAGCGGGTCTCCGCCGACGACCTGGCGCAGGCCGCGGAGGCACTCGGCGTCGGCACCGACCACGACGTCGGGTTCCCGTCCTTCTTCGGCGAGGTGCCGACCGACACCTCCGAGACCGAGCACGCCGCCGCCCTGATCGGGCAGGGCCGGGTGCTCGCCTCGCCCATGGCGATGGCGGCCGTCGCCGGCTCGGTGACGGCCGGGCGCACCGTCGTACCCCACCTCGTCGTCGGTGAGGAGGCGGAGCCGGATCCGGCAGCGTCGCTGACCGGCCAGGAGGCGCGGCGGCTGCGTGCGCTGATGGGCGCGGTCGTCGAGCGGGGCAGCGGCGCCGGGCTCGCGGACGTCCCGGGGCCCGACGTGATCGCCAAGACCGGCACCGCGGAGTTCGGCGACGAGGTGCCTCCCCGGACGCACGCGTGGATGATCGCGAGCCGCGGGGACCTGGCGATCGCCGCCTTCGTGGAGGTGGGGGAGTCGGGCTCGCGCACCGCCGGCCCGCTGCTCGAGGAGCTGCTCCGCAGGGCCGGCTGAGGGTGACCGGAACCCCGATAGGGTGAGGGCACCGCCCCTCGAGACCCCTGACTGCTCCCTGTCCGCGCTGGGCCGCCGGAGGAACACATGTCCGTCGACGACCTGTACGTCGTGCTGATCGCCGGGACCCTCGTGGTCCTCGCGGCGGTCGTCGCGGCGCGCTTCTCGGCCCGGGTTGGGCTACCGACCCTGCTGCTCTACCTCGGCATCGGGCTGGCGCTGGGGGAGTCCGGGCTCGGCCTGCAGTTCGAGGACGCCGAGCTGACCATGCTGCTGGGGAGCGTGGCACTGGCGGTGATCCTGGCCGAAGGTGGGCTGACCACGCCGTGGCCGTCCATGCGACCGGTGCTGCCGTCGGCGGCGGTCCTCGCGACGGTGGGGGTCGCCGTCTCGGTGACCGTGACCGCAGGGATCGCGCTCCTGGCGTTCGACCTCGAGCCGAGGACCGCGCTGCTCCTGGGGGCGGCGGTCTCCTCCACCGACGCGGCGGCGGTGTTCGCCGTGCTCCGGCGGCTGCCGGTCCCGGTGCCGCGCGGGCTCCGCGCGAGGCTGGAGGCGGAGTCGGGGTTCAACGACCCGCCGGTGATCATCCTGGTCACCATCGTCGCCTCCGACGCCTGGGAGAGTGCTGGCCTGCTCGAGGGCCTGACGATGATGCTGCTGCAGTTCCTCATCGGCGGCGCCGTCGGGCTCGGCGTCGCCTGGATCGGCGCTGCGATGCTGGCGCGGGTCGCGCTGCCCGCCTCGGGGCTCTACCCCTTGGCGACGCTCGCCATCGCGCTGCTGGCGTTCGCCGTCGCCGGGATGGTGGGTGGCTCGGGCTTCCTCGCGGTCTACCTCGCCGGGCTCTACCTCGGCAACGCCGCGCTCCCGCACCGAGGCGTCACGCTCGGGTTCGCCGAGGGGATGGCCTGGCTCGCGCAGATCGGCCTCTTCGTGCTGCTCGGCCTCCTGGCCAGCCCCTCGCGGCTGCCGGACGCGCTGCTGCCCGCGGTCGTGGTGGGCGGCGGCCTGCTGCTCGTTGCGCGGCCGCTGTCCGTCGTGGTCAGCTCGGTGCCGTTCCGGATCCCCTGGCGCGAGCAGGCGTTCATGTCGTGGGCGGGGCTGCGCGGCGCCGTACCCATCGTGCTCGCGACGATCCCGCTCAGCGCCGGCCTGCCCGACGCGACCAGGATCTTCGACGTGGTGTTCGTGCTGGTCGTCGTGTTCACCCTCGTCCAGGCGCCGCTCCTGCCGTGGCTGGCGAGACGGCTCGGGGTCACCCGTCCGCTCGACCCTCGCGGCGTCCACATCGAGTCCGCGCCGCTGGAGGACATCGGCGGGACGCTGCTGCAGTTCTCGGTGCCGGACCGGTCGCGGCTGGCCAACGTGAGCGTGGAGGAGCTCCGTCTCCCCCAGGGGGCCGCGGTGACCCTGATCCTGCGGGAAGCGCGCACCATGGTGCCGGACCGAACCACCACGTTCTCTCCCGGCGACAACCTCCTCGTGGTGAGCACCGACGAGGTGCGGGAGGCCGTCGAACGACGGCTGCGCCAGGTCAGCCGCCGCGGTCGGCTGGCCACCTGGCTCGACCCCGAGGGCTGACCGGGCGAAACGTCATCGCCCGAAGTCGACGATCCACAGGGTCGTGCCCGGGTCGTCCGGGTCGCGGGTCGCCCAGGTGAGCAGGTCACCGTGCCCGCGCAGTGAGGGGTCGTCGCTCGGGGCGTCGGAGCTCGTCTGCCACAGGTCGCCGGTGCGGAGGTCGTAGACGTACACACCCCGGTGGGGTTGCGCGATCTCGGCGAAGGTCAGGTAGCGCTCGGTCAGGGTGCCCATCTCGAGCACGTCACCCCTGAGCGTCGCGACCGTGTCGCCGCTGGTCGCCTCGACCACACGGACCGGCCTGCTCTCCGGCCCACGGCAGAGCTCCTGCAGGGCGACGAGGTCGCCGTCGCGCCGGAGGTCCCCCAGGATGCACGGGTCCTGGCGGTAGCCCCGAGTCGTGCTCGTCGCAGGTCCGGGCTCGAAGGTCGACTCCTCGCTCGACCCGAGGTCTCGCTGGTGGAGCGTGCCGGTCGGCCTGTGGGGTCGCTCGGAGTAGGTCAGCACGTCGCCGTCGATGTCCCACCCGCCGACAGTGACCTCGCGCCTGGGGGACGTGCCGTCCGGCAGTGAGACCGACAACAGGTCGGTGACCTCGTTCTCCGCGGTCGTGAAGTACACCTGGTCGTCCGGGCCGAGCTCCGCGCGCTGCACCGGGTCGAAGCTCGACAGGCCCAAGGACGACGCAGGCCTGTCGAGGAGGTCGATCGTGGAGTGCTCCCCGGTCTCCCGGTCCAGGAGGAGGAACCCGGGGCGGGCCTGGTACCCGGCGCTGTCCTGCGTCCACACCGTCCAGCGGTCCGACGTACCCACGTAGTGGCCGGGGGTGACGCCGTCGTCCTCGGTCAGGGCGAGCTCCCAGGTGGTCTCGCCTGCGCGTGGGTCGATGGTGCCGGCGGAGTACTTGCCGGTGCGGATCGACGGACCGTCCTCGAAGACCACCGAGCCGTCCTCGAGGACCTCGCGGTAGGCGACCGGGTTGTCGCGGTCGGGGCTCGTGGTCCTCTGGGTGGACAGGACGGAGAATGCCTCGCCTTCGCGGGCGAACCGTGCGTCGGCGAGGGCGAGGGCCCGCCCGGGGGGGCGGACGGCTCGTCGGCCGGCGCGGTCCGCTCGCCGCCGTCCAGCGCTGACCCGAGCGCAGCCCCAGCCGTCACCGCGGCGAGGAGCGCTGCCACACCGAGCACGGTGCCGGTGCGACGCCGCCTTCCCCGGCCACCACGAGGTCCTCGCGGTGCTGCTCCCGGAAGATCGTCTGAAGGGTCGCCAGCGCGCGGGCGGTCTGGCTCTTGACCGTGCCGTCGCTAGAACGAGTCGTCGCGGTCGGACGGTTGCACGCGAACGGCACAAATCTTCGACGCCACTCCGCGGCCGGTTCATGACGAGGCCACCTGCGGTTCACCCGGCCCGGAGAGCCTCGGGGAAGTCCGTTGCACCGACCGAGGGGACATCCCGTGCGTCTGCCGCTTTCTGCCGCACCCGCCACGACCATCGAACGCTTCCTCACCCGGCCCGCCAACATCGCTCACCGGGGCGCCAGCGAGGTCGCCCCGGAGAACACCCTCGCCGCGGTGCGCAGCGCCGCCCGGCTCGGCGCCGACCTGGTCGAGGTCGACGTCCAGCGCACCCGGGACGGGGCGCTCGTGCTGATGCACGACGTGACCCTGCGACGGACCACGAACGTGGAGGAGGTCTTCCCGCGCCGTACGCCGTGGCGGGTGGCCGACTTCACCCACGACGAGCTGCTGCGTCTGGACGCCGGCTCGTGGAAGGGGGCCCGCTTCACGGGGGAGCGGGTCCCCCTCCTCTCGGACGTGGTCCACCTGCTCCGGGGCTCCGGCACCGGCCTGCTCGTGGAGCTCAAGGAGCCTGGCCTCTACTCGGGCGTCGTCCGCGACCTCGCCGCGGTGCTGGACGAGCCCTCGACGCGCACCGCGACGGAGCCGCTGGTCGTCGAGTCCTTCGACTTCGCTGCGATGAAGGAGCTCAAGACCCTCGAGCCGTCCTTGCGCGTCGGGCTTCTCGGCACGCCTGCCCGGGCGAACCTCGCCGCTCTCGGCAGCTGGGCCGACCAGGTCAACCCCCCGCACCGGTCGGTGGACGCGGCGTACGTCGACGCGGTGCACCGGGCGGGCATGGAGTGCCATGTGTGGACGGTGAACCGGCGCGGCGCGATGCAGCGCGCGGTCGGCCTCGGCGTCGACGGCGTGATCACCAACCGCCCCGCTCTCCTCGGCCGCCTCCTCGACGCCGGGGGGGCTTTCCCACGTTCACCTGGGAAAGCGGCACCTACCACGCGAAATTCGTCGAGGTAGGTGCCGCTACGTCGAGGTAAGTGGCGCCGATCCTTCCGAGAAACGGGCCACGGATCGCCCTAGGATCAGCGCCGTGACCGGCTCGGGGTCGAGGAGCGAGACGTCGAGCGTGTGGAGTCGTTCTCGCCCACGAGAATCTGGGCGGGGCTGAAGGGCTCCCACGGAGGCGACCACGCCCGGGCGCTGGCCGCGAAGGAGGAGTGGGCGCTCGCCCATGACGCCGGGGTCGCGTTTGCGCTCGGGGAGATCGCCGAGCAGCGTGGCGAGCTGCTCGCCCGGGACCGGGAGGTGGCGGAGGCACAGTCGGCCGGCCACGAGGCGTTCACCCTGCTCGGCCAGGCCCTCAGCCTCTTGGGCAGCGCGGAGTCGTTCTCCACCTGGGACACCTTCCTCAGTGGCGGGATGCTCAGCGACATGGCGAAGTACAACAAGATGGACCAGGCCACCGACGCGCTCCACCGCGCCGACGTGGCCCTCGCCCGGTTCTCCCGGGAGCTCGCCGACGTCGGCCACGGAGCCGTGGGGTCGGTGGCCGTCGACGGGCTGACGCGCACCTTCGACGTGTTCTTCGACAACATCTTCAGCGACATGGCGGTGCGCTCGCGCATCCAGGACGCGGCCCGTCGTGCCGACCAGACCGCCGCCGCGGTCCACGAGGCGCTGGCCCGCGTGGAGGTCACGCGCGAGGACGTCGCGCGTCGGCTCGAGGAGCTCCGCGTGCGGCGTGACGAGCTGCTCACCGGCCCCTCGGACGGCACCCCGGCCTGAACCGGGCCCGCCTCACTCGACCGTGACGGTCCTGGTGTCGGTGGTGGGCGTGCCGCCCTCGCCACCGGACGGGTCGTCCTCGCTGATCTCCACGACGTAGGTGCCCGGCTCCAGCTCGACCTCGAAGGAGTAGGGAGCGAACGTCTGCCCCTCGCTGGTCATCGTGAACCCGGCCTCGACCTCGGCGCCGGAGTCGTCGAGGACGCGCCAGGGAACGTTGGCCTCGAAGGCGGCTGCCTCGCCGGTCACGGTCACCGGGGAGGAGACCGTGTCGCCCTCGCCGGGGGCGTCGATCTGCACGAGCGAGCGGACGCTCATCGGGTCCTCACGGCTCACCGGCTCGTCCCAGGCCACCGCGCCCCACAGCTCGCCCGCCGGCTCGCCCTCGATCAGCAGCTCGACGGGGGCCTGCTCGTCCACCGCCTCGGTGACCGTGTACACGAGCTGCTGGATCATCAGGGCAGCCCCCTCGGACCCGATGTCGGCGGTGCGGGCGTCCTCGGACAGGTCGACGGTGATCGCCTCGGCCTCACGGTCGACGCCGAGCACCTCCGTGTCGGGGTTCCACGGGGTCACGTAGTCGGGGTCCTCGGGACCGGCGATCATCGTCTCGACCGCCTCCCGGGCTGGATCCTCGCCCGCGAGGTCGCGCATCTCGCGCGTCAGCCGCAGGCCGTTGCGGGTGTCGGCCATGAAGTACACCCCGGACACGGTCGGCTCGGCCGGCTCGGAGGGTGCGGCCGTCGGCGACTCCGACGGGGACGCCGAGGGAGGCTGCGAGGTCGCTGTGGTGGGGGCGGGGGTCGCACCGTCGCCGCCGTCGTCGGTGCCGCAGCCGGCGAGTACGACGGCCAGGGTGGCTGCCACGACGCCGCAGACCGGACGGGTCATCCGGCGAGCGCGCCGGCGGATGAGAGACGTGGTCATGGCGACCTCCTCGGAAGACGGGACGGCGCGGGGCACCCGCATCCGTTGCCTCATTCTGTCACTTCAGTCCCATCCGTGACACGGATCGGGTAGGGCCGCCCAGGTAGCCGGGGTCGTGGTCACGGGTGGGCGACCCGCGGCCCCGGGAGCGAGGCGGGGCTCACGTGCACCCGGCCCATGAGCATCATCGCGATGCCGTCCATGAGCGTCTCCACACCGAGCAGCACGCCGAGCAGGACGAACGAGGCGCTGAACAGGTTGAACAGCACCATCAGGCCGAGGACCGTGGAGACGACACCGGAGAGGATCAGCACGACGCGGTACTCGGGCTGGGTCGCCGACGCCACCAGGCGCGTGACACCACCCACCAGGAAAAGCGAACCGGCGACGAGGGTGAGGGTGACCGCCGCCGCCCCCGGGTTGCGCAGGAAGACGATCCCGAGCACGGTGAGCAGACCGCCGGTCAGCGCGGAGGCCCAGAAGCCGCCCTTGCCGATCTTGAACAGCGACCCGAGCAGGCCGACGACGCCGAACAGCAGCAGCATGCAGCCGAGGAACAGCACGGAGACCGCGGTGGCGAGCACCGTGTGGCCGAGGATGATCAGCCCGCCGAGGGTAAGCAGCGCGCCGAGGGCGATGTCCCATCCGGTGCGGGACCTCTCGAGCAGTGACTCGCTCATGGCACCTTCCCTTCCGGTGGGGTCGTCCCGACCTTCCTCCTCCAGTGTCGTGTGACCGCCCCGAGCCTGTGACCGACAGAAAGGGACGGTTGCCTCCGGGCGAACGGGTCATCCGGTTCGGGTCCTTGGGCGCGATCGGGACATGCCCGACAACGCGCCGGAGCCGGAGGACGTGACGTCCTCCGGCTCCTCGTGGCCCCGTGCACGGGTCAGCAGGTGAAGCAGGTGGTCAGCCGCGGTAGGCGGTCCACGTCGACGCCATGCGGTCGGACTGGCCCGTGGTGAACTCGGTGTAGCAGGAGCCGTAGCTGTAGTCCATGTGGTTGTGGATCGGGTCGAGGCCGGGCAGGTCGCAGGTGTCGTTGCCCACCGGGCGGCCGCTGCTGGAGCTGCCTTGCGCCGGGGTGTCGGCGACCTCGTCGTTCGTGGGGGTGCACCCGCCCCGGAACGCGTGGTACAGCCCGAGCCAGTGCCCTGCCTCGTGGGTGGCCGTCTCGCCGAGGTTGTAGTTGGCGATACCTCCGCCGGGCAGGGAGTCCCAGTGGACGCGGATGCCGTCGGCCTTGCCGTTGCGCGGGTAGTCCCCCGGGAAGGTCGCGATGCCGAGGTAGTTGAAGTCGACCAGCCAGATGTTCAGCGCGTCCGCACCACCCTTGCGGGTCTGCGAGCGGTACTTCGAGCTCTGCCGGTCCTTGTGCCACTGGTCGTTGTCGTAACGGTAGGTCCCCGCGAGCGTGAACGTGTAGCCGGTGTCGGCCCCCCGCCGAAGGTGTTGTTCAGGACGTCGATCTGGTCGGCGATCTGGATGTCGCTCACGTCGCCGGCGCCGGACTTGGAGCGCATGACGTGCACGTAGACCGGCACCTGCGCACCGGCGAAGCGCCGGGCGGCCTTGGCGGGGCTGGTGCCCTTGTTCGCGAGGATCCGCTTGGTCCGCTGCTCGATGGCGCGCTGCTTGGTGGCCGAGACGTCGCGGTGGTCGCGGCTCGGAGACCAAGACGGTTCATGCGGGAGGTGGTCCTTCGGTTCGGGGAACTCAGGAGCTGCGTTCCGACCCGCTGATCATCGTGCGGGAGCTGCCGTCCCGACCAGACCTCTGACACGAAATTTCCCGCGGCTGCTGCGCGTCCGGCCGGTGTGTCGGGGTCAGCCGGGGCCCCGCCCGTTGCCGTTGCCGGGCCCACCGCCGTTGCCGTTGCCGGGCCCGCCACCACCGGTGCCGCCGCCACCACCGGTGCCACCGCCACCACCGGTGTCGCCGCCACCACCACCGGTGTCGCCGCCCGCATCGGGCCGCTCGGGCGTCGGCTCGGGTGTCGGCTCGGGGGGCGGCGCGGGAGTCCCGTCGGAGATCAGCAGCGTCACCTCGCTACCGGAGCCGATCTCCGACCCGACCCCGGGCTGCACCCGGGCGACGGTGCCGCGGGGGAGGTCGGAGTCGACCGTCCGACCGATGCGCGGGACCAGCCCCACGGACCGCAGCTGTCGGCCCGCCGCCTCGGCGTCCGCGCCGATCACGTCGGGGATGCGGACGGGCCGGCCCTTGACCCGGCGAGGGTCGGGGGCGCGGAAGTCCCGGTCGGGGAGCCAGCGCTGGATCCGCTTCATCGCGTCGGCCCAGATCGGGCCGGCGTGCCTGCTGCCGGAGGCGCGGTCGATGGCTCGACCGCCCACCACCTGGCCGTTGAGCGTCTTCCAGTGCCCCTGGCGGTTGGCGCCGGCGAGCATGGCCGCGGTCGCCATGGTGGGGGTGTACCCCACGAACCACACGGCCTTGTTGCTGTTGATCGTGCCGGTCTTCCCGGCTGACGGCTGCTGCAGTGCGAGGCCGGCGCCGTGCCCGAAGCCACCCGGCTCCTGAACGCCGCGCAGCACGTCGTTGACCGCGTCGGCCACCGGCTTCTTCAGCACGCGGTCGCACTGCCGGGAGTACCTCTTGAGCGGCCTGCCGTCCGGTCCGTGCACGGCGGTGACCGGGCGGCTCGCGCAGTGCAGGCCCCGGGCGGCGAAGGTGGCGTAGGCCTCGGCCATCGACAGGGGGTCGGTGTTCGTCACGCCGAGCGTGAACGACGGCACCATCTGGTTGGCCGGGTCGTCGAGCCGGATGCCCATCTGCCTCGCGAGCCGGAAGGGCCGGCACAGGCCCGTGCGGAGCTCCAGCTTGGCGAAGAACGTGTTCACGGACTGCTGGGTGCCGGAGTAGAGGTCGAACGTGCCCGACCCGGTCGAGTTGCCCGGCTCCCAGGTCTGGGTGCCGGTCAGCGGCCCGTCGCAGCCCCGGAACCGGTTGACCGGGATCGAGACCCGGGGCGGTGCCGTGATCCGGGTGTCCAGGGGGATGCCCTGCTCGACCGCCGCAGCCAGCACGAACGCCTTGAAGGTCGACCCCGCCTGGAAGCCACCGGCGTCGCCGTACTCCTCGGGCACCACGTAGTTCAGGAAGGTCTCGCCCTTGCGGGCGTTGCGCCCCATCGGGCGTGACTGCGCGACCGCCCGGACGTTCCCGGTGCGCGGCTCGACCATCGCGAGACCGCCGATCGCCCGGTCGGTCGGGTCGACGTGCCTGCGGACCGACCGGTCGGCGGCCCGCTGCATCCTCGGGTCGATGGTGGTGCGGATGGTGAGGCCGCCGCCGGCAAGCAGCTGCTCGCGCTCGTCACGGGTGCGGCCGAGGTCCGGGTCGGACAGCACGTACTCCCGCACGTAGTCACAGAAGAACGGCGCGGCCGACGAGAGGCAGCCGTTGCGGGCTGGTCGCACGTCCAGGCGCAGGGGCTCGGTCGACGCAGCCTCGGCCTTCTCCTGGGTGATCACGCCGAGCTCCGCCATCCGCGCCAGGACGAGGTTGCGGCGCTCACGCGCCTCGGCGGGGTAGTCGGTCGGGTCGTAGCCCGTGGGGTTCTTCACGAGGCCGGCGAGCAGCGCAGCCTGGGAGAGCTCGAGCTCGGCGGCCGAGCGGGAGAAGTAGTGCCGTGCAGCGGCCTCGATCCCGTAGGCGCCGTCGCCGAAGTAGGCGAGGTTGAGGTAGCGCTGGAGGATCCAGTCCTTGTCGTGGTTCTCCTCGAAGGCGATGGCGTACCTGAGCTCCTTGAGCTTGCGCTGGTACGTCGACGCGGTGGCTGCTGCGACCTCCTCGTCGGACTCCGCCTGGTTGACCAGGGTGAGCTTCACCATCTGCTGGGTGATCGTGGACCCGCCCTGGACCACCTCGTCGCTCGCCTGGTTCGTGACCAGCGCCCGCAAGGTGCCCTTGAGGTCCAGCGCGCCGTGCTCGTAGAACCTGTTGTCCTCGATGGCGAGGATCGCGCGCTGCATCACCGGCGCGACTTCGTCCAGGGTGACGTTGACGCGGTACTCGTCGTAGAACGTGGCGAGCACCTCGCCGTTGCGGTCCAGGACCCGGGTGCGTTGGGACAAGGGCCTGGTCTCGAGCTGGGAGGGGAGGTTGTCCATCCCCTCGGCGACCGACCGTGTGGTCAGGCCGGTCACGGCCGCGAAGGGCAGCGCCAGCCCCGCGACGAGGACACCCATCACGGCGGAGACGGCGACGATGCCCACGAGGGCGGAGACGGCCCTGACGGCCCCTGGGCGATCGGCGCGGCCCGGTCGCTCGGCGCGGTGACGGTGCCTCACGGGGTCGGGACCTGCGGCGGGCAGGGGAGGACGACCGGGGGAGTGAGGTACCTCATGCCTGACCCCTACCCATCAGGGCGGCGCGCTAAAGACCGCGACGCGAGGTTTTTCCGGAGCCGCGCGAACCCGGCTCAGCCTGTGCGCTCGAGGTCGGCGGTCCAGCGTCCCTGGCGCGCCGCGGAGTTCATCCGGGCGCGGTGCAGCAGCGCCGCCTGTGCGGCGCCGCGGTGCGACTCCTGGCCGGCCCACGCCCGCAGGACCGAAGCCTGGAGCGCCCGGCCGTAGGAGAAGGTCAGCTGCCAGGGCTGGGGACCGGTGCGGTTGATCGCGTCCAGGCGGGTGGTCGCCTGCTCGTCGCTCTGCCCGCCCGACAGGAACACGATGCCGGGTACGGCGGCGGGGACCGTCTCGCGCATGACCTGCACGGTGGCCTCGGCGATCTCGGCGTCGCCGACCTGGGCCGGCGAGTCCTTGCCCGGCAGCACCATGTTGGGCTTGAGCAGGGTCGCCTCCAGCACGACGCGGTGGGCGGCGAGCTGCGCGTAGACGGCTCGGAGCGTCGTCACCGTCACCGCGGTGCACCTGTCGAGGTCGTGGTCGCCGTCCATGAGTACCTCGGGCTCGACGATCGGGACCAGCCCGGCCTCCTGCGCGAGCGCGGCGTAGCGCGCCAGGGCGTGCGCGTTGGACTCGATGCAGGTCGTCGTCGGTCGGTCGGCGCCGATGCGGATGACCGCGCGCCACTTCGCGAACCGAGCACCGAGTCCGACGTACTCCTCGAGCCTGGCGCGCAGGCCGTCGAGTCCCTCGGTGACCACCTCGTCGGGGAAGCCGGCCAACGGCCTGCTGCCGGCGTCGACCTTGATGCCTGGGATGACGCCCTGGCTCCGCAGGACCTCCGGGAACGGCGTGCCGTCGCTCGCTCGCTGGCGGATCGTCTCGTCGTAGAGGATCACCCCGCTGACGAGCTCGCCGATACCCGGGGCGGTGAACAGGATCTCGCGGTAGGCGCGACGGCGCCCCTCGGTGGACTCCAGGTCGATGCTCGCGAGGCGTTTGGCCATCGTCGGCGTGCTCTCGTCGGCGGCGAGGATGCCCTTGCCGGGGGCGACGATCTCGTGAGCGGTGCGGGTCATGGCGTAGAGGTCCACGGGGGCTCCTCCCTCGGTGCCGGGCAGCGCGGTCGTGCGCCCGCCTCCAGACATACGTGGGGCCGGCGGGCCGGGGAAGTGCCGAACGGCCCGCCCCCGGCTGCCGGAACCTTCTTGCGATCAGACCTATCCGGGGAGGCCCCGTTCGCGTAGACGTCGACGGTCAGGCCGGGCACACCGTGGAGCACGGAGACGGTGGCCTCGTCCGCGGCGCCGGCCGAGGCCATGGGCGCGGTGACGAGAGCGACCAGGGCGGCGGTGCCCACCGGCGCCGAACAGACTCTAGACAAACCCTAGACCAAGCCGAAGGGAACCACGATCATGCGCCGTACCACTGCCGCAGCCAGGAGCTGATCGCCGACTTCGCGCCAGGCACGCTCACCGACCCGCTCGCGCTGCCCGCCGGCAGCTACGACCTCCAGGTCTTCGTCGACGGCGACACCCCCGACAGCGCCGACCCGGCGATCGAGGCCAACGGCGTCGAGGTGCCTGCGGGCGCCAACGCGACCGTCGTGGCGCACCTCGACGCGGACGGCAACCCGAGACTGAGCCTGTTCGCCAACGACGTCTCCGCGACGGCTGCCGGCGACGCGCGGCTCACCGTACGACACACCGCGGCCGCGCCCCCGGTCGACATCCGCGCCGACGGCGATGTGCTCTTCGACGGTCTCAGCAACCCCGACGAGGCCTCGGCCGACGTGCCCGCCGGTGCCTACTCCGCCGACGTGGTCCTCGCCGGCACCGAGGACGTGGCGATCGGGCCTGCCGACGTCGACCTCGCGGAGGGGACGTCCACGATCGTGTACGCGTGGGGGAGTGCCGAGGACGGCAACCTCGACCTGGCCGTGCAGACCATCGACGGGCTGCACTCCGCGCCGGCCGGTGTCCCCGGCGGTGAGGCCGGGCTGGCTGCCGAGAGCTCCGGCATCCCCGCGTGGGCGCTTGGTCTGGGCCCGGCCTCCGCGCTCGGGCTCGTTGTCGCCGGGCGGCAGCTGGTGCCGGCTCGCAGCCGTCGCTGAACGAACAGATCGAGACGGTGGCCGAGCGATGACGTCGAGGACCACGGCCGTGGTGGGAGTGGTCCTCGCGCTCGCCGGTCTCCTGGTCAGCGTGAGCGTGGTGTGGTCCCGGCTCGACTCGGCCCCGACGGCCGAGCCGGTGCCAGGGCCCACCCCCTCAGCCGTGCGGACGCCGACGACGACCGTCCGGTCGCCCGCCACCGACGTCCCGCGGCAACCGGCGTCGCTCGAGGGGCGAGACGGCGCATCGTCCGACGCGTCGCAGCCCGCCGGCCCTGTCGAGGTCCTGGTCAGGTCCGTCTCGATCGAGGCGGACGTGCGGCCGGTCGGCGTCGCCGCTGACGGGCAGATGCAGCTGCCGGCCAACCCGGCGGTCCTGGGCTGGTACCGGTTCGGGGCTGCGCCCGCGGCAGGCGCCGGCTCGGTCGTGCTGGGCGGCCACCTCGACTCGCGTCGGTTCGGACTCGGCCCGTTGGTCGGTCTGCGGGAGGTCGTCGTCGGGGACCGGGTGACGCTGCGGATGTCGGACGGCCGGCGGCTGGAGTACGTCGTACGCAGATTGGACCGGTACGACCGCCGGCGCCTGCCGGCCGACGTGTTCGCCCGGACCGGTCCCGAGCGCCTGCGGCTGGTCACGTGCAGCGGCGAGTTCGACCCGGACGCGGGTGGTTACCGGGAGAACCTGGTCGTCACCGCGTCCCCGGTCGCAGGCTAGAACCCGAAGGCAGCGCTCGGCGCGACCTCGGTGCGCATCGCGCGGGACAGCTCCGCGACCGCGCCGCCGCGACGCTCCTCCACGAGGCCCGCGCGCAGGAGGGCGACCAGGTTCCCGCCTCCGAGGTAGGCCGACCCGAGTGCCGCCACGGGAAGCCGCACCTCCGCCTCGGCGGTCGACCGCTCGACCGTGGCCGCGCCGGCGTCGGCCCTGATCCGCCAGCGACCCTCGTTCCAGGGGGCGGAGCGGTCGGTGACCTCGACCACGAGGTCACAGGGGGCGCCCCAGCCTCGCGCCTGCAGGGACTCGGGAAGGTCGACCAGCCGCACCCAGAGGCTGTCGTACGTCGCCACGTCGGCCGTCGACCTCGGACCGCCCGCCCACAGCAGCAGCGGGTCGTCGACGCCCACCTTGCAGATCTTGACGGTCCCGATCAGGTCGAAGTCGACCAGCCGCCGGAACAGCGTCAGCTGCGCCGCCGGATCGCCGACGACGGCCCACGCCTCGAGCGCGCCGGAGGGCCGCGCGCGCTCCCACTTGTGCTTGCGGCGGAACATCGCGAAGCCCACGTCCGCCGCGTCCCTGCGGGCGAACAGCACGCGCCAGGGCTCCCTGTCGCGGAGGTGCTCGGGAAGCTCGTGGCAGATCCGGGCGTAGTAGTCGGGCTCACCGACCACGGTCCCGAGGGGGGCGGCGCCCAGGTGGCACTCCCTCAACCGCTTCGGCACGTCGGCGTCGGAGACGTTCGCCAGCTGGGTCGTGACCGAGGCCGCCGGCCCGTCGAGGCCGGGTGCGGCGAGCGTCGTACCCCTGCCGAGGCTGACCTCCAGCTCGAGGGAGGCGAGGCCGTAGCCGTGACGACCGTAGATGGCCGGCTCGCTGGCGTGGAGTGCCGAGAGGTAGGTGCCCTCTTCCTCGTGCACCTGCTCGAAGTGGTGGCGCAGCATCGCGCTCAGCACGCCCCTGCGCCGGTGGTCGGGGTGGACGCCCACCCAGGTGAGGCCCGAGCAGGGAACCTGCCGGGTCTCGCTGCCGGGACCGGCCGCGGGGACGACACCGGGAACCGTCAGCGTCAGCGGGAAGACTCCGTAGATGCCGGGGTATGCCCCCGGGTCCGAACCATCGGTGTCGGCGGCGAAGCGGTGCTCGGGGGCGAGGCCCATGAGCTGCACCTCCGCCGGGGCTGAGGGAACCTCGTCGAACCACACGGTGTGGTCGGTGGCCAGATAGCGCTCCGCGTCGGTCACTCGGGTGACCCGGATCCGGTTGGCGGTCATGGGCACAGCAAACCCCTGACCGGCCCGGCCCTCAAACTGTTTATGCTCCGGCGCCCACGAGCTCTCTGGTGACGTGTGGGTCCGCGCCGACGGACCGAGGGGTTCGGGAGGTCAGACGAGGCCGAGGTCCTCGTGGACCTCGAGCAGCCGGGCGACCTTGCGGAGCGTCGGGTTCGCGCCGCAGGTCCTGATGTCGCGGCCTGCCTGCTTCGCGCTCCTGGCGAACATCGTGAGCTGGCGGAGCGACGCGACGTCGGCGAAGGTCAGGCGGGCCAGGTGCAGGTGCACCGCCTTGGTGTCGTCGAGCTGGACACGGGTGAGAGCGGCCTCGAGCTCCTGGAGCGTGGCGAGGTCGGCCTCGCCCTGGAGGACCACCCAGGCGACGTCCTCGCGTCTGACGGTCTCGACGCGCAGTGTGTGGTCCTCTGCAGTCTCCTTCGGAGAGTTCATGCGTGTCGGTCCCGTCGAAGCAGCCGCACCCTCGGTGCGGGCTTCGGTAGCTGGTTCGCCGGGAACGGCGCGGTCCTTGGCGACGACGCTCGAGTAACTCTCGGTGCCTCGACCGTACGCCGATCCGGTGTCGATAGCGAGCCTTGTGGCCGGCAACGCCGCACCGGCCTGGGTCTGCTGCTCCACCAACCGTCGTGCCGGCGGGCCCCAGCTCCGCCCAGACACCCTGGACGTGGGCCAGGAGTAGGGGGTATAGAGGAACGTGAGATCCCAGCCGGCGGGGCTACCGAGGTGGCGTGATGTCGTGGACGTGACGGGTGACGGCTTGAGCCGGGATGCGGCCGCAGCCGGCCGTGACCGGGAAGCCGGCGGTCGTGACCGTGAGGCCGACGAGCGTGATGAGTTCGCCCTACAACGCGAGGAGCTGGCGTCGCAGCGTGAGAAGGCGGTCAGAGACCGGATGCGGGCACAGCAGGTGATGGACGGTCCGAGGGCCCAGTGGTGGCGCGAAGAGGACGGCGAGGGGGATCTGGGCTCTGCACTCGAGCAGTCGCTGATCGACCGCGAGGCGGCACTGTCGTCCGCGGAGTGGGCTCGCGAAGAGTTGCGCGAGGTCTTGGACAGTTCTCGCGCGGAGCGTCGCAATGCGGTAGATGATCGGCGAGCAAGCGAGCAGGATCGTGAGCGCGCCGCAGGCGACCGCGAGTCGTCGACCACCGATCGTGAAGCGGCTGCCGCAGACCGGGAGCAGGCACAGGTCGACGCTCAGCTCGTCCGCGACCCTGACGATGCTGAGAGCAGATCTCGGACGCGTCCGATCACTCGACACAGGCCGAAGTCGGCGGCGGGGCCCTCGTCGTAGGGCATCACCGACGGCCGGGCAGGCGCCTGGGCACCATCGGGGCCTTCGCGGCAACGCGTGAGTGACCGAGCAGGGACACGGTCCAGCAGGGCGATCGCGCTTTGCCGCTGGGCCGGTCCCGGGGGCGATCTCTTCCTCATGGGCGTACTGTGGAGGAGTCCAACGTGAGCGCAGAAGGGTCGCAAGACGCGCCAGAACGTGTGTGCCGCGGGAGCGGGTGATGGTGAAATGGCACTCGGGCAGCAGTCACTGCCTTCGATGGCCTTTGTCCAGCAGCTCGCCGACCTGGTTCGGGTCCTGGCCGAGCTGGATGATGACGGGGCTGCGGCCGACGAGCGGCTGGCGCGCTGGTTGTGGGACGCCCTGGCCGTCAGTGGGTTCGCGGTCTTGGACACATCCGAAGACCGACCGCGAGTGATGGCTGCGAACCCCCCGGGACTCGCAGAGCTGGAGCAGCCGCCCGGATCAGAAGGCGTCGGCCCGGCGTTCATCGTCGGCCGCACGAACTCCAGGCTCACATGTGCCGACATCGACACCTGGGCCGATACGTTACCGAGGTACGTGGAGTCCGCCCGAGCGTTGGACGTGCGTGCTGTCGCGGTCCTGCCCCTGGTCGCGCGCGACCGGTCGTTCGGAGCCCTGTGCTTGTACTCCAGGTCGGTGCGAACCTGGTCCGAGCCCGAGCTGGGCGTCGGTGCCCTCTTGGCCGAGCTGTTGGCCAGCCGCCTTGGTCACGTCGCTGAGCTGCGAAAGCTACGGGTGTTGACCGGTCAGCTTCAGGGCGCGCTGGACTCGCGCATCCTGTTGGAGCAGGCCAAGGGCGTGCTCGCTGCTTCCGAGGGCATAGACGTCGAGGTTGCCTTCGAGCGAATCCGTAGCCATGCCCGCCGGACGAACACGAAGGTCGCCGCGGTGGCCTCCGCAGTCATCACGGCCGGCCTGCGGCCCCCTCCCGCTTGAGGCAGACCGGGCACGCCGGCTCGACTCACCACGTCGTTGCTGTCACGGGCGAGTCTGGACACGAGGAAGTTCGCTACCTCATCCACGGGGCCGACCTCGCCATCGAGAAGTGCCGGAAGCTTGTCACGGCGATCAGGTGTGATGTGCTGCAGCAGCAGAATGCAGGCCGGCGTGTGCCCCGATCCGGAGGGTTGAACCCCACCCTCGCGTCAGTCGTCGAGGCGGAGTTCTCCGGCGACGATTCTGGCTGCGAGCTCGGCGCTCGGAATGTCCTCGGCGAACGCACGTGCATGGATGAGCGCGAGAGCCGTGGCCGTGTCGCAGCGCGACTGCGTGGCGACGATGCCGGTGGCCTGGTGCACCACCGCTGTGCGGTCCTCGGCCAGGAGCGGGTGCACCAAAGCCCCGTCGGACCCCTCGCCGATCGAAGACACCTCCTGTGACAGCGACTCCACGAGCGCGTCGGCTACCGACTGCAGCAGGCCGAGTCGTCCGTGATCCGGGGTCCACGGCGGATCGAACACGGTCAGAGCCCCCAGGGAGGTGCCGTCGTGAACCAGCGGGGCCGCGGCGACCATGTGCAAGTGCATCCCGGCCATGGCCAGGGCGAACTGGGGCCATCGCACGGCCAGGTCCTGCTTTCGGACAGCCAGAGGGCACCGCTCGAGCGCGGTGGCGTGTGCGGGGCCCTCGCCGACCGTGAGCTCGACGTCGAGAGCTGCCCGTGCCGTCAGATCGGTGCCCATGGACGCCGCGACGACGTGCTCCCGGTTCCAGAGCATCACGGCGGTGCTGCTCGCCCCGATGACATCGGCGACGGCGGCCAGGAATCGGGGTATCGACGCGTGGGTGCTCGCCCGCCCCAGGAAGACCTGGATCTGCTCGGCGTAGGTGGCCTGCAGCTGGGCACTCGCGCTGTGCATCTCCGCAGCCCTCCGTTGCGACTCGGCCAGGGACCTGTAGAGCTTTCGCATGTCAGGAGGGCCGTTGGCTGACAGCCGCTCGTACCGCGCGGATCGCTGGCTCGACTGCGCTGCCCGGAGCAACGCCCGTCGAGAACGCGCTCGTGCCTCGACCAGGTCCCGTTCCGAGGGGTTGCTCACAGGGCCCAGGCTACGCCGCCCGGCCGCGTGGCATCAGTCCCCGACGACCTCCTCCATCAGCAGGACGACGCCGTCGGTCACGCCGTCGAGAGGAGAACAGATGACGCGACACCTCAGTGAACGGCCCCTGCGGTTCACCGCCGGCACCTCCACAGGGCCGGTACGCCGACGCTCACGCACACAGCGTTCGACGAGGTCGCGCAGCTGAGTGACCGGAAGTCCGAACTCGAGCGAGAAGAACGGCTCGTCCTGGACCTCCGCCGCGCGTAGGCCCCACATGTCCTCCGCAGAGCTGTTCCAGGCCTGGACACGGTTTTGATGGCCGAGCACCACCACGGCCGCCGCAACGCTGGCAAGGACCCCCTCGAGGAAGGCACGAGCCCCGTCCAGCTCACGGGTGCGGACCTGCATCTCCTCGTTCATCGTCTCGAGCTCCTCGTTGCCCGACTGCATCTCCTCGTTGGTGGTCTCGAGCTCCTCGTTGGTCGACTGGAGCTCCTCGTTGGTGGTCTCGAGCTCCTCGATGCTCGACTGGAGCTCCTCGTTGGTGGTCTCGAGCTCCTCGTTGGTCGACTGGAGCTCCTCGTAAGCGGTCTCGAGGTCTTCCCGGATCTGCTTCAGGTCGTGCTGCAACCGGGTCTGGACCGTGGTGTCGATGAACGTCACCGACGTACCGATGGCGGCAGGGTCGGCGTCGGCGTTCCAAAGGGGTTGCACGACGATGTCGAAGAACTCCGAGTCCGAGACACTCGAGCGTCGCTCGACCGAGGTCAGTCGGATGCTGCGGCGTTCGCGATGGGCCTGATCGATCAGGGGGCGCAGCTCGACGGGTCGATACGAGAGCTCGTGGTCGCGAAACTGTCGGCCGACGTCGTGCGTGGTGATTCCGAACTGAGCACGCGCATGCGCACTGGCCGTGACGAGCCTGCCCTCGGCATCGAGACCGATGACGGCGACAGGCGAGTTCTCGACCATGAGCTCGCCTACGACCCTGTTCCGCGTCGCGGCCGGCGGCTCGGCACCGGACTCCGCTTCGAGCCTCAGCTGGATCGGGTGACCGGAGGTGGTCGGTCGCCCCGCCTTGCGGCGGAACAGGCGCTGACGCACGTTGACGACCTCGAAGCGGTCCATGTCCGAGAGCAACATCTCGGCCTTGCCCAGGAAGAGGAAACCCTCCTCCTTCAAGGCGAAGTGGAACCGGTCGACGACCTGCGCCTGCGCCTCGACGTTGAAGTACATCAGGGTGTTGCGGCACACCAGGAGGTCGAGACGGGAGATGGGAGCGTCCCGGGTCAGGTCGTGACGACCGAAGATCACGCGGCGTCGCAGGTCCGTCCGGAAGGAGTACCCACCGCCGTTCGCCTCGAAGTATCGCTCCCGCATCGGGACGGGGAGGCCTTCCAGCCTCTTGGCGGGGTAGACGCCCGCTCGCGCCTCACGCAGAGCCTCGTCGTCCACGTCGGTGCCGTAGACCTTGACGCGATCGAGGGTCTCCTCGATGCCGATCGCCTCGGCCACAGCGATGACCAGCGAGTAGGCCTCCTCGCCGCTGGAGCAGCCGGCGCTCCAGATCCTCAGTTCCTCGTCGGATCCGCTCCTCGCCAGCACCTGCGGCAACACCTCCGTCTGCAGGGCGTTCCACGCTTCTACGTCCCTGAAGAAGCCTGTGACATTGATCAGGATCGTGTTGAACAGGAGCCGGAACTCCTCGGCGTCGATCTCGAGGCGGTCGCGGTAGTCGCTCCAGTCCGCGACCTTGACGTCATGCATCCGCTTGCGGATGCGCCTGGCCAAGGACGCACGCTTGTAGCCGGTGAAGTCGAAGCCGCGCGCGTCGCGGATGAACGCCAGCAGCTCCTCGAGGCCCTGGTCGGAGTCCGTCGCGTGTGTGTCCGCGGATGCGCCGCCCGAGACGTCGGACTCGGTGGCCGCGTCGACGTGGGGCCGCGCTCTGATCTCATCCATCAGTCTCTCCTTGCCGCGACCAGGTGGCCCAAAGCATCGGGGATCTCCGTCAGGGGCAGCACGAAGTCGACGTCACCAGTGGCGATGGCGGCGTTCGGCATGCCTGTGAACCTGGCCGTCGCGGGGTCCTCCACAACGACCGTACCGCCGCGAGAGTGCACGGCGGTGACCCCCATGGCGCCGTCCGACCCAGAACCGGTGAGGACGCAGACGATGGCCCGGTCGCCATATGCGCCGGCGACCGACTCGAAGAGCAGATCCGCAGAGGGCCGGACGAAGTGCACGAGTTCGCTGCTGGACAGGGCCAGCCGCCCATCGTCACCCACGAGGAGATGGTGGTCCGGCGGCGCGATGTAGACCACTCCGGGCTCCGGCATCTCCTGGCCGGCGGCCAGGGTGACCCTCAACGTAGTCCGACGGCTGAGCACTTGGGCGAGCAGGGTCTCGTGACGCGGGTCGAGGTGCTGCACGACCAGGACGGGGACCGGAAGACCCTCAGAGAGGTGGGAGAAGAGGTAGCTCAGCGCCGCGACCCCGCCCGCCGAACTCGCCACCGCAAGCACCTCGTAAGGCCGCTCCCGCGGCGGCGACCACGCCTCATCCATGGTCAGAGCCTAACGAGGAACCCTCGAGGACCGACTGGCTTTCGTGCCGGCGCGCGGGGAGGCGGTCGAGGTCGGGGCACAGACCGGCCGCTGCGAGAGGGACAGCCCTGCTCGAGGACCGAGGCCACCTCGCCGTGAGCGGCAACCTCGGGTTGAGCGTGACGTGAGCGCGCGGTGCGCCGGCCTCCTACCGGCGCGGGTCCCGATTGGACCTCGGCATGGGCCACGTTCAGGGTCCTGGGCGAAGCTGGGCTGTCCTCGCGCTCGTTGCCGACCAGCGTGGCCACGCACGCCGCCGATGACCCGGACGAATACACGGGCGGGCGCCCGACAACTCACCCGTGGTCACCGCGCTCGAGCACCCGATCCCGCAGTCCCGGACGACGAATGAGCCACGCAAACCACGCTGAAGAAAGAAGGTCAGACACCGTGAGGGCGTCTGACCTGGGGTTTTGTGCGCCATCAGGGACTCGAACCCCGAACCCGCTGATTAAGAGTCAGCTGCTCTGCCAATTGAGCTAATGGCGCGCGAAGCGAGTAGGACTCTAGCAACACCCTCGCCGCACACGAAATCGAGGCGGCGGGACGGCCGGCACCGGCAGGAGACGGTGCCGGCCGGGGTCTGGATCAGGCCGTTGCCCCTGCAAGCAGGGCGTCGAGCTTGGTGAACGAGCTGGACCATCCCTCGCCGGCGCCGCTGCTCATCTCCTCGCTGTAAGGGCCCTGGTCGAGGACGAGCCGGGTCTTGCCGCCCTCCTCGTCGTGGAACGCCAGCCGCATCGTGATCAGCTCGGAGCCGAACAGCTCGGCCATCTCGCCCTCGAGGTGCTCATCGGCGACGAGCAGCTCGTGGGGGACCACCTCGGTGAAGGTGGCGTTGACGGGTCCGCCGGGCGGTGCGTCGGGACTGTCGGCCACCATCTCGAACCGCTCATGACCGCCCACCCGGACGTCCATGTCCACGGTCTCCCGGGGGACCGAGTAGCCGACGGGTCCGAACCAGGCCGAGACCTGGTCGGGGTCGGTGAACGCCTTCCACACCAGCTCGCGCGGGGCGTCGAAGACGCGCTCGAGATGTAGCTCTGCCATGGTCGTGCCTCTCTGTCTCGCCGGCGGTCAGGCCCCGTCGGCGTCGTGGTCCTGCATGCGCCTCAGATGTGCGTCGAGCCGGTCGAGCCGGGCGTCCCACAGCTCGTGGTACGGCTCCATCCAGTCCAGGACCTCGCGCAGCGCCTCGGTCCGCAGGCTGCTCGACCGCCACTGGGCCGAGCGGGTCCGCGTGATCAGGCCCGCCTGCTCGAGGACCTTGAGGTGCCGCGAGATCGCCGGGAGGCTGATCGAGAACGGCTGCGCCAGCTCCGAGACCGTCGCGTCGCCCTCGGCCAGCCGGGCCAGGATCGCTCTTCGGGTGGGGTCGGCCAGGGCGGAGAAGATCGCGCTCAGCCGGTCCGCCGCCATCGTGTTCAACTCTCTCGTTATTTAACAAGGCGGTTAAATGTCCCGCCAGCTCGGGCGGTCTGTCAAGATCTTTCCGGCGCGACCCATCCGCAGTCGGGCCCAGGTCGAACTAGAGTCGCGAGCACGACCCCGTGCCGTTGCCGTTTCTGCCCAGGAGGCCCGATGTCCGAGCCCGAGCTGCGGCTGGTGTCCCGAGGGGAGCCGGTCGACGTCGACGACCTGATGCAGCGAGCGGCTCGGGGCGACTCGCAGGCGTTCGCGGGGTTGTACGACGAGCTCTCCCCGGCCGTCTACGGGCTGGCGCGGCGCGTCGTCCGCGACCCGACGAGGGCCGAGGACGTCACGCAGGAGGTGTTCCTCGACGTGTGGCGCAAGGCGACGTCGTTCGACGCTGCGCGGGGGAGGGCCCGGACCTGGGTGATGACCATCGCCCACCGACGTGCGGTCGACGCCGTACGCCGCTCCGAGGCTCAGAAGCGACAGGACCACCAGGGGGCGCCCGACGAGGTCTCGTACGACGGGCCCGCGGACGCCCTGATCACGGCGGAGGAGCACGGTGCGGTGCGCGAGTGCCTGGACACCTTGACCGAGCTCCAGCTCGAGTCCGTGCGGCTGGCGTACTTCAACGGATACACGTACGGCGAGGTGGCGACCCTGCTGGACAAGCCACTACCCACGATCAAGACGAGGATGAGGGACGGTCTGATCCGTCTTCGCGACTGCCTGGAGGGGGCACGATGAGCACCGAGCTTCACACGCTCTCCGGCGCCTTCGCTCTGCACGCGCTGAGCCCGGAGGAGGCCGAGCAGTTCCGCCGGCACCTCGAGGAGTGCGCGGTCTGCCGGCAGGAGGTCCAGGAGCTGCAGGCTGCCGCCGCGGCGATGGGGCAGGCGGAGGCCGTGGCGCCACCCGCGCACCTCAGGCAGCGGGTGCTGGCCGCCGCCGACCGGACCCCGCAGCAGCCGCCTCGCACGGGTGGCGGCACCGTCGTCGAGGTCCCGCCGCACCGCTGGGGACGCCGGATGATGATGGCCGCGGCCGCGATTGTCCTGGTCGCCGCCGGAGCGGTCGGCATCGCGCAGATCGGTGGTGAGAGCGAGCAGGTCCAGCTCGCCGAGGGCGTCGTGAAGGTCTTCGAGGCCGACGACGCGCAGACGGCGACCATGGAGACCGAGAACGGCGGCCGGATCTCGGTGGCGGCCTCGCCGGGCCTGAACCAGATGGCCGTCGACACCGACGAGCTGCCCGCCCTCGACGAGGAGCACGTCTACCAGCTGTGGTCGGTGCAGGGGCAGCAGATGCAGTCGGTCGCCGTCCTGGAGCCGGAGAAGGGCGCCTCGATGGAGATGCCCGGCCCCGACACCGAGGTCGCGATCACGGTGGAGCCGCTCGGTGGCTCGGCGCAGCCCACGACCCAGCCGATCATGCAGGTGAACCCCAGCCAGATCTGAGGGCCCCGCAGCGGTCAGCCGTTGCGGTGGGCCTCGAGCACGGCCTGCGCCGCGTTGTGGCCGCCGATCCCGCTGACCCCGCCGCCCCGCCGGGCGCCCGCGCCGCAGAGCAGCACGTTGTCGAGGTCGGTGGCGACGCCCCAGCGCTGGGCCGGGGAGTCCATCCGGGCGCGGTTGGGGGCCCAGGGCCAGGACAGGTCGCCGTGGAAGATGTGGCCGCCGGGCATCGCGAGCGCCTCGTCGACGTCCTGCGGGGTCTTGGCCTCCAGGCAGGGCCGCCCCTCGCCGTCGAGGGCAAGGCAGGACTCGAGCGGCTCCTCGAGGTGCTCGTTGATCGCGTCGAGGACCCGCTCGACCGCCTCGTCGCGCCGGGCCTCGCGGTCCTTCTCGAAGAGGGCTGCGGGCATGTGCACCCCGAAGTAGGTCAGCGTCTGCTTGCCGGACCCGGCGTGGCTCCCCAGGATCGAGGGGTCGGTGAGGGAGTGGCAGTACAGCTCGCCGGGCGGCACCGTGGGGATCTTGCCGGCAGCGGCCTCGTCGTAGGCGGTCTGCAGCCGGCTGTAGTCCTCGCCGACGTGGAAGGTCCCCGCGAAGGCGACCTCCGGGTCCGCGCCCGACTTCAGACGGGGGAGCCGGTCGAGCAGCAGGTTGATCTTCAGCTGGGCACCCTGCGGGGCCTCGCCGGGCTCCTCGCCGAGCAGGATCTGGAGCACCCACGGTGCGACGTTGGCGAGCACCCAACGGGACTCGACGGTGTGCTCCGAGGTGCCGTCGTGCCAGGTGGTCCTCGCCGTGCGGCCGTCGGCGGCGATCCGGCTGACCCCGGCCCCGGTGACGATCTCCGCCCCGGCGTCCGTCGCGGCCTTCGTGAGTGCGGCGGTGACCGCCCCCATGCCGCCGACCGGCACCCGCCACTCGCCGGTCCCGTTGCCGACGACGTGGTACAGGAAGCACCGGTTCTGGACCAGCGACGGGTCGTTCATCCCGGCGAAGGTGCCGATCACCGCGTCGGTGGCCACCACGCCCCGCACGGTGTCGTCGGTGAACCTCTCCTCGATGACCTTGCCGAGCGGGTGGGTCACCAGCGCGTCCCACAGGTCGGCCTCGACGAGCTCGCGCATCTCCTTCTCGGTGCGGAGCGGCTCGAGCAGCGTGGGCGCGACGGCCTGGGCGAAGTCGGTGACCTCGCCGTAGAACTCCTGCCAGGCGTCGTACTCCGTGTCGGACCCGGTCAGCGCACGGAACGACTCGGCGGTGAGCGTGCCCTCCGGGCGCTCGACCAGCAGGCCGGTGTGGCTGCCGTCGCGCACGACCGGGGTGTACGACGCCGTCCGCCTCGACCTCAGCTCGAGCTCGAGCCCGAGGTCCTCGATGATCCGCTCCGGAAGGAGGCTGACGAGGTAGGAGTACCGGGAGATGCGAGCGTCGAGGCCGGGGAACGCCTCGGTGCTGACCGCGGCGCCACCGGTGTGGGGGAGGCGCTCGAGGAGGAGGACGGAGAGGCCCTCCCGGGCGAGGTAGGCCGCGGAGGTGAGGCCGTTGTGGCCACCTCCGACGATCACGACGTCATAGGTGCTCTGGTTGCTGCCGTTGGTCACGGGTGCACGCTACCTGTCCGGACCGGAGGAGCTCGCCCCTGGATAACTGTTGAAGATTTGACTACTCTGGGAGGCATGCCAGCTCTCACCGTCGACGACCTCACCGTCCTGCCCCGCATCAAGGCCCCCGGCCTCGGCGACACCGTCCGGCCGGTCGTCCAGGTCACCGACGCGCCGCGCGGCTACGAGGGCGAGGGCTTCCCCGTCCGGCGCGTCTTCGCGGGCGTCGACCTCCAGCTGCTCGACCCCTTCATCCACATGGACCAGATGGGGGAGGTGGAGTACGCCCCCGGCGAGCCCAAGGGCACCTCGTGGCACCCGCACCGGGGCTTCGAGACCGTGACCTACATGATCGACGGGGTCATGGACCACGCCGACTCCCACGGCGGCGGTGGCTCGATCACCAACGGCGACACGCAGTGGATGACCGCCGGGGGAGGGCTGCTCCACATCGAGGCGCCGCCGGAGTGGCTGGTGCAGAAGGGCGGCCTCTTCCACGGCCTCCAGCTGTGGGTCAACCTCCCGCGTGAGCAGAAGCTCGCCCAGCCGCGCTACCAGGACCTCCGGGCAGGCCAGGTGGGCCTCGCCACCAGCGCGGACGCCGGCGCCCTCGTGCGGGTCATCGCCGGGGAAGTGGCCGGTCGGCGCGGTCCCGGGTCGACGTACACCCCGATGACCATGCTGCACGCCACCGTCCAGCCGACCGCCACGCTGGACCTGCCGTGGGACCACGAGTTCAACGCGCTCGTCTACGTGCTCAGCGGTGAGGGCACGGTCGGCACCGAGCGGCGTCCGCTCCGCGCCGGTCAGCTCGCCGTCCTCGGCCGCGGCGACTTCGTCACCCTCGCCGCGAACCGTGCCCAGGAGAGCCGTTCACCAGCGCTGGACGTGGTCGTGCTCGGTGGCCGCCCGATCAGGGAGTCGATCGCCTGGGCCGGGCCGTTCGTGATGAACACCAAGGCCGAGGTGAGGCAGGCCTACGAGGACTTCCAGAAGGGCCGTCTCGGGCAGATCCCCGCCGCCCACGGCCTCTGAGCACCCCGCACCCGTAACCCCCCTCACGCCTGCCCGTTGAGCAGGTGTGGACAAGGGGCAACGGGTGCATCGCCGCCGACGCACCCTCGTCGAGCACCTCAGCCGCTCGCTGACCGTGGCCGGCCTCGCGTGGGCGGTCGTCGTCCTGTACGTCGCACCGCCGGCTCTGCTCGCCGACATCGGCGAACCACCCCGCGGCGGCGAGAGCGCCCTGAGCGCGACCCGGTCGCACCTGGACTGGACCGACGAGCACGCGCGACGCTTCCCCCACTGTGTCGGGGTTGCTGCCTGGTCGACCACGCAAGTCCCCGCGTCGGTGGTCGTGCTGCGCCGCAACGGCGACCTGCAGAGGATGTCGCTGGGGGAGGCCCTCCGGCGGGCCGAGAGCATCTCCGCGGCCGACGACGTGTGGACCGTCGGCGCCTGCCGCTGACACGAGGAAGCCCCACCCGCGAGGCGGATGGGGCTTCTCGTCTGGGGTGAACGACGGGACTTGAACCCGCGACTTCCTGGACCACAACCAGGTGCTCTACCAACTGAGCTACGCCCACCATGTCGTGACCTGTCGGTCACGTCGGCTCCTCCTGGCGATCGCCACGAGAAGCCGAGCGATGAGAAGTGTACCTGTTTTCAGGAACCGTTCTGACCGGGGGTTTGTTCCCCCACGGGCGGTGCCCCCGGGTCGACCGACTCTGCCTCGGCGACGTCCTCACCGCCGGCCCCGGTGAGCGAGCCGCCGTGCTCCGCGGCGAGCGCCTTGGCGGCGGAGGAGTCGGGGCCGGGCGGGGGGACGAAGACCGCCGCCCGGTAGTAGCGCAGCTCCTCGATGCTCTCCTGGATGTCGGCGAGCGCCCGGTGGTTGCCGGTCTTCGGCGGGGAGTTGAAGTAGGCCCGGGGGTACCACCGCCGCGACAGCTCCTTGATCGAGGAGACGTCGACGATGCGGTAGTGGAGGAACCCCTCGAGCTCGGACATGTCCCGCTGCAGGAACGCCCGGTCCGTGGCGACGGTGTTGCCGGCCAGCGGTGGCCGGCTGCCGTCGGGGCAGTGGTCCCGGATGTAGGAGAGCACCTGCTCCTCGGCCTCGCGCAACGTGACGCCGTTGTCGAGCTCCTCGAGCAGTCCCGAGACGGTGTGCATGTTGCGCACGAACTCGTCCATCTGGTCGATCGCCTCCTGGGGAGGCTTGATCACGACGTCGACGCCCTCGCCGAGGACGTTGAGCTCGAAGTCCGTGACGAGGGCGGCGACCTCGATCAGCGCATCCGCGCCGAGGTCGAGGCCGGTCATCTCACAGTCGATCCACACCAGACGGTCATTCACGCCTAGCACCCTACTCAGGGTCTCCTCAGCAGCTCTCTCTAGCATCACAGGTCATGGGGTGGATCGGCTTCGCAGCACGCATGCTCGTCGGTGGCGTGTGGATCGTTGCCGCCCTGCTCAAGATCCCGGACCTGGCCTCGAGCGTGCGGGCCGTCCGTGCCTACCAGCTCCTGCCCGAGGCGGTCGTTCCCCCCGTGGGCCACGCGCTCCCCGTCGTCGAGCTCGTGGTCGGCCTCCTCCTCGTCGTCGGGCTCGCCGTCCGACCCAGCGCGGCCGTGTCCGCCGTACTCTTCGTCGCCTTCATCGTCGGGATCTCCGCCGCCTGGGCGCGAGGGCTCCAGATCGACTGCGGATGCTTCGGAGGCGGAGGCTACGACGCGAACGCCACCGAGAAGTACCCGTGGGAGATAGCACGGGACCTTGGTCTCCTCTTCGCCTCGGTCTGGCTCGTTGTCCGACCTCGGACCCCGTGGGCGATGGACAATCGACTCCTGTACGCCAGCACGCCCGACCGCACCACGACCGGAGAACCCAGCCGATGAGCAAGAAGCAGTCCGACGCCACGAAGAAGGCCAACATGGAGCGCGCCTCGGAGCGGGCGGCCGCGATCCGCGCGGAGCAGGAGGCGAAGGAGCGCCGTAGCCGGATGCTGATGGTCGCCGGCGCGGTCGTCGGTGTCCTGATCGTGGTCGTCGCGATCGTGTTCGGCCTGCAGCAGGGCGGTGGCGGCGAGAACCAGACCTCCACGCCGCCGGACAACGCGGTGGAGGAGTACACCCTCGCCCTCGGCGACAACGACGCCCCCGTCACCGTCACCGTCTACGAGGACATGATGTGCCCCTACTGCGGCGACTTCGAGGCGGTCAGCTCCGACACGTTCAAGGAGTACGCCGCCGGCGGCGACGTGCAGGTGAGGTACCACGTGGTGTCCTTCCTCGACCGCGCCTCGAAGGACCGCTACTCCACCCGCGCGGCGAACGCCCTCGCGGTCGTCCTCGACACCGCAGGGTCGGAGGTGGCCGTGGAGCTCCACGACGCGCTGTTCGCCAACCAGCCCGCGGAGGGCGGCGCGGGCATCTCCGATGAGCGGATGATCGAGATGGCCGTCGAGGCCGGGGCCGACGAGGAGGCGATCCGCGGCCCGATCGAGGACCTCAAGTACGAGCCGTGGATCGAGGACGCGACCGAGGCTTGGTCGAAGGCCGGGTTCACCGGCACGCCGAGCGTCGCCGTGAACGGCGAGAAGGTCGAGTTCACCGACGCGCAGAACCTCCTCGACAACACCGAGAAGGCCATCGCGGACGCCCTCGGCGAGTAGTCCGAACGGGTCAGATTTCCCCGGACCTCCCGCTCAGACGGGGTGGCCCAGGGACCAAGGTCCCTTGCGTAAGTCAACGACCGGGATGAGACTTGACTCACCCGGCGGAGGACCGCCCGTCGGTGGGACCGGACGAGGTCAGGATCCCGGACAGGGACTACGCGTAACTGCGGCCGTTGACGCGGCCGGGGATCCAGAGACAGGTCCGCGAGGTGGCCGCCGTCAAGCGACCGTCAACTTTTTGAGGCCCCGCAAACTCGTACTTTGCGGGGCCTCGCTACGTCTACCCGTGCGTCTCGGGCGGAAACACCGGTGTCCCGCGGTCTGGACCGACCGGGTCCAAGGTCCCCGTGTTCGGCGCCGGAGGCCCCGTGACGCAGCGGTGAAGTCGGGGCGACGCTGAGAAGGAGCCGTCGTCGTCCCGGTCGGGAGGTCACCGTGTCCGGCTACCTGTTCCCCCTGCTCGTGATCGTCACCTGGGTCGCCCTGGGGCTCGCCGCCGTGGTGCTGCTCGGCCGGCGCGGCCGTCGCAGCCCCGCCTGGATCGCGATCGGGGTGGTTCTCGGCCCGATCCTGCTGCCGATCGCCCTCGAGCTGGCGCAGCGTGGAGGCATGATCCTCGGACGGACCGACCCCGGCGACACGAGACAGGCGGGGACGGTTGTGCTCGCGGCCGTCGACGGTTCGGGAGAGTCCGACGACGCGATCACGGACGCCGTGCACCTGCTCGTCCCCGAGGGGACCCGGTTCGTCCTGCTCACCGTGCTCGACCCCGACGACGCAGCGCACGACCCCGACGCACTGCGCGCCGCCGACGAGCTGCTCCGGTCCCGGGCCGGTCGGCTCCCTCCCGGCAGCCCGCCCACGGTCCACGAGGTGGCGATGGGGGACCCTGCCCAGGTGATCCTCGACCGTGCCGCCGCTGACGACGTGGACGTCGTGGTGCTCGGCCGGCGCGGCCGCGGCCTGTCGGAGCGGATCCTGGGCAGCGTCGCGGACCAGGTCGTACGACGCTCGCCGCGTCCGGTGCTCCTGGGGCAGGCACGTCGCTGACCGCGGGACGCGGCCGGCCTCCCTCACAGCACCCGCGACCGGATCCGTCGCTTGTCCACGGCCACCACGAGCGCTGCCGCCGCCGCGACGAGGAGGATGCGTCCCCACGTCTCCCACCCGATCGCCGCGGTCCCGAAGAGCGTCTGCATCGGCGGGAGGTAGGTGATCGCCAGCTGACCGAGCGCCTGGACCGACACGCCCAGGAGCAGCCAGCGGTTGGTGAACAGGCCGATCCGCCAGACGGCCTCGGTCAGCGACCGGCAGCTGAACAGGTACACCGCCTCCACGACCACGAACAGGTTCATCGCCGCGGTGCGACTCGCCTCCACCGACGACCCCAGCGCGAGCTCCTGCTGGAAGACCCACCAGGATCCCGCCACCAGGACCGCGGAGACAAGAAGGGTGCGGAAGACCACCGGCCCGGTGAGCAGGGACTTCCGCGGGTCACGGGGAGGTCGCTCCATGATCCCGCGCTCCTTCGGCTCCCAGGCGAGCATCAGGCCGAGCGCCACCGCGGTGGTCATGTTGATCCACAGGATCTGCGTGGGGAGGATCGGCAGCGCCGTCCCCGCCAGGATGGCCGCGAGGATCACCATGCCCTCGCCCATGTTCGTGGGCAGGGTCCACACGATGAACTTCGTGAGGTTGTCGAAGACCCCGCGTCCCTCCTCGATCGCCGCCTCGATCGTGGCGAAGTCGTCGTCGGTGAGCACCATGTCGCCGGCCTCCTTGGCGACCTCGGTGCCGCCGCGGCCCATCGCCACGCCGATGTCTGCCTGTTTGAGAGCCGGTGCGTCGTTGACGCCGTCACCGGTCATGGCCACGACGTGGTGTCGTGACTGCAGGGCCTCCACGAGCCGCAGCTTCTGCTCCGGGGTGACGCGTGCGAAGACCACCGCCTGCTCCACCGCCTCGGGCAGCCGGTCGTCGTCGAGGCGGTCGAGGTCGGCGCCGGTGAGCACCAGCCCTTCCTGGCCGTCGTCGACGAGGCCGACCTGGCGCGCGATCGCCTCGGCGGTCCGGGCGTGGTCGCCGGTGATCATCTTCACCGCCAGGCCGGCGGTGCGGCAGGTGCGTACGGCGTCCGCGGCGGTACGTCGCGGCGGGTCCAGCATCGCCTGGAGACCGGCGAAGGCGAGTCCGCCGGACCCGGCCGTCGTCAGGCCGTCGAGCGCCTGCGGCCCGGGCTCCAGGTCGACCGCGGTCGCGAGCACCCTCATCCCGCTCGCGGCCAGCCGGTCGGCAGCGGCCAGGACGCTCTCGCGGTCCAGGGGAGCGCGGCGTCCCTCGGCGTCGAGCTGGTGGAGGCACAGGTCCAGCACCCGCTCCACCGCCCCCTTCACGAGCACGAGGTCCCCGGCGGACGGGTCGTGGTGTGAGGTCGCCATGTACTGCCGTTCGGAGCTGAACGGGACCGTGTCGACCCGGGTCAGGGCGTGCGGGCGGACGCCGTACCTCTGCGCGACGGTGAGCATCGCGGCCTCGGTCGGATCCCCGACCGCGGTCCCGTCCGTGCCGAGCTTGGAGTCGTTGCAGTTGGCCCCCGTGACGAGGCACCAGCGCAGCGCCTCGTCGAGCGGTGCCTGGTCCAACGCCTCCCCGTCGGCGGGGATGTCGAGCTGTCGGCCGGGGGTCCACAGGTGCTGCACGGTCATCTTGTTCTCGGTGAGCGTGCCGGTCTTGTCGGTGCACACGACCGTGGCGCCGCCCAGGGTCTCGACCGCGGGCAGGCGGCGTACGACGGCCCGGCGGCGGGCCATGCGGGCGACGCCGATGGCGAGCGTGATCGTCACCGCTGCCGGCAGTCCCTCGGGGATCGCGCCGACCGCCAGCGCGACCGCAGCGGTGAACATGTCCGCCGCGGGTTCGCCGCGCGCCACGCCGATGCCGAAGGTGATCGCGGCGAGCCCCAGGATGACCGCGGTGAGGTAGGCGCTGAACCGGGCGAGCTTGCGGGTCAGGGGGGTGGCGAGCTCCTTCGCCGCACCGACCAGCCGGTGGATCTCACCGAGCTCGGTGTCCCCGCCGGTGGCCACGACGACCCCTGTGCCCGTGCCTGCTGTGACGAACGTTCCGGAGTAGAGCATGTTCCGACGGTCGGCCACCGGGGTGGCCCGAGGGAGGACCACCTCGTCCTTGTTGACCGGCAGTGACTCGCCGGTGAGCGCCGACTCGTCGGCGTGCAGCTCGGACTCACCGATGAGCCGGAGATCCGCCGGTACCTTGTCGCCGGCGTCCACGAGGACCAGGTCGCCGGGGACCAGCTCCTCCGAGCGGACGTGCCGGGTGTGGCCGCCTCTGACCACCCGCGACTCGGTGTGCACCATCGACCTCAGGGCGTCCAGCGCCGCCTCCGCCTTGGACTCCTGGATGAAGCCGACGATCGTGTTCACCACGACGACCCCGAGGATCACCGAGGTGTCGACGTACTCCCCGAGGAAGAGCGTGACCGCGGCCGAGGCGAGCAGCACGTAGATCAAGGGGTTGTGCATCTGCCGCAGCAGCCTGCGGACCGGGCCGACCGAGGCGACGCGCGGGAGCTCGTTGCGGCCGTACTCCTCGAGCCGGCGCGCCGCCTCGTGCTCCTCCAGCCCGCCGTGCCGGTCGGTCTCCAGGAGCAGCAGGAGCTCGTGGAGAGGCAGGTCGTGGTGGGTTCGTCCGTCGAGCGAGGCGAGCGCGGTGCCCATGGTCCCAGTCCATCGTGCGGCCGTTCAGGACCCAAGGGCCGATCGTCCCGACCGGTCGTGGCGACCTACGCTGCGAAGGGGTCGCCGCAGGTCGGCCCCGGCGACGTTCTCGCAGCACAGCTGGCCCCACGTCAACTCGGCGCCCCCGGCAGGACTCGAACCTGCGGCCATCAGATTAGAAGTCTGCCGCTCTATCCAGCTGAGCTACGGGGGCCGGTCTCGAGGCTTTCGGACCGTAGCCCGTCATCCCCGAGTCCGGGGCAAGTATGCCCGACGGTGGTCGAAGGTTCCTCCGGCCGCCGTCGGGCACCGCGACGTGTCGTCAGTCGTCCCTGACCAGGACGCACCGGCCCGTCCGTGGGCTGCAGCGGGCCATCCGGTCGGCGCGGCGCTCGGTCGACCAGACCGTCGAGACGAGGTGGGTGTCGTCCTCCCACACCCAGGTCCGGAGGGTGAACTCCCACCCGTCGGGTGCGGTGAGCGTGGCCGGCTCCGTCCCGTCCAGACCGCGCACCTCCAGCGAGGGGATGGAGGTCACGTCGCCACCGGTGGTGCCGATCGGGGTCCACGCCACCCAGGTCCCGCCCGGGCTGACCACCAGGTCGTCGTGCCGCGGCAGCTCCCCGATGCGGGTGAGCTCGCCCGCATCGGAGACCTCCGCGAGGTAGGGCTGCCCCCCGTCGCCGTCGGTGACCACGAGACCGGCCGAGGACGCGCCCAGGACCACCTGTCCGGGTGCCGTGTCGAACAGGTCGACGGTGCGACCGCCCGTGCCCGGGACCCAGAGCAGCTGACTGTCTCCTCGACGGGCGAGGACACGCCCGTCGTCCAGGACGGCCACGACGTACGCGGGGTAGCCCCACTTCTGGGCGCCGATGCTGAGCGGGGTGCCCCCCACCGTGTCGGCGGTCTCGGTGTCGATCACGATGAGCATGCCCTCCCTGCCCTCGGCGCGGACCACGGCGACGTACCTGCCGTTCGGGGAGAGCACGGGGGTGACGTCCTCGCCGTTGGGCAGCTCGTTCACCTCCGCCCCGCGGCCCCACCACCAGGTGAAGTCCTCGCGCCAGGCGATCCACGCGTCTCCGGCCGGACGAACCGTCCACCACGTCCACGGGACCTGCTCGCCGTCGACGTACAGCTTCCGGTCGAGCACGTGCGGGAGCGTCGGTGCGCTCCGCGGAATCGGCGCTACCGACTCGGGCGGGCTCGGCGAGGGTGACGGCGACGGCTGCGCCGGTCGGGTGTCCCTGCCGTCGGGGAGGGTCGCCACACCGACCGCGCCCGCGGCGACCAGCACCACGGCCGCAGCAGCCAGCAGGGGCGCACGCCGTCGTGCGGGGCGAGGCGGCTCCTCCGGCAGTCGGGGCATGGCGGGGACGTGCAGGCCGTCGGCCACCTCGCGCAGCTCGCGACCCAGGGTCTCTTCGATGTCGACGGGCATGTCAGCTCTCCCTCCCGTCCGATGCGTCCGCGCCGAGCGCGGCTCGCAGTGACTTCAGGGCGTGGTGTGCGGTGGACTTGACGTTGCCTCGGGAGCAGCCGAGGACGTCGGCGATCTCCTGCTCGCTGAGGTCCTCGTAGTAGCGGAGCACGATGACGGCCCGCTGGCGCGGTGGCAGCGACCTCACGTGCGGCCACAACGCCATCCGCTCCTCGGGCCCGCCGACCGCGACGTGCCGAGTCTCCGGAGGCGCGTCGGTCAGCAGCTCGAGGCGGCGGCCCTTCGGCCGACGTTGCGAGAGGTAGGTGTTCGTGAGGATCCGGCGCAGGTAGGCCGCCGGCGAGTCGGACCTCTCGACACGTGACCACGAGCGGTACGCCTTCAACAGGGTCTGTTGCGCGATGTCCTCCGCGTCGGCGTGGTTGCCGGCAAGGAGGTAGGCGTAGCGGTAGAGCGACGGCCACGAACTGGCGGCGTAGTCCTCGAACGACGGTGCGTCCGCGCTCCTGGTCACGGTATCCATCTGACACCACCCCCTTTGTTGACCTGACTCCGCAGGGGGTTCGAAGGGTTGTGTCGCAACGCGCGTGATTTGCCGGCGAGGAGTACGGCGCCGGGCCGGGGCTTCTTCGCGCCCTCGTACGCTGACCTCGACCCACGAGAACGTGACAGGAGAAGCCCTTGATCTTCATCACCGCGAAGTTCCGCATCAAGCCCGAGCACGCCGACGACTGGCCCGAGATCTCGAGGTCGTTCACCGAGAGCACGCGCAGCGAGCCGGGCTGCCTGTGGTTCGACTGGTCACGCAGCCTCGACGACCCGACCGAGTACGTCCTGGTCGAGGCCTTCGCCGACGACTCGGCGGGCGCTGCCCACGTCGGATCCGGGCACTTCACGCGGGCCCGTCAGGAGCTTCCGCCGTACCTGGCCGAGACCCCCCGCATCGTCAACGCGAACGTCCCGGGCACCGACTGGTCCGAGCTCGGCGAGATGGCCGTCGAGGGCTGACCGCACGCGCGAGGGCCCGCCACCCGAGACGGGTGGCGGGCCATCGTCGTGCAGGGTCCGGATCAGGCGCGCAGGGCGGCCATCCACTCCTCGATCGCACTGATCTCGCGGGGGAGCGCCTCGGAGAGGTTCTGGGAGCCGTCCTCGGTGACCACGATGTCGTCCTCGATCCGGATGCCGATGCCGCGCAGCTCCTCGGGCACGAGCAGGTCGTCCTGCTGGAAGTACAGCCCCGGCTCGACGGTGAGCACCATGCCGGTCTCGAGGTCTCCCTTCGGGTAGACGTCGACCGACGACCGGGCACAGTCGTGGACGTCCATGCCGAGCATGTGGCTGGTGCCGTGCAGCGTCCAGCGGGCGTAGACCTTGCTGTCGGGGGAGAGGGCCTCCTCGGCGGGGACCGGCAGCAGACCGAGGTCCTCCAGCCCGTGGGCCAGCACGTTCATCGCAGCGTTGTGCGCGGCGAGGAACGGCACACCCGGCTTCACCGCGTCGATGCCGGCCTGCTGCGCCTCGAGGACGAGGGTGTAGAGGTCGCGCTGCAGCGGGGTGAACGTCCCGTCGATGGGCAGTGTGCGGGTGACGTCGGCGGTGTAGAGCGACGAGGCCTCCACACCCATGTCGAGCAGCACCAGCTCACCGGGCTTGATCGGCCCGCTGTTCTCGATCCAGTGCAGGGTCGTGGCGTGCCGTCCGCCGCCCACGATCGAGTCGTAGCCGATGTCGTTGCCCATCGCACGGGCCCGACGGAAGAACGTGCCCTCGATCCAGCGCTCGCCGTACTTCAGGACGTTGTCCCACTCGCGGACGCTGTCGGCGAAGCCGAGGGTGGTGATGTCACAGGCCTCCTGGAGCTGCTCGAGCTCCCAGGAGTCCTTGACCAGCCGCATCTCGCTGAGGACGCGCGCCAGCTCCTGGTCACGGCCCTCGTCGGCGGCGACGGTCTTGTCCACGGTGGCGTCCACCCCGCGCAGCACGCGGGTCTTGGCCGGGTCGGTGAGGGCGGCCGGAAGGTCGTCGATGTGACGGCACTCGAGCCCGAGGGAGGCCTCCATCTCCTTCAGCGACGGGCGGCGGCCGGCCCAGAGCTCGCCGTACTGCCGGTCACGGAAGAACTCGTCGGTCTCCCGCGAGGAGCGCGGGCGGGCGTAGAGCACGGACTCGCCGTCCTCGACGACCAGCACGGCGTCGCTGGTCTGGTTGCCCGACAGGTGGGTGTGCGCGGTGTCGGGCCGGAAGCGGTAGTCGGTGTCGTTGGCGCGGACCTTGTACGTGCCCGCGGGGACCACGAGGCGCTCGCCGGGGAACATCTCCCCGAGGCGGGCCCGGCGCTTCTCTGCCCACGTCGCCACCGGGTGGGGAGGAAGGTCGAGGTCGCGGTCGCCCCAGCCGGTCCGCATGAACGCGGCGTAGGCCGCCGGGACCGCAGGGTCGTGGCTCTCCGTGCGCGGCTGGTGGTCGTCGGTGCCCTCCGGCGGGATCGCCGTGTCGGCGGGCAGGTCGCTCTCGGTGCGGGTGTCGTCGCTCACGTCTGCACTGTACGACGAGCGGGGCGGCCGTCGCGACGCGGAACCCACCCCCTCCAGCCCGATAGGCTCGGACTCATGAGCGCGGCGACGAGACGGCATCAGGGCAACGTCGTCTTCACCGTCCTGGTCACCGTGGCCATGCTCGCCGGCGCGGGGGTGATGGCCCTCGTGCTGGCCTCGTCGGGCGCCCCCGACGCCCTCGTCCTCGGCATCCTGCTCGCTGCCGTCCCGGTCGGCCCGCTCGTCGCGATCTTCCTCTGGCTCGACCGCTACGAGCCGGAGCCGCGCAGTCTGATCCTCCTGGCCCTCGGCTGGGGTGCGCTCGTCTCCACTGCCGCCGCGCTCGTCCTGCAGACCCTCGACCAGTTCGCCTTCGGTCGTCCCGAGTCGATGAGCGCGGCCATCGTCGCGCCGATCACCGAGGAGGCGATGAAGGGGCTGTTCGTGCTGCTGCTGGTCGTGGCCCGGCGCCGGGTGGTCGACGGGGTCCTCGACGGGATCGTCTACGCCGGCATGGTCGGTGTCGGCTTCGCGTTCACCGAGAACATCCTCTACCTCGCCTCGGCGTACATGGGCGGGGACGGGATCGGTGCGGGCGGGGCCGGCGCCCTGACCGGGACGTTCGTCGTCCGCGGCATCTTCAGCCCCTTCGCGCACCCGCTCTTCACGGCGGCGATCGGGATCGGCATCGGGTACGCCGTCACGACCCGGAGCTCGTTCTGGCGTGTGGCGGCCCCCCTCCTGGGGTACGCGGTGGCCGTGCTCGCCCATGCGCTCTGGAACGGGGCCGCCCTGCTCGGGGGCGGCGAGGCCTTCGTGCTCACCTACCTGTTCCTCATGGTGCCGGCCTTCCTGCTGATGGCCGGCTTCGCGGTGTGGGCCCGTCGACGTGAGGGGCAGATGCTCGCGAGGTCGCTGGCCGACGCCGCCCAGCGCGGCTACCTCATGCCCTACGAGGTGCCCTGGCTCGCCCGGATCTCGGGCCGCCGTGCCGCACGGGCCCACGCCCGCAGCATCGGTGGCGAGCCGGGCCTGCGGGCGATGCAGGACTACCAGGAGCAGGCCATCGAGCTCGGCTTCCTGCACGACCGGTTCCTGAGGGGTACGGCGCCGGCGGACGTGATCCCGCGAGGTCAGGCGATGGTCGACCGGCTCACTGTGCTGCGGCCGCACGTTCTCTTCCCGCAGGCCCCTGGTACAACTGCCCTGACTCAACCCTGGCTGGAAGGTAGACCGTGACGACGCCCGCGACGCCGACGGACATGATCACGGCGCTGGTGCGTCTCCGGGACGTGCTCCAGTCGGCCAGGTGTCCNNGGGAAGTCGACGCTGGTGAACTCCCTCGTCGGCACCAGGGTCACCGAGCCTGGCGTGCTGCGCCCCACGACGCGGTCCCCGGTGCTCGTGCACAACCCCGCGGACGCCGGCTGGTTCGACCGCGACCGGATCCTGCCCGACCTCGCCCGGACCACCGGTGCGACCGGCGACCCGGGCGCGCTTCAGCTGGTGCCGTCCGACGCCGTGCCCGAAGGTCTCGCGATCCTCGACGCGCCGGACATCGACTCGGTCGAGGAGCGCAACCGGACGCTCGCCGCCCAGCTTCTCGCGGCTGCCGACCTGTGGCTGTTCGTCACCTCCGCCGCGCGCTATGCCGACCAGGTGCCGTGGGACTTCCTCAAGGCGGCCGCCGAGCGGAGCACCGCGGTCGCGATCGTCCTCGACCGGACCCCGCCGGAGGCGGTGGCCGAGGTCAGCGGGCATCTCGCGCGCATGCTGACCACGCGGGGCCTCAGGGACTCCCCGCTGTTCACCGTCGCCGAGGGCAAGGTCGACGACCAGGGACTGCTCCCGCCCGAGGCCGTCGCCGAGATCCGCGGCTGGCTCGAGGCCCTCGCCGCAGACTCCACCGCCCGCGCCGCGGTCGTCAAGCAGACCCTCGAGGGCGCGATCCGCACCCTGTCCCGTAACTCTCACGACATCGCCGACGCGGCCAGCGCCCAGGCGGCGATGGTCAAGCGCCTGCGCGAGGACGTCGACCGGGCCTATGCCGAGGCCGTCGAGCGCGTCGACGAGGCCTCGGCGGACGGCACCCTGCTGCGCGGTGAGGTGCTCGCGCGCTGGCAGGAGTTCGTCGGCACCGGCGAGCTCCTGCGTTCGCTCGAGACCAAGGTCGGCTGGCTGCGTGACCGGATCGTCGGACTCCTCAGGGGCCGGCCGCAGCAGGTCGAGAAGGTCACCGTGGCCGTCGAGTCCGGCCTCGAGACGCTCATCCTGGAGAACGCCGAGAACGCCGCCGAGCGCACCGAGGCGTCCTGGCGCTCGGTGCAGGCCGGCCGGCACCTCGTCGAGGACTCCGGCCGCGACCTCGGGCGGGCGTCCCGCGACTTCCGGGCCCGTGCCGAACGCGCGGTGCGCGACTGGCAGCAGGGCGTCCTGGAGATGGTGCGCACCGAGGGCGCCGACAAACGCTCGACCGCGCGCTTCCTGGCCTTCGGGGTCAACGGCCTCGGCGTGGCGCTGATGATCGTCGTCTTCGCCTCGACGGCCGGCATCCCCACCGGTGCCGAGGTCGGCGTCGGCACCGGCACGGCGCTCGTCGGCCAGAAGCTGCTCGAGGCGGTCTTCGGCGACCAGGCGGTCCGCCGGCTCGCGGCCAACGCGCGCAAGGACCTCCACCGTCGGGTCACCGAGCTGCTCGACACCGAGCGCCAGCGGTACGTCGACGTGCTCGACGGCCTGGAGATCGACCCGGCGGCCGGGGAGAACATCCGCGCCGTCTCGCGACGCATCGACGACCTGCGCTTCACCACCGAGTACATCCCCAGCCACGACCAGGAGAGCTCGTTGCCCGACGACACCCCTGACCCTGCTTCCGGCAGGCAGGCATGACCGCGCTCGTCGAAGGGGCGAAGCGGCTCGTCGGCAGGGGGACGTCCGACGTACCCGCCCGCGTCGACGGCCTCGAGCGGGCGGTCGAGTCCGCCCGCGGCCGGCTCGACGAGGAACGCGTCGACCACGCGGCCGAGGTCGTCGAGCGGGCCGGCGCGCGCCTGAAGCTGTCCGCCGACCACACCGTCGTGGCGCTCGCCGGCGCGACCGGCTCGGGGAAGTCCTCGACGTTCAACGCGCTGACCGGTCTCGACCTCGCGGCCGTCGGCGTCAAGCGGCCCACCACCTCGTGGACGATGGCCTGCACCTGGGGCGCCGAGGGGTCCGGCGAGCTCCTCGACTGGCTCGGTGTGCC
>DGBP01000017.1 GCA_002384855.1 Nocardioidaceae bacterium UBA4001 | reverse complement strand
CAAGCAGAGATCCAGGACACCTGTTCGAACAACCCTAGCGAACACCCCCGACAATCCCGAACACCGACCTCGGTGCCTGTGCACAACCCGCGCCCCAGCCGAGTCCGCGACCGTGACTGAACGCGCCTCGTCGGCCGAGAGGACCGCGGCGCTGTCGAGCACGGTGCACTCCCATATGCTTCCCGCGGCCGCGTTGCATTGGGTCAGGCAGACCAAGCGACTCACACCGAGCCAACCCGTCGAAGCCCAACCCGTCGAAGCCCAGCCCGTCCCGGCCCGCTCCGACACCCACATGGCGCGGCTGCCCACCAAGGCAGCGCACCATCTCGTTCCGCACGCTTCTCCGAGGAGGTCCCCGTGGCTGAGACACCGCACGACCACCCGCACCCGGTCACCCGCGAGGCCGGGCGCGAGGCCAGGCGCGAGGCCAGGCGCGAGGCCGTGGCCGGGACCGACGACACACCCGAGCCGCTCCCCATCCCGGTGCTCCGGGGCTCGACCGTGGTCCTGCGCCCTCACGCGTCCGGCGACCTGGACGCGATCCTCCAGCGGTGCGTCGACCCGGAGACGGTCCGGTGGACGACGGTCCCCTCCCCCTACACACGCGAGATGGCCGAGGAGTACCTCACCGGCCTGGGACCGTCACCTGAGCAGATCTCCTGGGCCATCGAGATGGACGGTCGCTACGGCGGCACGATCGACCTGCGCTCGTTCGGCTGCGACGACGAGCACGCGTCGGGCAACCTCGGTTTCGTCACTCACCCCGAGATCCGAGGGCGAGGAGCGATGAGCCAGGCGGTGCGGCTGGTCGTCGACCACGCCTTCGACGTACTCGGTTGGCAGCACGTGACGTGGCAGGCCAACGTCGGCAACTACGGCAGCTACAAGGCGGTCTGGCGGTCCGGGTTCCCGGTCCCGCAGCTCGTGCCGGCGCTGATGGCGCACCGGGGCCGCATGGTCGACGGATGGCACTCAGTGCTCGAGCGGGACCAGCCACGCGAAGCCGTCACACCGTGGCCCGAGGCGTTCGTGGTGCTGGCTGAGCACGCGCGCTCCGCGCGGCGCCCCGGCTGAGGCACCTGCCGAGGGGGACCCGCGGTCAGCCGGCCTGCAGCTCCGCCACCCAGCGGGCATAGGCCTCGTCGAGCCGGTCCCGCACGTTCGGGCCCGAAGGATCGGTCCGTACGACGGTCGCCGGCACGTCGAGCTCCACGCCCACCCCCCGGCCAGCCAGCACCGCCGCGCCCACGGCGGACGCGCTGCGCAGGGACACGTAGGACAGCGAACGCCCCAGCACGTCCGCGAGCAGCTGACGCACCCAGGGGTCACGGCCGCCGCCGCCGGACAGGACCACCGGACCCTCGGGCGACCCGAGCACCTCGAGCCCACGACGCACCGTGAACGCGTACGCCTCGAACGCCGCCCGCAACAGCTCGGGCCGCTCCGTCGAGGTGGTCAGCGAGCGCCAGCCGGCCGTCGCGCCCGGAGGCGCCACCCCGCCCCGCTCGCCGGTGAGGAAGGGCAGGAAGAGCGCCCCGCGGCTGCCCGGCGGGACCGCCGCAGCGAGAGCGACAGAGGAGCCCCACGACGACGCCAGCTGGCGCTGCGCCCAGGTGAGGGCGAAGCCGCCGTTCTGGATCGCGAGCATCTCGTACCACCCAACGGAGGCGTCGCAGTAGAGATGGGTCAGCGGGTCGACCCGAGCACTCGGGCGCACGCCGGTGCGCAGGATCTGGATGCCGGTGCCGGCGTTGACGACGACCGCACCTTCCGGCACGGCGCCAGAGGCGGCGAGTCCCGCCAGCGCCGCGGCCGTGTCCCCCGCTCCGGTCACGACCGGCACCTCACCCGCCGCGAGCCCCCGCGACGCGAGCACCGCCGTGGCCCCCACGACGGAGGAGCTCGCGGCCATCACCGGGAGCTGCTCCCGCCGGACCCCCGCCAACGACAGCGCCGGCCCCGACCAGTCGTCGGCCACCAGGTCCCACAGCAGGGTGGCGCTGGCGTCGCTGCGGTCGCCGAAACGGTCGCGGGACGAGTCACTGCCGTTCAGCCGTCGCCGGAGGAAGTCCTTCGGGCTCGCCACGACCGCGTCCCGCACCAAGGCGGGCTCGTGCTCGCTCAGCCAGGTCAGCAGGGGGCCGGCCATCCCCGGCACGAGCGGGTTCGCCAGACCACCGCGGACCTCCGGCGCCAGCTCCTGCCAGCGGCCGATGACCGAGGCCGCCCGGCGGTCCGGCCACAGCAGCGCGGGCCGCAACGGCACACCGGCGGGCGAGGACAGGACGACCCCGTGCATCTGCCCGCTGAAGCCGACCCCGGCGACCGGCCCCGCAAGAGGCCCCACGACAGCCGAGGATGCGGCCAGCCGATCCAGGCACAGCCCGAGCGCGCGCTCCCAGTCGAGGGGGTCGGTCTCCGCCCACCCCGGCCGAGGGGACTGCACGTCGTACGCCCCCTCGGCCTCGGCGACCACCGACCCACCCGCGCCGACCAGGGTCAGCTTCAGTCCGCTGGTGCCGAGGTCGATGCCGAGGTACGTCGCACCGCGGTCCGGTGTGCTCACAAGAGGCTCATGCCCGCAGGCGCGACGCCATGAACTCGTGTGCGTGACGGGCGAGGTCGTCGCCGTCGCTCCACAGGTTGCGCCACACCGCGAGGTCGTTGCTCAGGTCGGGGTGGACCACGGCGGAGCTGAACGACTCGAAGGTGACCGTCCCCTGGTAGCCGCTGTCGCGCACGGCCGCGAAGAACGCGTCGAAGTCGATGGTGCCGGTGCCGAGGTAGCCGCGGTGGGACTCACCGATGTGGACGTACCCGAGCCGGTCGCCCACCTGCTCGACGGGCTTGCGGAAGCCGTCCTCCTCGATGTTCATGTGGTAGGTGTCCAGGTGCACGGCGAGGTTCGCGGCACCGGTCTCGTCGATCAGCTCCAGCATCGCCTCGGCCGTGTTCACGACGTTGGTCTCGTAGCGGTTGACCACCTCGAGGTTGACCGGCACCCCGGCGGACGCGGCCTGCGCGGCGAGGTGCTGCATCGCGTCGACGACGTGGGCCCGCGACCGAGCACTCGCCGGCCCGGGGTACTTCGCCAGCCGCGAGTACAGCACGCCGCACAGCGCCTCCGCGCCGAGCTCGCCGGCCACCTCGACGGCCCGGGTGAGCAGCTTCTTGCCCTCGGCCTGCACGCCCTCGTCCTCGCTCGCGACGTCGGCGTGGGGCGGGAGCCCCATCGAGCAGGCGGCCTTCAGGCCGTGCTCGTCGAGGAGGCGTCGGGTCATCGCGGTGTCGATGCCGAACGGGTCGAGGATCGGCACCTCGATCAGGTCGAAACCTGCCGTCGCGGCCGACGAGATGGCGTGCCGGGCACCGGCCTCGTCCCACGTGCCGCTCCAGACGAGGGCGTGGACTCCGAGCTGGTTGGTCATGCGAGGGTCTCCTCTTCGTGGGCGTCGGCGACTTCGGCCTCCGCGGTGGCCGGGTCGATGATCGCGCCGGTGACGAGGCCGACGAGCTCCTGGCCGTCGGTGGCGGAGGTACGACGCTGCGCGACCGTCCTTCCGGCGCGCATCACCTGGACCTGGTCGGACAGGCGCAGGACCTGCTCGAAGTTGTGGCTGATGAGCAGGATCGTGACGCCGCGCTGCTTGAGGTCGAGGATCAGCTCCTCGACGCGGGCGGTCTCCTGGACGCCGAGGGCGGCGGTCGGCTCGTCGAGCACGATCAGCTTCGAGGAGAAGCCGGCGGCGCGGGCCAGCGACACGGCCTGGCGCTGGCCACCGCTGAGGCGGCGCACGCGGGCGTTGACGCGGGGCACGTTGATGGCCAGGGCGCTGACCATGTCGAGGGCCTCGCTGCGCATCCGACGCCGGTTGAGCAGCCGCAGCGGCCCCGCGCCGCGGGTGGGCTCACGGCCGAGGAAGAGGTTCTCCGCGACGGTGAGGTCCTCGACGAGGGCGAGGTCCTGGAAGACGGTCTCGATGCCGGCGTCGCGGGCCTGCTGGGGGTTGGTGAAGTGGACGCGCTCCCCGTCGAGGAGCACCTCCCCCTCGTCGGGCGCGTGGACGCCGACGATGCACTTCACGAGCGTGGACTTGCCGGCGCCGTTGTCGCCGACGATCGCGGTGACCTGGCCGCGTGGGAGGGACATGCTCGCCTCGCGGAGGGCGTTCACGCGGCCGAAGGTCTTCTTGATGCCGCGGACGGTCAGCATGTCCGTGACCGCGGCGGAGCCGGAGCCGCCGACGGGAGCTGGGGTCTGGTTCGTCATTTCTGGTACCTCGTGATGAACGCGGCCAGCACCACGACGATGCCGACGGTGAGCGGCTGGTAGAACTCCGAGAGCCCGACGCGGGTCAGGCCGTTGACCAGGGCGGTCAGCAGCAGGGCGCCGACGACGGGGCCGACGATGGTGGCCCGCCCGCCGAAGAGGCTGACACCACCGAGGACCACGGCGGCCACGGAGTTGAGCAGGAAGCTCGTGTTGGCGGCCGGCTCGGAGGCACCCACCCGGGCGATGAGCAGCAGGGCGCCGACGCCGGCGAGCGCCCCGGAGATGAGGTACACCCCGGTCTTCACCTTCCAGGTGCGGATGCCGACGGCCCGGGAGCTCTCCTCGGACCCGCCGATGGCCAGGACGTGCAGGCCGAAGCGGGAGTGGAAGAGGACGACGTGGGCGACCACGGCGAGCGCCAGCGCGATCAGCACCGACCAGGAGAAGACCCAGATCCCGTCGACCGACATCCGGATCAGGACCGGCTCGACGATGGTGTTCTTCTGGCCGTCGGCGACGATCAGGGCGAGCCCCGACGCCGCGGACAGCGTGCCGAGGGTGACGATGAAGTCGGTGATCCCGCCCTTGGAGATGAGCAGGCCGTTGACCACACCGACGACCGCCGCGGCCACGAACCCGGCGAGGGCCGCGGCCCAGAGGTTCCAGCCGGCGGCGTAGAACTCGCCGAGGACCACCGCGCCGAGCGTCATCGTGGACGCCACCGAGAGGTCGATGCCGCCGGTGGCGATCACGAAGGTCTGGCCGATGGTGAGCACGATCAGGATCGCGCTCGCCTGCAGCATCGCCGAGACGTTGCCCTCGCTGAGGTAGCCGGGGTTGAGCACGGCGAAGACGATGGCCATGACCACGAGCCCGATGGTCGAGGCCAGCTCGGGCCAGGACACCTCGGAGAGCTGCAGCCGTCGGCTTCTCTCCGGGGTCGGAGCGCCGGTGGACTCGGCACTGGTGGTGGTCATGACGTTGTCTCCTCGGGAAGGTGGGGGGTGACGGCTCGCCGTACGACGGAAGCCGTCACCCGTCACGCGAACAGGTCAGTCGAGGGGGTTGTCGAACTCCTCGAACGGTGCGGGGAATGCCTCGAGGGCGTCCGCCGCGTTGTCCTCGGTGACGACCGCGACCGGGGCGGTGACGTTCTCGGGCAGGTCCTCGCCCGCGACCGCCTTGGCGCAGGCCTGGACGCCCATCTGGCCGATGGCGTAGGGGTACTGCGCCACGGTGGCGGTCAGGTCGCCGGACTCGACGGCCGAGAGGGCGTCCTCGATGCCGTCGACGCCGATGACCGCGACCTCGCCGTCCTTGCCGGCGTTGGCGACGGCGCGGGCGATGCCGAGCGCCATGTCGTCGTTGGCGGAGAAGAACCCCTTCAGGTCGGGGTTGGCCGACAGGATGTCGGTGGCCCGGGTCTGCGCGACCTGGCGGTCCCAGTCACCGGCGACGGTCTGGACGATCTCGAGGTCGCCGGCCGCCTCCTCGAAGCCCTCGAGGCGGGCGCCGCTGGTGACGTCACCGGAGATGCCGCCGATCAGCGCGACCTTGCCGGAGCCGCCGAGCGCCTCGACCATGGCCTCGCCGCCGAGCCGTCCGGCCTCGACGTTGTCGGTGCCGATGTAGGTGGACACCTCCAGGCCGGCCTTCTGCGCGGCGTCGGCCTCGACCGGGCTGTCGATGTTGACGACCGGGGTGCCCTCGGCCGCGATCTGGGCGAGGCCCTGGACCAGGTTGGTGCCGGAGATCGGGTTGACGACGTAGCACTCGTAGCCCTGCTGCGCCATCGCGTTGAGCCGGTCGGCCTGGCCGCTCGTGTCGGTGATGCTCGCGGCTGCCTGGACCTCGACGTCGGTGCCCGACTCCTCGGCCTCGGCGTCGATACCCTGCTGCATCTGCTGGAAGAAGGGGTTGTCGAGCCCCTTGATGACTGCGGCGAAGGAGGAGCCGGAGCCCTCCTCCGAGCCGCCGCCGTTCTGCTGTGGGTCCTCACCGCAGGCGGCGACCGACAGGGCGAGCGTGGTGCTGACGATCCCGACTGCGAACCGGTTCCTCATGGCGTCCTCCATCACAAGTTATGTCTGGTGCTAGACGTTAAGACGCGCTATCGTGACTGTCAATAGACAAAAAGAATCTGGTTCGAGGAAATCCACGAGGGACGGGATCAGGGATGACCACACGGAGGGCCACGCCGCCGGACCTCGACCCGGGCTCGGCCGAGCTGCTGGCGCTGGTACGGCGCCGCGGCGCCCTGACCCGGGCCGAGATGACCGAGGCGACCGGGTGGGCCCGCGTGACGGTGACCAGCCGCCTCGAGAGGCTCCTCGCCGACGGCCTGCTCGTCGGCGACGAGGCGGTCGTGCAGGGACGGGGGCGGCCGGCGACCCGCTACCGCCTCGACTCCTCGCGCGCCATGCAGCTGGTGGCCGACGTCGGGGCGCTCGGCATGCGGCTGGCCCGCGTCGACCTCGAGGGGAACATCGAGGACACCCGCAGCATCCCCGTCGAGATCGCCCGCGGCCCCGAGGAGGTCCTCGCCCTCGTGCGGAAGGGCTTCGACGAGCTCGCGGCGGCGGGCGGCGACCGACCCCTGTGGGGCATCGGCATCAGCCTCCCCGGGCCGGTGGACTTCGCGGCCGGCAAGGTGGTGTCGCCGCCGATCATGACCGGCTGGCACGCCTACCCGGTCAAGGACACGTTGCAGGAGTGGTACGCCTGCCCCGTCCTCGTCGACAACGACGTCAACGCGATGGCGATCGGCGAGCTCGACGGCCTGCCGCCCGGCACCCGTGACCTGCTGGTCGTGAAGGTCGGCACCGGCATCGGCTGCGGCATCGTCTGCGGCGGCCAGGTCGTCCGCGGCGCCGCCGGGTCGGCCGGCGACATCGGGCACACCGCCGCCGACGCGACCGGGGTGCGGTCCGGGCCGGTGGACTGCCGCTGCGGCAAGCGCGACTGCGTCGAGGCCTACACCGGCGGCTGGGCGCTGGCCCGCGACCTCGAGGCGGAGCTCGACCGGCCGGTCAGCGTCGACGACGTGGTGGACCTCCTCGGCCGCGGCGACCCCACGGCCCTGAGGCTGGTCGGCGACGCCGGACGCATCCTCGGCGCGAGCCTGGCGACCGCCGTCTCCCTGCTGAACCCGTCCGCGGTCGTGCTCAGCGGCCAGATCGCGGTGGCCGCCGGCGACCACCTGCTGACCAGCGTGCGCGAGCGGATCTACGCCCGCGCCCTCCCCCTGGCCACCCGGACGCTGGACATCTCGATCAGCCGGGAGTGGCCGGACTCCGGCGTGCAGGGCCTGGCCCGCCAGGTCGGCGAGCTGGTGCTGTCAGGTTCGTGACGGTCAGCCCTTCGCAGCGAGCAGCAGGACCAGCCGCGGCGGCCTGCTCGTCTCGCGAGAGGCGAGGACGACCCCGTCGGTGCTGGTGGTGTCGAGCCCGAGGGTGAGCAGTTCGCCCGGCTCACCGTCCAGCGCCCGGACGTCGAGCGGGACCGCGTAGGCCTTCCTCGGCAGGGTCGGGCCGAGCGTCCCGACCCCGGGGCCGAGCGGCGGCGCGGCGTCGTAGGTGATCAGCTGCTCGGCCCAGCCGTCGTCGGCGACCAGCCGGACCGTCTGCAGCCCCTTGGAGCCGCTGGTCGTGGTGGTCAGCTCCAGCCGGGCCTCCACGACCGTCCTGTCGGCAAGCGCCCCCAGGTCGAACTTCAGGTAGGCCGTCTCAACCGGCTGGCTGTCGACGCTGAGCAGGACCGCGGCTCCGTAGTTGACGGTCGGGCTCTTGCCGGACACGTACGCGTCCGCGACAGGCGTCAGCGTGACGGTCTCGGCCGGCGGGGGTGCCGTGGTGAAGGTCCAGGAGTGGTCTGTGGCCAGTGGGTTCCCGGCGAGGTCGGTGACGCCACCCGGCCCGCCCGTCACGAGCGCGGTGTACGTCGTGTCCGCCGCCAGCGGGTCGACCGGGTCCAGGGTCACCGTCCGCGTCACCGTCGAGTACTCGACCGCAGCGGGCACGGCGGAGTCACCCGGACCCAGCAGGGCGACCGTCGTGGTTGTGACCGTCGCCGGGTCCATCCGCTCGGAGAACGTCGCCGACACCGACACGGCGACGTGTACGTCGGACGCGCCGTCGACCGGAGACACGCCGGTCACCGTGGGCGCCGTGGTGTCCGGGACCGCCGGGCCGAGGACCAGCTCGAGGGTGGGGGGCGTCTCCGTCTCACCCGAGGCCAGCTGCAGCCCGTCGCTGCTCGGAGAGTCGATGCCGACCGAGAACCAGTCACCGACCTCGGGGCCGACGACCGCCGGGTCGAGCGTGACGCGGTAGTCGGTGACCGGCTTGGTCGGACCGAACCCGCCCAGGGCGACGCCGAGCGGGGGCCGGTTCGCGTACGTGGTGCCGAGCTCGGTCCAGCTGTCGTCATCGACCAGCTTCACGCTCTGCGCACCGGTCGAGGCATTGTCGGCCACCCGCAGCCGCAGCGTCGCCGCGGTCAGCGCGCGTCCGGCGTACGGCGACAGGTCGAACTTCAGGTAGGCCACCCGCACCGGCTTCTTGTCGACCCACAGGTCCGGAGCAGCGCCGAAGCTCGTGCTCGGAGCGGCGTCGGAGACGTAGGTGTCCTCGAGGAGAGGAACGGTCACCGTCTCGGTCGGCGGCTCGGCCTCCGAGGTGGTGAAGCCCCAGGACGTGTCGAGGGCGAGCGGGTTGCCCGCGAGGTCGCGCACCCCGTCGTCGCCGCCCCGCACCGTGGCGGTGTAGCCCGAGACCGGGGCGAGGTCGTCGACCGGGTCGAGGGTCGCCTGACGGGTGAGGGGGTCGTAGCCCACGGCGGCGGGGACGGACAGTCCGGTGGCGTCGTGAAGCTCGAAGGTGGATCCGGTGACCGAGGTCGGCTCGACCGCCTCCGAGAACACCGCCGTCACGTCCGTCGACGTCGCGGCCGTCGAGCCGTCCGCCGGCGTCACGTCGACGACCTCGGGGGCGGTGGTGTCGCCGTCGGCCAGCGGCAGGTAGTTGTGGACGTAGTCACGGGTGCTGTCGATCCCCGCGAGCACCAGCAGCCCGGTCGAGCCGTTGACCGTCTGCTTCGTGGACGTGGGGTTGTTGACGTTCTCGCCGACGGTCGCGCTGCGGATGAACGGCGACCCCAACCCCCGCGGAAAGTCGAGAGCGCTGAACGAGGCGTTCTTGGTGTAGACCGTCCCGCCGCTGCAGCAGGGTCCGGCGGCGAAGGTGTGGACCTGCCTGTTCTGCGAGTCGAGCACGACGATCGCGCGGGTCATGTCGCCCTCGCCGACCGTCCACGCCACGCTGCTCGACCAGGTGCCGTCCGGGTTGAGCCGGTAGACCACGATGAGCGGGTCGTCCGGGTCCGGTGAGCTCGCGTCGTTCAGCGACGTCTTGATGACCGCGAACAGGTTGCCGCTCGCATCGGCGTCGATCGACTTGATGTTCAGGTGGTCGTCGCCGCACTGGGTCGTGCTGCACAGCGTGGTGAGCTCCCAGGAGTCGTCGGGGGCGCCGTCGGCGTGGCCGGCGAAGTACAAGGCGGAGTGCAGCTCGTTGCTCCAGAGCACCCCGATCCTGCGCGCCCCGCGGTCGCCGTACGCCACGACCGTCGAGAGGTCGTCGGCATCGACGGTGGCGGCCCCGCCCGGGACCGGCAGGGTGGACGGTGCGGTCCAGTCGGTGTCGCTGGTCGTGGTGTGCGCGACCTTCACCTCGCCGAGCCCGCCGGTGGTGGGGGCGGTGTAGCTGACCCAGAGCCGGCCGAGGCTGTCGCGGTCCAGGACGGCCGACTCGACCTTCTGCTGGGCGAGCGTCTGGGAGGACTCGAGCGTGTAGGTCCCGGCCGAGTAGCCGTAGCGCAGCACCTTCATGCTCTGGTCGGCGGTGGTGGTGTCGGTGTCCTTGAGGTGCACCAGCACGTACAGCTGCTGCGACGACGCGTCCCACAGGGCGTCGGTCTGGCTGTTGCGTCGTGCGTCGACGGCGACCCCCGTCGAGGTCCACGCCTCCGTGGCCTGGGTGTCGAGGTTGAAGCGATGGATCGCGAACCTCCGTGCGGGGGTGTCCCACAGGACGCCCCACCAGTGCCCGTCGGAGAACCACAGCTTGCTCTGGGGCTTCTGCCCCGTGGGAGCGGTCACCGAGGTCGAGTAGTTGTGGTCGCGGAAGCCGACCTCCAGGGTTTCCGCCTGGGCGGGGGCTGCCATGAGTCCGGCCGTCACCGGCCCTGCGAGTGCCAGGACGACTGCTGCCACCAGTCGGAGGAGCCTGTAGGTGCGCGTGTCATTCATGGGAGGCCCTTTCTAGCCAGCGGCGCGTCTCCCGGGGGGAGCGGAGCCGAACGACTTGGAGATGCCGGTGCTGCGGAGCCGCGAACATCCGGGGATAGTCGCGGCGCTGACCGGCGTGGGAACGAAGCGCGGTGGTGACGCCCCGGGCGGCCCGCAGCATCTGCCGGGGCAGGGCAGCCCGCTCCGCCGACCCGGCCGTCTCCGCCTTGAGCGCGGAGGTGCGCCGCACGGCCCGCCGGCCCAGCCGCCACAGGGAGACTGCCAGCGGGTAGTCGAGCCACACGACCGTGTCGGCGCGCGGCCACACGAGGTCGCGCACGGCGCTCTTGTTGCCGTCGGTGACCCACCGGTCCCCCGCGACGGCGGCACTCGTGCGCTCGCGGAGCACCGGCTGCGGGACGGTCTCGAAGCCGGGCCCGAAGTAGAGGGAGTCGAGCTCCACGTGCGGCACGCCCAGGCGGGCGGCGAGCTCGCGGGCCAGCGTGGTCTTGCCCGACCCGGTCCGGCCCAGGACCAGGATGCGGTGGCAGCCGCGGAGGGTGTCCGCGGGGATCCGGGTCGTGGTCTCGGTCATGTCGCCAGCTCCCACAGGCGCGGCAGGAGCGCTGCCGCCGCGACCACACCCAGCAGGACCTCGGTGGCCAGCCAGCCGGCCCGTCTGCTCCGGGCGTGCGCGAGTGTGGAGGTGCCGCTGCGGGCGCGGTCCAGGTCGGCGGCCATGAGTACGACGACCAGGGCGACCGTGGCGAGGATGCCGAGGGTGGTCATGACGCGACTCCGATCCGCCCAGGGAGGACGCGCGCCGCCAGCGCCCCGACGAGGGTGACCGCGCACAGGGGCAGCAGGACCGCGGCGGGCGTCCACACCGCGAGGTAGAGCAGCGCGGTAGACAGGGCGACGGTCACGGCGAGGCTCACCGAGGTCGCCACGAGCACCCTCGTCAGGGGGTCGTCGAACGCACCGGGCGCCACCGCGAGGCAGTGGCCGGGCGCCCAGCCGAGCAGCAGCAGGACCGGGACCGCCTGCAACGCCGTGGGAAGGGGCACGACCAGCGTCAGCGGGGCCGCCACCGCGATCAGGACGGCTGCGCGTGTGTCGGACATGTCAGGCCTCCGTCCTGGGGAACCGGTAGAGGGAGACGTCCTCGTTGCGGTAGACGAGCCTCGCCTCGCCCCGCTGCTCGACGAGCCGCACGAGGCCGCGGAAGTCCCGCTCGGAGAGGTCGCCCTGGATGCGCATCGACTCGGCGTTCGCCCGGCTCAGCATCAGCACCGCCCCGCCCTCGTGCTCGGCGGCGAGCTCGCGGACCACGCGGTAGCAGGAGCGCGGCTCGATCGGCTCGGGGCAGACCGCCGTCAGGGTCCGGTGCCGGAACGCCGCGTAGTCCTGGTAGCGCCACGGTGTCGGGTTGGCCCCGGCCAGCAGGATGGCTCCCTCCGGGGCGAGGCGGTACATCGCCCGGCTCCCCTCGACCTCGGCGTGCGTGAACGTGTCGTAGGCGGCGTTGCCGTACCGCGCGGTCACGAGCAGCGGCGTCAGCAGGATCGCGAGCACCACCACGAGAGCGGTACGACGGACGACCGTCGCGCGAGGTCCCGGCACGAACGCCCCTGCCGCGAGGAAGGCGGCGAAGGGCAGCGCGAACAGGGTCGCCCGCAGCAGCATCTCCCCGCCGTAGGACTGCAGCGGGACCAACAGGAACGGGAAGCCCATCAGCAGGACCGGCCGGAGGTCACGACTGCCACGGCGGTACATCCGGAACGCCCCGGCCAGCGCCAGCAGCAGGACCGACCCGGTGAGCAGGCTTCTGATCGTCAGCACCTGCAGGTGCCCCGGGCTGCCCGCGACGCGCTCGACCACGGCCGCCTGGGTCGAGTGCTCGATCCCGCGGACGAAGAGCACCGGGTGGCCGCTGAGGTACGTCGCCGCGGCGGTCACCATCCAGAGGACCACGAGGACCCCGACCAGGGGGAGCAGCCGGGGCGCCCAGCAGCGGCCGGTCACGGTGAGGATCCCGAGGGCGGCCGCGAGCATGACCGGGGTCAGCTGGTGGCTGGCGATGATCACCACCGACAGGAGGACCACCACCCAGACCGCGGCGACGCGGCGCCTCGGGTCGGCCTCGAGGGGTGTCCGGTGCCGCCACCAGCCGGCGATCCCGGCGCGGACCCCTCCGTCGGCGACGTGGCGGCGCAGCGAGTCCCGCGGGGTCGCGCCGAGGGCGGTGAGCAGCAGTGCGACGACCACGAGGTAGAGGAAGAAGGTGAACGCCTGCGGCGAGAGGTAGTCCTGGTCGATCCAGTTGGCGAGCAGGAAGATCCACACGGTGACCCAGAGGTGCCGCAGGTCGGAGGCGAGGGCCCACGCGATGAGGGCCACTCCCGCCGTCCACAGGATCGCGTTGACGACCGGGGCCATCAGCGCGACGGTCTCGGGCCGCAGGCCGGTGAGCTCGGTGAACGACGCCAGCCCGGCGAAGAACCCCGGCCAGTTGAAGTAGGCGTCGATGCCCGGGTCGATCCGCCCGCTGGCGCCGAGCTCCCCCGCGATGCCCAGGTGTCGCCAGGCCACCTCCGTGCGGGGGGTCCCGGTGGCGGCGGCGGGCACGCCGTACAGCACGGCGATCATGAGCAGGAACATCAGCGACATGAGGCCCACGTGGGAGGGGCGCCGCCACAGCAGGACCCCCGTGACGAGGTTCAGCAGCAGGAGCCCGAGCCAGAAGTCGCCCTGCAGCACGGCGACGAACCCGACGTCGCTCGTGATCGGGGCGTCCACCCGCGCGGCGGCGTCGAGCGCGATCCCGGCGCCGAGGACGGCCACGGCGACGAGGGCGGCGGTCAGGGTGGCGTCCTGCTGGCGCGGGGCGACCAGCTCGGTCGGGGCCGTGGTCATCGCTCACCCCCGACGCGCAGGAGCCGGCGGAGACGGACGACGGCGACGAGGGCGCCGACCGACACCGAGCCCACCCAGACCTGCGCGACCGCGGCCGTGCCGGCAGCCCCGGCGAGGGCGGTGCCGGCGGTCACGGCCACGACGACGAGGACGCCCACGGCCGTCGCTTCGGCGGTCCGTCCCGCGGCACGGCAGTAGGCGTTGTAGGCCTGCAGGGCGATGAAGGCGACCAGCCCCAGCGAGAGCAGCCGCAGTGCCGTCACCGAGGCGTCGGCGTAGGACTCCCCGAGCATGGTGAGGAAGAAGTCGGCGCCGACGCCGAGCATCAGGAAGATCGCCCCGCCGAGGAGCGTCGACCACAGCAGCCCCTGCCGGATCGTGCCGACGACCGCGTCCGGGCGCCGGACGATGTCGGCGAACTGGATCATGCCGACGCTCACCGGCGCGGTCAGGGCCAGCCAGGCCATCATCCAGGCCGGGTACCAGTAGGCGACCGCCTCGGCGGAGACGACGTAGGCCAGGACGATCGGCACCAGCACGGCCGGCAGCCGCTCGGAGAGGGTGAGCAGGTGGTTCGGCACGCCGAGGCGCAGCAGCGCACGCACCCGCCGCGGGCGCAGCCGGAACCGGAACCGGTAGCCGACCCACCGCCGCAGCTGGACGACCCCGAGGAGCAGGGCGGCCGCGGAGCCGGCGGTCCAGCAGGTGAGGAGCAGGGCGGCCGTCATGGGCCGGCCGGCCGCTGCGGCACCGAGCACCGCGACCAGCGCGAGGGCGCCGGCCAGGGTGTAGCGGACCGCGGCGCCCTCGGTGTGCTGCAGCGCGATCGACACCTGGTCCAGGCACATCAGCACGGTGCCGAGGAGGGCTGCGGCGAGGAAGACGACCGCGAACGGGGCGGTCCTCGTCGAGCTCAGGGCTCCCCCGGCGACCAGGCCGGTGAACAGCAGGTACGCACCCGCGGCGACCAGCGACGCGACGGCGACGGTCGAGAACGCGGTGTCCAGCACCCGGCGGCGGTCCTGCCCCTCACCGAGGGCGATGATCACGGCCGACCCGGCGCCGAGGATGCCGAGCTGGGTGGACAGGATCACCGCCGAGACGGACGCGGCGGCGACTCCCACCTCGGTGACCGACGCGGTCCGCGCCGCCACCACCCAGAACAGGAAGGCGAGCCCCATCTGGCTGGCCTTGGCCGACAGCAGCCACACGGAGTTCCAGGGCAGGGAGTGCTCCTGGCCGGTCATCGGCTGCTCGGGTGCGACGGGAAGGGTCATCGGGCCAGACCTCGTGCCATGCCGACGTAGTTGAACCAGCAGTAGGCGGCGAAGTACCTCGCCCACCGCGGCTCCCCGCGGGTGACGGCGAGCAGGGTGCCCCGGGTCGCGGCCGCGAGCGGCAGTGCGACGAGCCGGAGGCCGGCCCAGCCGCGCTTGCGGACCATCAGCCCGAGGCCGGTGCCGTCCATGAGGAACTGGTCCTTGGCGAAGGCGAAGTCGTCGGCGGCGAACCGGTGCTCGACGAGGGTGCGGCGGGAGACCCCGGTCCTCAGCCCGGCGTCCCGGAGCCGCCACCGCAGCTCGATGTCCTCTCCGGACTCGAAGACGTCGTCGAAGCCGTGCTCGAGCAGCAGCGACCGCGCCTCGACGGTGGCGACGAGGCCGAACCACCAGCGGCTGCGTCCGTTGAGGTGGTGCTCGGCGAGGGCCTGACCCCAGTACCCCGGGCCGGCGGTGCTCCGCAGACCGGCCTGGAGGGCGTCGTACCCGTCCTCGGAGAACTCCTCGAGGAGCGCGGCGAGGCTGCCGTCGGGGAAGACCACGTCGGAGTCGGCGAGCACCACCCAGGGGGTCTGCGCCGCCTGCACGCCGAGGGTGCGTGCGTGGGGCAGGCCGTGGCCCTCGTCGCTGAGCACGACGGCGCCGTACCGCCTGGCGATGCTTCGCGAGGAGTCCTCCGAGAGCCCGTCGACGACGATGATCCTGCCGACCCCGTTGCGATGCAGGGACTCCAGGCAGCCGGGCAGGAGGCGTTCGGCGTTGCGGACGGGCACGACGGCGGTGACGGTCGACGGCGACGGGGCGGTCATGGGGTCACCTCCGGGACAGGGTGCAGCTCCAGGAGGTCCATCACGGCGGCGACCACCTCGCCGGAGGCTTGGTCCGCCGAGTGCCGGGCAGGGACCTGCAGCAGGTAGGCGGGGATCCCGTCGAGCCCCTTGGCCAGCACCTCGCGCTTGTCGTCGACGTACTCGCTCCACGAGAGCATCGACGTGGCGGCCATCGCGGTGACGACGGCCTGGGAGAAGCAGGCCATCTCGATGTGGAAGTTGCCCAGCATCCGGTCGACGAGCCAGGCGGTGTCGACCTCGGTGAGCCGCGGGGTCGAGCCGCCGTGCCGCTCGATGTGGACCGCCAGGTGCAGCGGAGCGCTCCGGGTGACCACGACGTGCGGGAGGGCGTCGGCGGCCCGGACCGTCCTGTGCTCAGGGGACCACCGGCGTGCCCGGGCCGCGAGCGCGGGGTGCCGCGTGAACCAGGGGTGCGCGACCGTGGTGAGCCGACCGACGGGCCGGGACAGGGCGACCGGCAGCAGTGGCTTGCGCGCGCCCTGGAACAGGTGCGGGTAGATGGGGCGGTGGTGCGGCTTGATGAACATCGGCTTCTCGTAGCCGAGGACGCCTCCGTCGTCGGCCAGGAAGGCCCAGTCGTCGCCCATGAAGGAGAAGCCGTCCTGCCGCATCAGCTTGGCGACGGTGCTGGTCTTCCCGGTGCCCCCGCCGGCGGGCAGCGCGATCGCGTGCCCGCGGTAGGCGACGGTGGCCGCGTGGAACATGGCGGCCCGCTGCCGGACCATCGCGCGGTCCATGACCGGGACGAGGGTGGTCAGCAGCTCCCCGCTCCCGTGGATGGCGAAGCGGTCCCCGTCGCGGACGACCTGCACCCCCTCCGGGACGAGCTCCAGGCTGTGGGGGGTGTAGCGCAGCTCGTCCTCGAGCTCCGCGGCCTCCGGGTACGCCTCGAGGTCCTCGGTGACCACGATGTCGCCCGGGACGGGGTGCTCGGTCGCGAAGCAGGCGAGCATGGTGCGCAGCTGGGCTGCGGCGGGGGTGCCGGCCGCGACCCTGATCCCCACCCGGCCGTGCAGGTCGAAGTCGGTCCAGCCGTCGTTGTCGATCCCGACGTCCGACATCTCGTCTCCCCTCCTCAGGTGGTGGCTCCTCGTGGGTGGGCCCGGCGGGACAGGCCCGTCACGTAGCCGGCGGTGGTGAACGTCAGGCCGGCGACGATCGCGCCGGCGCGAGCCGCGTGCGCCAGGTCCCGTTGGCGAGCGGCGGTGGCCAGGTTGCGGGCGACCCCGCGCGGGAGGGTGCGGCGGACGTACGCCCGCTCGGAGGCGAGTCCGGCCCGCGGTCCGGCCAGCGCGGAGACCTGCGCCTTGCTGCGGCCCTCGGACCAGCACCGTTGCCGGAAGTAGGTCCAGCGGCCGCGGCTCGGTGGGACCGCATGGCGTACGACGGCGCTCGGGTCGTGCACGATGCGCCCGCCGGGCACGTCACTCGTCGCGCGGATGGACAGCTCGGTCTCCTCGCAGCCCTGCGACTGTGCCCCGACTCTCCCCAGCGCCTCGGCGAAGCCGCCCACCCGGTCGAGCACGTCTCGCCGGAACGACATGTTGGCGCCGATGGGGTTGCGTACGGCGGCGGGCCGATCGGGCAGGCCGACGTACGAGCAGCCGACCACCCAGCCGAACTCGCCGGGGAACCACGACGGTTCGGACCGCTCCCACAGGGGGACGACGAGACCGCCGACGCCGACGACCGCCGGGTCGTCGTAGTGCCTCAGGTGTCCGGCGAGCCAGCCGGGCTCGGCGACGGCATCGTCGTCGAGAAAGGCCACCACGTCCGCGGTGGCCGCAGCCACCCCGGTGTTGCGGGCCGCGGAGAGGCCTTGGCTGCCGGCGTTCTCGACCACCGTCAGCGAGTCGCCCCAGGTGTCGCGTGCGCGCCGGACGAGCGGCGGGCAGTGGTCCACGACGAGGATGACCTCGCTCGGGGGCGGCTGCTGCGCCAGGACGGAGTCCAGGGCTGCCTGCAGGCGGGGCCAGCGGTCCTCGGTGTAGGCGCACACCACGACGGAGGCTGTGGTCGGGCCGGTCATGGCTACCGCCTCGGGGTCGCGGAGAGCCCGGTGGCCAGCGTGTTGGGTCTCAGCGCGACGGCCGAGCGACGTGCGCGCGGCGCGAACCGGGCGGCCAGCATGGCCTTGAGGATCCGGGTGCCGTCCCGGGTGGCCTTCAGGTGCGACTCCCCCTCCAGTCGTGGCAGCTCGATGCTCGGGATCTCGGCGATGCGCAACCCGGCCTGGGCGGCGTGCCCGAGGATCTGGGCCTCGATCTCGAAACCGTCGGCGTCGAGCGCGAGCCGTGGCAGGCACTCGCGGCGGAAGGCGAGGTAGCCGTAGCAGAGGTCGGTCCAGTGCGTGTGGAAGAGACCGTTGGCCACCGCGCACAGGGCGGCGTTGCCGGCCCAGCGGACCCGGGTCAGGTCGTAGGAGCCGCCACCGCAGGCCAGCCGGGACCCCTTGACGAGGTCGAAACCGAGGGCGATGACGGACATGAAGACGTCGATCTCGCCGGGGTCCATGCTGCCGTCGGCGTCCATGATGACGATGACGTCACCGGTCGCGGCGTCGAACCCGGCCCGCAGGGCGTCGCCCTTCCCCCGTGGCTCTCGCTGGATCAGCGTCACGTCGGGCCGCAGCTCCAGTGCCGTCTCGACGGTACCGTCCTCGGAGAGGCCGTCGACGAGGACGACCTCGTGGGCGTCGCCGAGGTACTGCAGGACGGTCGCGATGTTGGACGCCTCGTTCCAGGTCGGGATGACGACACTCAGCGTCAGTCCCTGGTGACCGGGCACCGCGGCGGCCGGGGGCGGGGCACCGGCCAACCGCTCCGCGGCCGTCGGCCCGCCTTGGGGAGGCAGGAAGGCCTCGGTCTTCAGACGTGGCTCGGACCCGTTCGTCCGGCCGAATCCCCCGACTTCACCGTGCTGGGTCATGGCGACCCCCTTCGCGCGCGCTCGAGAGCGCCCCGGCGCAGGGGACAGCAGCCCCACCCCCGCACTCGACACTCCGTGGTCCGGGTGGCGCCACGGCAGAACGCCGCTCCGACCCTCTCGGGCCGAGCCGCGATGCGTGTGACGAATCCACCCCAGTCCTCCCCCCCGGAAGAACAGCGACGCAACCATCGAACTCGTCGTGGCGGATGCTCGGCCGATCGGCGAGCCAGGTGGTTCCGCTTCTCCACCTATCGTGCGCCTGATGACGGCATCCGCGCAGATTCTCGGAAGGTCTTTACCTGCACCTTCCGAGCGGTCAGGCCACAAGGTCGGAATCCTGCCGATTTGCCGCTCGAGGATCGAGGCAAGGAGACGCGGGCGACAGCGACCGGTTCAGACCATCACGCCGCCTCCGCGATGAACGCCGCGAACCGCTGTTCCATCACGGACGCCAACGGGATCGAGGTCGCCTCGCTGTCGTCGGCACCGGCCTCGGGCGCCTCCTGGCAGACCCGCACGACCGGGCGGGTGGGCCA
>DGBP01000040.1:1506-4456 GCA_002384855.1 Nocardioidaceae bacterium UBA4001 | reverse complement strand
CCAGCCGTCGTGACCGAGACTTCGAAGCCGTCGAGGGCGGGCGCCCAGGCGCGAGCCCTGCGACCCATGCAGCGCTCGAGGCTCTACGAGCAGCTCGTGGAGCGGCTCCTCGCCCTGATCAGCGAGCTCGACCTGGGTGTCGGTGACCGGCTCCCGCCCGAGCGTGAGCTCGCCGCCGGCCTCGGCGTCAGTCGCGCCTCGGTGCGCCAGGCGCTCGTGGTCCTCGAGGTCCAGGGCCTTGTCGAGGTCCGCCATGGCGAGGGCGCGATCCTGCTCGACGCGGCGCCGGCCGACGCCGTGCTCTCGGCGGTGGAGGCCCACACCCGCCAGCTCCCGGAGGTCATCGAGGCCCGCGAGGCGCTCGAGGTGAAGCTCGCCGCCCTGGCCGCCGAACGTCGCACCGACGAGGACCTGCGCCGCATCGACGAGGCCCTGGATGCGATGGCCGAGTCCGTGGACCGCGGCGAGCGGGGCCTCGAGGGGGACGAGCTGTTCCACGGCGCGGTCACCGCGGCCGCCCGGTCGGGCCTGCTCGCGGACCTGATGAAGGAGATCTCCGAGGCGATCCGCGCCACACGAATCGAGTCGCTCTCCCAGCCAGAGCGGCCGCACCAGTCACTGGCGAGCCACCGCAAGATCGCCGAGGCGATCCGGGCCGGGGACGCCACGGCGGCCGCCGACGCCATGGCCGAGCACATCCGCCTGGTCAGCGACGTGGCCCTGCTCCGCGACGACGCGTGACCGGATCCGGCTGACCCGGTGCTCGTGCGCGAGACGGTCGCACGAAGCAGCCCGCGTGACCGCAGGCTGCGGGTCGTCGGCAACCGAGGGCGACGACAACCGGACCGCCCGGAAGGGCCTGGTCGTCACCGTCCGCTGACACCCGACTAGCCTTTCCGGACGACCCCGCACCCCCGGAGAGGCACCTTGGGACCAGCAATGCTCGTGCTCGCCGCGGTGGTCGGCGTGCTGATCGGCCTCGTCGGTGTCGGCGGCGTGCTGCTCCCGCCAGGGCTGGTCGCCGTGGCCGGCATGGACCCGCACGTGGCGACGGCGACCAGTACCTGGGCGTTCCTGTTCACCGGCGTCGTGGGCACGGTCGCCTATGCCTTGCGCGGCATCGTCCCCTGGGGGATGCTCGGCCGGGTCGGGGTGGGTGTCGTGCCGGCCGCCTTCCTCGGCGCCGGCGCCAACGCGGTCCTCCCGGGGTCGTTGGTCCTCCTGGCACTCGCGGCGCTCACCCTGTTCGTCGGGGTGCACCAGCTGTGGCCGCGCGCCGAGCGCCGTACCGACCGGGAGCTCGGAACCGCCGCCCTGGTCGCCATCGGGGCCGCCGTCGGGTTCGGCTCCGCCCTCACCGGCACCGGTGGCCCGGTGCTGCTCGTGCCCCTCCTGCTCGCCCTCGGGGTCGCCCCCGTCCGGGCGGTCGCGGTGAGCCAGGCCGTCCAGCTGCCGGTCGTGGCCTCCGGGTCCGCCGGCTACCTGCAGGCCGGGCTGACCGACCTCTGGCTGGGCACCGTGCTCGGCGTCGTCGCCGCCGTGGGCACCCTCGCGGGCGCGTTCCTGGCCGGCCGGCTCCACGCCGACCGCCTACGCGTCCTCGTCGCGGTTGCCTGCCTCGTCGCCGGTGTCTTCCTGGTCGTCCGCGTGGTCGCCTCAGCCTGAGGGTCCTGGGGGTCCCACATGGGGCAAATCGGACATAAGCACCGGTGTGACGCGCTCAGAATCAGACGATCCGGACGAAGTGGGATACCCCCCGGGGTTTCGAGGCGGTCGGTCCGCTCGGCCCTGGTCCTCGGGCCGTTCGGCCCCTGTGACGGGTGGGGTGCAGCCAAGAGGCTTTACCCAGGGTTTCCGACCAGATTGAAGGAAGTGGATGAGATGACCAAGAGGCTTCAAACCCTGGGTGCGGTACTCGCGCTCATCGGCCTCGGCTTCCTGGTGGGTGCAGGCATCGCCTACGCCAAGGTCCAGGACGGCTACGACTCGCTCCAGTCGTTCAGCGCCGCGCAGAACGTCGAGCTCAGCTACAACGAGGACGGCCAGCTGACCGACCGCGGCGAGACCGAGGGCGCCGAGGCGATCATGCAGCTGCTCACCGATGACTGGAACTACCCGGTCGTCGACTCCGAGCTCGACCCCGCCGACCCGCTGGTGAACACGGCGAGCGAGTACATGTACCAGATGGCGACGATCGCCTACCACGTGCTGCACGGCACCCAGAGCGTGACGCTGGCCGAGGACGTCGAGTACAACGGCGAGGTCTTCGAGGCCGGCACCTACGAGTTCGACGTGGACGGCAGGTACTGGACCGACTTCGACCGCGAGCACCCGATCGAGGGCGCGGCCCGCGAGCAGGCCTGGAGCGGCACCGCGCACGGTCTGATCGGCGAGCTCGGCGTCGGCACCGTCACCGCACAGGCGCTGACCATGGGTATGGCTCTCTCCGGCATCCTCGCCGGTGTCGGCCTGACCGTCATCCTGCTGGGCCTGGGCCTGGTCTGGGTCGGCAGGGGTCGCGACCAGCGCGTCGCCGCCGGTGCGCACGAGGAGGTCCGCGAGCCGGTCACCGTCTGACCAGGACAGACCTTGCGGGGGCGCACCCACCCCGCGGGAGGAACGGGCGGCTCTGGTCCGCAGTTCGGTCGCCCGACAACCGGTCCCCCGGGTTCCCTCAGGAGCCCGGGGGACCGTGGCGTGCCCGGGGCNNCGAGGCGCACCGGCTGCGTGACCTCGCCCTGCTGCGGCGCGTCCGCGACCGCATCGACCGGGAGTACTCCCGGCCGCTGGACGTGGAGGCGCTCGCGCGCGGCGTGGACATGTCGGCCGGCCACCTGAGCAGGCAGTTCTCGGCCGCGTACGGCGAGTCGCCCTATGCCTACCTGATGACCCGGCGGATCGAGCGGGCGATGGCGCTGCTGCGGCGCGGCGACCTCACCGTGACCGAGGT
>DGBP01000040.1:0-1455 GCA_002384855.1 Nocardioidaceae bacterium UBA4001 | reverse complement strand
CGCCTAACGTGACCGACATGGACATCACCATCTACCAGACCATGCTTCCGCACGACGACCACGAGGCCTCCCTGGCGTTCTACCGCGACGTCCTCGGCTTCGAGGTCCGCAACGACGTCGGCTACCAGGGGATGCACTGGATCACGGTCGGTCCTCCCGGCCAGCCCGGCACCTCGATCGTGCTGTACCCGCCGGCAGCCACGCCCGGCCTCACCGACGACGAGCGCCGTCTGGTCGCCGAGATGATGGCCAAGGGCACCTTCGCCAGCATCAACCTCGCCACCAAGGACCTCGACGGCACGTTCGAGAGACTGCAGACCGGTGACGCCGAGGTGGTCCAGGAGCCGGTCGACCAGCCGTACGGCGTCCGCGACTGTGCCGTGCGCGACCCCGCCGGCAACCTGGTCCGGATCCAGGAGCTGCGCTGAGCCGTGACGACGACCGAGCTCGACAGAGGGAGAGACGATTGACCACGGAGACGAGCACGGACCCGCGGCGTGCGACAGCACACCCTGCCGACAGCCACGACCTGATCCGCGTCCACGGGGCGCGCGAGAACAACCTCAAGGACATCCATGTCGAGCTGCCCAAGCGCCGCCTGACCGTGTTCACCGGGGTCTCCGGGTCGGGCAAGAGCTCGCTGGTCTTCGCGACGATCGCCGCGGAGTCGCAGCGTCTGATCAACGAGACCTACAGCGCGTTCGTGCAGGGGTTCATGCCGACGCTCGCGCGTCCGGACGTCGACCTGCTCGACGGCCTGACCACCGCGATCATCGTCGACCAGGAGCGGATGGGCTCCAACCCGCGCTCCACGGTCGGCACCGCCACCGACGCGAACGCGATGCTGCGCATCCTCTTCAGCCGGATCGGGCAGCCGCACATCGGCTCGCCGAACGCGTTCTCCTTCAACACGCCGACGGTGAGGGCCAGCGGCGCCATCACCGTCGAGCGCGGCAACAGGACCAAGGCGGAGAAGGCGACCTTCAACCGTCTCGGCGGCATGTGCCCGCGCTGCGAGGGCATGGGGTCGGTCAACGACTTCGACCTGACGGCGTTGTACGACGACTCGAAGTCACTGAGCGAGGGCGCGCTGACGATCCCCGGCTACAGCATGGACGGCTGGTACGGCCGGATCTTCCAGGGCGCCGGCCTGCCGATGAACAAGCCGATTGCCAGGTACACCAAGAAGGAGCTGCACCAGCTGCTCTACGCCGAGCCGACCAAGATCAAGGTCGAGGGGATCAACCTGACCTACGAGGGGGTGATCCCCAAGGTCCAGAAGTCGATGCTGTCCAAGGACGTCGACGCCATGCAGCCGCACGTCCGCGCCTTCGTGGAGCGGGCGGTGACCTTCACGACCTGCCCCGACTGCGACGGCACCCGCCTCACTCCGGAGGCGCGATCGTCGAAGATCAGAGGCAAGAACATCGCGGACCTCTGCGCGATGCAGATCAG